>NZ_JBWKZT010000016.1:0-127285 GCF_059424735.1 Ensifer sp. GW101-20A05 | reverse complement strand
GCGAGACTGTCCGCGATTTAGTGAAACGACTGTCCGGGATTTACCGGAATCGCTGTCCCGTTAATCCGAAATCCGCAGCTAAGGAACAGGCCGTAGCCACCGAACCGCCCGCCCTCTGTAACGATCATGCCGTCAGCGCCGCCCTCGGGTATCTCGATCTCGGCCGTGATCGTATAGGACTTGTTCAAGATGCTTGGGGCAGCACTGGGCGGCACGCCGCTCAGTTGACCCGAATAGGTAAATTCAGTTCGCCCGGCTGTAAGGTTCGGGCGCGGCGTGTTCCAGCGGGCAAGCGTCGAATTGTCCAGTGGCAGCACGTTGTACTTCTTCGCCTCGGAGTAGAAGAGGTCCTGCATCTGCTTGAGCTTCTCGGGCATCTTGCTAGCAAGATCGTTGAACTGGGTGGGATCATCGTCGACGTTGTAGAGCTCCCAGTTATAGCCGGATATGACGTCAGGCGGCGTCGCGGTACTCAGTTCCCATGGGCGGGTCGCCGGCGTTGTCGCCGCCACCCAGCCATTGTCGTAGATGGCGCGATTGCCGAGCATCTCGAAGTATTGCGTCGTGTGTCGGGTGGGGACGTTGGCGTTTGCCTTGTCCCACGTATACTTCATGCTCACCCCCTCAACCGACTTCTGCACGATGCCGTTGATTGTCTCCGGCGCGGGAATGCCGGTCGCCTCGAGGATGGTGGGCACGATGTCGATGACGTGATGGAACTGGCGGCGGATGCCGCCGACATCATTGATATGGCCGGGCCAGGACATCGCCACCCCTTGCGAGGTTCCGCCAAAGTGCGACGGCACCTGCTTCACCCACTTGAAGGGCGTGTCCATCGCCCATGCCCAGCCTGCAGCAAAGTGGGGGAAAGTCCGCTCCGATCCCCAGAACGGATACTAGGGCAATTGGTCCTTCACCGGCACTGGGATGCCATTGAAGGTAGTGAATTCGTTCGGCGTGCCGTTGAGCATGCCTTCGGCACTCGCCCCGTTGTCGCCACCGATATAAATGATCAGGGTATTGTCGAGTTCACCGAGATCTTCGACGGCCTGAATGACCCGGCCGATCTCGTTGTCGGCATAGGCGAGGTAAGCGCCGTAGACATCCGCCTGCTTGATGAAGAGCTTTTTCTCCTCAAGGCTTAGCTTATCCCACTCCGGCAGCTCTTTCGGCCACGGCGTCAGCTGAGCGTTCTCGGGCATGATACCGAGCCGCTTCTGGTTGGCGAAGATCGTTTCGCGCAGCTTGTTCCACCCCTCGTCGAAGAGGTGCATGTCGCCGATCTTCTTCACCCATTCCGGGGTGGGGTGATGCGGTGCATGCGTGGCACCCGGTACGTAGTAGACCAGCCAGGGCTTGTCGGGTGCAATCTCCTTCAATTGCTTCATGTACTGGATGGCCTCATCGGCCATGGCGGTTTCCAGGTTCCAGCTCGGATTGCCTTCAAAGGGGTAGATGGCCGTCGTGTTGCGGTAAAGGTTCGGTTGCCATTGGCTGGCGTCACCGCCCACAAAGCCGTAGAAATATTCAAAGCCCATTCCGTTCGGCCATTGATTGAACGGCCCAGCCTGGCTCGACTGATAGGAAGGTGTGTTGTGATTCTTGCCAAACCACGACGTCGCGTAGCCATTCTCCTTGAGGATCGTGCCAATGGTGCCCTTCTCAATCGGTATGATCGAGTCGTAGCCTGGATATCCGGTAGCGATCTCGCCCACCACGCCGGCACCAACCGAATGATGGTTTCGCCCCGTGATCAACGCTGCCCTTGATGGGGAACAGAGCGACGTCGAGTGGAAATTCGTGAAGCGTAGGCCCTGGTTGGCGATGCGATCCATCGCAGGCGTGGGAATGACGCCGCCGAAGGTGCTTGGTGCCCCAAATCCCTGGTCATCCGTCATGATCAGCAACACGTTCGGCGCGCCTTTTGGCGGCGTGACGCGCGGAGCCCACCAAGGCTGAGATTCCGAGGCCTTCTCCTTAATCACCCCACCGAAATTCGGCGTGGGGGGCGGAAGCTGCTTGCCGTCCAGCGTGATCGTTGCTCCAGGTGCCCCAGTTACCGTCTGCGCGAATGCCGCCGCACAGCCAAACCCGGTCAACGCCGTGAAACCCAGCGCAGCAACCACGCCACGAGAAATGCTTTTTATTCCATAGCGACGCATGAAACCCCTCCTCTTGGCCAAGCGGAGCAGCGTCTACCAAGAAGTACGAACCAATGTCCGCTCGTTCAGCCACAACGGTCGGAAACCAGAAGGCGCCAGGCCAGAAGAAACAGGAGCAATCGTTGGCAGCGCTTCCATGCCGGGACGCTTGCAACCCTGAGAGGGTGCCTGATTACCGAGCACCTGCATAGCAAAATACCGCATGATACGCATGCCATCGGCGGCAAAGGTCCGCTTAGGGGTCGTCATTGAATTCCCTGTGGCCCAACCGCTTCTCGGAAGTAGGTTCTGAGGTCCTATGAGCAGCCTACATGCTATCGATATCGCGAATATGGGCGACGACTGCAGGTGAAGACGTCACTATGCCTCGTGCTTTGTTTCCGATTTGTGCGTCTCTAGATGGTTAACGGGCGGGAACCCAGCCCGCAAGGTTTGAAGCTGCCGCAGCGCAGCGCCTTCAGGCGTTCTAGGTTTGAGAGGCAGGACCAAACTGCGAAGAACGGCCACGGCCCGGGGATGCCGGGCAGGTCGAGCTCCCCGCGGGGATCAAAGATGAAATTTGCGCCGACGGTAAGATCGCGCACGGTGCGGGACGCGATGATGTCACCTGGCCCGGCACGAGCGGCGAACCCGGCAGCAAGCTTTAGGACCGGACCTGAATAGACATCGCCGCGCTTCTCGCACTCGCCGATGTGAATGGCTGCGCGAATATCTAGACCGATGCGATGCAGATTGTTGAGAAGGTCGAATGCACAGTTGATCGCTTGCGTGGGCTGCCTGAACATGGCGACAAGCGCGGCCTCCCCAAGTTCAATCTTCTGACCACCGGCGGTGCGAAGCTGTCGAAGGGCCTCAGTCTGCCAGTTTTCCACCTTGCCGGGGTCTTGCATGGCGCCCTGAACTTCGACACGCAAAACCGTTAGCAAGGCGCTCTCAATTGGAGCGGACGGAACGGCGGCCACTAAGAACCCCTGGATCTCGTCCATCAGCCGGTCAGAATCTGCGCCCCAGATGATATGATCGTCGCCAGGCAACTCAACATATTTCGAGCCGGGAATGCGGTCTGCCAGATAACGGCCCTCCTCAGGTCGGACCCAGCGGTCGCCGCTTCTTTGTGTAATCAGCGTCGGAACGCGGATCGCCGGCAGGATGTCGCGCGCATCGATCTCTACGCTCCAGCGCCATAAGGAGATCGCATCGGCGGGGGAGGCCGAATTGCGCAGGTAAGCTGCGAACCACTCCCGTTCCGCTGTGTCGTCGACGAGACTCGGCGCTGCGCGGCTGAGGTCTGCCGGTTGGCCCCATTCTCGCTCGATCGCAAGCAGTCCTCCTCAAGTTGCTCCCGGGTTCGTCCCCAGGGATAGTCTGGCGACCAGAGATTGGCGGCCGATCTGAGATCGGTCGAGATGGTCGGCCCTCTCGCATGATTAGTTCTGTGGCCAGCGAACGCTATCGCTTAGACCGCCCGAACGTTTTCGGCTCGGGATTTGCCGGTTTTGCGGTCCTGACCAATCTCGTAACTGACCTTTTGCCCGTCGCGAAGAAGCGTTCCCCCGTCGACGGCTGACACATGGACGAACACGTCTGTTCCGCCGTTCTCTGGAGAGATGAATCCGTAACCCTTCTCCTGATTGAAAAACTTCACGGTACCGATGGCCATAGACGTCCTCGTCAACTGAGCAGGTCTCACATTATCGCTGAGCCTATTCAATGAGCGATCTTGCGGCAACTACGGACGATAACGACCGCCTTTCCGTCGAGAACTTTACTCAGAGGGGTCTCTGGCGGACAAACGGGCATCACACCGATCCAGCCCATCGGCGCACATTCGCTCACATCCGCCGACAAGGGCGCGTCGGAGCCTGGATAGCGGGAAGGTCGCCTTGAATCTCGTCACCAAGGCTTTGCGTTCGAGTTCCCCATATCTCCGGCATGCCCTACATTCGACAACGATGATCTTGCCCTTGAGGGACCGCAGCGTGGCGACGTCACGCAGCGCGACCGCCGCGGGGTTCGTCAAGGGAAGTGAATTCGTGCAGGCCGGCGGTTCGATAGCCTTCGAAGCCGGCAATATCCGTTCATTATCATCCATCGGTCTCGCCAACAGCTGTGGTCGTTTGCTCCACCGCCATCATGCGCTCCGGCTGCCTGGTGCGAACACGCAGTATCGGTGGATGGACTGTCAGCGATCCATAACGACCCGTTTGATAGGATTTTGGTCGCCCAATCGAACGTGGAGGGTGTCACGCTGTTGACCGTCAACGACTGGTCGGGACAGTATCCGGTCCCCATTCGCTGTATGCCAGTAACTCGAAATCTTCTGCTTGCTCACACAGGGCGAGCCAGTGTTGACGAAATCCGGCGTGTCCATGTTTCCCTCGTCTGCGCGTGGCGTGGCAGTTTCCAAAAGGTTCCTTTACCTTTGCGATTGCACCGAGCTGGACGCGCGGCGCGATTTTGCGCCCGCGGCGTTAAGGCCCAGACGTTCTGCTTAGCGGCTCGTCGATGCTTGGCCGCGGGACCAGCATCGCTTCAGCGCATGGCACAACGTTCTGAACGAAGCCTATGTGAAGGCACGCTACTCCAAACACTTTGAAATCACCGAGGAAGCGCTTGCCTGGCTTCTCGAGCGGACGGGCCATCTCCTCAGTCTCGTCGAGACGATCGGTCAGGAGCGGCTGACCGAACTGGCTCGGGCAGCGGACGCCACCTGAGCCCTCGTCTTGGTCGGGATTGATGTTCGGGTCGATGGTTCGACCGCGTCTACACGATCATGCAAAGCATCGTCACTCCCGACAATCTTCTCTTCAGGGTAGGCCGCTTACATCGGCAATCGCAACCGCGATCGGCTTCGGGAAATTCAGCGCCGCAAGGAGGCAGGCGGGTGAGAGTCCGCAGTCCCGCCATTTAACTGCGCGCCGGCCCGATTCGTTTTTCTGGTGGTACTGATAGCGCGCCACCACAGGCGCTGGACCCATCCGTCAATTTGGCTCTTCCTCCAGAAATATTTTCAGCCGCGTGCGGCCAGCGACAGCAGGTCGCGGCGCCCTTGAGGCGTCGGGCCTTGCCGTTGCATGAAGCCCACAGAAAGGCGGCAATCGACCACGAACCCCGGCTCGAAACGGGGCGTTGGAAGGGAGTTGTTAACCTTCATTTCCTATCGCTTAGAAGGCCCCGCGGCGATCTCTCTAGCTCTTCCAGGACCCATGCGTATTCCCAGGACAAACTTCTCACAGGCTGCTTTGCATGATGCAAACCAGGCGGATTATTTCGATGGACCGCAGGATGATGCGTTGAGCGGTATGCCCACCCATGAGGCGGAACCCGCCGATCCCTATCAGTTGTACGAGGCGCCGGAGGCGCCCCGCCGACCGGCAAACCAGCAGGTCGAAACTATGAGCCGTGCGACCCGCCTCTACGGGCAGGGTTCCGCCTACGCTCCTGCACAGGTGACGTCGACGATGAGCGAACCCTTGCCGACCCTTTCGGACATTGCCGGCCACTACGGCGATTCCACCTGGGAGAGCCATTTCTTCCTGGCGCCGAATGTCCGCTTTACCCGCACGCCCGAACGTGAATTCATGAAGCGGCGGGCGCCGCAGGTGGACGAAAGCGAAACGGCAGCCGCAGTCGAAGAGGCAACCGTCGCGGTGGCGGCGGAACCTGCTCCGGTCTTGGTAGAAACTGTCGAGCCCGTCGTGTCTGCTTCGGTCGAGCCGGCGCAGATGGAAGCATCAGCCCCTGCCTCTGAAGACGCGCCGCAGGTCGAGGTCACGCTGCCATCCTATAGCCCGTCCGAACTGTTGCGCATGCTCACCAACCAGTTGCCGACGTGGACTGCGGCGCAAAACACGATCGAGCCGGCGATGCTCGATCGCGTCGAGGCCGATGACGCTGTCGCGCTTGCACCGGTTCTCACGACGCCGATCGCCGTATCCCAGCCGGTCGCAGAGGCGCAGCCAGCAGCCGGCACGCCGGCCGATCCGGGTGCCCAGCATTCGGTCTTCCTGTCGGATTTTGCTTTCTTCGAGTTGGGTCCGGCCGATGATATCGACCTTGTCGGCGAAGATGCCGCGCGTCCGCAGCCCTTTCTCGAGACCGCCGCACCGGCACCGATGACGCCCCTCGTCGCTCCTACTGCCGTTGCTCCCGTTGCGGTCACTCCGCCAGCGCCCGTACGCCCCATCGAAATCCGTCGCATGCCGCCGACGGCGATCACCTCGCTGTTCCGTGTCGTCGACGTCCGCGGCGCAAAGGCAGAGACTGTCGCGGTTTCGCATGAGCCCGCTTCCGCGGCGGCGGAAGCTCCGGCCGTCGTGCCGACGCATGCTGCCGTTGCCGATGCGCCTGCAGCCACGGCTGCGGCTGAACCGGAAATCATCGAGGCCGAGCCGGTCGAGGTCGAGCAGCCGGCGCCCGTCGCATCGAAGGCGGCGATCACCATGCCGGCGCAGGTCACGCGTGCGCCGAACACAATGCCGGCAATCGGGGTGGTTGAACGCACATTTGCGGGGGTCGCCTACGAATTCCCCTCCGAGGACCTTTTGCAGGAAGCACCTGTCGGCCAGGGCTTCTTCATGACCCAGGAGCAACTGGAACAGAATGCCGGCCTGCTTGAAAGCGTGCTGGAAGACTTCGGCGTCAAGGGCGAGATCATCCACGTCCGCCCGGGGCCGGTCGTGACCCTCTACGAGTTCGAGCCGGCACCCGGCGTGAAATCGTCGCGGGTCATCAACCTTGCAGATGATATCGCCCGCTCCATGTCGGCGCTTTCGGCCCGCGTCGCGGTTGTGCCCGGCCGCAACGTCATCGGCATCGAACTGCCGAACGCGACCCGCGAGACCGTCTATTTCCGCGAGCTAATCGAATCCGTCGATTTCCGCAAGACCGGCTACAAGCTGGCGCTGTGCCTGGGCAAGACAATCGGCGGCGAGCCTGTGATTGCCGAGCTCGCAAAGATGCCGCATCTGCTCGTTGCCGGCACCACCGGTTCGGGCAAGTCGGTGGCGATCAACACCATGATCCTGTCGCTGCTCTACCGGTTGAAGCCGGAAGAGTGCCGCCTGATCATGGTCGATCCGAAGATGCTCGAACTTTCCGTCTATGACGGCATCCCGCACCTGCTCACGCCTGTCGTTACCGATCCGAAGAAGGCGGTAATGGCGCTGAAATGGGCCGTGCGCGAGATGGAGGACCGCTACCGCAAGATGTCGCGGCTCGGCGTTCGCAACATCGACGGCTACAACCAGCGCGCAGCCGCCG
Organism: Ensifer sp. GW101-20A05; assembly: GCF_059424735.1. Classification (NCBI taxonomy): domain Bacteria; kingdom Pseudomonadati; phylum Pseudomonadota; class Alphaproteobacteria; order Hyphomicrobiales; family Rhizobiaceae; genus Ensifer; species Ensifer sp. GW101-20A05. The sequence continues at coordinate 119,861 of NZ_JBWKZT010000016.1, read as the reverse complement.
CCCGCGAAAAGGGCGAGCCCGTGATGTGCACCGTCCAGGCCGGCTTCGAGAAGGGCACCGGCGAGCCGCTGTTCGAGCAGCAGGAAATGGACCTGGCGCCGATGCCCTATATCGTCGTCATCGTCGACGAGATGGCCGACCTGATGATGGTCGCGGGCAAGGAGATCGAAGGCGCGATCCAGCGGCTGGCGCAGATGGCGCGCGCCGCCGGTATCCACCTGATCATGGCGACGCAGCGTCCGTCGGTCGACGTCATCACCGGCACGATCAAAGCGAACTTTCCGACCCGCATCTCCTTCCAGGTGACGTCCAAGATCGACAGCCGCACGATCCTCGGCGAACAGGGCGCCGAGCAGCTGCTCGGACAGGGCGACATGCTGCACATGCAGGGCGGCGGACGCATCGCCCGCGTGCATGGTCCGTTCGTTTCCGACCTGGAAGTCGAACACGTGGTCGCACATCTGAAGACGCAGGGGCGCCCGGAATATCTCGAAACCGTCACGGCGGAAGAAGAGGAAGAGGAACCGCAGGAAGAGACGCCGGTGTTCGACAAGAGCGCACTTGCGTCGGAAGACGGCAACGAACTTTACGACCAGGCGGTCAAGGTGGTGCTGCGCGACAAGAAGTGCTCGACTTCCTACATCCAGCGCCGCCTCGGCGTCGGCTACAACCGGGCGGCTTCGCTGGTCGAGCGCATGGAAAAGGAAGGCCTCGTCGGCCCGGCGAACCATGTCGGCAAGCGCGAGATCATCTACGGCAACCGCGATCACATGAGCGTACCCGAAAACGACGACATGGATTGATATCGGCGCGCCGCCGCAAGAATATGGGTTTCAAGCCGCCGCTGACAGGTTGTTGGCGGCGGCTTTTCTATCTTTGGCTTGGTGGTAGCGTCACAGCCGCCAGGAGTGGTTGTGACCGGTGTCGCGCATGGGATGATCTGATCGGTGCAAGCAGTAGCGCGTCGCCGCAATGAGACAACGATCTGGCGAAGCCTTGTGCTTGCTCTCCTCATTCATGCCCTCGCCGTGTTGGCGCTCCTCCTTCTCCCGCCGCCTCGGCGACCCGTTCCCACCCCGGATGAGGCGATCACGTTCAGATACTGGAATTGCCGCGTGCTTCGCCCGGATGTCGTGCAGCCAGTGCTTGAGCTACAGACTGCATCGCCGGCGGCGCAGCCAGTGCCAGAGACGGAGCCGGCCGTGGAAACAGCCACCCCACCGCCGGAATGCTCGCCCGGTCATTCAAGCAAAACAGTTCTTTTCGGCGGCGATACTCGCCGATCCACGCAGCTGGCAGGCGCTGGAAGGGCTCTCGCAGCTTGCAGCCGATGAGCAGATCGTCCAGCTCTGCAATCTCGAGGCCATAGCGAGTTCATCGCTGGAAGGCGAACTTCAAACCGGACACTCTCGTCGCCTACGCAATGGCCAAGATCAGGCTGTCCGGGCGGAAACTCAGCGCCGATGGGGCGGCCTTTCGCAGCAGGGGACGCTGGTTCAACATCAAGTTTGGCTGCGCTGTCGCGCCGGATATCAAAAGCGTCGTCGCCTTCGAATTTCAGGTTGGTGATGAAATTCCGGAAAGCGAGTGGGAAGCGCGTTTCCTTTCCACTGACGCCAAAGCCCAGTGACGAGGGCAACGGTCGGAACCCGGTTCGTTCGGGCGCACCTTGGCGAATTATCCCACCGAAAGCTGGCGGTGGAGGCGGATCACGCCGAGGCTGTTCAGCCCTTAGCGTGGCCCGCGCGGCAGCAGTGCTTGAGCTGCTTCCCGGATCCGCAGGGGCACGGGTCGTTGCCGCGCAGTTGCAGCTTGCCGACCAGCGGCAAAAGCGCCGCGGAGGGAAGAATGCCTGCCATCAGGATTGCCAATCTGGCGGAAATTCCCGGAATGACCAGCCGCCGGCGGGCCTTGAAGCCGCGCCAGGCGCAATCTGCCACATATTCCGGACTGGCTTTTGGCAAAGCTTTGAACAGGGCAGCCCTGTTGGCGCCGGATTTTTCGAGGAATTCGGTCGACACCGGCCCCGGCGCGACGCAGGTCACCGTTACGCCTGTCCTCCGCGTCTCCTGGTACAACGCCTCGGAAAAGGAACGCACGAACGCCTTGCTCGCGTAATACATTGCCATGTACGGGCCGGGGGTGAAGCTGGCCACAGAGGCGAGGTTGATAACGCCGCCACGGCCTCGCTCTACCATGCCCGGCAACAGGTGCAATGTCAGGTCAGCGAGGGCACGGATATTGACGTCGATCATTCCAACCTGGTCGGCAATCGGCAAAGCGGTTGCCGCGCCACGCAGGCCATAGCCGGCGCTGTTGACGAGGACGTCGCAGACGAGGTTTTCCCGCGCGAGGAACTCTTCGAGAACCGTCTTCGCATCGTCGGCGGTGAGATCGACTGGTAGGGAGAATGCCTCGCCGCCCGCCTGCTTGATGGAGGATTCCACCGCGTGCAGCCCCCCAAGTGATCGTGCGACCAATACGGCAGGTGCACCATCTCGCGCGGCAAGTTCGGCAATGGCTCTGCCTATGCCTCGGGACGCTCCGACTACAACAATCGCGAGTCGTGGTTTTTGATCCGATGTCATGCTGACGGTTCCGACGCCGTGCTTGGCAGGATTTGAGCCGCGGAAAGGCCCGCCACCTCTTCAGCGATCTCCCCGTTCAGTATTTCCTCGAAACGAGCCAATGCGCGCGCGACATTGGCGCCGTCCATGACGCGGTGGTCGTAGTGAATTCGTACGGTGACCGATCCGTCTTCGCCGATCGGGCCATAGTTGAAGATCGTCGTGAGCGGCGTCAGCGGATTGAGCGACTCGGCACCCAGGCCGGAATAGACCGACAACTGGAAAGTCCCGAATCGGTGGCCCCGCTGACGTCCCATGTTGAGGCCGAGCCACATCAACAGCCTCCGCAGCGGCGCCGGCAAGCGCGCAATCTTCAGCGCACGCCGGAATTCCCTGATCTCAAGAACGGGACGGGATCGAGCCTCCTGAAGCAGGGCGCTCAACTCGGGGATCGACCGCTGCTCGGGTGTCTTGATCGTACTGAGAAGCACAACCCGTTCACCTTCGTGTTCGCGCTCGTGCGCCACGGACGCGACGCTTCCCGGGTACTCATAGAGTTGCGATCTTGGCAGCTTGACATAGGCCCGGCGGAGCTCCGGTGTCTCCTTGGAAAGTAGCCCGTACCCCTTGAGGAACAGCACTGTCCAGGAGGGGCGTTCCGACTGGCTCGTCCTGGCGCGCTGCAACGCGCTGATATTCATCTGCCGTTGCACCGTCACCCGGGGCACGGCTATCGAAAACCTCATCAGGTCCCCGACAAGGCGTCGTGCCGCAGAAAGCTTGACCGCTCGGCCCCGCATCATGCCACCTCTAGTAAAGATAGGGTATAATGCGCTTGGTCCTGTCCATGTAGGCGCGATACTCAGGGCCGAAAAATTCCAGCATCAGGCGCTCCTCCTTGTCCACACGCAGGAAAAAAAGCACGGCGAAACCAGCGACGCCCAGGAGGCCCGCCACCCAGTTCGACAGCAGAAACATCTGGCCGATCGCCATGAGCAGGAAGCTTGTATACATCGGATGGCGCACGACGGCATACGGGCCCTTGCTGATCAGTTGATGCTTTTCGCGGATTTCCAGCGAGATCGACCAGTTTCGGCCGAGTTCCTTGTGGGTGCGACGGAACGTCCACAGAGCCAAAGCAAAGATGAGGCCCCCAAGCCCCACCATCCAGGCATGCGCGGGATAGTCCGCAAATGCGGGAATTCCTGTTGCAACGTAGAACCCAGGCAAAATCGCAAGGCCTAGTAAGGCGGCAGCCAAGCCAATCGTATCGGTCACCGAGCGGCGGCTGCTCATCACCCGCACACGCTTTGCACGACGCTCGAACGGGTAACGAACCACATACCAGGCAACGATGCCTATGACCCATACGATTTCGCCAATGGAAGCGACAGACATATTCACGTTGAATCACCTAAGCTTTTGTTGCGGCTTCTGATCGCCGTAACGGCAAAGGACGAGACTGCCATGCGCCGCTTCGATCTGACAAGGTGCTAAAGTTGAGGAGTGCGCGCCAAAGCTGATGGCGGCTCGCCCATAAGGGGCGCTGGTGGTAGTCAACGATGGCGCATCTGACCTTGGTCGCCTGATAGCCGGGAACCTGTGCCCTCGTCAGCCTACCCGCCATTCATCTCGCGTAGCCTTGTGATGAATTGCTGGGGCCTGAGCCAGATGCCCGGTGTCTTGTATCCCATGGAACGCGCGATATCGGCCACAAACGCGTTGCAGTTGTAGAGCGACGCATGCCAGAACTTGGCTTCGGCCTTGAGTTTTCGGATTTTGGCGACGACGTCTCTGTACTCCGGTTCGGTCAACATGACGCGCCAGCTCGCAGACCTGTATCGGTCCTCAAGGTCACCGTCGCTCACGCCCGTCTCGGCCGGGACGGGGAGAAGATGGCCCAGCACGTAGGGAGCGGTGTCGCTTGTTGCAGGAGCAAGTCCCGCCACTTCCGGATTGACCATCGCTCCCGACTTGGTCAGACGGCCAAAAACCACATAGGAATGGCCGTAACTGAGCGCATAACGCGAGCGGAATTCGATGAAGTAGCCCTGATCGCGCTGTTGCGATGGGCTGCCCGCAACGCTTGAGACATAGCGTGGCTGCGGGCCCTTGTCTTGCGATTGGCACGCCGTAACCGCCATGGCGGCTAAGACGACGAACGGAATACGACCTAATACACGCGTCATTACTGCGCCAAATCTCCCGAATTCCAATGGGCACTTGAACTTGCCGCCTGGGCTTATCGATCCACGCGCCACGACGCATGGCCAAGGCGGCCACGATCATTCAGGGCGGGGAGGACCGTGAGATCCTCCCCGAATTAGCGTCAGTCACTATTTGTAGACGGGCGCCGGTTCTTCGGCCACCGGTGGCGGGGCCTTGCCTTTGCCTTTGCCGATTGTTCCGCAAGCGGAGAGGCTGGCAACGGAAAGCAACGCAACTGTTACGATTAGAATTCTGCTCATCAATATTTCCTTCCCTCTGTGATCGGAATGGTTATTCGAAGGCAACATTCATAGTATTAGTGGCATTTCGAGATTCGGCCTAGTGCGGAAAGGGCACACTCGTCAGTCGGATTATCGTTACCAAACTTTGAAGATTTAAATGCATGTCGGCCTTACCCCAATACCGCACTCAGATAGAGTACATCATCAAATGATCAATACCGGAGTTCCAACTGGCGTCCGCGCGTAGAGATCAACGATATCGTCGTTCGTAAGTCGGATGCAGCCGTTGGAAACCGCCTGCCCTATGGTCCAAGGTGCGTTCGTGCCGTGGAGGCGGAACTTGGTATCCTGACCGTTGCGATAAAGGTATAGGGCCGACGCCCCCAACGGGTTGTGGGGACCGCCGGAAACTCCACCGGCGTATTGCGCCAGCTCCGGCTTGCGTCTGATCATGCTTGCGGTCGGCGTCCATGACGGCCATTCGGCCTTTCGGCCGACAACGGCCTGGCCTTTGAGGGTAAGGCCCTCCTCTCCGACGCCTATTCCGTAGCGCATCGCCCATCCACCATCTTCGATCGAGTAGAGGTAGCGTTGCGTGGTGTCCACAACAATCGTTCCGGCTGGCTCGTTGCCGTCGTATCGGACGTGTTGTTTTCGGTAGCGGCGATCGACGCCGGGCGTTCCGCCATACAGGGATGGAAACGAAACGCGCGGCCAACTTGAACTGCACCCGGCCAACAGCCCAAGGCTGCCGATGACCAGGAATCTCCGTGTAATGCGGTGATTGTCCATCTTTACCTGCTGAGAAAAATGGTGCGCCCCGATTCGTTTTTTAGCATTACAATATTCTCTGTCCAAGTTCCAATGAACTACACCCGGCAACAGGATAGGTAATGACACTCCAGGTTTTTCACCCGCGTTCCGGGTGAATTGGACAGAAAGGACTGTATATCTGGAAAGAGGGCCTGGGTGCAGTGCATGAATCGGGTAAAAAATATCGCGATTCTTGTGTGTTGCTGCTGCTGTTTGATTGGAAGATCGGGGCTTCGAGTGCATTTCATGGAATGACTTGCGATGTCGCGCGCGCTGGATTGGTCGAAAGCTAAACGTTAGGAATGACAGTATGAATCTAGGCTTCGCTGGGAAGGTTGCGCTTGTGACGGGCGCCGGTTCCGGAATTGGCGCAGCCGTGTGCCGGCAACTCGCTGCTGAGGGAGCGGAAGTAGTTGCTGCGGATGTTGACGCTGCCGCCGTGCGCCTGGTTGCCGAAGAAATTCGCGCGAACGGGGGCAAGGCCCACGATGTCGCGGCCGATGTCGCCGATCCCGCCGCGGTGGAAAAGCTGGTGGCGTTCGCCGTGCAGACCTGTGGTGGTCTGCATCTGGCGGTCAACAACGCCGGCATCGAAGGCATCCGCAAGGCGACAGCCGACTATCCACTCGATGGCTGGCATGCATTGATGAACGTGAACTTGCATGGCGTTTTCTACTGTATGAAGTACGAGATCGCGGCCATGGTGGCGCAAGGTGGGGGCGCCATCGTCAACACGTCTTCCATTCTGGGCTCAGTCGCGCTGCCGACCGCTGCCGCCTATACGGCCGCCAAGCACGCAGTGGTTGGGCTGACGAAGGCGGCCGCGATCGAGTATGCCCGAGCTGGGGTTCGCATCAATGCCGTGGCGCCTGGCTGGATCGACACGCCGCTCTCTTCAGAGAATGCGGACGTGGCAAGCAGTAGACGCATGATGTCGCTGCAACCAATGGGACGTCGCGGTACGCCAGACGAGGTAGCGGCTCTGATCTGTTTCCTGTTGTCGGAGCAGGCGAGTTTCATCACCGGAAGCGTTCACCTCGTAGACGGCGCCTATACTGCTCACTGAGCTAGCTGCATCTCTCAATCGTTGAAAAATTGATGCCCCGCTGGTCAAGGCCGGTGCCGCTAGCGGCGACCGCGCCTTTTCTGCATGCGTATCATCCAAAATAAAAACGTTTTTATTTTCCTTGAAAACGTTTTTATTGGCTGCTACCTCTAATCTCCAGGAGAAGGCCGGGGCCTGGGAGGGTGCATGGCGACTGAGATCCACAGGGTGCGGCGCACACCGACGCCGACAATCAAGACCTTGGCCGAGATGACGGGCTATTCCATCGCCACGATCTCGAAGGCGCTGCGCGAATCTCCCGTGGTCGCCCCGGCGACAAGAGACATCATCTACAAGGCGGCACGCGAGGTCGGTTACCAAGCCAACGCGCGCGGGATGGCGCTTCGCACCGGCAAGAGTTTTCAAGCCGCCGTGCTGATGCCGGTCACTGCCGCGCGTGACTACGAGTGGGACGGCGTCGAGTACACCCAGACCTTGAGCGGCATCAGCCAGGCGCTCGATGGCACGGACTATCGCATGTCCGTGCATGTCATCCGCGATGCGGCCGATGGTGCTGAAGCCGCGCGCCGGATCGTCGATCAGGGGCTGGCCGATGGCCTGATCTTCTCTGGCATTCTCGCCGAAGACCCGCGCATCGATCTGCTCGTTGCCGAGCATTTCCCCTTCGTCTCGATGGGGCGCTGCCACAAGGATCTCGACTATGCCCATGTCGACATCGACAACGAATGGGCCGCCCATGCGGCGACCGCGCGACTGATCGCCGGTGGCCACCGTCGCATTGCGCTTGTCAATCCGGAGCGGCGGCTCTCGTACGCGATCGACAGGATCGACGGTTTTGTCCGGGCGTTCCGCGAGGCGGGTCTCGATGCGCCGGTGGAACTGATCGCCGAGGGCGACCTCTCGACCCATTTCGGCCGGAAGACGGTGATCGACTTCCTGCAGCTCGACGATGCCCCGACCGCTTTTGTCTGCATCAACGAATCCACAACGCTCGGCGTGCTCTCGGGACTTGGCAGCCTTGGCCGCCAGGTCGGCGTCGATGTCGACGTCATCGCCTATGACGACATCAATGTCAGCGCCTACTTCACGCCGCCGATCACCACCTTCTACCAGCCGATCGAGGTGCTCGGCCGCACGCTCGGACAGTTCCTGCTGCGCCGCATGGAGGGGGAGGACCCTGGGGCGTTGCGGCAGGTCTTCAGGCCGACGTTGATCGCGCGGCAGCCTGACAATCTCGGCGGCCGCCTGACCCAAAGCTAATTATCCAAGGAGGAGAACCATGAAAAAACTGATGATTGCCCTGGCTGTAGCAGCCCTTGCTTCGAGCGTGTCGCACGCTGCCGATCTCGGCGGCAAACTGCTGAAGGTCGGCTCCGACACGACCTCGCCGCCGATGGAGAGCATCGATCCGGCGACCGGACAGGTCGTCGGCTTCGATGTCGATGTGGTCAACGCCGTCTGCGCCAAGATCAACTGCCAGGCCGAATTCGTCACGACCGGCTGGGACGGCATCTTCGCAGCCCTCGACCAGGGCAGCTTCGACCTCGTCGCGTCGGGTGTCTCGATCACCGAGGAACGCAAGAAGGCGATGGATTTTTCCGACCCCTACATCGTCAACAGCCAGGCGGTGCTGATGCGCGTTGAAGACCAGGGCATCACGCTCGACCGCTTCAAGGACGCCGGCAGAAAGCTGTCCGCCCAGGCGAACACGACAGATGCCCAGGTTGCCGAGGGTGTCGTCGGCAAGGAGAACGTCGCCGCCTACGATACCTTCAGCGCCGCGATCATCGCGCTCAAGAACAAGGACGTCGACGGCGTCGTCATCAACGGCGCCAATGCGGCCGCCTACGAACGCGAATTCGCCGGGGAGCTCGTCGTCGCGATCAAGGACCTCGAATCCGACCCGCTCGGTCTCGTCTTCCGTAAGGGCGATGAAAACGTCGCGGCCTTCAATGAGGGCCTGAAGATGATCAAGGACGACGGCACGCTCGACCAGCTCGTCAACAAATACTGGGGCCTCAAGTAAGCTCACAATGCCGATCGGACCCGGAGCGCGTGCTCGCACTCCGGGTCTTCCGTCTGTCTACTATGCCCCCGGAGGAATGAATGTCGTTCCTGAGAAGCGTGCGTCCGAGCAATCTCATCATCCTGACCGCGCTGCCCTTCATCATCTATCTCTTCATTTCCTCCGGCGACTACCAACGCTCGCTGAGAGCGATCCTCGGCGTCGAGAACGGTTCGTCGGCCTTCGTGCCGGGCTTTCTGGCGCTGGCGATCGCGTTTGCGTCAGGGATCGCATTGCTCGTTTTCTCGCGCGCCAAGGCGCCGCGTCCGCGACTGGCCAATGTCGCAGCCGTGCTCAATCTTGCCGCGGCGGCCGTCCTCGTCATCGGCCACAACATCCATCCCTTCGTCGCATCCGTTGTTGCCAACGGCGTCGATCCGTTCAAGTCGACACTGATCGCCAAGGGCGTGACGCCACGGCAATTGACCGAGGCGGCCGATCTGATGGTGCGTGGCGTCGAAGCGTGGCTGTTCCCACTTTATTTCGCGGTTACCGTGATCGGCCTCGGCCTTTTCTTCCTGAGCAAACGTTCAGGCTCAGCGCCTGACGACCGGGTGCGGCGCCTTGCCCGCTGGATCCTCGGTATTGTCAACGGTGCGGGTCTGGTCTTCGTCTTCTTCTTCGCCCATATCGCATTTGCCGCGGGCGTCGCGACCACCATCCGTGCGGCGATCGCGGCCTACATTCTGGCAGCGCTCATGGGTCTCGTCTGGGTCGGGCTGTTGCAGCTCCGGTCCACGGTCAGGACCAGCCTCTACTTCGCCATTGCCACGCTGGTGCTGGCGCTGGCCGCCGGCTGGTTCCTGCTACAGCCGCGAGATCCTTATGTGCTCGCCGGCACGCTTGACGGTAAGGTAGGCATCGTCACCAACACGCCGGCGGGCCTGATCAGCGCCGTGCGTTTCGGCCAGTATGACGGCGCGCCGCAATCGGAGACCCCGGTGCGCACCTTTGTCGGCCCGACCGAGGCACTTGCCTCGATCGCCAAGGGCGAAGGCGTTTCGGCGGCATTGCTGCCGGCAGCCTCCGCACCAGCCGACATGCCCGTGCTCTGGAAGACCGAAGCACTGAACGATCGCGATCGGGCAGCGGGTGTCACCGTTGCCGTGCTTGCCATCATTCTTGGCCTGCTCACCTTCGGCGGCTACCTGCATCAGCGCCATCCGCTGGCGATCGGTTCGGAATTCATCGTGGATACGATCCGCGGCATCCCCATGCTGGTGATCGTGCTCTATGTCGGCCTGCCCTTGAGCGGCGCGCTCAAGGATGCGACCCAAGGCGTGCTCGACCCGCCGAACCTGATGCGCGGCATCGTCGCCATGGCGCTTGCCTACTCGGCCTATCTCGCCGAAATCTTCCGCTCAGGCATCAATGCCATTCCCGTCGGTCAGGTCGAGGCGGCGCGCAGCATCGGCCTCAACCGCTGGCAGACGGCACGCCTCGTCGTGCTGCCGCAGGCCTTCCGCATCATCATTCCGCCGCTCGGCAACGAACTGATCGCGATCCTCAAGGACACGTCGCTGCTGTCGATCCTGTCGATCCGCGACATCACCCAACGCATGCGCGAGTTCCAGTCGGCGAGCTTCCTGCCGTTCGCACCCTATAACTCGGCTGCAATCTTCTACATCTTCCTGACGCTGGCGGCGGCCAGCCTCGTCAACATGATCGAGCGGAAATATGACATCAAGCACCGCTAGACATCGCACCGTGCTGATTACAGGCGCTTCCCGCGGGCTCGGGGCAGAACTGGCGCGGATCTATGCCGAGGACGGCTGGCGCGTTCTCGGCTGTGCGCGGGGGTCCATTCCGCGCACGGACGAAACGGATCGGTTTCACCTGGATGTCGCCGACCCCGCCTCGATCGAGGCTGTTGGACGGGCGCTTCAGGGCGTGGCGATCGACGTGCTGATCAACAATGCCGCCGTGCGCGGCGACACGGGCGGCCTTCCAACGCTTGAGACGGACGACTTTCTCACTGTCATGCGCGTCAACGCGCTGGCGCCGCTTCTGGTGACGCGGGCGCTTCTTGCCAGCCTTAAGGATGGAGAGCGTCGGGTCGTCGCCAATATCAGCAGCCGCGCCGGCTCACTCGCCGAAGGCACGCTTGACGACGATGACGGCGACTATGCCTATCGCTGCTCTAAGGCGGCGCTGAACATGGCGACGGTCAAGCTCGCGCAGGATCTGAAGGGCGACGGGATTTCCGTGCTCTCTCTGCACCCCGGCTGGGTGCAGACGGATATGGGCGGCAGCGACGCCGTCGTTTCGGTCGCGGCCAGCGCGACCGGACTGAAGGCGATCATCGACAAGGCAGATATGGCCGCTAGCGGCAGTTTCCGCGCCTATGACGGGCGGCAGGTTTCGTGGTGACAGGACAAAGAAAATGGCAGAGAGAGATTTGAGAACCGCGCAGGAACTGGCGACCATCCGTGCCTGGCTACGTGAGACCTACGGCATCGAGGCAAGCCTTTCGCCACTGCCGGGCGAACACGATCTCAACTACCGGGTTTCGGCCAGCGATGGCCGCGAGTTTCTGCTGAAGCTGCACGCGGCCGGCGATGCCGACGAGCTCGACATGCAGGTGGCGGTGCTGGAACATCTCGCCGCCAAGGCATCCGATCTGTCGGTCTCACGCGCGTTTCGCGATCGTTCCGACGCCGTCACCAGCAGGATCGAGCTTCGCGGCCCGCGCACCGCGCGTCTCCTCTCGTGGCTTCCCGGCGATATATGGGCGAAGGCGCCGTTGCGAGACGCGGCGAGCGCGGAAAGCCTCGGCCGTCTGCTCGGCGCGCTCGACCGCAACCTCGAAGATTTTGCCCATGCCGGCGCCAAGCGTCTCTATGCCTGGGACATCGGCCGGGCGGACATGCACCGCAAGCACGTGGAACTGATCGGCGATGCCCACAAGCGCGACGCGGTGGATGCGATCCTCGACCGCTTCGCCTCGGTAGTGCTGCCGCGCCTGGCGACCTGCCCGATGCAGGTCATTCACAACGACGCCAACGACTACAACGTACTGCTCGACAGCCAGGGCCAGGTCAGCGGCCTGCTCAACTTCGGCGACATGGTCGAGACCTGGCGCGTGATCGAAATCGCCGTCGCGTCGGCCTACGCGCTGATTGGATCCGCAGATCCGGTCGGGACCATTGCGGCACTCGCGGGAGCCTATCATCACGTCAATCCGCTGAGTGAAACCGAAGTCGAACTGGTCTTCGATCTCGTGCTCACACGCTACGCCGTCAGCATGTGCATGGCGGCCAAGCAGATCCGCGACAATCCTGAAAACACCTATCTACTCGTCAGCCAGGAGGATGTCTGGCGCGAATTGAACCGCCTCCAAGGCGAGAACCGTTCGATCGCCATCGCGCGCATCCGCGATGCCTGCGGTTTGGCACCGATTGCGCATGCGGCCGCGGTCGTCCGTTGGCTCGAGAAGAACGCGCACGATTTTGCGCCGATCGTACGTCCTGACGTCGCCAAGCCGAAGGTCGCAGTGTTCGACTTCTCCGCATCCGGCCCGGAGGCCCCGCAATGGGCGAGCCTTGATGCAGCAGAAGCCGAAGCGCGCATAGCCGCGCAGATCGGCGGCGAGCGTGCGGACTTTGGCATCGGTCTTTATGGCGAAGACCGGGGCATCTATCAGGGTGAGGCTTATCAGACGTCGGTCGAAGGCGCGCGTCGCTCGGTACATCTCGGCGTCGACATCTTCGCGCCGGCGGGCGAGCCGGTTTCGGCACCCTTTGCCGGCAAGGTCGCCTTCATTCACGATGACGCCGTCCCCTACGGTTTCGGCCCGACCGTGCTGCTCGAGCATGAGATCGATGGTGGTGTCTGCTTCTGGACGCTCTACGGCCACCTTTCACGCGAAAACGTCGCCAAGCTCTCCGTGGGGCAGGCGATCGCCAAGGGCGAGGTCTTCGCCGCCTTCGGCGCGGCCGAGGAAAATGGCAACTGGGCGCCGCATCTGCATTTCCAGATCGTCACCGATCATCTCGGCCTCGGCGGTCAAATGCATGGCGTCGGCGTGCGCGACCAGTGGCAGGTGTGGCGCGAAGTGAGCCCGGACCCGAGCGCGGTGCTTGGCCTCTCCGTGCCAGTCTCGGTGATCGTGTCGCGCGACAAGGAATTCCTGGTGCGCGAGCGTCATCGCCGTATCGGCCGGTCGCTCAGTCTCGCCTATAGCTCAGCACCTCTGAAGATCGTTGGCGGCGAGGGCGCGCACCTGATCGATGAGGACGGCACGCGCTGGCTCGACATGGTCAACAATGTCTGCCACGTCGGCCATTGCCACCCGCGTGTCGTCAAGGCGGCGCAGACGCAGATGCGGCGGCTCAACACAAATTCGCGCTATCTGCACGATGCGCTGGTCGAATATTCCCGCCGGCTTGCGGCGCAGTTCCCGGAGCCCTTGGACGTCTGCTTCTTCGTCAATTCCGGCAGCGAAGCGAACGATCTCGCCATCCGCCTGGCGCGCGCCTACACCGGCAACCGCGACATCATCACCGTTGATCATGCCTATCACGGCCATCTGTCGAGCCTGATCGACGTCAGCCCCTACAAGTTTGCCGGCAAGGGCGGGGAAGGGCAGGCGGCGCATGTGAAGGTCGCCGAGATGCCCGACCTTTATCGCGGGCGTTACCGCTACGGTGATGAGCACGCGGGCAGGAAATATGCCGAGGACGTGCGCAACCAGGTGGCAGCACTTGCGGCCGATGGTCGTCGCCCTGCACTGTTCTTCAGCGAGGGCATTCTCGGAACCGGCGGGCAGCTATCGCTGCCGGAAGGCTATCTCCGGGAAGCCTATGCACATGTGCGCGCGGTCGGCGGTCTCTGCCTCGCCGACGAGGTGCAGGTCGGTTTTGGCCGTGTCGGCAGTCATATGTGGGCGCACGAGCTGCAGGGCGTCGTGCCTGACATCGTCACCATGGGCAAGCCGATCGGTAACGGCCACCCGATGGCGGCCGTCGTCACGACAGAGGCGATCGCGGCTTCCTTCGCCAACGGCATGGAGTACTTCAACACCTTCGGCGGCAATCCGGTTTCGGCCGAAATCGGCCTTGCCGTGCTCGACGTCATCCGCGACGAGCGGCTGATGCACCATTGCCGCGTCGTCGGCGACCGGCTGATGGACGGTGCGCGGGCGCTCGCCAGCAAACACGCGATCATCGGCGACGTCAGGGGCCATGGCCTCTTCAACGGCATCGAACTGGTGCGCGACCGCGAGACGCTGGAGCCGGCAGCCCGCGAACTCGATTTCGTCATTGCCGAGATGAAGCGCAAGCACCGAATCCTGCTCAGCAGCGAGGGGCCGCACCACAATGTGCTGAAGGTGAAGCCGCCAGCACCCTTCAGCGCCGAGGATTGCGACTGCTTCCTCAATGCGCTCGATGAAACGCTGGGGCGTCTAAGCGTCTGAGATAGAAAGCCAAAAACGGCCGCCTCCGGGCGGCCGTTTTGCCATTGCCTTCGGCCTTCAACAGCAAAATAGGATCGCTGCGATTTTCCGCTTTACAAGAAAGTTAAACGTTTTTATCGTGCATATAAACGTTTAACTAAGCGCAAAGCTCGTGCCGCTGGCCTCTGCTAAGCGCTTGCCGGCAGGGAGGGCCCGTTGGCAGCGATCCGTATCGAAAATTTGCGCAAAGGCTTTGGTTCGCTCGAAGTCTTGAAGGGTATCAACCTCGATATCGCCGACGGCGAGTTCGTGTGCTTCCTCGGCCCGTCCGGCTGCGGCAAGAGCACGCTGCTGCGCTCCATCGCCGGGCTCGAGGATCTTGATAGCGGCTCCATCCGCCTCGGCGAGCGCGACATCACCGATGTTTCCTCGGCCAAGCGCGACATCGCCATGGTCTTCCAGAACTATGCGCTCTACCCGCACATGAACGTGCGCAAGAACCTGTCCTTCGGCCTGGCGCTGAACGGCATGAAGCGCGACGAGATCGACCGCCGCGTCGACAATGCCGCCGACATCCTGCGCATCAAGGAGCTGCTTGCCCGCAAGCCGCGCCAGCTTTCCGGCGGTCAGCGCCAGCGCGTGGCGATCGGCCGCGCCATCGTGCGCGAGCCGAAGCTGTTCCTGCTCGACGAGCCGTTGTCGAACCTCGATGCCGGCTTGCGCGTCACCATGCGCGTCGAGCTTGCGGCACTGCATGAACGTCTCGGCGTGACGATGATCTACGTGACCCACGACCAGGTCGAGGCGATGACGCTGTCTGATCGTGTCGTGGTGCTCGACAAGGGCAAGGTCAGCCAGTTCGGTACGCCGCTCGAACTCTTCTACCAGCCGGCCAATCTGTTCGTTGCCGGCTTCATCGGTTCGCCGCGCATGAACTTCGTCACGACCGAAGTGACCGGGCAGGTCGATACATCGGTGACGCTCAACGGCGGCGGTCTCGCCCATCCGCTCAAGCTCGAGATGCTGGCCGCAGCCCCGATTGCCAAAGCCAAATCCGTCACGCTCGGCATTCGCCCCGACAAGATCGAGCTGGTCTCGGCCGAAGAAAGCCATCTCGTCGGCGACGTGCGCCTGGTCGAGCGGCTAGGCACCGAAAGCCACGTCCATATCAGCCTTGAGAACGGCGGCGACATGACCGCTGTCGTCCGCGGCACGCATCCGGTTTCCGCCCGCGAGCGCGTGCACCTGCGCCTGCCGGCAGAACATTGCCATCTGTTCGACGGCGACGGCCAGGCGGTCGCGCGCAGGCTCGATGCCGAGACGCAGGCGCTCATCAATCAGGAAAAGGCAAAGCGGGTCGCGTGACCCGAATGAGGAGGAGAAGCATGCTCAACAGGAAGTCGATCATCGGCTCGCTGATGGTTCTGGCAATGGCCGGAACCGCCACGGCCCGCGCGGAAGAGACCTTGCGCTTTGCGACCTGGGACACGGACGAAAGCCTGGCGATCCAGCAGGAAATCGCCAAGAAGTTCGAGGAAAAGCACCCGGGCGTGAAGGTGCAGGTCGAGCCCTATGCCGATGGTTACGATCAGAAGCTGATCGCCGCCTTCGGTGCCGGCAACCCGCCTGACGTCATGTATATGTGGAACTTCCCGCAGTATTACACGTCGCTGAAGCCGCTTGACGACCTGATCGCCAAGGACGCGGCCGAGCTCAAGCCCGACGATTTCCCCAAGGGCCTGATGAACACTGTTCGTGTCGAGGGCAAGACCTACGGCATGCCGTCGGGCTTCACTACTCAGGTTGTCTTCTACAACAAGGACATGTTCGCCAAGGCCGGCGTCGAGGAGCCGAAGGACGGCTGGACCTGGGACGACCTGCGCGCCAAGGCAGCCAAATTCCGCGACGAGCCGAACAAGGTCTATGGCTTTGCCGTCGACGCCAAGCCCGATCCCTATGACTTCGAGCAGTTCCTCTGGTCGAACGGTACCAAATACATCTCCGACGACGGCAAGAAGATCGACGGCTACATGAACAGCGATGCCGCCGCTCAGGTGCTCGACATGTTCGGCGACATGGCCAAGAAGCAGGAAGCGATCACGCTGAACCTCGGCGACGACACGTCAGGCAGCACGCTCTTTAAGGGCGGCAAGATCGCGATGTTCCAGAGCGCCATGTGGTCGAAGTCCGGCATCGATGCTTCCGGCGTCAAGTATGGCGTGGCACCACTGCCGAAGTTCGGCGACAAGACCGCGCATTCCGCGCTCGGCGTCTCGGCGATCTCGATCGCCAAGGACGCGGCCCATCCGAATCTCGCCTGGGAATTCGTCAAGTTCTTCTCTTCGCCGGAAGCCGTCGCCATGCGCGTCAACGACCTGCCGGTGCGCACCAGCGTGGCAGAAGAAAAGGGCATGACCAAAGACCCGATTTACAAGCCCTTCTTCGACATTCTCGCCACCTCGAACACCGAGACCCATGCGTTCCTGAAGAACGCCAACTGGGGCAAGGTCCAGGACAATCTCGCCCGCGCCATCGAAGCGACGATGATCGACCAGGGCAATGCCAAGCAGCATCTCGATGATGCGGTCAACCGCTCGAAGCGGCTGATGAAGTAAGAAAAGGGAGTACGGGGAGATGGATATGACCTATGCCGGTGCAGAGCCAAAGGTGGCAAGGCGCAAGCGCTCCGCCATCGCGCGCTATGCAGCACCCTATCTGTTCATCTCCCCGTGGGTTCTCGGGTTCCTGTTCTTCACGCTCGGCCCGCTCGTCTTCTCGCTGACGATGAGCTTCTACGACTGGCCGGTCGTCGGTGAACGCACGTTCGTCGGGCTCGAAAACTATCGTTCCATGCTGTTCGAGGACCCGCAGTTCTGGGAGAGCCTGTGGATCACGGTGAAGTTTGCGGCGATCTACGTGCCGTTCAACATCGTCATGTCGTTCCTTTTGGCGCTGATGCTGCATCACATCACCTTCGCGAGCGGCTTCTTCCGCACCGCCTTCTACCTGCCGAGCGTCATTTCCGGCGTCGCCTTGGTGACGATCTGGAGCTGGATCTACAGCAGGGAATACGGCCTTCTGAATTTCATGCTGTCCTTCGTCGGCATTGACGGTCCGAACTGGCTCGGCGATCCGAACCTTGCGATCGTCGCCATCATCATCGCCAGTCTCTGGGGCCTTGGCGGCACGATGCTGATCCTCTTGACCGGTCTCAAGGCGATCCCAAAGGAACTCTATGAGGCGGCGACTGTCTCGGGCGTTCCCGGCTGGGCGCAGATGGTGTTCATCACCCTGCCGATGCTTGGGCCGATGCTGCTCTTCACCTTCATCACCTCGATCATCTCCGCCTTCCAGCAGCTGACGATCGCGCTGCTTTTGACCAAGGGCGGACCGCTTGGCTCCACCTATTTCTTCGCCATGTACATCTACGACAACGCCTTCAAGTATTTCGACATGGGCTACGCCGCTGCCGGCTCCTGGGTGATGTTCATCATCGTGCTCATGCTCAGCCTCGGCGTCATGCGCTGGTCGGCCGCCTGGGTCTATTACGAAGGCGAAGTCCGCCAGAACGATGGAGAGAACAATGCGTAAGACGCTGCTCTATTCCGCGCTCATCCTGCTCTCGGCGCTGTTCATCGCGCCGTTCTACTGGACCTTCATGACGGCGATCAAAAGCACCGCCGAGCTCTACCAGTTCCCGCCGGTCTTCTGGCCGTCCGAATGGCATTGGGAGAACTTTGCCGCCGCCTGGAACAAGCAGCCCTTCGGCACCTATCTCACCAACTCGCTGATCGTGGTTGTGCTGTCGACGATCGGCCAGCTGATTTCGTCGTCACTGGTTGCCTATGGTTTTGCCCGCTTCCGCTTTCCCGGTCGCGATCCGCTGTTCATCCTGCTGCTGGCGACGATGATGATCCCGTGGGACGTGAAGATGATCCCGCTCTACATGGAGTTCAACCTGCTCGGCTGGATCAACACCCTGAAGCCCTTGATCGTGCCCGCCTATTTCGCCGACGCCTTCTTCGTCTTCCTGCTTCGCCAGTACATCATGACCGTGCCGATGGAGATCGACGAGGCCGCGCGCATGGACGGCGCCAACGCCTTCGACATCTATTGGCGCATCCATCTGCCGCTGATGATGCCGGCGCTGGTGCTGGTCGGCACCTTCCACTTCATGAATGCCTGGAACGACTATCTCGGCCCGTTGATCTTCCTCAACGACCAGTCGAAATACACGCTGACGCTCGGCCTTTCGATGTTCAAGGGCCTGCACGAGGTGGACGTGACCTCGATCGCCGCGATCACCGTCATTCTCTGCCTGCCGCCGCTCGCGCTCTTCTTCGTCGCCCAGCGCTACATCATGGATGGCGCGGTCGGCTCGTCGGTGAAGGGATAACGCCATGCTGTTCGATATCGAATACGTGCCCTTCAGCCGCAGGGGCCGATTCCTGACGCTCTCGATGATGCGTGTCCCCGGCCGCGACGGTGAGCGCGCGCTCTATCTTCGCCACGTTGCCGGCGGCGACGAACGGCCGTCGCTCGGACGCCTTTGCCGCGTCGAATTCCTCGATGCGGCAGGCGAAACGGTGACGCCTGTGCTCGTGCTTTCCCCTGAGCGGCTCGATGCCCGCGTCGGCGACGGCGAAGTCACCTTCGTCATCGGCGAAGGGGAAAGGCTGCACATCGCCGGCAGGAAGGCCGGCGTGCGCTTCCATCTCGAGGGCTCGCGCTATGACTACGTCTATCGCACGCCGAAGGGCGAGGATTGCCTCGTTGCCGCGGTCGAAAACGTCAAGTTGATCCCGCGGGCGATTGCTGGCGAGCTGAAGGTCACCGGCGCCTGGCAGCGCGATCATTCCGAAGACGTGTCCTTCGCCTTCTCCAGCGCGGGAGCCTTCGAGGGCAATGTCGATTTCTTCCGCACGGTCCCGCCAGTCGATCGGCCCGGCCGTTTCGCCGAGGCTCTTTCAGGTGCTGCGGCCGAATTTGCCGAATGGCACGCGCGCGTTCCGACAGGCGTTTCCGGCCAGGACGAGGCGCATCGTCTCGCAAGCTATCTGCTCTGGGCAAACGGCGTGCCCGTAGGCGGCGCGCTGACGCGGCCGGCGATCTACATGTCCAAAAACCACATGATCAACATCTGGAGCTGGGACAACGCCTTTTCCGCCCTCGGCGTTGCGGCCTTCGATCAGGATCTCGCCTTCGACCAATTCGCCGCGATCTTCGACCATCAGGACGCCTCCGGCCTGTTGCCGGACTACATCAACGACCGCGACGTGCTCTTCGCTTTTACCAAGCCGCCTGTGCACGGCTGGGCGGTATCGTTGATTTCGGCTGCCGACCCGTCTTTCCTCACGGCAGAGCGCAAGTCTTACCTGCGCGATGCCATCGGCCGCCAGGTCGACTACTGGCTGACTCATGGCCGCAAGGATGCGGCGAGCCTGCCGTCCTATTTCCACGGCAACGACAGCGGCTGGGACAACGCCACCTTCTTTGCCGAAGGCGGCCCGGTGATCTCGCCGGACCTGCCGGTTTTCCTGGTCCTCGCCTGCGAGACGCTCGCGAACCTGCTGGAGGAAGACGCGGAGCGTCAGGCGATGTGGCGCCGCAAGGCGGATGAGCTGCAGACCCTGCTGTTCGAACGTCTGTGGACCGGCGAGACTTTTGGCGCGCGGCTCGCCGCGGATCCGGAGCGGATCCTGCCGGGAGAAAACCTCATTCAGTTCATGCCGCTGCTCTTGGGCGCGCGACTGGTGCCTGAGATGCGCGAGAAGCTCGTTGCAAGACTCGTTGCTGGCGGCTTCATCACCGAATGGGGACCGGCGACAGAGAGCCCGCTCAGTTCCTTCTACGAGGACGACGGCTATTGGCGCGGGCCGATCTGGGCGCCGACCACGCTGCTTCTCTGGGACGGTCTTCGCCGGCAAGGGCAGATTGAACTTGCGCATGAAGTCGCGGAAAAGTTCTGTTCACTTGCCAGCAAAAGCGGTATGGCCGAAAACTTCGATGCGCGCTCGGGGAGGGGCCTTCGCGATCGGGCATTCGCCTGGACATCCGCAGTCTATCTTCAGCTGGCGGCATCGCTCAGCCGACCCAAATCATCGTGATCTAGCAACCCGTGACGAGCAGAGACGCCATGCAGAGACCGACGATCAAGACCATCGCGCTGGAGACGGGGCTTTCCATCGCCACCGTGTCCAAGGCCCTGAAGCATTCGCCTCAGGTTCGCCCGGAGACGCGCGCGATCGTGATCGAGGCGGCTGAACGCGTCGGCTACGAACTGAACATGCATGGCGTACAGTTGCGCACCGGCAAGACCTACCAGGTCGCCGCGATCATGACGGCGCCGGGCCCGAAACAGAACGAATGGGAAGGCGTCGAATACGCCCAGCTCCTGAGCGGCATTTCCTGGGCGCTGGAAGACAGCCCCTATCGCGTTTCGCTCTATGCCGTTCGCAATTTCGAGGAAAGTCAGGCGGTCATCAAGCAGATCGTGTCGCTGAAGAAGGCCGACGGCATCATCATTTCGGGCACTCGCGCCGACGACCCGCGCATCCGCACCATGCAGGCGGCGGACTTTCCTTTCGTCACCTACGGCACCAGCATCCACAACGCGCCGCATGCCTATGTCGATGCCGACAACGAGCAGATGATCCGGGTGTCGATGGCGCGGCTGGTCGAGCGCGGCCATCGCCGTATCGCACTGCTCAACCCGCTCTCGGAATTGAGCTATGGCATCACCCGGCTCGAAGCTTACAAGCGTGCCCTTGAAGTCGCTGGCCTGCCCTACGATCCGGCCCTCGTTGCCCACGGCCGGCTGACGCCCGCCTTCGGCCGCGAAAACGTGCTGACGATGTCGGAGCTCAGCAATGCGCCGACCGCCTATATCTGCGCCAATGAAGCCTCGGCGCTCGGTGCCTTCTCCGGCTTCCATGAGCGCGGTCTGGTGCATGGGCGTGATGCGGTGATCAATGCCACCGACGACCTCAATGTCAGCCAGTATTTCGCGCCGCCGATCACCACCTATTACCTGCCGATCAGCGAACCGAGCAGCCTGCTCGGTGCCTATATCCTGAGGCGCATGGAGGGCGAGCCGCCGGAGGCGCTGCAGACGCTCCTGATGCCAAACCTCATCGAACGCTGCGACGATCGCTTGAACCCGAACCGTTGACGAACTTTTCGCCCGATTAGGGCGCCCTTTCATGTTCTTGAATATAAACGTTTATATTCAAGACGAGACAGACAAAACCCGAGGCTGGAACCAACCGGCCGAATGAAATGACGAAGGACCGGACCCGTGCACATGCCCCTGACGAGATCGAACCGCTTCAACGCCAAAGAGCAGCAGACGGACATGCTGGAACTCGGCGTCTGCTACTATCCGGAGCAGTGGCCGCGCGCGAAGTGGGAAGAGGACGCGCGCCGCATGGTCGAGCTCGGGCTTGCCTGGGTGCGCATCGGCGAATTCGCCTGGGCGAAGATCGAGCCGAGGTCGGGCGAGTTCCATTGGGAATGGCTCGACGAAGCGATCGAGGTGCTCGGAAATGCTGGCCTCAAGGTGATCCTCGGAACCCCGACGGCAGCACCGCCGAAGTGGCTGATCGATCGCTACCCCGACATCCTGCCCGTCGACGTCAAGGGCGTGGTGCGCAAGTTCGGTGCCCGCCGTCACTACTGCTTTTCCAGCCGCCGCTACCGCATCGAAGCGGCGCGCATCTCGCAAGCCATGGCCGAGCGCTACGGCGATAATGCCTTCGTGCACGCCTGGCAGACGGATAACGAATATGGCGACCACGACACGATCTACAGCTATTCCGACGAGGCGCTGCGCGCCTTCCGCGAATGGCTGGCTGAGCGCTACGGCACGGTCGAGGAACTGAACCGGGCTTGGGGCACGGCATTCTGGGCAATGAACTATCTGAGCTTCGACGAGGTCGAACTTCCCAACAATCTTGTGGAAGAGCCGAGCCCGACTCATATCGTCGACTATATCCGCTTCTCCTCCGACCAGGTGAAGAGCTTCAACAAGGCGCAGGTCGACATCATCCGCAAACACTCGCCGGGCCGTCCGGTGACGCACAATTTCATGTCGCAAAATACCGATTTCGATCACTACAAGGTCGGCGAGGACATCGATATCGCGTCGTGGGACGTCTATCCGATGGGTGGACTGCTCAACGGCCGTCTCTCCTCCGAAGACAAGGGCCGTTACCTCCGCGTCGGCGATCCGGATCAGCCGGCCTTCAACCACGACCTCTACCGCGCCGTCGGCAACGGTCGCGTCTGGGTGATGGAGCAGCAGCCGGGTCCGGTGAACTGGGCTTCGCACAACCAGTCGCCGGCCGACGGCATGGTCCGGCTCTGGACCTGGCTCGCCTATGCCCATGGCGTCGACATGGTTTCCTATTTCCGCTGGCGCCAGGTGCCGTTTGCGCAGGAACAGTTCCATGCCGGACTGCTCTTGCCGAACAGCGAGGCGGACCAGGGATATCTCGAAGTTGCGCAGGTCGCCGAGGAGATGAAGCGGCTGCCGAAGGGCGAGCGCCGCGAGAAGGCCAAGCTCGCGATCCTGCTCGACTATAATTCGCGCTGGGCGACCCGGGCGCTGCCGCAGGGCCGCACCTATCTGGCGTCGCAGATCGCGCTCGACTGGTACTCGACCGTCGCTCGCTTCGGCGTCGACGTCGACATCATCGGCCAGCACTCGGATCTCGAGGGCTACCAGTTGGTGCTGGCGCCCGACCTCGTAATTCCGGATCAGGCGTTCGTTCAGAACCTAGCCGCTTCCGGCGCCAAGGTTCTGTTCGGACCGCGCAGTGGAAGCAAGACCGAGGATATGCACATTCCCGAAGGCTTGCCGCCAGGGCCGCTCGCCTCGCTGATCGACGTCAGCGTCGCGCGCGTCGAGTCGCTTCCGGAGTTTCATGCCGAGAGCGTGCTTTACGGCAACGAGACTTACCCGGCTGGCGTCTGGCGCGAGACGGTCAGGACCAGAGAGAGCGTGCTTGCGACCTTCGAGGGTGACTACCGCAATGGTGCCCCGGCGCTAGTCGGCAACGACAAGGCGCGGTATCTGGCAACCGCGGCACGCGGTGAATTCTTGAGCAAGGTGATCGGCGATGCGCTTGGTTGGGCTTCGGTCGAGGCGCTCGCAGATCTCGGCGATCTGCGCATCACCCGTCGCGGCAAGCTTACCTTCGCCTTCAACTACGGCAAGACGGCCGTCGACGTGCCGGCAGCGGCCGGTGCGACCTTCCATGTCGGCGGCCGCAGGCTCGATCCGGTCGACGTCGCGATCTGGACGGAGTGATAGGGAAGCGGGCAACAGACCCGCTTTCCAACCGATCTCGCTCGTCACGCCGTGCATAGATCCGGGTGCGCGGTGTGGCGACGATGGCCTGTTTTGGCGCGAGACTCACGTCCGGGTCGGCTTCGACCTGAGGATGCGATGAGTGGCAGCCAGCGCAGAGGAGAATGCTCGCTCCGACCGGACGTGGGTGGCGCGCCGATATCTGCTGCCTGAAAAACGGTGCCCAGAAAGCGAGCTGACTGCATCCGGATAGGCGAAAGATGAGAACGGATCTCCCGCAAGCCTTTGAAGACGCGGGTATATGAGACTGGCACAGGCTTTGCATTCCTGTCTTGTATGCAAGATAGAGCAGCACCGACGTTCCATAATCCGATCGAGAAGGCCATCGTCTCCGGCATCCTCTCGGGCCGCATAAAGCCCGGCACACGGCTCAGCGAGAACCAACTGGCCTCTCTCTTCGGCGTGTCGCGGACTCGTGTGCGCGAAGCGATGATGCGCCTCGAGACACGCTGCATCGTTCATGTCAGCCCGCGTAGAGGCTGGTTCGTCGCGGAACCGTCTGCCGAAGAGGCGACGATGGTCTACGGCGCGCGACGCGTCATCGAAGCTGGGCTGCTGCGCAGCATGCGGCGGCTGGCGGAGAGCGGCCGCGACAGGCTGCATGCCCACCTTGCCGAAGAGAAAGCGGCGATCGAAGCCGGCGATCGCCAGCGCCTCACCTGCCTGATGGGCGATTTCCATATTCGTGTGGCCGAATTGGCGGATAACGCCGTTCTCATCGAGATCCTTCGCGATCTCACGGCCAGAACCATTCTGATCTCGATGCTCTATCAGTCGGATTTTCACGCCGTGCAATCCCACCTCGGGCATTGCCGCATCGTCGAAGCGATGGAGCAAGGGGATTTTTCGAAAGCAGCCGCGCTTTCCGTCGAGCACCTGGACGAGGTGGAGACCGGGCTGGACCTGACGCAACACCCCGATCCCCTGGCCGACCTCCGGCGGTCGCTCGCGCTTCCTCCCCAGACCGTGACCCCGCCGTCAAGGACGTCACGCAGCAAAACACCGCGAACCCAAAAAGGAGAATGACCCAATGCTCGCAAGACGACTGTTCATAGCCATGGCGGCGATGGCCGCCACCATCGGCTTCGGCTCGGTTTCCCACGCCGACGCGCTTGGCGATATCACGTCCCGCGGCACGCTTCGCGTTGCCGTTCCCCAGGATTTTCCGCCTTTTGGTAGCGTTGGCACGGACATGGCGCCAATGGGCTATGACGTCGACATGGCCAATCTGATCGGCGACAAGCTCGGCGTGAAGGTCGAGCTGGTACCGGTCACTAGCGCGAACCGGATTCCCTATCTGCAGACAAACAAGGTCGACCTGGTGATTTCGAGCCTCGGCAAAAATCCAGATCGGGAAAAGGTCATCGATTTCTCCGCCGCCTATGCCCCCTTCTTCAATGGCGTGTTCGCGCCCGCGGAACTCGGGGTCACCAAGCCGGAGGAACTTACAGGCAAGGTCGTAGGCGTCACGCGCGGCGCGGTCGAAGACCTGGAACTGACCAAGATCGTGCCGGCCGATACCGTCATCAAGCGTTATGAAGACAACAACGGCACCATCTCTGCCTTCCTGTCCGGGCAGGTCGAGGCGGTTGCAACCGGCAACGTGGTGGCCGCTGCCATTCTCGCCAAGAACCCACCGAAGCGTCCGGAGCTGAAGTTCCTTATCAAGAACTCGCCCTGCTATATCGGGCTCAGCAAGGAGCAACCCGCCCTTCTCGAAAAGGTCAATGGCATCATCGCCGCCGCCAAGGCCGACGGCTCGCTGAACGCCATTGCGCAGAAGTGGCTCGGCACCGACCTGCCGACAGATCTCTGATCAACCGTCGCCGCGCCGTCTCGCCGCAGTGCGGGACGGCGCCACTGGATGTTCGTCAAACCAGGGGTGCATCTTGAATTACCATTTCGAATTTGGCTGGCTGCTCGAATATTATCCTCAGATTGGCAAAGGGATAGGCATCACCGCTGAACTGATCGCGGTTGGCGCAGTCGCCGGTATTTCGCTCGGAATCTGCTGCGCCTGGGTGAGGGCGCTTGGTCCGGCCTGGCTAAAGCCGGTGGTCGCAGCCTATGTCGAGCTGATCCGCAACACGCCATTCCTGATCCAGCTTTTCTTCGTCTTCTTCGGCCTCCCATCGTTGGGCCTGCAGCTCAGCGAATTGCAAGCCGCCAATATCGCCATGATCGTCAATCTCGGGGCCTATAGTTGCGAGATTATTCGAGCCGGCATTCAGGCGACGCCAAGGGGCCAGTTTGAAGCTGGCGCCAGTCTCGCCATGACTCGCTTCGAGACCTTTCGACATGTCATTCTGGTGCCGTCGCTTCAGCGCATCTGGCCCGCCCTGTCATCCCAAGTGGTCATCGTCATGCTCGGCTCCGCCGTCGTGTCGCAGATCGCTGCCGAAGACCTGACCTTCGCCGCCAATTTCATCCAGTCGAGAACTTTCCGCGCATTCGAGGCTTACATCGTTTCCACGATCATTTACCTCGCGTTGGCGATCTTGCTTCGCCAAGCGCTGGCGATCATCGGCGGGTTCATTTTCCCACGGAGGACCGCGCGATGATCGAGTTCACCCTTTGGGATATTTTGCGCAACCTGCTGCTCGCAACTCGCTGGACGGTCGTCCTTTCGCTCGTCTCTTTCCTGGGCGGTGGCATCGTCGGGCTCGCTTTGCTTTTCCTGCGCATCAGCAAACGCAAATCGCTGCGATCGCTCGCCAAATGTTACATTGAGCTGTTTCAGGGCACGCCGCTCCTGATGCAGCTCTTCATCGCCTTCTTCGGGCTTGGCCTATTTGGCATCGACGTACCGGCCTGGCTTGCTGCCGGATTGGCGCTGGTCCTCTGGACCGCGGCCTTCCTGGGCGAAATCTGGCGCGGTTGTGTCGAGGCGGTCGCCAAGGGGCAATGGGAGGCCTCCGGCAGCCTCGGCATGGGCTGGCTGCAACAGATGCGTTACGTCATCCTGCCGCAGGCGATGAAAGTCGCCGTTCCGCCGACCGTCGGCTTTTCGGTGCAGGTCATAAAGGGTACCGCGCTGACCTCGATCATCGGCTTTGTCGAACTGTCGAAGGCCGGCACTGTCGTCACCAACGCCACCTTCCAGCCCTTCACCGTCTACGGCCTCGTGGCCCTCATCTATTTCGCGCTCTGCTGGCCCCTGTCGAAGAGCAGCCAGATCCTCGAAAGGAAGCTCAATGTCGCTCATCGAAATCACTGAAGTCCGCAAGAGTTATGGCGCGACGGAAGTGTTGAAAGGCATCAATCTTGATGTCGCGTCAGGCGAAGTCATTGCCATCATTGGCAAGAGCGGTTCGGGTAAATCGACGCTGCTTCGCTGTATCAATGGCCTTGAGACGATCAACAGAGGCTCGATTTCAGTTGCGGGTGCGCAGCTCCTGGACGACGAGGTGCATCTGAAGGCGCTGCGGTTGAAGGTCGGAATGATCTTTCAACAGTTCAATCTTTTTCCTCATCAGACGGTCGGTGGCAACGTTATGCTGTCGCAGACGGTCGTGAAAAAGACGCCGAAGCCAGAGGCGGAGGCGATCGCCCGCAAGATGCTGGAGCGCGTCGGCCTCGCACACAAGTTCGACGCCTATCCCGACGAGCTTTCAGGCGGGCAGCAGCAGCGCGTGGCAATTGCACGCGCGCTTGCCATGCAGCCGATCGCGCTGCTTTGTGACGAGATCACCTCGGCGCTGGACCCGGAGCTGGTCTCGGAAGTCCTGGCGGTTGTGCGCGAACTTGCCGCCGAGGGCATGACGCTGCTAATGGTGACGCATGAGATGAAATTCGCACGCGACGTCTGCTCGCGGGTCGTGTTCATGCATCAGGGCCGTGTCCACGAAGTCGGGCCGCCGGAAGAGGTTTTCGCCCGTCCGCAGACACCGGAACTGAAACAGTTTCTCGGCCTCCATTGAGAGGCCGAGCTCGGCCAGTCTAATTCGCCCAGCCGGGGTCCCACGTCGCAGCTTGGCGCGGCGGCTAGACGCGCTCCAATGCCACCGCGATGCCCTGGCCGACACCTATGCACATGGTGGACAGCGAATAGCGCCCGCCGGTTTCGTGCAGCTCCAAGGCCGCCGTGCCGGTGATGCGCGCGCCGGACATGCCGAGCGGATGGCCGAGTGCGATGGCGCCGCCGTTGCGATTGACGCGCGCATCGTCGTCGGCGATGCCGAGATCGCGCAGGACAGCGAGCCCCTGCGAGGCAAAGGCCTCGTTGAGTTCGATGACGTCGAACTGCGACTGCTTGAGGCCGAGGCGCGCCATCAGCTTCTTCGATGCGGGGGCCGGGCCCATGCCCATGATGCGCGGCGGAACGCCAGCGGTCGCGCCGCCCAGAATGCGGGCGATCGGTCGCAGCCCATATTTCTTTACTGCTGCTTCCGACGCGATGATCAGGGCGGTCGCGCCATCGTTGACGCCGGAGGCGTTGCCGGCCGTCACCGTACCGCCTTCCTTCTTGAAGGGCGTGCCGAGCTTGGCGAGCGCCTCCATCGTCGTTGCGCGCGGGTGCTCGTCGCGATCGACAATCACAGGCTCGCCCTTGCGCTGCGGGATCGTCACCGAGACGATCTCCTTTGCCAGCCGGCCATTGCCTTGAGCTGCAGCAGCCTTCGCCTGGCTGCGGACGGCAAAGGCGTCCTGGTCTTCGCGGCTAACGTGAAAATCCGCCGCGACGTTCTCGCCGGTCTCGGGCATGGAGTCGACGCCGTACTGCTTCTTCATGAGAGGATTGACGAAACGCCAGCCGATCGTCGTGTCGTAGATCTCGGCGTTGCGCGAGAAGGCGGTATCCGCCTTCGGCATGACGAAGGGTGCGCGCGACATGCTCTCGACACCGCCAGCGATCATCAACTCGGCTTCGCCGGATTTGATCGCCCGCGCCGCAGCGATCACCGCATCCATGCCGGAACCGCAGAGCCGGTTGATCGTCGTGCCGGACACGCCGACCGGCAGGCCAGCCAGAAGCAACGACATGCGCGCGACGTTGCGGTTGTCCTCGCCCGCCTGGTTGGCGCAGCCAAAGATCACGTCATCGACCGCGTCCCAGTCGACATCGGTGTTGCGTTCGAGGAGTGCCTTGAGCGGGATCGCGCCGAGGTCGTCGGCTCGCACCGAGGAGAGTGAACCGCCGAAGCGGCCGATCGGGGTGCGGATGTAGTCGCAGATGAAAGCCTCGGCCATTACGCAGCCTCCTTGTCGCCCTGATGCGCCTTCTTGGTGCGGGCATTGATGTCGCGAAGGGTTGTCAATTCCAGTTCCGTCGGCGCTGGCGTCTCGATCACATGCTCGGCGAACTTGATCGCCCAGCCGCAGTTCTCGACGATCTGCTCGCGTGTCACGCCCGGGTGGATCGAAACGACCGTCAGTTCTTTCGTCTCGGGATCCGGTTCCAGGATGCAGAGATCGGTGATGACGCGGGTCGGCCCCTTGGTCTTCATGCCGAGCCGCTCGCGGTGATTGCCGCCCTCGCCATGGCCCATGGAGGTGATGAACGGCAGCTTCTCGACGAAGCCGCGCTTCGATAATGCCATGGTGATGAAGATGCGGCCGCAATTGGAAGCGATCTCCGGAGCGCCGCCGCCGCCGGGCAGCCGAACCTTCGGATGGTGATAGGGGCCGACGACGGTGGTGTTGAGGTTGGCGAACCTGTCGATCTGGGCGCCGCCGAGGAAGCCGGTGGTGATGCGGCCGCCCTGCAGCCAGTAGCGGAACATCTCAGGCACCGAGACAGTGAAGAGGGCCGTGTCACAGAGTTCGCCGTCGCCGATCGAAAGCGGCAGCACATCCGGCTTGGTTCCGACCGTGCCGCTCTCGTAGATCAAGGTGATATCCGGCGCATGCGTCAGCCGCGCGACATTGCAGGCGGCCGAGGGCGCGCCGATGCCGACGAAGCAGACATCGTCGTTGGAGAGCGCCCGCGCGGCGGCGATGGTCATCATTTCGGTGGGGGTGAAGTCGCTCATCCTATCCTCCTCAGGCCGCTTTTGCCGATTTGTTGCCGGCGTGTTTGGCGAAGTCTTCCGGCTTGGCGCTTAGAACGTTTTCCTTGATCCAGGCGGTGAAGCTGTCGCGGTCGCGGGCAATCTCGTCCCAGCCGATGTAGAAGGCGTTGGAGCGCGAGTAGTAGCCGTGCGCATAGGATGGGAAGGCGCCGCCCGGAACTTGGGCAACAGATGTAACCGCCCAACTTGGCAGAACGAGCGAATTCGGAGACGGCGGGTTCAGTTCGTCGACGATCTCTTCGACCGTGACGATCGAGCGCTTGGCAGCGAGAACGGCTTCCTTCTGCACGCCGACGATGCCATCGATCAGCACATTGCCTTTCTTGTCGGCACGCTGCGCGTGGATGATCGTGACGTCAGGGCGGATTGCAGGCACGGCGGCAAGCACTTCGCCGGTGAAGGGGCAGGTGACCGACTTGATGTTGGGGTTCACTTTCGGCAGGTCCGCGCCGATGTAACCGCGCAGCGTCGCGAAGGGCAGGTTGGCAGCACCCGCCTCATAGGCGTTGGCCATGGCCGCATGGGAGTGTTCCTCTATCTCCAGCGGCCGCGGCCACTGGTTTTCGACCGCGTCGCGGAAGCGGTGCAGCGAGCCGACGCCGGGATTGCCGCCCCAGGAAAATTTCATGCCGCGCGCCGCGCCCACGCCGATCAGCTGGTCGTAGAGAATGTCGGGCGTCATGCGCACGAGATAGAGGTCCTTGCGGCCCTGGCGGATCACCTCATGGCCCGCGGCATAGGGGATCAGATGGGTGAAGCCTTCCATGGCGACGGTGTCGCCATCCCTGACATTGTCGCCGACGGCCTCGGCGAGCGAAACGATCTTCGCCATGTTTCCTCTCTTCGTTGCTGTTTGTTGCGCCTGCGGCCTGTCGGGCGGCGGGGCGGCTTGCTCTCTTCCGCATGCCAATAAGCGCCGATCGAACCAAACCGTCAAATATTTTGTGCGATATTTGACTTTTGTTCGTATATCGCACAAAATGCGACGGATAAACCGAGGGATGACAGATGCGAGAGACGGATTTCGTCAGCGGCTTTGCACGGGGGCTGACGGTGATCGAAGCCTTCGACGAAACACGTCCGAAGCTGTCGATCGCCGAGGCGTCGAAGATCACGGGCCTCGACCGGGCGACCGTCAGACGGTCGCTTCTGACGCTCTCCGAGCTCGGTTATGCCGACTACGACGGCAAGTTCTTCGCGCTGACACCAAAGATCCTGCGGTTGGGCCATGCCTATCTCTCGGCGACGCCGCTCCCGACAATCATACAGCCCTATCTCGACCAGCTTTCGGACCGCGCCGGACAGAGCGCTTCGGCCTCGGTGCTCGATGGTACCGAAATCGTCTATATTGCCCGGGCCTCGCAAAAGCGGGTGATGTCGATCAACCTGACGACCGGTTCGCGTCTGCCGGCCTATTGCGCGTCGATGGGGCGCGTGTGGCTCGCGGCACTGCCGGAGCACGAGGCGCGCGAGATCCTGGCGCGCTCGAACCTGAAGGCGAACACGCCCCATACGAAAACCGATCCGGAGGACTTGATCGCTGAGCTTCGTCGGGTGCGCGATCAGGGCTATGCCCTCATCGATCAGGAACTGGAACTTGGCCTCTGCTCCATCGCCGTCCCGCTCGAGAACGACCGCGGCCGGATCGTTGCGGCGCTGAACATCGGTGCGCCGGCCGCGCACGTAGCCGCAGCGGAGATGGTGGAGCGTTACCTGCCGCTGCTCAAGGAAACGCAAGCTGCCTTGCGCTTGGTCCTGAGATAGCAACTTCGCGCCCCTGCGCTTGACGTTCTGCAGCAGCGCCCTTCTTATTTCCGCTTGGCGAGTGAATTCGGGCCGGGGAGTAAAGATTCATGACCGACGACACGCATCCGCCGGAAACCAAACTCACGACGACGAAGCGACGCTGGGCCGCAGACGGCAAGTTCCTGACCGGACGGATCGCTCGGCCGGAAGACGAACGCCTGCCGCCCGGCCAGCACCTGGTCAGGGATTGGCCGGTGCTCGACCTCGGCCAACAGCCGATCATTCGGACGGAAAGCTGGCGGCTCGATGTTACCGGCCTTGTCGAGCATCCTTTGTCGCTCGGCTGGCCCGCCTTCAAGGCGCTGCCGCAAAGCGAAAGGCTCTCGGACATGCACTGCGTCACCACCTGGTCGCGCTATGACAACCGCTGGCAGGGTGTCGCGACCCGCGACCTGCTGGATCATGTGATGCCGAAGCCCGAGGCGAGCCACGTCATGCTGACGAGCTATGACGGCTACACCACCAACCTGCCGCTTGAAGACTTCGCGTCCGAGGATGCGATCCTCGCGACGGACTGGGAGGGGCAGCCGATCAGCCGCACCCATGGCGGACCGATGCGGCTCGTCGTTCCGCATCTCTATCTGTGGAAGAGCGCCAAATGGCTCACGCGGATTGATTTTCGTGCCGGTGATGCCGCCGGGTTCTGGGAGAAGAACGGCTATCACATGCGCGGCGACCCGTGGCGCGAGGAGCGCTATTCGGACGACTGAGAGCGTGGCCCACCCTGACCTCGATGCTTGGGAGCCATGAGGAGCCCTGCCAGCTGGTAGCGCCCGACGAGGTCGATCGCCGCCTGAATGGATGGCCCGTCCCCATATTGGCCGAGCGTGTCGGCAATGGTGTCGATGGTTCGAGTAAAGGTGCGCTCCAGCACGAAGGGCATCAGCGGCGACAGCGCAGCCTCGCTCTGTGTTTCGGGGTCATCGCGCGGGCCGTCAAGCCTCTGACGTGGGCATAACGCGCGCCTTCGGACCCGCGAAGCAAGGTGAGGACGACGAGCCGCTGTTCGATCCAGACGCCAGCAGGGCGCGCGCGTGCTCCGAGCCCCGGGCATCTGCCGTCAATCAATGAAAGGTTGCTTCGGGACGCACCAGGTTGCATCCTGCGGCTTCCCGCAATGCTCGTGTAATCCGCTCCCCCCAAAGTTCGGCAATAACGTTTTCAAACAAGGACGGTTGTCGATGCGGTTGGTCGTCTTGCCGATGTGGATGATGCTGTTCGGCGCGGGTTCGGGGCATGCCGACGACAAAGGGCTGTGGATTGCGGACGATCCGCAACGCACAGCACAGCACCTGTACGATCCCTGTCGTGATGGTCGGCTAAGTGACGGAAAGCCGCGCACTTGTGCCGAGATCAGGCGCATGTACGGCGGCACGAGGTGGGGCGATTGGCCGGATCCGGACCTTAGCCTGGATGCATGTTCGGACGGGCGCGTCAGCGATGGCCGCCCGCGCACATGCCGCGAGTTGCTGGAATGGATGGAGCGTAATTGATGATTTCAGAGCGCAGCTGCGCCCTTTCGAAGGCCAGGTATCTGCTAAAGCGAATACTGCGATATCTGTCCTGGCCTTTGGTGTTCTTCTCTGGACTGTTGGGTTCTTATTTTGCCTTCGCAAGCACCCACCCGATGATCGCCTTCGCGACGGTCTATGCCGCCGCGGTCTTTGTCCTGTTCCTTCTCGAACGCTACATCCCCTACGAGCGACGCTGGTTGTTGTCGGATGGCGAGACGGTAAACGACATCGGGTATACGCTGGCGACGAAGGGGTTGCTGCAACTGGCAGGCTTGGTCGCCGCCGTCTTCCCCATGTATGCCGCCAACATCCTGCAGCCGCTTGCCGCGCTGAAGTTTGGATTGTGGCCCTCGGATTGGCCGATGGTGGTTCAGGTGGCGTTGGCAGTGGTGATTGCCGAACTGGGACTCTACTGGGCGCACCGCATTGCCCATGAAAAACTGTTCTTCTGGCGCTTCCACGCCCTGCACCACAGTGTCGTCCGGCTGTGGGTCATCAATACCGGCCGCTTCCATGTTGCCGATTCGCTCTTCAAGCTCGCGATGAGCCAGATCCCGCTCTATTGCCTCGGTGCGCCGCTCCACGTTTTCTGGTGGCTTGGGGCGGTTACGGCCTTCATGGGCATCCTCACCCATTGCAACGTCGATATGCGCACCGGCATTTTCGATTTCGTCTTCAGCACGCCGCGCCTTCACCGCTGGCATCATTCGAAGGACCTTCGCGAAGGCAACATGAACTACGGCGAAAACGTCGTGATCTGGGATTTGATCTTCAGGACCTACTACAACCCCAACCGTCCATCCTCGATCGATATCGGCATCAAGGGACAGATCGCACCGGGATTTCTAAAGCAACTGGCTCAGCCCTTCACCAAAGAAGGTGTCCGCCAAATTCTCGGCCGCCCAAGCCGAGGCTCGTGATGGCGCGGATGCCGTACCCGATCGTCCTACCGGGTACGGCATTGAACGACTAGGAGGCAAAGGCCGGTTTGCGTGCGCCGATCCTTAAGACGTAGTAGATCGCCCCACCGATCGCGACGCCGAAAAACCAGCCGTAGGTTCCCCACCAGGCCGGCAGGATGTTCGTGAACGTCGGCAGGATCGACGAAAACAGCGCCCCAATCGCAAAGGCGATGAAGGCGCTGCCGTGCCATCCGCCCTGGAAGCGGAATTCGCCATTCTCGTGGTAAAGCGCCTCGATATCGAGCTGGCCCCTGCGGATGAGATAATAATCAACCATCATCACCCCGAAGATCGGCCCCATCGTCGAGCCGATGAAGTTGACGAAATGTGCCGCACCCGTTTCCCACGGCGCGAAGGGATAAAGGATGAGGGCAATCAGGGCGGCGATGTAGCCGCCGCGTTTGAAGTTGATCTGCCGCGGGAAGACATTGGCGAAGTCAAAGGCCGGGGACACGAAGTTTGCCACGACGTTGATGCCGAGGGTCGCGACCGCAAAGGTGAGCGCTGCGAGCAGAGCCAGGAACCAGCTGTCGAACTTCGCCGAAATCTGGTCCGGATGCAGCAGCACTTCGCCATAGACGGCAAAGGCCGCCGTCGTCGTCACGCCGGCGACCAGGCAGAAGGCGAGCAGGTTGATCGGCAGGCCCCAGAGATTGCCCTTGCGCAGCGTCTTTACATCCGTCGCGTAGCGCGAGAAGTCGCAGAAGTTCAGGTAGAGCGCGGCGAAATAGGTGATCCAGGTGGCAGCGACCGCCGCGAGTGCCGGGAAGGTGCCTGGTTCCCAGGGAACGCCCGCGTCCTTGGTCTTCTCGATGAGGACGTCGCGCGGGATTTCCGAGCCGAAGGAGAAGGTTCCCGATTTGACGACGAGGTAGACGGCGAGGATCAGCATCATGACCCAGACCGCAGGGCCTGCCCAGTCCTGGAATTTGCGAACGGTCTCCATGCCGCGCTGGATGATCAGCAGCTGCAGCGACCAGACGACGACGTAGCAGATGACCTCAAGCGTCGAATGGCCGAGCATGTGGCTGTTCTGGTGGAAGGCCAGCATGCCTTCGTTGCGGATGAGAAGGGCGACGATTGCGCCGGACGCGGCGGCCGTCTGTGCGCCGTACCAGAAGCAGGCGACGACCGCGCGTACGAGTGCTGGGACGTTGGCGCCGAACGTGCCGAAGGAGGCGCGCGCGAGCACGGGGAAGGGCACGCCGGTGCGCACGCCCGCATTGCCGACGAGGCTCATCAGGAAGAAGATCACCAGCGATCCGATGCCGATCGCGATGACGAAGTTCACGAAGCTGCCGCAGAGCAGAAACAGGCTCGCGGCGAGATAATAGCCCCACAGGCTATGCACGTCGGATGTCCACACATTGAAGATGCTGAAAGCGCCCCACCGGCGTTCCTCGGCCGGTGCCAGATCCTCGTTATATAGCGAGGGCGACGGATCGCGTACTGCCATGTCTTCCTCCGTATATCCTCCGGGTCCCCCTCGGACCCGAGTATTGATTCTGCTCCTGTTTTGAGTCGTTGCAAAAATCTTTTTGACCGTGGGAAGGCGAGCGGGCCTATGGCGACCAGCGGTGGGCCACGCGGCCCCTGCCAACGTCGATGAAGATGCTATCGCTGCGAGTGATTTTGTATATCCCGTTGACATATCCCGCAACCGATACCATCTTGGATATACGTAAAGCATATCCCGGAGATGGAGATGTCGGAGCAAGGCGCTGTTTTCCTCAGCAATCGTAGTCAGGCGATCCGGCTGCCGAAGGCCGTCGCACTTCCAGAGGATGTCAAACGCGTCGATATCGTCGCGGTGGGGCGAACGCGGATCATTGCGCCCGCAGGCGAAGCCTGGGGCAGTTGGTTCGATGGCGAGTCCGTAACGACCGATTTCATGACAGAGAGAGAGCAGTCGGCGCCACAGGAGCGCGAGGCTCTCTGATGCTGAAATATATGCTCGACACCAATATCTGTATTTTTACGCTGAAGAACCGGCCACAGCAGGTTCGCGAGGCGTTCAACAGGCACCACGGTCAACTATGCATCAGCTCGATCAGTCTCATGGAGTTGATCTATGGCGCGGAAAGATCCGCCATGCCCGAGCGCAACCTTTCCGTCATAGAAGGCTTTTCTGCGCGTCTTGAGGTTCTCAACTACGATCAGGCAGCAGCGACCCATACAGGCCAGTTGCGCGCCGAACTCGCGCGCAGTGGGACGCCGATAGGCCCTTACGATCAATTGATTGCCGGTCACGCGCGATCGCAGGGCCTGATACTGGTGACAAACAACAGGCCGGAATTCGATCGTGTGCCCGGTCTCCGGGTCGAGGATTGGACGACCGCTCCTTAATCCCAGCGTCTATTGCGTCGGCGGAGCTTCTATGCGCCGAGCCTTTCCCGCTCAGCCATGCGCCAGGCGCGCGGTGTCATGCCCGTCTGGCGCAGGAAGAAGCGGGAGAAGTAGGCGGGATCGGCAAAGCCGAGGCGGAAGCTGATTTCCTGCACGCTGGCCCTGGTGAAAACGAGTTCGCGCCTCGCTTCGCCGATGAGCTTTCGCGAGATCATCTCGTGGGCGCTGAGCCCCATGATGATACGCGTTATCCGGTTCAGATGCGTCAGCGACAGGCCGAGTTCGCGGGCATAGGCGGCGGCCGGCCGATGCGAGCGGTGGTGCTGCTGCAAAAGAGCCTGGAAGCGCTGGACCCGCTGTTCGTTTTCGCTATCGGCTGTATCGTCTCGGCTGTCGCTTGCCTCGTCGAGACGTGCCGCCAGCGTCAGCACGGAGGTAAGGTAGGCATCCAACAGGTCGGTGCGATTGCTGCGGTTGGTTTCCCATTCCCTGGCCAGACGCGTGAGGGTTGCTGCGACATAGGCCGCATCCTCGCGGCCATCGAGCCGGGTCAGATGCGGGGTCGCAAGAAAGGAGCCGAGACGATTGCGTTCCCCGGGAGTTGTCTTCAGATGCGACGCCAGGATGGTGAAGACGAAGCCGTCGATGTCGCGCGAGAAGCGGAAGCCGTGGCTGAGGGCTGGCGGAACGGTGATAACCATAGGCGGCTCGATCGTGTGCACCGCGTTGCCAAAGACCGCGTCGCCGGAGCCGCCGGCAATGTACAAGATCTGAAAGAAGCTTTCGTGGCGGTGCAGCCCGATCTCCCAGTGGTAGAGGCTGCTTCGTGACGGAATAGTCTCGCAATGCAGCCAGAAATCCGGCCGTTCGCCGGTCCGTTCGCCGTAAAGCTCATAGGTCGGAACCGTCTTCTTCATATCACGTTCCCTGAAGTCATGTTCGATTTGTGCAATTTCATGGCGGATTTGTCCATTGAGAGCGAAGCCCGCTCGGCGCAGATTTTGTCAAAAGACAATTCTGGAGGAGAGCATGCGCACCAAGGTCGTCATCATCGGGTCAGGCCCATCAGGGCTCTTGCTTGGGCAATTGCTGACGGAAGCCGGCATCGACAACGTCATCCTCGACCGCGTCGGCAAGGATTACATCCTTGGCCGCGTGCGCGCCGGCGTGCTTGAGGAAGGCACGGTCGGATTGATGGATCGCGCCAGGGCCGGCGCGCGGATGCACAAGGAGGGGCTGCCGCATGACGGTTTCTCGCTTGCCTTCGACGGCCGCGACCACCGCATCGATCTGTTGCATCTGACCGGCGGCAAGCGCGTCATGGTCTACGGCCAGACGGAACTGACGCGCGATCTGATGGAGCATCGCGAGCACTCCGGGGCGACGACGATCTATGAAGCTGCCAATGTCGAACCGCATGATTTCGACAGCCATCAACCCTACGTCACCTTTGAGAAGGATGGTGCGACCCGGCGTATCGATTGCGACTTCATCGCCGGCTGCGACGGCTTTCACGGTGTCAGCCGCAAGTCAGTTCCCGAAAAGGCCCTGCACACCTTCGAAAAGGTCTATCCTTTCGGCTGGCTCGGCATCCTGGCCGACGTGCCGCCGGTCGATCACGAACTCATCTACGCCAACCATCCGCGTGGTTTCGCACTGTGCTCGATGCGCTCTCAGACGCGCAGCCGCTACTACATTCAATGCTCGCTGAACGAAAAGATCGAGGACTGGTCCGACGAGCGCTTCTGGGACGAGCTGCGCCGGCGGCTGCCGCAGCATCATGCCGAGGCGATGGTGACCGGACCGTCCTTCGAGAAGTCGATCGCGCCGCTCCGATCCTTCGTCGCCGAGCCGATGCGCTTCGGTCGCTTGTTCCTGGTCGGCGATGCCGCCCACATCGTGCCGCCAACCGGGGCGAAAGGGCTGAATCTTGCCGCCAGCGACGTGCACTATCTCTTCGAGGGACTGCTTGAACACTATCAGGATCGCTCGAATGCCGGCGTCGATGCCTATTCGGCACGGGCGCTTGCGCGTGTCTGGAAGGCGGTGCGTTTCTCCTGGTGGATGACGACGATGCTGCATCGTTTCCCGGATACCGGCGATTT
Source organism: Ensifer sp. GW101-20A05 (assembly GCF_059424735.1). Lineage (NCBI taxonomy): Bacteria > Pseudomonadati > Pseudomonadota > Alphaproteobacteria > Hyphomicrobiales > Rhizobiaceae > Ensifer > Ensifer sp. GW101-20A05. Next base: position 81,391 of record NZ_JBWKZT010000016.1, on the reverse strand, counting down.
CGACCAGCGCATCCAGGAGGCCGAACTCGACTACCTGACCCATTCGGTCGCCGCCGAGACGGCGCTGGCGGAGAACTATGTCGGGCTGCCGTTCTGACGCTTCGCCGCGCGGTCAGTTACATTCATTCCGGAGCAGGCCGTAGATCGCCGTGTCCCATCTGACGTCACCGACCTTGGCCGACGACCGGCGCACACCTTCCTCGCGAAAGCCGAGGCTGCGGTAGGTGCGGATCGCCGCCTCGTTGAAGGTGTAGACGTTGAGCTCCAGCCGCTCGAAGGCGGGATCGGCGAAGAAGCGCTCGGTCACCTCACGGAGAAACGGCCGGGCGAGGCCGCGGCCGCGCATGCGCGGATTAATGGCAACCCGGCTGAGGCGGCCGACGCCGTTCTGCCAATCGAGCGCCACCTGCGCATGGCCGGCGAGCTTGCCGTCGACCAGGCCGGCGAACATGGAGCGCGCGGGCTCGACAGCCGTTGTCTCTGCGAGCATCGCCTCGAGCTGTGCGGCCTCCAGTGGAAACGAGAGGCCGGGGCCGCCCCATTGCACTAGCGCTTCGAGGTTCGAAAACCAGTCGAGCATTTCGGGAATGTGCTTTTGGGAAAAGGCTTCAACGAGGAGGGGAGCGGTTGGCATGGGATCACCAGTCTGTCGGAACCCGCAATCTCGGTCGCTGGCCGGGGCTTGTAAAGCCGCGAATTCCCGGCATGCGCCCTCAGAGTTTGGTGGCGACGATGGTCGCTGCCTCGCGAATGGTCTGCATCAGGATCGAGAGAGCCAGTGACGGTGCCGCGTCGGCGCGCATGGTAAGGCCGACGGGGCCCCTCGTCTCGCTGGTGTCGATCGGTAGGATCGCGATCGTTCCGTCGTCGACGTCGCTGGCGACGACGCCGGCGGAGATGATCCAGATCGCGTCGCTCGCCCGGACGAAGGCACGGCCGAAGGCATCGGACACGGTCTCGATCTGGTTCGGCAGGCTGGCGATGCCGTTGGTGATCAGGAAACGCTCGACGAAGGGGCGGATGATCGAGGCGCGCGTCGGCATCAGTACAGGGAAATCTGCGAGCCGCGCAAACGTGGAATGCGAGCCCGCAAGCAGCGGATGGCCGGCCCGGACGGCAAAGACAACCTGTTCGGAATAGAGGTGCTCGAAGGAGAAGCCAGCCATCTTCTCCGGTGCCGCAAGCCGCCCGACGACCAGATCGAGATCGCCGACGCGCAGCTGTTCGAGGAGAACTGCGTTTTCGCCGGTGACGATCTTGATGCGCGCGCCGGTATCCTCCTTGAGGAAAAGCGTCATGGCGTGCGGCATGATCCGGGTCGACACTGTCGGCAGCGCTCCGACCCTGACCGGTACACCGTCGCCGGCGCGTTCCTGCGACACGGAATCGAGCCCTTGCCGCAGCGCCGTCAGCGCTGCGCCAGCGTGGCGCAGGAAGACCTCGCCGTAACGTGTTATCTTGATGCCGCGCCCGTCGCGCTCGAAAACCGCGACGCCAAGCACCTCTTCCAGCTCGCGGATCGTCTTGGTCACGGCCGGCTGGCTGACATGCAGCAGCTCCGCCGCCTTCATCACGCTCTTCTGCCGGGAGACCTCGACAAAAGTCTGCAGATGGCGAAACTTAACCCGGGCGTCGACCATGGAATTCATAACCCTCAAGTTAATGAAATGCCATGAAATATCATTTTACCTAACCAGATTAAATATCCAATTTTGGTGTCGGAGGAGAGAGCCCGTGCAGTTTGCCCGCATCAACGACATCACGATCCACTATCAGGTGATCGGCGCGACCGGCGACCGGCCGGTGCTGGTTTTTGCCAATTCGCTCGGCACGGATTTTCGCATCTGGCGCGACGTCGTCGTCCGGCTCGCCGGCGACTATGCCATCGTCCTCTATGACAAGCGCGGCCATGGCCTCTCCGATATCGGGCCGATCCCTTACGCGATCGAGGATCACGCCAACGACCTGGCCGGTCTGCTCGACATGCTTTCGGTCAAGCAGGCAATCATCTGCGGTCTGTCGGTCGGCGGGTTGATCGCACAGTCGCTCTACCAGCGGCGGCCCGATCTCGTGCGTGCGCTGGTTCTTTGCGACACGGCGCACAAGATCGGCACGGCTGAAATGTGGGCGGCACGCATCGCTGCCATCGAGGAACATGGTATCGAGGGGATCGCCGATGGCGTGCTTGAGCGCTGGTTCACGCCAGCCTTCCGCCGGCCGGAAAACACCGCCTATGCCGGCTATCGCAACATGCTGGTGCGCCAGCCGGTGACCGGATACATCGCAACCTGCGCGGCCATCCGCGATGCCGACTATACCGAGGCGGCCGCCCGCATTGTGGTGCCCACACTCTGCGTGGTCGGCGACCAGGACGGTTCGACGCCGCCCGATGTCGTGCTTGCGACCGCCCGCCTCATTCCCGGCGCGCGCTACGAAGTCATCCGCGACGCCGGCCACATCCCCTGCGTCGAAAACCCGGAGGTTTTGACCGCGGTGCTTCGCGCCTTCTTCGAAATCGCAATGCATGGAGACAAGCCGCATGAGTGACGCCTTCACGCCCTCGGACCGTTATCGCCAGGGCATGGCCACGCGCCGGGCCGTTCTGGGCGATAATCATGTGGACCGGACCCAGTCGGCTTCCACCGATTTCGATCGCCCGTTTCAGGAGCTGATCACTGAGGCCGCTTGGGGCCACGTCTGGTCGCGGCCGACCTGGACGAAGCGGGAGCGTTCGATTGTGACGATCGCGCTGCTCGCAGCCCTTGGTCAGGATGACGAGGTGGCCATGCATGTGCGCGCGACCGTCAACACAGGCGCCAGCCGCGACGATATCTGCGAGGCGCTGCTGCATGTGGCGATCTATGCCGGCGTGCCGGCGGCCAATCACGCGATCAAGATCGCCAAGCAGGTCTTTGCCGAGATCGATGCCGGCAAGGCTGCCTGACGGGGGAAGATGATGACCGACAGAACGAACGGAAAGCCGGAGACGGGTGCCTTTTTCCCCCGCGACCGGCAATGGCATGCGCCGGCGCTGACGCCGGGCTACAAGACCTCGGTGCTGCGCTCACCACAGAAGGCATTGTTGTCGCTCGACGGCACGATCTCGGAAATCACCGGCCCTGTCTTTGGCCATTCTGTCATCGGTGACCTCGACAACGACCTGATCCACAATTTCGCGCGGGCAGGCGAAAGCGCCATTGGCGAGCGCATCATCGTGCATGGGCGGGTGCTCGACGAGCGCGGCCGCGCCGTGCCGGGCGCGCTGCTCGAATTCTGGCAGGCCAATGCCGGCGGCCGCTACCGCCATAAGAAGGAAAGCTACCTCGCGCCGCTCGACCCGAATTTCGGCGGTTGCGGCCGCACGATCACTGACGACGAGGGGTTCTATGCTTTCCGCACGATCAAGCCCGGCCCCTATCCCTGGCCGAACGGCGTCAACGACTGGCGGCCAGCCCACATCCATTTCTCGGTCTTCGGCCACGGATTTGCACAGCGCCTGATCACCCAGATGTATTTCGAGGGTGATCCGATGATCTGGAAGTGTCCGATCGTCAACACGATCCCGGATCGCCAGGCGATCGAGCAACTGATCGCGCCGCTCGACTGGGCAAACACGATCCCATTTGATGCGCGCGCCTACAAATTCGACATCGTACTGCGCGGTCGCCGCTCGACCCTTTTCGAGAACCGGCTGGAGGGCAACTGATGGTGCAGCAGTTGAACTATCTCAAGGAAACGCCGTCGCAGACGGCCGGCCCTTACGTGCACATCGGACTAACGCCAAACTTCTGCGGGATCGGCGGCGTTTATCAAGCCGACCTCGGATCGTGCATGGTGAATGAGCAGACGAAAGGGCAGCGCATTACCATTACTGGCCGTGTGATCGACGGCGCCGGCGTGCCGCTCAGGGACGCGCTCGTTGAGATCTGGCAGGCGGATGCTGCCGGGCTCTACAATTCGCCGACCGAAATTCGTGGCTCCGCCGACCCGAACTTCTCCGGTTGGGGGCGTTGTGCGACCGGTGCCGAGGATGGTGTCTTCACGTTCGAAACGGTGAAGCCCGGGGTCGTGCCTTACAGCCGTGACCGGAAGATGGCGCCGCATATCAGCTTCTGGATCGTGGCGCGTGGCATCAATGTCGGCCTGCAGACGCGCATGTATTTTCCGGACGAGGCGGAAGCCAACGCCGCCGATCCGCTGCTTGCGCGGATTGAACATCGTCATCGCGTCGCGACGCTTGTCGCGACGGGAGCGGCGCCTAATTATGTTTTTGACATTCACCTGCAGGGTGAGAAGGAAACGGTCTTCCTCGACATCTGAACAGGAATGTCACGCCTGGACATGGAGCGGTGATTGATACCCCCATGCAGCAGGTGGCATTTCGTTCGGCAAGCAGAAACGGGGAACCCATGACCTATTCCGCCTTCGACCATCCTTATCTCTCCGGGCTTCTGGGTGATGAGGCGGTTGCCGCCGAGTTTTCGGCCTCCGCCGACATCCATGCGATGCTCGCCTTCGAGGCGGCGCTTGCGCGGGCGGAAGCCGTGCACGGCATCATCCCAGCGAGCGCTGCGGACCGCATCACCGAGGCCTGTCGCGCCTTTTCGCCCGATGTCATCGCACTGAAGCGGGTCATGGCGGTGGATGGCGTGGTCGTGCCGGAACTCGTCCGGCAATTGCGCGCCGCCGTCGGTGGCGAGGCGGCGGAATACGTGCATTTCGGCGCCACCAGCCAGGATGTGATCGACACCAGCCTGATGTTGCGGATGAAGGCGGTCGCCCAGCTTTTCGCCGTGCGCCTCGGCAATGTCGTCTCGGTGCTCGAAGAATGCGACAGCGAATGGGGGGATCGCGCGCTGATGGGGCGTACCCGCATGCAGGCGGCAATCCCGATCACCGTATCCGATCGGTTGCGCAGCTGGATCGAGCCGCTGCTCGATCATATGGATCGGCTCGAGGCGATGCACCGTGATCTCTTCGCCGTGCAGTTCGGCGGCGCCGCGGGGACGCTCGATAAACTTGACGATCGAGCCGACGAAGTGCGCGCCACGCTTGCCGAAGAGCTCGGCCTTGCCGATTTTCCGCAGTGGCACAGCCAGCGCTCGGAGGTTGCGGATTTTGCCAGCGCGCTGTCGCTGGTGACCGGCAGCCTCGGCAAATTCGGTCAGGATGTCGCGCTGATGGCGCAGCAAGGCGATGAGATCGAGCTTGCCGGCGGCGGTGGTTCCTCGGCGATGGCGCACAAGCAGAACCCCGTAGCGGCGGAGGTTCTGGTGTCCTTGGCGCGGTTCAACGCGACCCAGCTCTCCGGCATGCACCATGCGCTGATACACGAGCAGGAGCGGTCTGGTGCCGCCTGGACGCTCGAATGGCTGATCATGCCGCAGATGGCCGGCGCGACGGCGGCCGCACTTCGCCTGGCGGCCGAGCTTGCGAGCAACATACGCCGGCTTGGCCGCGACTGAGCCCGCGGCAGCCGCGCGGTTCTTCAGCGGGCCGCGCGCAACATCGAGCGATAGCGCACTTGGCTGTTCTTGAGGTGCTGGCGCATGGCGCCGCGCGCCTGTTCCTCGTCGCCATCCTGGATCGCGATTAGAATGGCCTCGTGTTCCGAGATCAATCGCGACAGTTCCGCTGCCGCCAGCACGGTTTCCTCGCCGCTTTCGGAAACCGCGCGGCGGGGAATAAGCGCGGTGCCCAGCATCTGCAGGAACTCGCTGAACCGCGGATTGTTGGTCGCCTGGGCGATCGCCAGGTGGAAATTGAAGTCGGCTTCCGCCGTGGGGCGACCCTCGGCAGCACTCGCACAGAAGCTGTCGAAGGCTTCGACGATCTTTTCTTCCTGCGCCGGCGAGCGGCGCAGGGCGGCAAGGGCGGCGGCATCACCTTCGACGGCGGTCCTGAGTTCCAGCATTTCGATCAGCGAAGAGACGCGCGCGAGATCGACACCATGGAAAGGCAGCGGAGCCACTGGCGTGGGTTCCAGCACGAAAACGCCGATACCGTGTCTCGCTTCGACCAGCCCGCCGGAGCGTAGGGCCGCGATCGCTTCGCGCACGACCGTGCGGCTGACGCCGAACTCCTGGGTAAGCTGCGCCTCCGATGGCAGGCGATCGCCCGGCTTATAGTGTCCGCCGGCGATCTGTCCGCCAAGTGCGTCGGTCACCCTGGCCACCAGCGTCTTGCCTTGTGGCGTTGTGTTGTCGGGGGCGGTGACGTTGCTCATGGGCATGGCCGTTTCTGGGACTTGGTGTGAGTTTCTGGATACGCCATTGCCGATCAAGGGCGCAATCCATTGGCAAGGCGTAGGGCCTACTTCTAAAAGATCGGATCATCGACGAAGGCGCCGCCCTGATACCGCACGAGCGAATCGCCCGGGTCCGGCTTCGGGCTGCTTGCGGCAATCTTATCGCGGAAGACTTCGGCATTGTCCTTCGGTCGCCAGCCCAGCCATCCAATGTGCGAATTGTCCCACCAGCCGGCGTCGTTGGCAGACGCGCCCCAGACGACCGGGCAGCCGAGAACCGGGACGCGGAAGACGGCTTCGATCAGGGACGCGAAGTCGTCATGCGAAAGCCAGGTGGACAGCATGCGGTAGTTGATGGGCTCCGGCAGGCACGAGCCTATGCGCACCAGCGCCGTCTCCTGGCCGAACTTCTCGAAGTACATGCGGGCAAGTGCTTCGCCGAAGCACTTCGACACACCGTAGAGCCCGTCCGGCCGGTAGGGGGCATTCGGGCCGAGTCGCTCGTTTTGCGGATAGTAGCCGATCGTGTGGTTGGTGCTGGCGAACAGGATGCGCGGCTTGTCGTTGGCGCGCGCAGCTTCGTAGAGATTGTAGAGGCCGAGAATGTTGCCGTCGAGGATTTCTGAAAAGGGTCGTTCGACGGATATGCCTCCGAGATGCAGGATTGCATCGCAGCCGGCAACAAGGTCATGGACAGCGCGGGCATCGGCGAGGTCGCACTGAATGCATTCTTCGTTCTCGCCGGGTGGGTCGAGCGGCGAACGGTCGGAAAGTCGGATCACCTTTGCCATCGGGGCGAGCTTTTTGTGCATGACGCGGCCCAATTGGCCTGCTGCGCCGGTGATCAGAAGTCGTTCCATCGCCCATCTCCTTCATGTCGGCGGGTGGGGTCCCGTCGGTCATCAGTCAATCACATCATACAATACTGGCTAACATATAATACATCTTCACTGCAACATGAATGGAGAGCTTGCGCGTTTGAATACCTGGCTCGCTGGGGTTTTGTGTTGCGTGGCAAGATGAAACGAGATTCGGTGCCAAAGGCGCGGGGTCATTGAATTTCGAAGGTCATATGATCACTTGTATTATCACATATTGACATGTATGTGATGACTTGCTTAGTAGGGCGCGTCGAGTATTAGGGAGGACCCGCGCGAAATGACCCCAGAACAGATCAAGGCCGCGCTTGGATCGGGCCTCCTTTCCTTCCCGGTCACGCACTTCGACAAGGACGGTCGCTTTGCGCCGGAAAGCTACAAGGCACATGTCGAGTGGCTGGCGGGCTACAAGGCGCCGGTGCTGTTTGCTGCCGGCGGAACCGGCGAGTTCTTCTCGCTGAAACCCGATGAAATCCCCGGCATCGTTGCCGCCGCCAAGGAGGTTGCTGGCGAAACGGCGATCGTTTCCGGCTGCGGCTATGGCACGGAGATGGCGGTCGATATCGCCCGCTCGGTCGAGCGGGTCGGTGCCGATGGCATCCTGCTCCTGCCGCACTACCTGATCGATGCGCCGCAGGAAGGGCTTTACGCCCATGTGAAGAAGATCTGCCAGTCGGTTGGCATCGGTGTCATGGTCTATAACCGCGACAACTCCGTGCTGCAGCCCGACACGCTGGCGCGGCTCTGTGACGAATGCCCGAACCTGATCGGCTTCAAGGATGGCACCGGTGATATCGGCCTCGTGCGCCAGGTCACCGCCAAGATGGGCGACCGGCTGATGTATCTCGGCGGCATGCCGACCGCCGAGCTTTTTGCCGAGGCCTATCTCGGTGCTGGCTTCACCACCTATTCGTCCGCCGTCTTCAACTTCGTTCCGGGTCTTGCCAACGAGTTCTATGCGGCGCTGCGCAGCGGCGACCGCGCCACCTGCGAGCGCATCCTCAACGATTTCTTCTATCCGTTCATGGCCATCCGCAACCGCGCCAAGGGCTATGCCGTTTCGGCGGTCAAGGCGGGCGTGCGCCTGCAGGGGTTCAATGCGGGTCCGGTGCGCAGCCCGCTCAAGGACCTGACGGGGGCCGAAGTCGAGATGCTCGACGCCCTCATCGGCAGTCACAAGCGCAAAGCGTGACGGGCAGGGAGGAGTGGCATGAAGATCGTTGCCGTCCGCACGCATCTCCTCGAGCACCGGCTGGCGGTGCCGTTCGAAAGCGCGTCGATGCGCTTTGATCGGCGCGCGCATGTGCTAGTCGAGATCGAATGCGATGACGGGACCGTCGGCTGGGGCGAATGCCTTGGGCCGGCGAGACCCAATGCGGCCGTGGTCGCGGCCTATTCCCCCTGGCTGATCGGCCAGGACCCGCGCCAGACCGAAAAACTCTGGGCGATTCTCTACAATGCGCTGCGTGATCAGGGGCAGCGCGGTCTGGCGATCACGGCGCTGTCCGGCATCGACATCGCGCTCTGGGATATCAAGGGCAAACATTACGGCGCATCCGTCTCGATGCTGCTCGGTGGCCGCTGGCGCGAGAGCGTGCGCGCCTATGCGACCGGCAGCTTCAAGCGCGACGGCGTCGATCGCGTCTCCGACAATGCCATGGAGATGGCGGAACGCCGGGCGCAGGGGTTTCACGCCTGCAAGATCAAGATCGGCTTTAGCATCGACGAAGACCTGCGCGTCATCCGTGCCGTGCGCGAGGCGATCGGCGATGAAATGCGGCTGATGATCGATGCCAATCACGGCTACACCGTCACCGAGGCGATCCGCCTCGGCAAGGCGGCGGCGGACTACGATATCGACTGGTTCGAAGAGCCCGTGGTGCCGGAACAGCTTTCGGCCTATCGCGAGGTGAGAGCCGGGCAGCCCATCCCGGTTGCCGGCGGCGAGACCTGGCACACCCGTTACGGCATGTGGCCAGCGATCGAGAGCCGCGCCGTCGACATCCTGCAGCCGGATCTCTGCGGCTGCGGTGGGTTCTCCGAGATGGCGAAGATTGCAAGTCTTGCGACGTTGCATGGCGTTCGCATCGTGCCGCATGTCTGGGGTACCGGCGTGCATCTTGCCGCGGCGCTACAGTTCATGGCGGCGATGACGCCAGATCCGGTGCGGGTGAACCCGATCGAGCCGATCATGGAGTTCGACCGGACGGAGAATCCCTTCCGCCAGGCGGTGCTGAAGACGCCGATCGAGGCGGTCAATGGTGTCGTTGCGATCCCGGACGCGCCTGGTCTCGGCATAGAGATCGATCGCGGTGCGCTCGCCCAGTTCAAGATGCCCGAGGCTTGAGATGATCGAGCGCACCCTCTCCGGCTGTCCTCCTGAACCCCGTCTGCCGAAGGGCACGGTCGATGCCCAAATGCACATGTATCTGCCGGGGTTTCCGTCGCTTCCCGGCGGTCCGCCTTTACCGGCTGAACCGTTGCCAGACGTCACGGCCTATCGCGGGGTCATGGATTGGCTCGGTATCGACAGGGTGATCATCACCCAGGGCAATGCCCACCAGCGGGACAACGCCAACACGCTTGCCTGTGTCGCCGCCATGAGGGATGCAGCACGTGCCGTCGTCGTCATCGACGAAACCACGTCCGATGCGGACATGCACGCGCTGAGCGCATCCGGCGCCGTCGGCGCACGCATCATGGATCTGCCCGGTGGCGCGGTGGGGCTCGACGCGCTGGAAGCGATCGACGCACGGGCACACGCGGCGGATTGGATGATCGCCGTGCAGTTCGATGGCAACAGGATACTTGACCACCTGCCGCGGCTGGAGCGCATCCGTTCGCGCTGGGTGCTCGATCACCACGGCAAATTCTTCGCCGGCGTCGACCCGGATGGGCCGGAGATTGCAGCACTTCTCAAACTGATCGACCGGGGCAATGTCTGGTTCAAGTTCGCGGGCGTCTACGAGAGTTCGCGAGCGGGATGGCCCTATGCAGACGTGGCCGCCTTTTCGCGCAGGATCGCCGACCATGCCCCGGAACGTATCATCTGGGGCTCGAACTGGCCGCACAACATGATCCGGAAAACGGAAGACTATCCCAATGACGCGCGGCTTGCCGCACTGGTGCTCGGCTGGCTTGCCAACGACCGGGTAAAGCATCTGGCCCTCGTTGAGAACCCGGAACACCTGTTCAAGCTGCCGGCCTTCGCGGCGGCGTGACTTCGACCCGCGGCCGGAGCCGGGAGGCTCCCTGTCGGGCCCAAGGACATGAGATTTCGCATGCCGGCCCGGACGGGCAGCAACTCGGCCTTGGGAGAGGCCGAAGCACAATTAGTGGAGGAGGAAACGATGAAGAAAATTGCAGGCATGCTTTGCGTCGCAATGGGGCTGGCGTTTGCCGGCACAGCGGCACAGGCGCAGGAAATCACCTTGCGTTCGGCGGACATCCACCCGGACGGCTATCCGACGGTTGAGGCCGTGAAGTACATGGGGCAGCTGCTGTCCGAGCGCAGCAACGGCCGGATCAAGATCGAGGTCATGAACAACGGCGTGCTCGGTGGCGAGAAGGACACGATCGAGCAGACCCGCTTCGGCGTCATCGACATGAACCGGGTCAATGCGGCGCCCTTCAACAACCTCGTCAAGGAGACGATGGTCCTTGGCATGCCATTCCTGTTCCGCTCGACCGAGCACATGCACAAGACGGTCGACGGCCCGATCGGCGAGGAGGTTCTCGCCGCTTTCGAGCCGCACGGTCTGATCGGTCTCGCCTTCTACGATTCCGGCGCCCGTTCCTTCTACACGACCAAAAAGCCGATCGAGAAACTGGCCGATCTCAAGGGGCTGAAGATCCGCGTGCAGCAGTCTGATCTCTGGATCGCGATGATGCAGGCCTTCGGCGCCAACCCGACGCCAATGCCGATGGGCGAGGTTTACTCGTCGCTCGAGACCGGTGTCGTCGACGGTGCCGAGAACAATTGGCCGTCCTACGAGTCCGCCCGTCATTTCGAGGTGGCCAAGAACTACTCGCTCACCGAACATTCTCTCAACCCGGAAATCCTGGTGATCTCCAAGATGAGCTGGGACAAGCTCTCCGCCGATGACCAGGGCCTGATCCGCCAGGCGGCAAAGGATTCCGTCGGCAAGATGCGCGAATTGTGGAGCGCGCGCGAAAAAGTCTCGGAAGAGAAGGTTCGCACCGCCGGTGCAAACGTCATCAAGGTCAACAAGGAAGAGTTTGCCGCCGCCATGGGGCCGGTCTACGACCAGTTCGTCAGCGACCCGAAACTCAAGGACCTTCTCGAGCGGGTGAAGGCGGTCAAGTGACAGCAGACGGCGGGCCGGCTCCGAGAATGGAGCCGGCTTTCGCAACTGTCCATTGATCGCTTTTGCGGAGGAGGAAGAGACATGCGTCGTTTCATGCGGGCGATGCGCCCGGTTCTCGGAGCGCTAAGCCGCGCGTCGCTCTATATCGCCGGCACCGGCATGGTCGCTATGACGTTGATCGTCGGCTGGCAGGTCTTTGCCCGCTACGTCTTGAACGACTCGCCAAGCTGGTCTGAACCCTTGGCCCTTCATCTCATGGCCTGGTTCATCATGCTCGGTGCCGCCGTCGGCGTGCGCGAAAGTGTGCATCTCGGGCTCGATGTCATCCGTCATGTGATGAAGCCTTCAGTGCAAATGGCCATGGACCTGACGAGCCTTGGCCTGATCGTCATCTTCGGCGCTTCCATGGCCTATTACGGCCTGCTTCTTTGCTTCGGCACTTGGACGGCCACCATTCCCGTTCTCGGCTGGCCGGGAGGGGTCGACTTTTTTCCGCTCATTGTCGGCGGTGTGATGATTGCCCTGTTTGCCGCCGAGCGTTTGATCGATCTGGTTCTGGGTGTCGATGTCGCCGCAGATGTCGTCGTGCAGGAGATGGCCTGAATGGCTTACACTATCCTCTTCGGGGTGTTCACCCTCTTGATGTTCATCGGCACGCCGATCGCGTTTTGCCTCGGCATTGCCTCCTTCGCCACCGTTCTCTATCTCGGCCTGCCGCCGGTGGTGGTGTTCCAGCAGTTGAATTCCGGCATGAACATCTTCGCCATGATGGCGATCCCGTTCTTCATCTTTGCCGGCGACCTCATGGTGCGCGGTGGCATTGCCAACCGGCTGATCCAGTTTGCCGCCGGCCTCGTCGGGCACCTTCGCGGTGGTCTCGGCCAGGTCAACATCGTCGCTTCGACACTCTTCGGCGGCATCTCCGGCTCGGCAGTGGCGGATGCCTCGGCGGTCGGCGGCCTGATGATCCCGCAAATGGCAAAGCGCGGCTATGACCGCGACTATGCCGTCAACGTCACGGTCAATGCGGCGATCATCGCGCTGATGGTGCCGCCGTCGCACAACATGATCCTTTATTCGATCGCGGCGGGCGGCAATGTCTCCGTCGCCGATCTCTTTACCGCCGGCATCATTCCCGGCCTGCTGCTTGCGCTTTCGCTGATGGTGACGGCCTATATCGTTGCAAGGCGCAGAGGCTATCCGGCCGAGCCGTTTCCGGGATTTTCCAAGGTCTTCTATTACCTGCTCGCCTCATTCCCCGGTATCGTGCTGATCGGAATCATTTTCGGCGGCGTACGCTCCGGCGTCTTCACCGCCACCGAGAGCTCTTGCATCGCCGTGCTCTATGCTTTCCTCGTCGCCATGCTGGTTTACCGCGAGCTGGATTGGACGGGTTTCGTCGAGGCGGTGATGGGGGCGGTGCGCACCACCGCCATGGTGCTTCTGGTCATCGGCATGGCGGCGTCCTTCGGCTGGCTGATGGCGTTCCTGCAGGTGCAGGCGCTGATGATCAGCGCGATCAGCGCGATCTCGGAAAACCCGATTATCGTGCTGCTTGTCATCAACATCATCCTGCTGTTCCTTGGCACCTTCATGGACATGGCGCCGATGGTGATCATCTGCACGCCGGTGCTCCTGCCGGTGGTGAAGGCCTTCGGCATCGATCCGGTGCATTTCGGCGTGGTGATGATCCTCAACGCCGGCATCGGGCTCAACACGCCACCGGTCGGCACGGTGCTGTTCGTCGGCTGTGCCGTTGGCGGGATTTCCATTCGCGAGGCGATGCGCACCATCTTGCCGTTCTTCGGCGCCAGCATCGCGGTGCTGATGGCGGTCACCTACATCCCGGCCCTGTCGCTCTGGCTGCCGTCGGTCTTCAAGTGAGTTGACGGTCTCGATGCTTTCGGGCTCGGTATCACTGCCGGCCCGGTCTACCCCCCGCGATGGGTCGGCTATTCGTTCCGGTTCGCAGCGATGCACTGGCGTTCCAAGCGTTTCAGAAAAACGCCGATCTCCTTTGCCGCCTGCAGATCGCCCTTCCGTTCGGCGACAACGCGACCTTCGCGCCAGACCTGGATCGCCTCTTCGAACCGGGCGAGCTTGTGCAGGATGGCACCGCGCAGTTTCCACGCTGCCGAGTAATCCGGGTCGAAGGCGATTGCCCGCTCGACATGGGCAAGTGCGGTTTCGAGATCCGCCTCCTGAAGGCAGATGCTGCCCAGCGTGAAGCGCAGCAGGGCGTCATCCTTGCCGTCTTGTAAGAGCTTTTCGAGCACTTGCCGCATTGCTGGCGTTCCTCCTACACGATCGCCGATTCAGGCCGCAGGCTTGGTTGGGGCGAGGACCGCATGTCCGTTGCCCGGCGGCGCCGGCAACGATCTCGCCCTGTCGAGAGACTGATATCGCCGGCGGCTCCAGATCAAGGGGTCGGCATGGGTGGAAGTCTCGGTTGCGACAATTGTTCCGACGAACAGCGTGTGGTCCCCGACCTGCATCGAAGCGCTGAGCACGCAGTCGAGCGCAGCGGCGGCCCCGAGAAGCCTTGGCCGTCCGCTCGGCCAGTCGGCCCAGATGCCGACGAGGTAACGCTTGGACGCTTCCATCTTGCCGGCGAAGGCATCCGCGATCAGTTCCTGCCCCTCAGCCAGCATGGCCAGCGAGAACCCCTCTTCAGCGGCGATCAATGTGGCGAGCGGACTGTCCGCCTTGATCGAAATGACGATTGATGGCGGGTTGGCGGAGAGCGAGAAAGTGGCGGTCACGGTCCGGCCGAGACTATCGGCGCCCCCACCGGAGCTTGCCACGCAGACGGTAGCGGCGAGATGCGACAGGGTGTCGGCGAACTCCGGTTTCGACACGGCCAGGTCGGCGTGGGCGTCGATATCGACGGAGAGCGAATATGTCTGGCGCATGGGTCTTGTTCCAACTGAGGTAGCCCGTGGCGGCGGGGAGACGCCACGGGGGTTTGCGAAAGCCCAGGCGCAGGCGGGGGCGAGAGGGCCGTCGCAAATTCTCTGACCATCCGATCCGCGAGCCGGTTCCGGCTCGCGGTGCTCATCGGCAGGTCAGGCGGACTTCAATTCCGCTTCGGCAAACTCGTAGTTGGCGAGCTTGTCGAGGAAGTTCGAGGTGTAGTCCGGTCGGCGGTTGCGGTAGTCGATGTAATAGGCATGTTCCCAGACATCGAGGCCAAGCAGGGCCTTGCCTTCGTTGGTTGCGACCGGATTGGAGCCGTTGGCGGTCTTCGTCACCTTGAGCTTGCCGTCAGGGCCGAGTACGAGCCAGGCCCAGCCGGAGCCGAACTGGCCGGTGGCGGCGGCCTTGAAGGCATCCTTGAAGCCTTGAACGCTGCCGAAGTCTTCGGTGATCTTGTTTTCGAGCGCGCCTGGGATCTGGCCACCCTTGGGCGAAAGGTTTTTCCAGAAGAGGATATGGTTCCAGTGTTGGCCGGCATTGTTGAAGACCGGCGCCAGTTCCGCCTTGCCGTGGCTGAGACGAATGATCTCCTCGAGCGACAGGCCGGCAAGCGATGCGTCCTTCTCGACGAAGCCGTTCAGCGCCGTGACATAGGCTTGGTGGTGCTTGCCGTGGTGGAATTCGATCGTCTCGGCGCTCATGCCGTTTTCAGCGAGTGCTGCGGGTGCATAGGGAAGGGCGGGAAGTTCGAAGGCCATGATCAATTCCTTTGCGGGCGGGACACTCTCGACGGATCACTTGTCTGCGAATGGATGAGAGTGTATTTAGCAAGACAATTCTTTGTAAATCTGCGCGCAGGAATATGTCAAGCGATCACTTGTTAAATCCGGAGCAAAGCAGCGGCCGCACGCCGGGAGAGCGCATCATGCTGGCGCTGAAGCTGCATGGTCCGCAAACGGCGGCGGCACTCGGCAAGCGTCTGACGATTACCGGCGAGGCCGTACGGCAACAGCTGGTTCGCCTTGCCGAGGATGGTCTCGTCCTGTCCTGGTCGGAGGCGAAAGGCGTCGGCCGTCCGTCGCAATTCTGGGGGCTGACCGCGCTTGGCCACGCTGAGTTTCCCGACACGCATGCGGAGTTGACCGTCCAGCTGTTGAGGACGATCCGGCAGACGCTTGGCGAGGTGGCGATCGATCGGCTGATCGCGGCACGGGAGAACGAGACGCGGGAGAACTACAGCGCGGCGATGAGTGACAAGAAGAGCCTGCGCGAGCGGGTGGACGAACTAGTGCGGTTGCGATCTCAGGAAGGCTATATGGCGGCTTACGAGGATCCCGGTGACGGCACGCTGCTGTTTGTCGAGAACCATTGTCCGATCTGCGCCGCTGCGACGAGCTGCCAGGGCTTCTGCCGGGCGGAGTTGAGCGTGTTCCGCGCAGTGCTTGGCCCCGGGGTCGAGGTCGAGCGCGCCGAGCACATCCTCGCCGGCGCCCGCCGCTGCGCCTATGTCGTCAGGATGGTCGATCAAGCCGCCTGATCTGCCTTGGTAAAGGCGTGGCGCCGCGCCCGATTGAATACGGGCGAGGCGCCGGTCCTGATCCTGTCAGCGCGCGCCCATGCGCAGCGCGCCGTCGAGGCGGATGACTTCGCCATTCAGCATGCGGTTCTCGCAGATGTGCTGCACGAGAGCCGCGAACTCCTCGGGTTTGCCGAGGCGCTGCGGGAAGGGCACGCTCTTGCCGAGCGAATCCTGCACTTCCTGCGGCATACCGGCCATCATCGGCGTTTCGAAGATGCCCGGTGCAATGGCGACCACACGGATGCCATAGCGCGCAAGCTCGCGAGCGATCGGCAACGTCATCGAGACGACGCCGCCTTTGGATGCGGCATAGGCCGCCTGGCCGATCTGGCCGTCGAAGGCGGCAACCGATGCGGTGTTGACGATCACGCCCCGTTCGCCGTCCTCGCCCGGCTCCTCCCGCTGGATCGCCTCGGAGGCAAGCCGCAGCATGTTGAAGGTGCCGATCAGGTTGATGCCGACCGCGCGCGAAAAGCTTTCGAGGCGATGCGGGCCGTCGCGGCCGAGCACCTTTTCACCCGGCGCGATACCGGCGCAGTTCACCAGTCCATGGAGATGGCCGAAGCGATCCAGTGCCGCTGCAACGGCGGCGGCGCCATCCGCTTCGTTGGTGACATCCGTCTTCTGGAAGAGGGCGTTGCTGCCAAGTTCCTCGGCCATCTTCTGTCCGGCCTCGGCGTTGACGTCGGCAAGAACCACACGGGCACCCTCGCCATGCAGCCGCCGCGCGACGGCTGCGCCGAGGCCCGAACCGCCACCGGTCACGATAAAGACTTTTCCATCGATCAGCATCTGAGGCTCCTCCCGTACCGAATCGTGTCGTTCGTGCATGTTTCCATTAATCGTGCCCGATCAAAGAGCAAAAACATGCAGCTCGTCAAAGTGCTACAGCGACCTTAGCGCGTCTAACGAGACGCGCGGCGCTGCAGGACATGGACATAGCCTTGCTGAGGCATGAAGCCAAGGGTGGCGGGTGCGGCGATGCGTCCATTCCCGGTCCGCGTCACCGCCTCCTTTCCGCAAACCGCTTTTAGAAGTCCGCCACCAGGTGCGGTTCGCGCTCGGGTCCAAAGCGGGGTTGGACGCCGAGGAAGGAACCGGCGCGGCTGATGATCTCCCGGACGACGGGCGCCGCTGTGTGCGCTGCCTGACGGCCGCCTCTCTCGCCCGTCAGCGGCGCATCGACGATCGAAAGGACGATGTAGCGCGGGTTATCCATGGGAAAGCCCGCGAGAAAGGCGTTGAAATTGAGGTTTGTGGCGTATCGGCCATTGATGACCTTGTCCGCCGTGCCCGTCTTTCCTCCGACATGGAAGCCGGGCACCTGGGCGTGGCGGCCGGAGCCCAGCTTGCCGTTGCGGTTGTAAAGGTAGCGCATGTCGGCGCTCGTCGTCGGTTGCAGGACTTGCTGAGCCTGCGCCTTCGCCGTCTCGGGGGATCGCGGAAGGAACGTCGGAGAGATCAGGGTGCCGCCGTTCAGCAGAGCGGCAGCGGCGGCCGCGGTTTGCAGCGGCGTGGTCGCAACGCCGTGTCCGAAGGATATGGTCACCGAATTGATCTTCTTCCAGCTCCGGGGCTGCGTGGGCGTTGCCACGCCCGGCAGCTCGGTCTCCATCTTGGAAAGAAGCCCAAGCTTGGTGAGAAAGGCCTGATGTCCCTCGATGCCGACCATGTCGGCGACCGCGGCGGTTCCGATATTGGATGAATACTGAAAGACCTCGGGAATGGTGAGGGGGCGATACTTGCCGCGAAAATCCTTGATCGTGAAGCCGCCCATGCGGATGGGGCGCGATGCATCGACCACGGAGTTGAGGCTGATCTTGCCGGCGTCCAGTCCCATTGCCAGGGTGAAGCTTTTGAACGTCGAGCCCATCTCGAACGTCGCATTGCTCATCCGGTTGAACCAGCCCTTTTCGTATTCCTTGTCGATATTGCCATCCGGCAGCGTGCGCGAAGGCTGGTTCGGATCGTAGTCGGGCACCGAAGCCATCGCGATGACTTCTCCAGTCTCCACATCCAGGACCACGGCACCGGCGGCTTCCGCCTGGTAGTCGATCATGGCGCGCGCAACCGCTTCCCGAACGATGCTCTGAACGCGAAGGTCGATCGAGAGCTTGACCGGCTCGAGCGGGGTGTTGCCGGTCAATCCCGCCGCCCGGAGATCGGCAAGTCCTTGCTGATCGATGTAGCGCTCCATGCCCTGCAGGCCCTGATTGTCGACGTTGACATGCCCGAGGATATGCGAGGCCGTCGATCCGCCCGGATAAAAGCGCCGCTTTTCCGGCCGGAAGCCGGTGCCGGGAATGCCGAGTGCCATTATGTCCGCCTGCTGTCGCGGCGTGAGCTGCCGCCGCAACCACTGGAAGGCGGTGCCGGATCGAAGCTTCCGGTGCGTATCGCGCCAATCGAGATTGGGAATGACGGTCGCGAGCTTCTCGACGACTTCGTCCGCATCGACGATCTTTCGTGGTTCGGCATAGAGCGACACCATGTTGACGTCGGTCGCCAGCAGTTCCCCATGCCGATCGACGATGTCAGGGCGGGAGGCCACAGCGTGGTTGGTGTCGCTGATCCACGCCGTCTCGACAGGTCTTTGCAGTCCGTACTGGATCAGGCGGCCCATGATCACCAGAAAGATCACGGCAAAGCCGGCGATGATGATGCCAAGCCGTTGCCTTGCCTGCGTTCTCCGGCCCAGGGTGATGCCGACGACCGCTCCGCTTTTGCCACTGACGTTTCGTTTCAGCGAAAAATGTGCCCGGCTTTTCAGCCGGACGGCGAGAGAGATCAATGTCATTCCGAACGCATCCAGATCTAAGCCACCCGAAGCTATGGGATCAGTCTGCCAGCCGGCACACCGAACAAGGCTCTCGGACGGTAATTAAAAGAGGATAGGCTTTGCCTGTGCGGCTAAAATTGTTCGGTATGTGCTAACAACCTATTAACTCTTGCTCGTTCTGGTTGTTGATCCACAGGCAATCGACGGACAACCGCGTGGAGACCGGGTCAACGCCGGAAGAAAAGGGCCTCCGCGTCTCTCCGGCGCGGAATGCGCGACGTTGAAACTAGCGCTGCGCGATCGGCGATATATCGATGATCCTGATGCCGACGGCGTTGCTGGATTCGTCATAGACGATCTCTCCTCTGCCGATGACCATGCCGTTGACCTTGAGTTCGACCGGATCGCCGAAATCGCGGTCGAGATGGATCGTATCATCAGGGTGGAGTTTTGAAATCTGAGAGACCGTCAGCCTGGCGCGACCGATGACCGCCTCGATCGCGAGCGGGATGCCCTGGACCGCCCGTTCGCTCATCACCGAGCGGCTCTCGAGCGCAGGTCTCTCATCGAGCTCGACCAGTTCATCCTGTAGCTTCTTGTTAATCATTCTGCACCATCCAAAGCACTGATTCACGACTCTTTAACAAAGAGTTGCGCCAGTTCGCCCTGGGTGGCAACCGTGGCTAAATGGGGGTTCTTCCTGCCTTGCAAGGGAGCGTTAACAAACAGTTAACATCCACAACGCGCGCCCGGCAGAAGGCCTCAAAGCGTCACCGCGTTCCAGTTTCCGTCCCGTTTTTGGAAACCGATCATACGGCGGCCGTTCGGCAACTTGTCACCAAGTCGCACGACATAGACGTAGCCCTTGTACACCATCAGACCCTGATCACCGTTGCTGTAGAGGATCTCGAAGCTCGGCTGGTTCGGGGAAGCGCCTGCACCTGTCGGAGTCCCTGACGGATCGATCGCCGCCACTTCCGTGGGGACGTTTTGGGGACCAACGAGATAGTATAGCGACGACGCAAGGGCGGCGGCGCAGACGAGGGCGCCGACCAGCGATGGCACCAGGCGCAGCTTGAAACGTTTTGGCGTCGGCTGAGGTGTTGCAACACTCAAGTTCGTTTTCCCGATTCGATCAAATACTGCCATCGGAACCGTTCTCGCGCGGCAATACCCGGCAGCCGTTACAGACAATGCTGTTGGTGGGCGGCCGGAACTGCTTTGCGGAAGCCGTTCCCTGCTTCAATCCAAAGAGGTCACGACCTCTCAGAATCAACAGCATGCCCATTCGCCGATATCAGGGACATATGGTCCTGGTCGTTTCCACACCTTTTGAGTGTCTGCAACATCGGCCCCACTTCGCCTTCGAGTAGGGCCGATGAGATGCCTAGCCCGAGGGATATGTCGACCGGCGCCTCTAGGCTGCTTCGCGCTTGCCGGTTTGGAGAAGCCGCAGCCATGGGGCAAGGTGGAAGACGCTCATGAAGATGTACATCACGGTCATCCCGCCGATCTGCAGTCCCTGCTCGCCGGCGCATAACATCTGTCCGACGTCGGCGCCCCATGCGCCGGTCGAAATCGCCATGAGCGCGAAGGTCGGCGCCGCCGCGAGGGCGAGCCCATCGGCCGCCCTCCGTGCTGCCGTCCGGTGGACCTCCTGCGCGCTCGCAGAGAGGCTCGCGCTCATCGCACCGAGCCCGCGTCCTGGTTTCGCATCGCTGCCTCGCCGGCGTCCGAGACCTCGACCCAGCGCCGATCGGGTGCAGCGCCTTCGACATAGCTGTCGTTCCAGTTCCACCACTTGTAGGTCGGCGTCTGGGGATAGCCTTCGGGAGAGTCTTCCCAGACCTCCTGTCGGCCGAGCGGCGTGATGTCGAGATAATTCCAGGTGCCGCCCATCTGCTCATCACCGCGGTTGTTGATGAAGTAGGTACGAAACAGCCGGTCGCCGTCGCGGAAGAACACGTTGTGGCCGTGCCACTCGTCGACGCCGAAATCGAGGTCGAAGCTGTCGGTGATGGTATACCAGGGCATCGTCCAGCCCATGCGCGCCTTCAGCCTGGCAATATCCGCCTGCGGCGCCCGCGACGCGAAGACCAGAGTGGTGTCACGGGCGTTGAGATGGGCAAGGTGGGCAACCTGGTCGGCGACCATGGAGCAGCCGCGGCAGGCGTGCGCGGGCCAGCCATAGACGCCCGGCTCGTAGAAGGCGCGGTAGACGATCAACTGATGCCGGCCGGCAAAGAGGTCAAGCAAGCTTTCCTTGCCCTCGGGGCCCTCGAAGACATATTCCTTCGTGACCGCCATCCACGGCATGCGCCGGCGCTCTGCAGCAAGCGCATCGCGAGCATGCGTGTGTGCCTTTTCCCTGACGAGCAGGTTCTGTCGCGCTTCTTCCCAGGCCTGTTGTGAGACCACCTGCGGCTTCTGCATGGTGGGCTGGTCGGTTGCATTCTCGACTGTCTTGGTCATGGCTTTCAATCTCCTCGTTTTAGACGAAGCCTGCGTCGCACGGGCGAGAGCGCCGGGATGCAGGTCATCGCGCCGTCATCGAGAGTAGTTTGGCACCGTGGATCAAATGGCGGGAGTAACAACTGTGACGGTATTCATTCGGGCGGCGCGATGGGGGCGTGTGGGCCGGCGACCTTTCCGTCCTAGAGCCCGGCCAGCCGGATCTCGCCGGCGAAGAAATCGGCAAAGGCCCTTACCTTCGGCAGCAGCAATCGATTGGTTGGATAGACGATATAGATGCCGCGCTCAGCAAGTTTGTGTTGCGGCAGGATCCGCACGAGCTTGCCTTGGGCGAGCAGCGGGTTGGCGATGAAGGATGGCAGGGCGCCGATACCGATGCCGGCCTGGATCATCTCGCACAGCATCAGGCTGTTGTCGACGACGAAGCGTGCCGGCAGTTCGATCCTCGCCGTGCCGTCGGGACCTTCCATGATCCAGCTTCCCGGCTGGTCGGCGAGCCGGTAGCTGAGGCAATCGTGGTTCTTGAGCTCGCTCACGCTTGCCGGCGTACCCCTGGCCGACAGATAGGTGGGCGCGGCGCAGATGATTTGTTCGACCTCGCCGAGCCGCTTGGCAATCAGTGATGAATCCGCAAGTGCTGTGCGCACGCGGATCGAGACATCGAACCCTTCCGAGACGACGTCGAGCACATGATCGTCGAGCGTCATGTCGACCTTCAACTGCGGATGCAGCGCCATGAAACGGGCGAGCATCGGCGCAAGGACCGTCAGCCCGAAGGAGAGGGGGGCGTTGATCCGCAGCCGGCCATTGATCTCTCCGGCCTCGCCCGATGTGGAACGCTCCAACTGGTCGAGTTCGTCGAGGAGCCTGCAGCACTCGGCGAAGTAACCACGCCCGGTCTCTGAGAGGCTCATGCGCCGGGTGGTGCGCAGAATGAGCACGGTGCCGAGGCGTTGCTCGAGCTGCCGGATCTGCTTGCTGATCGACGCATTCGATTGTCTGAGCTCTTCGGCCGCCCTGTTGAAGCTTTGAAGCTCGACGACGCGCCGAAACGCCCGCATGGCCACCAGCAGATCCATAATTTCTCCAGAGTAAAATATCTATTCTCCTTATCGCTGATTATTCGCAATGCCGCCCGCAATACGGTGAGCTCAGCTTCCTGATGTTCAGGCAATGCAGAAAAAGGAGTTCACCATGTTCAACACCGCAACGTTCAGCCGCACAGTGGCGGTCTCTCTCGTGGCCGGATTGCTGGGGAGCGCGACCTTCGCGCAGGACGTCGGCAAGAGCCCCTGGGGGCCGAAGGACGAGATCGGGCGCCTCAACCTGATTACGCCCGCTTCGCGGGCTGCGATCCTGTCGCGCATCGAGGGTGCCAAGTCCTACGACCTCGCGGTGGAGTATTTCATCGGCATGCCAAGCTGGGAGGCGGCCGGCGACCCGCCATACCAGATGTGGATGACCCACACGCCACACGGCACAACGGTGTCTGACCCGATGAAGGTCGGCAAGGAGATGAACCAACACGTCAGTTACACCGGTTCGGCCGTTTCGATGTATGCGCATATCGGCACGCATATCGATGCGCTGAACCACTTCGGCCTGAACGGCAAGATATGGAACGGTTATGCGGCAGCCGATCACCTCGGAGACCAAGGCTGGACCGTCACCGGCGCGGAGAAATTGCCGCCGATCGTTGCGCGCGGCATCCTGATCGATGTCGCGGCGGCGAAGGGCATGCAGATGCTGCCGGAGAACTACCGCATTACCCGCAAGGACCTGCAGGAGGCGCTCGACAGCCAGGGCGTCAAGCTCCAGCAAGGCGACGTGGCGCTGATCCGCACGGGGCGCATGCAGCACTACGAAGACAAGTCCGCCTACATGAGCAACCCGCCCGGGCTGAGCATCGATGCGGCGAAGTTCCTGGTCGAAGATGGCGGCGCCATGGCCGTCGGTGCCGACAACCTGAGCTTCGAAGCGTTTCCGGCAGAAACCGAAAACAACTACATCCCGGTTCACACCTATCTGCTGGCCCAACAGGGCGCGCCGATCATCGAGCTCATCAATCTCGAAGAGTTGTCGAAGGACCGGATCTACGAGTTCGCCTTCGTCGGCGCATCCCTCAAGTTCCGCGGGGCCGATGCCGCACCGATCCGTCCTGTCGCCTTCCCGCTGCGTTAGCCTTTCCAGAATGCTCTGCTTGAGAGGAAGAGCCAGCCGAACGATCAAAAGACGCCGCGGCAACTCTGCGGCGCCTTCGCTCTGTCATCGCGCGATCTGAAAACAGGCCCTGTCTCACCGATTGGTAGACGCCCGCGCGCTTTCTGCGGTGCCACTAATCGATGGCGGCGGGTATCTCTGTTTCGGCGCGGCCGCGCAGCGGCTTTTCCGGCATCAGATGGAACATCGCGAGCGACAGCACCATCGCCGCGGTGCAAGCGGCGAAAATATAGGCGAATGGAAGTGCCGAGGCGGTCGTGGCACTGATCGCCTGAATGGCTTCACCACCCAGCGGTAGGCCATTGCCGAGCGCGATCGCGCCGAGGATCGCGACACCAAGGGCGCCGCCGAGCGATCGCAGGAAGGTCAGGACGCCGGTTGCCACGCCGAGATGCGCCTGGTCGACGGCGTTTTGCACGGAAATGGTCGCGACCGGAAACGTCATGCCGGAGCCGAAGCCCGCGCCCGAGGTCAATAGCACCAGCACCGATAGGGTTGTTCGCCCGGCGAGAGCGGCGAGCGCCGCCAGGCAGAGGAAGCTGAGGATGCTGCCGACGAGTGCCATTCGCTTGTAGTGGACGAGGCGCGGTATCGTCCGCGCGCTGGTCGTTGCTCCGAACACGGTGCCAAGCAACAGGCCGAGCATGATCAGCCCCGAGCCACCGGCGGAGAGGCCATGGAACGATTGCGCGTAGACCGGGAGGTAGACTGAAAGGCCGACATTGGCGCCCTGCGCCAGAAACATCGCCAGGGTTCCATAACGCACGATCGGATTACTGAGCACTTCGAGCGAAATCAGAGGCTCGGCCACGCGCCGAAGGCGCAAGGCGAACGCACCCCAGAGAAGCGCCGAACAGCCGAGCAAACCGGCGATCGCCGGCGAAAGCCATGCATAGCGGCTGCCGCCCCAATTCAGCGCCAGCAGCAGAAGCGCGGTCGCGGCGACGAGCAATGTGGCGCCTGCTCCATCGATCCGGTGCGCCCTGGTTATAACAGGCAGTTTCTTCAACGGATTGCTGATGATCGCCAGGGCCGCAAGGCCGAGCGGGATGTTGATCCAGAAAATCAACGACCAATGGAGATGTTCGGCGAAGGTGCCGCCCAAAAGCGGCCCGGCGATGCTTGCCACGGCCCATGTTCCGGAAATCCAAGCGGCATAGCGTGCGCGCTCGCGTGGTGGGACGAGGTCGCCGATCACCGTTTGCGAGAGGGCGAAGAGACCGCCGCCACCCAGGCCCTGGACCGCGCGGCCGATGATCAGCGTCAGCATGTTCGGCGCCAGCGCGCTTATCAGCGATCCCGCAAGGAAGATGATCACGGCGGCGAAGATCGTCGGCCGTCGCCCGTGAATATCGGAGATCTTGCCATAAAGGGGAGCCATGGCCGTCGCGGTCAGGAGATAGGCCGTCACGACCCAGGGCAGATAGTCGCTGTGTCCGAGGGTCTTGCCGATCGTAGGCATGGCGGGTGCCACGATCGTCTGGTCGAGTGCGGCCAGAAGCATCGCGAGAAGGACTCCCCCGATGATGACGTTCTTCTCCGACTCCGAGAGAGAGGCCGCCGTCGCGGTCGTTTCATACGGGTGACGTATCTCATTCATGCAGGTGGTCCGATGCAGTCATTTCCACTTTGACGAGAGGCATTCAGAAAGGCTGGACGCGCGATAGTCAACGGTCCCGGCGATCGGGACGTCCAAGCCCTTCGCTCCTTCCTGGGCCGGGGCAAGCTTAGCGGAGGCCGCCGAGCCACGCTGTCGAACAAGTTCTGGTCGCCGGTCTAGGCACTGCGGTGCCGTGCCATCAGCTTGGCCTGAAGCACGACCACGACGAGCAGGAAAGCGCCGCGGATGACCGATTGCCAGTAGGCGGAGAGCGAAATCCAGCCGAGACCGTTTTCGAAGTTCAGGATGTTGAACACCATGGCGAGCAGCAGAGCGCCGGCCAGCGTCGCTCCGACCGAGCCCGAACCGCCTGACAGCAGCGTGCCGCCGACGACGACGGAGGCGATGGCGAAGAGCTCCCAGCCCACGCCTTCGGTCGGTTGGCCCGCGCCGAATTGCGAGGCGAGGATGACGCCGGCAAGACCGGCGAGCGTGCCCGAGGCGAGATAGACACCGGTGAGCGCGCGTTCGACTTTCAGGCCCATCAGGCCGGCCGTCGCTTCACCGTCGCCGATTGCCAGGATATGGCGGCCAATCGGCAGTTTTTCGAGCACGAGCCAACCGAGAACGTAGGCCGCAAGCGCGATCCAGGCGGGGATGGGGAAGCCGAGGAAGTCGTCCTGGCCGATCACGGTGAAGCCGGTGTCGTAGGAAACGGAAACCGACTGGTTGTTGGCCATCAGCAGGCCGGTGCCATAGGCGGCGAGCATCGTCGCAAGCGTGGCGATGAAGGGCTGGATGCGCATCTTGGTGATGATGAAGCCGTTGAGAGCCCCGACGGCGAGACCGGCCGCCATGCCGCCCACAAGCCCCGTTGCCCAATGATAGGGCGAGAGCAGCGCTGCTACCACGCTCGCCATCGCCGCGGTGCCGCCGACCGAGAGATCGATGCCGCCTGTGATGATGACGAAGGCCATGCCGAGTGCAATCAGCGCGAACATCGAGTTGTAGCGAAGGAAACTCAGGATGTTGTAGGGCGAAAGGAAGTTGTCGTAGCGCAGCGCCCCGAAAAGAATGAGGCCGGCAAGCGCCAGGATGACACCGAGCCGGGCGAGATCGCCGGCGTTCTTGACCAGGAAGAGGCGAAGGATCGTTTGCATCAGGGTCGCCTCTAGTGCCTGCCGGCGCGTTGCTGGATGAAGACGGCCGTGATGATCAGCCCGGCCTTGACGATGAGGGCGGCCGCGTCCGGCACGCCATTCGCAAGCAGCGTGTAGCGCACCAGCTGAATGACGAGGGCGCCGAGCACAGTACCGACGATATTGGCCCGCCCGCCGGTCAGCAGCGTCCCGCCGACGGCGACCGCAGCGATGGCATCGAGCTCCATGCCAAGGCCAACGAGGTTCGCGTCGCTTGCGGAATTGCGCGCAACCACGATCAGGCCGGCCACGCCGGCAAGCGCGCCGCTCAGCATGTAGACGAAGAGCTTGACGCGCTTCACCGGTATGCCGGTCAGGCGGGCTGCCTTCTCGTTGCCGCCGACGGCGATGATCTGCCGGCCGATGACGGTGTAGCGGATCATCGCCCAGGCGGCGGCGACAATGACGATCATCAGTACGACCTGGGCCGGGATACCGGCGATCCGGCCGAGTGCGATGAACTGGAAGCCCTCGTTCTTGAAGACCTGCAGATTGCCGTTGGTCATCACCTGGGCGATGCCCCGGCCGGCGATGAAAAGGACGAGGGTCGCGATGATCGGCTGGATCGAAAAGCGTGTGACGAGGAACCCGTTGAATAGGCCGAACAGGCCGGCGACCACGACCGGCAGCAGGAAGGCCAGCGCCACTGCGAACCCCATGCTTTCGACCTGCCAGAACTGGCCCATGAAGATCATCGGTGCCAGCGCCCCGGCGATCGCCATCAGCGAGCCGACGGAAAGGTCGATGCCGCCGGTGGCGATGACGAGCGTCATGCCGGTCGCGACGATGACGATGGTCGCGACCTGGGTCAGATTCACGTTCAGCGTCTGCAAGGAGAGGAAGTTCGGTGTGACGGCGACGTTGAAGAGGATCAGCGCAAGGAAGGCGACGAAGGTGCCGTAGCGGCTTGCCAGCGTCATTAGCCGGCTGCCGGACGAAAGGGCTCCCGATGGCTGTGGGGCAGGGGTCTCGATCGTCGTCATGTCATTCTTCCTGATGGGCCATGGCGGCAAGCAGCGCCGTCTCGCTCAAATCCTTGCGCGGCAGGGTCGCGACCGACGTCCCGTCGCTTAGCACCGTTACGCGGTCGGCGGCGGCGAGAAGCTCTTCGAGTTCGGACGAGATCATCAGCACGCTCAACCCCTCGTCGGCGAGGCTGCGCAAGAGTTTCAGGATTTCCGACTTGGCGCCGATGTCGATGCCGCGCGTCGGTTCGTCGACGATCAGCACCCGCGGATCGGTGGCAAGCCAGCGCGCGAGCAGCACCTTCTGCTGGTTGCCGCCGGAAAGCTCCTTGATCGGCTGATCGGGGGAGGCGCACTTGACGCCGAGGGCGCGGATATAGCGGCTGACGATCTCGTCCTGCCGTGCGCGGTCGACGATGCCTGCCTTCTTGAGCTTCGGCAGCAGGGCAAGCGTCATGTTCTCGCGGATGCTCATATCGGGCACGATGCCGTCGATCTTGCGGTCTTCGGAAACGAGACCGATGCCGTCGGCGATGGCATCCGCCGGTTCGCCGTAGGTGCGATCGTGCCCCTGCATGCGGATCACGCCGCGGTCCATTTTATCGGCGCCGAAAATCAGGCGCGCCGTTTCTGTGCGGCCGGAGCCGAGCAGGCCGGCAAGCCCCGAGATCTCGCCCTCACGTACGGCAAGGCTGACGTCGCGCACGCGCACCCCCGCGCCGGCCTTGTCGAGTTCGAGGCGGACGGGCCGTTCCAGCGCGTTGTCTTCGGGCGCGATTGCCTGGAAGGCGGCAAGTTCTTTGCCAAGCATGTGGCGCACCAGCGCCATTTTCGGCATGTCCGCCATCGGGCTTTTGGCCACGGTCTGCCCGTCGCGCATGATCGTCACGCGGTCACAGATTTCATAGAGTTCGTCGAGCCGGTGGCCGATGAAGATGACGGCGACGCCGGAGCGCTTTAGCGTGCGGATCGTCTCGAAGAGGATGGCGACCTCGCGCTCGTCAAGCGAGGAGGTCGGCTCGTCCATGATGACGAGGCGGGCGCTCTGTGTGACGGCACGAGCAATCGCCACCATCTGCCGTGTCGCGGCATCAAAATGTGCGACGGGACGGTCGACGTCGATCGCAAGGTTGAAGGTCTTCAGCACGGCCTCGGCACCACGCCGCATGGCTGCATGGTCGATCATCCCGAAACGTTTCGGCTCGCGGGAGAGGTAGATGTTCTCCGCCACAGACCGTTGCGGAGCGAGATTGATTTCCTGGTAGATCGTCGCGATGCCGGCTGCCTGCGCCTTTGCCGGCATTGCGAAGTCGACATCGTGGCCGTCGAAAGCGATGCTGCCTTCGTCCCGGCGATAGACGCCAGTCAGGATCTTGATCAGGGTTGATTTGCCCGCGCCGTTCTGGCCGACGAGCGCCATGACCTCCGCCGCTTCGACTTCAAGCGAGGCGGATTTCAGCGCCGGCACTCCGGCGAATGCTTTGGAAATGCCCTGCATGGACAGAAGCATGGGTCTCCTCCCTATCTTCGCCATCCGCCGCCCGAGGGGTGTGCTCTCAGCCTACACGTGAACGGGCCGAAGGTCATGCCTGGCACTGTCGCGGTCAAAAAACCGGCCGATACGGTTGTTCCGATCGGCCGGCATAGGCTCGGGGAGATTGGATTAATAGGCGTTGGCGAGTTCTGCGGCCGCGTTGGAGGCGTCGTAGAACTTGTCGTCGTTGATGATCATCGGGTCGATTTTTTCGCCCTTGGCGTAACGCATCATCGTCTCGAAGGCCTTCGGCCCGAAGCGCGGGTTGCACTCGACGACCGCGGCGATCTTGCCATCGACAACCGCCTGCACCGCTTCCTTGCCGCCGTCGATCGACAAAACAAGAACGTCCTTGCCGGGCACCTTGCCCGCCGCCTCGAGCGCGGCAATCGCGCCGATCGCCATCTCGTCGTTGTGGGCGTAGATCACGTCCGCATCGGGATGGGCCTGAAGCAGGGCTTCGGCCACCTGCCTTCCCTTGTCACGGGCGAAGTCGCCGGTCTGCGAAGCAACGATCTCAAAGCCGCCGGCCGCCTTGATCGCCTCGTCAAAGCCCTTCTTGCGGTCGTTGGCGGGCGACGACCCGGTCGTGCCTTCAAGTTCGATGATCTTCGACTTGCCGTTGGCGTTTTTCGCCAGCCATTCGGCGACGCGCTTGCCTTCCTCGACGAAGTTCGAGCCGATGAAGGTCAGATAGTCCTCGCCGGCCTTGGCAAGCGACGGATCGACGGAACGGTCGAGCAGGATCACCGGGATGCCGGCCTTCTTGGCGGCCATGACGGCGGGGATCAGCGGTTTTTCTTCGCGCGGCGCAAGGAAGATCACGTCGACGCCCTGCGCGATCATCGAATTGACGTCGGCGACCTGTTTGGCGGCGGAGCCGGCGGCATCCGTATAGACGAGCTGGAACCCGAGCTTCTCGGCCTCGGCCTTCATGCTGTTCGTCTGGGCGATGCGCCAGGGATTGTTGGATTCGGTCTGCGCGAAGCCGACCTTGTATTTGTCCTTCTGCGCAAGCTTCGGCACTTCGGCGATCGCGACACCCGCAAGGGCGAGCGCGCCGACGGCCGTTGCCGCAAGCATGAAGGTGCGACGGGAAATCGTGGTCATAATCGGGTTCTCCTCCCAGATTGGCCGGTGCTCCTCTACCGGACGTGAGCATTTTGGGCTTCACATCGTCAAATCTTGCGCTAATAATATTAGCAGTCAAGGCAAAAATTATGAGCACTTGCAATAGCCCGCGTGCAGTGCGATGCACGCTCGAGGGTGGAGAGTACGCATGGCCAAGGGAAACGGGCGGAATCTGGATAAAAAGGGCGAAGGACGCCCGACGATGACGGATGTCGCCAGGATAGCGGGTGTTTCCCAGTCAAGCGTCTCTCTGGTGCTCAATGAAATGTCGGGCTCGCGCATCTCGCCGGAAACGCAACAGAAGGTGCGCGAGGCTGCTCATAAAATCGGTTATAAATTGCCGGCCACCCGCGGCGCGGTTGCAGCGGCCCCCGCCGTCGAAAAAGACACGATCGCCTTCATCGTCGACGAAATCTCGACCAGCCCGCACCCGGTCGTCAGCCTCGACGGCATTCGCGACTATGCCTTCGAGCAGGGCATGCTGGTGTCGGCGCATGTCACTCGCTCCAACCCGGAGCTCGAAGAGGCGGTGCTGCGCTCGGTGCTGAGAGATCCCTCAATCGCCGGCGTCATCTACGCGACGATCTTCACCCGCAAGGTTGCCGTGCCCAAGGCGCTGGCGCCGCTTCCGACCGTTCTTCTCAATTGCTACTGCGATCCGCGCCAACATGTGGCGGTCGTGCCGGGCGAGGTCGCCGGCGGTTTTGCCGCCACGGCGCATCTGACGGCGCTCGGCCACAAGCGCATCGGCTTCATCAATGGTGAAAGCTGGATGGACGCGGCCATGGACCGCCTGAAAGGCTATAAGCAGGCGCTCGCTTCCGCCGACATCGCCTTCGACGAGACGCTTGTGCGCGATGGCGACTGGCTGCCGCTACGCGGTTACGAGGCCGGGCTGGACCTGCTCTCCATGCCGAACCCGCCGACCGCCATCTTCTGCGGCAATGATCTGATGGCGATCGGCGTGATGGAGGCGGCACAGGAGAAGGGGCTTCGTGTGCCCGCCGATCTTTCGGTCATGGGCTACGACGACCAGGAACTGGCGCGCTACACCCATCCGCCGCTCTCGACGCTGGTGCTGCCCAACTACGAGATGGGACAGAGGGCCGCCGAGATCCTGATCGACATGGCGATCCACGGAAAACACATGCGTCCGATGACCATAAAGGTCGACGGGCCTTTGGTGGTTCGCGAAACCACCTCCGGCTGGCCCGCCCGGGCCGCGCAGGCAAAGCGATAGAGCGGCGCAACACTTTCGGGAAACAAGGACAGAGCGTCGTTAGTCGTCTGCTTGGTTGGCATAGGCGGCGATGTAGGCTTCCGTTAGCGCCTCTTCCAGCGGGCGACCCAACCGATACGGAGAAAGCGTCTCCGGCCGCACGACGCCGTGCGGCAAGCGCGAGCAGGGTTCGGGTGTGCCGAGAACGGTGTGCACGGGAAGGCGCTCCGCATAAACAGGCAGATCGTAGTCCTCCTCATCGTCGGCGATACCCTTGGCCCTGATCTTTGCCGAGGCCCGTTCGATTTCCATGACGATGACAGCGGTCGCCTTGATCTCTTGAGCAGTGCTCTGGCGCAGCGTCGCGGTGCGGTCCGGAAAGAGCCGGTCCACCATCATCGTCAGGGCACGCAGTTTCTCCTCCTGGTCCTCGACCAGGCGGGCGGTTCCGAAAGCCATGACCGAGCGGTAATCGGCCGAATGGTTGAAGCCGGAGCGGGCAAGCACGAGGCTGTCGAGGTGTGTGACGGTCAGGCAGGCCGGCTCGCCCGCGGACAGGTTGCGCAGCATGCGGCTGGCGCTGCTGCCGTGCCAGTAGAGGTGCCGCCCTTCACGCCAGAAGAGCGTCGGCGTGCAGAAGGGTTGGCCGTCGATGACATAGGCGACGTGGGCGAGTGCCGCCGCGTCGAGCAGCCTGTGCACCGTCTCGTGGTCGTAGAAACCACGGTCATGGCGGCGCTTGACGCGGTTGACCGTATCGACGGGGTAGGCGGGCGTGGAATGTTCGGTCACGGCTGGTTCCTTTCAGGCTTGCATCCTGAAGGTTCGCATGAGCAGACTGGTTTGAAATAGGTCCACTTTTGTAATCTTCATGCCAACCACTTCTCTTCCAAGACAGGGATCGGCCTTCCCGCCGATCGAACTTGATCGCTCGATCCGCAACCAGGCGCTTCGGGTCCACAGTGGGTTGCGTGCCGCCATCGTCGACGGTTTGCTGGCGCCCGGCTCCCGTCTGCCGTCGAGCCGCGAGCTTTCCGCCCAACTTGGCATAGGCCGCAATATGATCGTTGCGGCCTATGAGCATCTCGCGAGCGACGGGCTGATCGAGGCCCGCCACGGCTCGGGCACCTATGTCTCGTCCAGCCTGCCGACACCGCCATCCACTGCCGCGGCGCCGGATATCCCGCTGGCCTTTGGCGGCCGGCCGCCCTTCGCTCTCGGCCAGACCCATGTGGAGCCGGCTTTTCTTGCACGGCTGGCTGCGGCCACCCGGCGCCATATCGCCGAGGCGAGCGTCGACGACCTTGCCTATGGCGACCCGCGCGGCAGCTTGCATTTGCGCCGACAGATCGCAGACTTCCTGGCCGTCAACCGAGGCATCCGTTGCGATCCAGGCTGCGTCGTCATCGTCAGCGGCACCCAGCACGGGCTGAGGCTCTGCGTCGACGCACTGCTTGCTCCGGGAGATTGTGCCTGGGTCGAGGAGCCCGGCTATGGCGTGTCGCGCTCGACACTGATGGCAGCAGGTGTGCAGCTTGTGCCGGTGCCGGTCGACGGGGCAGGGATCGATGTTGCAGCGGGTCTCGCACGAAACGCTCGCGCCCGGGCTGCCTATGTCACCCCTTCGCACCAGTTTCCGACCGGCGTGAAAATGGCGATGGACCGACGTGTGGCGCTGATCGAATGGGCGGAGGCGGCCGGCGCCTGGATCTTCGAGGACGACTACGACAGCGAGTTCCGGTATTCAGGTCCTCCACTGACGGCGCTGGCGGGGCTTGCGCCGGACCGTGTCGTCTATCTCGGAACCTTCGCCAAGACGCTGTTTCCGGGGTTGCGGCTGGGTTACGTGGTGCTGCCTCCAGAAGCATTGGAGCGGGTCCTCAAGCGGCGCGCCGCCTTCGACCGGTTCATGCCGGTTTTCCTGCAGAACGCCGTGGCCGATCTCCTGGCGGATGGATCGGTCGCGTCCCATTTGCGCAAGAGCCAGAGGCGCTATCGTGTCGCCCGCGATCAACTGGCTGAAATTGTCAACGCCACATCAAGGGGGACACTGTGCCCGGATGTCCCGGAACAGGGCCTTCACATGATCGTACGGCCGCGCGACGGGCTCGCGCCGGGCCTGTCGCAATTGATCCGGGCGGAAGCGAAAATCGAAGCGGTGCTTCTGTCCGAAACCTTCATGGAGCGACGCGACGCCGAAGGCCTCATCCTCGGGTTCTCAGGATATGAAACCGGTGCGCTGCGGGCGGCAGCCACGCGCCTGGGAACCACCGCGCTCAAGCTGGCCGACGATTCTCGGTGGTGACCACCCCACGCGACACCTTCAAATGGTGGGCAACACGGCTCTTATGTGGTCCGCGAGTGCCTTTACCGCGGATGACGGGCGAAGTTCGGCAAATTCGAGCGCAATGCCGATCGTCGGGAGCTTCGGCAATCCGGCCGAAATGATGTGCAGGTCGGAGGGGACGGCGGTTCTCGTTAGAACACTGATCGCATGGCCGGATCGGGCAAATGCGATGAGACCGGCAAGGCTGTTGCTCGCAAAGGCGACGCGGTACCGACGATTGACCGCCTCCATCGCGTCGCAGGCTGCCCGATAGTCGAGCGTCGTCGGGGCAGACAAGGCCAAGGGGAGGGCGATACGGTCGAGGATCTCCGGTTCCGCAGCCTTGCCGACCCACACGAAGTCTTCGGTACGAATGACCTCGCCGTTTGAAACATCGGCGATTGAAACGAGCGCCAGATCGATTTGCCGCCGCAGCAACATTGGGCGCAGTTCCGTGGTCGGTGCGCAGACCATGCGCAATTCGACCTCCGGGTGCTGATCGAGAAAGCGCTCGATGATCCCTGGAAGGAAAGCGATCGAATAGTCATCCGGACAGCCCAGGGTCACGGAACCTTTGAGGCCCTTGCCTTCCATCTCCGCCAGGATCTCATCGTGCCCGGCGAGAAGATGTTCGGCATGGGCCAGCAGCTTTTCACCGGCCGCGGTCAGCCGTACGCCGGATCCGGTGCGATGGAAGAGCGCCTGTTCGAGAAAGTCCTCCAGACGCTGCATCTGCATGCTGAGCGTCGATTGCGTTCGCCCGACCTGAAGGGAGGCAAGGCTGATTGAGCCCGCCCGCGCGATGACGGCGAAATTTCGAAGCAAGGCAAGATCGAGATTTCTCATGATATCAAAATATCCAATATCGGAGCGGAATACTATCAATTTGCCTGAGGCAGAAATGCCCGCTAGCCATTGAGAAAAGCCAACGAGGAGCAATCTGATGTCGCTGAACTCCGACCCTGCCTTCTGGGCCTCCGCCAACAAACACCTCACGCGCTATGGGCCCGGTTTCGAGGCGATCATCGTGGAGCGCGCGGAGGGAAGCTTCGTCTATGATGCGGACGGTCGCGCCGTTCTGGATTTCACCTCCGGACAGATGAGCGGTGTTCTCGGCCACACCCACCCTGACATCGTTGCGACCGTCGACCGGCAAATGCGGACGGTTGCCCATCTCTTCAGCGGCATGCTGTCGAGGCCTGTCGTCGAGCTCGCCACGCGCCTTGCCGCGCTTGCGCCGGGGCTCGACCGGGTTCAGCTTCTGACAACGGGCGCTGAGTCGAACGAGGCGGCCATTCGCATGGCGAAGCTGGTGACCGGCGGCCACGAGGTCGTCGCCTTCGCGCAGAGCTGGCACGGAATGACGGGGGCCGCCGCCTCGGCGACCTACAGCGCCGGCCGAAAGGGATACGGTCCTGCCGCCGCCGGCTCGTTCGTGATCCCGGCGCCGAACGCCTACCGGCCGCGGTTCACCCACCCGGATGGGAGCAATGATTGGCAAACGGAACTCGACGATGCCTTCTCGTTGATCGACCGGCAGTCGACCGGCAGCCTCGCGGCGTTCATCGCAGAACCGATCCTTTCGAGCGGAGGGATCCTCGAACTTCCGCCGGGCTACCTCGCCGCGCTCAAGCGCAAGTGCGAGGAACGGGGCATGCTGCTCATCCTCGATGAGGCCCAGACGGGAGTTGGCCGGACCGGGCATATGTTCGCCTTCCAGCGTGACGGCGTGACGCCCGACATTCTCACCTTGTCGAAGACATTGGGCGCCGGGCTGCCGCTTGCCGCCGTCATGACGACGGCGGAGATCGAGCAAAAGGCCCATGAGAGGGGCTTCCTCTTCTACACCACTCATGTCTCGGATCCGCTGCCCGCGGCGGTCGGCGTCACGGTGCTCGACGTGGTCGAACGTGATGGCTTGGTCGAACAGGCGATCGCGCGCGGCGAGCGACTGCGCAGGGGTCTCCTGTCGCTTCAACAAAGGTTCGAATGCGTCGGCGATATCAGGGGCCGTGGCCTTCTCCTTGGGCTCGAAGTTGTCGCTGATCGGCAGACGAAGGCTCCGGGCTTCGAGCTGGGTGCCAGGGTCATGGAGGAGGCGATGCGGCGCGGTCTCAGCATGAACATCGTCAAGCTTCCCGGGATGGGCGGCGTCTTTCGCATCGCTCCGCCACTGACCGTTTCGGACGGAGAGATCGATCTCGGACTGGAGATCCTGTCGGCTTCCATCGACGCGGCCATGCGTGCCGGCTGAACGCGCTCGCGTGCAGATTTTCGTTTCATCCCAAGATACCGCCAACCCGCATCGGAAACCTGATGCGGGTTGGCCTGTCCCGTTGGCAGGTTGAAGCATTGCGCCAAAGCCATCATGGACGCGACCTTGCAGCCGATAGGGGCGGCGTCGTCATTCTGTTTTCGTCGACGTGGCGCGCATCGCCGTTAAATACGCGCCTGGCGGCTGGACCCGATCTCGCAGGAAACATAACTCCCCGATTATGATTTTGGCCCCATATTTCATTTTTACATCACCGTTTGGCATGGCAAGTTGACGCCTATCAAATCAACGGGGTTTGTGAGGACGATGCGGGTTCGGGAGCGATCGGCGTCGCAGGGAGGAAACATGAAACGGATGATTCTGGCTGCGATCGCGGCTTTGGCAATGAGCGGCGCGGCCTATGCCGACACGATCAAGATAGGTGTTGTCGGGCCATTCTCCGGTCCGTTCGCGCTTCAGGGCAAGAACTTCAAGGCTGGCATCGATGCCTATATGGCGCTGAACGGCAGCAAGGTCGGCGACGACGATATCGAGATCATCTATCGCGACGTGCCGCAGGCTGATCCGGCCCAGGCGAAGGCGCTGGCACAGGAACTGGTGGTCAAGGAAGGCGTGCAATATCTCGCCGGCTTCTATTTCACCCCGGATGCGATGGCGGTAACGCCGCTCCTTACCCAGGCGAACGTGCCGCTCGTCATCATGAACGCGGCAACCTCGGCGATCGTCACGAAGAGCCCGCTCGTCGTGCGCACCTCGTTCACCACATGGCAGACCTCGACGCCGATCGCCAAGGTCGCGAAGGACGCCGGCGTTTCCAAGGTCATCTCGGTCGTCAGCGATTACGGCCCGGGCGTCGATGCCGAGAACGCCTTCAAGGCGGGCTTCGAAGCGGCCGGCGGTCAGGTGGTCGAGGCGATCCGCATGCCGCTCGCAACCAATGATTTCTCGCCGATCATGCAGCGCATCAAGGATTCGGGCGCCGAGGGCGTGTTCGCCTTCCTGCCGTCCGGTCCGACGACGCTCGGTTTCGTCAAGGCCTTCAAGGAGAACGGCCTGAAGGACGGCGGCATCAAGTTCTTCGCCCCCGGCGACCTGACGCAGGAATCCGACCTGCCGGCACTCGGCGAAGCGGCGCTCGGCATCCAGACGACCTTCCACTACGCGGTTTCGCATGACTCGCCTGAGAACAAGGCCTTCGTCGAAGCAGCCGGCAAGGCGATCGGCAACCCGGCCGAACTCTCGTTCCCTTCGGTCGGTGCCTATGACGGCATGCACGTCATCTACAAGATGATCGAGGCGACCGGTGGCGAGCAGGATGCGGCCAAGGCAGTGGAGGCCGTAAAGGGTCTCTCCTGGACAAGCCCGCGCGGCCCCGTGACGATCGATCCGGAATCACGCCACATCACGCAAAACATCTACCTGCGCGAAGTCGCCAAGGCTGATGACGGCACCTACTACAACAAGGAAATCCAGACCTTCGAGAAGCAGGGCGACCCCGGTCTCGCTGCGCTGAAGTAGGCAGGTTGGGGCGGGCGCACAGCGCCCGCCGACACCGATGATGCGCTGATCGGCGGCGCCCATGAACGAAGCCATGTGCCCGCCCCGCGACGTCACAGTGCTGGCGCAGGAGTAGCGCTCCGCGCATATAATGCGCCCCGAATCCGGCGCAGCAAAAACTGGAAGAAAGGGCACGGATAGCCCCATGCAAACCGTCCTCAGCATTGCGATCGATGCCCTTGCCTATGGCATGGTGCTCTTCGTCATCTCCATCGGCCTTTCGGTGACCATGGGCCTGATGCGCGTGGTCAATCTGGCGCACGGCGCCTTTGCCATGATCGGTGGCTACATCGCCTCCTATGCGGCGCGCGATCTTGGTCTTGCCTATGGCTTTGCCGTGCTGCTTGCGATCTTCGGCACCATCGTCATTGCCGTGCCCATCGAACGACTGCTCTACCGGCGCATCTATGGCGCGCCGGAACTGACCCAGGTGCTGATGACCATCGGCATCACCTTCTGCATCATCGGCATCGCCAACTACGTCTTCGGCCCGACGTTGAAGACGGTGCCATTGCCGAGCGAATTGCAGGGATCGGTGGATCTCGGTTTCCGGGCGATCGCCACGCACCGTATCTTCGCAATCGTCTGCGGCCTCGCGGTTGCCGCCGGCCTCTGGTACGCGATCGAAAAGACCGCCTTTGGCGTGAAGCTGCGTGCCTCGGTCGACAATGCAGCGATGGCTGCCGCCCTCGGGGTGCGCACGGAGATCGTCTATGCTGTGAGTTTTGCGGTTGCCGTCGGGCTCGCCGCCTTCGGCGGCGTCGTCGGCGCCGAGTTGCTTCCGGTCGAGCCCTATTATGCGCTGCGCTACATGGTGACTTTCCTCGTCGTCGTCTCCGTCGGCGGTGCCGGGTCGATCCCGGGTGCGCTCGTCGCCTGCCTGCTGCTCGGCGCGATTGATACGACCGGCCGCTATCTCATGCCGGAATTCGGTGAGTTCTTCTTCTATCTGGCCGTGATCGCGATCATCTGCGTCTTTCCGCGCGGGCTCGCCGGGAGGGCCAAGGGATGACCATGACGACGACGAACGACATGATTGCGGCATCCCCAGCGCGCCGGCGTTTCGGCGGTGGAGACGTCATCGGCCTGGCGATCATCCTGCTGGTCGCGGTGATCGGCTATTTCCTCTTTCCCAACAATCTGGCGCTTCTGACCCGGATCATCGCCGCGGCACTTCTGGTGCTGTCGCTGGATCTCGTCACCGGCTATTGCGGCGTCGCGACACTCGGGCACGCTGCCCTCTTCGGCGCCGGCGCCTATGCAGCGGGCATTGCCTCGGCGCATTACGGCATCAACGATCCGCTTGCCATGCTGGCGTTCGGCATCGTGGCCGGTGCGGTTGCGGGGCTTATCTGCGGCGTCGTGATCCTGCGCGCCCACGGTCTTCCGCAATTGGTTTTGTCGATCGCGCTCATCCACCTTTTCCACGAGTTCGCCAACAAGGCATCGTCCTGGACCGGCGGTAGCGACGGCCTTTCCGGGATCGCGCCGACTGCGCTCCTCGGGCTCTATGAGTTCGACCTCTGGGGCCGCACGGCCTACGTCTTCGGCGTCGTGTTGCTCGCCATCGTCTTCGTGCTGTTGCGGCTGATCGTGCGTTCGCCCTTCGGCATGCTGTGTCGTGGCATCAAGGAAGATCCAGTCCGCATCCGCTCAATGGGCGCGTCGCCGAAGATCGCGCTGACGAAAATGTACGTGATATCCGGCGCCGTTGCCGGCGTCGGCGGCGCGCTGAACGCGATCTCGACCCAGGTCGTCGGCCTCGACAGCCTCTCGTTCACCATGTCGGCCGAGAGCCTCGTCATGCTCGTTCTCGGCGGAACCGGTACGCTCTTCGGCGCGCTGACGGGCACGGTGGTCTTCATGTTCTTCGAGGACGTGGTCTCGGCTGCCAACCCCTTCCATTGGTTGACGATGGTGGGTGCGCTGCTGATCGCCGTCGTCTTGTTCGCGCCGAAGGGCCTCTACGGCACCGCGGCCGCCTTCGTTGCCCGCCGCCGGGAGGCCAAGTGATGCAGCCGATCTTCGAAGTCCGCAATTTGAAGCGCGCCTTCGGTGGCCTTGCAGTCACCAACGATGTCAGCCTCAGTATGGCGCCGGGAGACCGGGTGGCGCTGATCGGCCCGAACGGTGCCGGCAAGACGACGTTCGTCAATCTCGTTACCGGCAACCTTCGGCCTGACTCAGGCGAAGTGCGCATCGCCGGCGAGCCCGTGACCGGCGTCGACGCGATTGGCCGCGTTCGGCGCGGGCTTGTGCGCTCGTTCCAGGTGACGCGGCTTTTTGCCGACATGACGCCGGCCGAGCATGTTGCGCTTGCCGTGCTTCAGCGGAGCGGCCGCGCCGGTCGTCTCTTCGGCAATTTTCTCGGCATGTCCGATGTCATGGCCGAGGTTCAGGAACTTCTCGGCAAGCTCGGCCTCAAGGAACTGATGCACCGCAAGGTGAGCGAGATCGCCTATGGCCAGCAGCGACTGCTGGAGATAGCCGTCGCCCTGGCGCTGAAACCGAGGGTGCTGCTGCTCGACGAGCCAGCTGCCGGCGTGCCGCAAAGCGATACCGGCCGCATCGAGCAGGCGCTGGCCGATCTGCCTGCCGACCTCGCCGTGCTGATGATCGAGCACGACATGGATCTCGTCTTCCGCTTTGCCAAGCGCGTGGTGGTGCTGGCTGCGGGCGCGATCATCTTCGACGGTTCGCCGTCGGAGGTCACCAAGGACCCGCGCGTCCGGGAAGCCTATCTGGGGAGCTATGCCAATGCCAGCCACGCCGCTTGAGGTGGAAAACCTGTCCGCGGGCTACGGCCCGACGCGCGTGCTCGAAGGCGTGTCCTTTGCCGTTCCGGCGGGCGCCCGCCTTGCCGTTCTTGGCCGCAATGGCATGGGCAAGACGACCCTGCTTGCGACCCTTGCCGGCCAGACGCGGCGCTATGACGGACGCATCCGCATGGGCGGTACCGATGTGACCGCGCTGCCGAGCGCCTCGCGCGCCATGCAGGGTCTTGGTTTCGTGCCGCAGGCGCGCTGCGTCTTCCCGACGCTGACCGTCGAGGAGAACCTGTTCGTCGGGCTCAAGAACCGTCCGAAGAGCGCCATCCAGGAAGCCTACGACATGTTTCCGCGGCTTCACGAGCGGCGAAGAAACCTCGGCAGCCAGCTTTCCGGCGGCGAGCAGCAGATGTTGTCGACGGCGCGTTCAATCCTCGGGCGGCCCTCGATCCTTCTGCTCGATGAACCGCTGGAGGGGCTGGCACCCGTCATCTGCGAGGAACTGATGAAGGCCTTTGCCGAACTGGCGAAGACCGGCGATATGACCATCCTGCTGGTCGAACAACGGATCCAGAGCGCCCTCGACTTTGCCGATCAGGTGATCGTGCTCGAGCGCGGGCGCATCGCCTGGAGTGGAACGCCGGAAGCGCTCGCCAGAGACCACGATGCCGTCGAACGGCTGCTGGGAGTGGGCGGCCTCCACTGAACCGGAAACGGCTTACTTCGGTCGTTAACGGACAACGAGACGGCTGCGCTCGCGCTCGTAGTAGCGTGCGAGCGGCGGCAGGGCATTCTTCAGTTGGTCGAAGACCGCATCATCCACCAGAAGCGCGCCATCATACTTGGCTTGCACGAAGGACCGGTGCCGCTCAAGCGCTTCCTTCTTAGCGCCGACAGTGACGGTGAAGACGGGCGATACGGTGCTGCGTCCCTTGACGGTAATCCGATCCAGTTCGGCGATAGGGAAGGTTTTTTCCACGAGACGCGCAGTTTCTTCGCCGAGGAGCAGCGAGATGCCGTAGTCCTTGGAAGCCCCTTCGAGACGCGATGCGAGATTGACCGCATCGCCGAGGGCGGAATAGTCGAAGCGCTGGTGCGAACCCATGTTGCCGACAACGCACTCGCCGGTGTTGATGCCGATGCCGATCCGCAGCGTTTGCGCGGGCCGCCGCTCCCGCTTCGCCTCAGCCTCCAATTCCTCGTTGACCCGCGCGAGCGCTGTAAGCATGTCGAGCGCTGCGCGCACCGCGTGAACCGCATGGTCGGGGTCGTCAAGCGGCGCATTCCAGAAGGCCATGAGGCAGTCGCCGATATATTTGTCGATGGTTCCGCCCTGTTTCAGCACCGCATCCGACAGCGGCGTCAGTAGGCGGTTGACGAGTGTCGTCAACCGCTCAGGATCGTCCTTCATCTCCTCAGCGATGGTGGTGAAGCCGCGGATGTCGCAGAAGAGGATCGAAAGCGTGCGTCGTTCGCCGCCGAGCTTCAGATGCGACGGGTCTTTCGCAAGTCGTTCGACAAGGGCGGGGGAAAGGTACTGCTGAAAGGCGCGGGTGATTTCATGGCGCCGTCGGCGCTCTTCGGCATAGTCAAGCCCGGCCTGGCCGGCGGCCACGGTCAGGAAGGCGAGCCCCGGGCCGAGCGGCGAGAGGAAGACATGCCCGAGGCGCATGGCCACATAACTTGCCAGCACAATAAGGCTCAGCGCGACAATGGTGGATCCGAGCGTGCGCCACCCCGTTGTTCTGAGCACCGCGAAGGCGGCGAGGATCGCCGCAAACGCGATCGCCGCGATCACAACGGGTCGTGGAGCCCGCTGGATGTAGAGTTCGTGCGCAAGGTTGTCGTAGATCGTCGCCTGCATCTCTACGCCGGAAACGAGCTTGTTCGAATGGACGGTATCGGACGTCGCGAATGCGTCCGCGCCCCCATCGGCAATCGACGGAGCGTTCTGCAAGCTGAGCCCGACGAGGACCACCCGATCGCGAAAGGTACCTTCCGGCAGGAAATTGGTGGGATCGAGCGCCTGGTAATAGGAGACGGTCGGATAGGTTCGCGCCGGTCCGAAGACCTGGATGAGGGCATCGGTCGGGGGAGGTTGCGTCCGCGTGCCGGCGATCCCGGCCAGAACGGCGGCAAAGCCGTCGGGATAGTCCGGGATGGAGCGTAGCGTGCCGTCGCCACCAAGGTTGACCGAGGCAATCCCGGTTCTTGCTCCCTTGGCGGTGAAGCGGGCAAGGGGCTCGGTGCGCACGAACTGGTCGGCCTGCGGCGCTTCCACCAGCGTCTGGTCGCCGGCAAGTACGACGCCGGTATCAAGAGCTTTTTCCAGCTCTTCGTCGTTCACCGGATCGGCCGACGGCTCGGCGAAAATGACGTCCATGCCGATCGCGCGGGCGCCGGCCTTGCGCAGCGCTTCGATGAGACGGGCGTGCAGCGCGCGTGGCCACGGCCACTGCCGGCCGATCTCGGCCATCGAGGGTTCGTCGATGGCGACGACGACGGGGCTGTTTTCGGGCAGTGGCGGTGTGTCGATGGTCGACAGATAGTCGAAGCTGCGCAATTCGTTGAGCAGCCAGGCATTGGACAAGGTCGCAAGCGAAAGCGCGATGCTGACGAAGGCGGCAAGACCCAGAAGCTTCAGCCGCCGCAACGCGAGGCGACGAGCATCCAACTGTCCGTATCGGCCGCCCGATGCCTGCACGGCGACGTGCTCCTTGATCAGAACCGCACCTTGACTGTGCCCTTGAACGTCGGTCCCCAACCGGGGAGACCGCTTCTGAGCTCGAAGTCCTCGTCAAGCAGATTGAATGCCGCCAGGTCGACTTCAATCTGCTTGTCGAAGGGCTCCCATTGTAGCGATGCGTCGAGCGTCCAGAAGTCATCCAGCGTCACCCCGCCGGCCGGCCGTGAGCCGATGTAATTTGCGGCGATCGTTGCCTTCACGTTTGCGGTATTGACCCAGGTCAGCGCTACCTGGCCGGTGTTATCGGGTACGAACAGTAGCTCGTCCAACTGATTGACGGTGTTTTCCCTGACGTCGGCCTCCGTGTGGGCGGCCGCCAGGGAAAGGCCGAAACCGTGGCCGATTGCAAAGTTCGCGGTCGCCGCGACCCGGTCCAGCCCCACTTTGGCGTAGTCCAGATTAATGGGGGACAGCGGGACATTGAGCGACAGTTCGCGCACCTCCTGGTGCTGGTAGTCGAGCGCGGTGAAAAGCCAGTTGTTCCACTCCGCGTCCCAGCGGAACGCCAGAGTGTCGGCGTAACCTTCTGCACCGAAGCGAAGTTGATTGGGCTGCAGGGCGACGATGCCGATCGGAGCGAGGGTGGCGACATCGAAGTTCAAGCCATCGCGCATGGCGGCGGCCCTCAACCAATGACCCTCCGCGGGCGCCCAGGCGATGCCGAGCTTCGGTTCGAGCCGGATGTTGCCGTCGTTGGCATCCTCGATGTAGCGGGCAAACAGCGCGCCTTCTGCCTTCAGGTCCGGCGTGATTTCGTAGATTGTATCGATATAGGCCTTGGCGACGGTCTGCGCCGCGGATGTCGAGCCGGATCCGATGAAGGGGGTGTTGTTGCTGCCGACCCTCATCGCAAACGGATCGAAGATGTCGAACGAACTGTCGGAGCGAACAACGCCGCCTTCGATCCCGTAGCGCCAGGTGAAGTCGCCGTCTCCGTAGAGGTGATTGATGGCAGCGATATAGGTTTTCTGCTTTTCCTCGCTGCGGCTCGTGGCAAGGTCCGGAAGCCCGACGCGGGAGGCGCTGACCTTCTCGTTTTCCACGACATCCCGATCAGAAAAGAAAAGGGCGGCATTGGCGATGTTGCGGTAGCCGAAGGTGTGGCTCCAGGCGACGCCGGACAAAAGTCTATCGGCCTTGTCATCGAGGAGGTTGTCGAGGCTCGTGGTCGGGTAGTCGAGGACACTCTTGTCGTCATCGAACTTGCCGTAATTGGCATAGGCGACGATCCGGTCGTCCGGTGTCGGCGAGGCGGTCAGATAGCCGTTGCCGCCGAGCAGGCGCGTTTCACGCTCGATCGCCAGACCCTGCCCGAAGTCGATGGTATCGCGCGGCTCCTCCCAATCGAGGTTGCCGTAGACGCTGATCGGGAAGGGCGAGAAAGTGAGCCCGCGTAGTTCCGCCTCGCCGATCCAGCCGGTGTGATCGTTGTCGGCAATGATGCCGCCGCCAAGTGCTGCTTCAAAGAATGGCCGCTGGACGATATTGGCCGTGCGTTCGCGGCTTGCCAGCATATGGGGTTCGATCAGCAGACCCTGGAAGAAGGCGGAGAAGCTCTGCGGGTTGGCGGTGTTGACGACCGGGCTGCCGTCGAAATCATAGTCGTTGAACAGCGGATTGACGCTGCCGTGGATCGCCTGGTCGACATAGCTCGATCCCGTGAACGGATCGAAGACCACATCGCCGTAATATTGCCCCCAGACGTTCAGCCCCTGCAGACGAAAGGCGTCGTTGAGCGTCGAGCCGGCGTCCTGGTTGGCGCCAAGGGCTGCACTTTCGCCGCCGCGCGCCCGGGTTCGGCGCATCAATTCCTGGGCATATCGGATCGCCGCGTCGGAATCATATTCGTCGATCGCAATGGCGGTCCGCATCTGCATGATGACCGGATCGTTCGGATCTAGGCGATCGGCATTGTCGAGCGCTTGCGCGGCGGGGATGCGGTCGCCCTTTTCGTAGTAGGCGCCCGCCAGCAGCAATTGGGCGTTGGAGTAGGCGGGATTGGCGGTC
This sequence comes from Ensifer sp. GW101-20A05, assembly GCF_059424735.1. Lineage (NCBI taxonomy): Bacteria > Pseudomonadati > Pseudomonadota > Alphaproteobacteria > Hyphomicrobiales > Rhizobiaceae > Ensifer > Ensifer sp. GW101-20A05. The sequence continues at coordinate 36,645 of NZ_JBWKZT010000016.1, read as the reverse complement.
GAACCGGCGAGCAGGTCGTTCAGGGCCTTGTCCAGATCGCCCGTCTGCATGTGGTAGCGCCCGCGTGCGACCAGAGTGATGTCGAAGGACGGGTCGGCGGCCAGGGCCGCGTCGATCTCAGCCTTCGCTTCCTTCATCCGGTTTTCGTCGAGATAGAGGATCGAGAGATTGGCGTGGGGTACCGGGTCGCTGGGATCAAGTGCGATCGCCTGCTTGAAGGCCCTTTCTGCTGCGCGGTTGTCGCCCCTTTGTCCCTGAACCAGGCCAAGCGAGTTCCAGAGAGAGGAGGAGCCCGGAGCCGTCTTCAGCCCAGCCTCCAGGTCTGCCAGCGCGCCATCAAGGTCGTTTTCGTAATGGTAGCGGTAGTCGGAGCGGGCTTCGAGCGCAGTCGGGTCCGCAGGGTCGATGGCAAGCGCCTTCGCGATGCCATCGCGGACCTGTTCCCGGTCGTCGAGCAGCAGCGCAAAGCGGGCGCGGGCGGCCGGCAGGGTAGGATCATCGGGATATTGGCGCTCGGCTTGCTTGAGCGTTTCGATGGCGGCGCGGATATCGTCGCGGAAACCGTTGGTCCAGGCCTTGGCCATCGCGCCATAGGCACCGGTCGTACCCTGCGGCGGTGCCTCGACCCGATCCGGATTGGCAAGCGCCCGGGCGAAATAGCCACCATAGGCAGCGATGGAACGCCGCTTGGCATCAAGTCCGCGGGCAGAGTGTGCAAAAAGCTTTGCCGCATCGTTATAACGCTTTTCCGAGCCGGCGATCAGGGCATCGATGAGATCGGCGCGCGCCTGCTGTGTTGCGCCGAGCCGTCCCCGGCGCGCCTCGGCCAGAGCTGCCTGGGCCTTCTGGCGGCCGTCGAGTGTCAGGTAGATTTCAGAGAGCGTCAGCCAGTCTTCGACCGAGCGCGACTCGGGACGCTTGCCCTCGATGCGTTCGCGTTCCCCACGCATGTCGGGCGCGCGAAGCGGCGTCGCCGGCATCCAGACGAAGGAATCGCGCAGCGACAGATGGAAAAGCATCTGCTCGCGATCCTTCGGATTGACGACCACCACCTTGGACGGCGCCTTACCGATTGCCGCGACGGCGCCTTCGCCTTGGGCAACCGTGACGCTGCCTTGTGCGTTGCTGAGTTCGACGATGCCTTCGAGCACGATCAGCGAGGTCTTGCCGTCAGGGCCAACGGTCAATGTCCAGTCGGTGCCGCGAATGGCGGCCGTTGCGGCCGGCGTATCGATTGCCAGGCCCTGTCCGCCGCGTTCAGCACGTGCCCAGATCGTGCCCGATTGCAGTTCGAGATTGGTGTCGCCATCCGCCCCCATGCGCTTGACGCGCAGGGCCGTATTGCGGCCGAGCCGGATCTGCGTGTGGTCGGAAAAGAGAACCGCAAGCGCGCCGGTTGCGTTGGTGCGCAGCACGTCTCCGGACAGCAAATCCTGGGCGAGATCGACGAAGCGCCAGTTGGAGACATCGACGAAGCGAACTTCCTCACCGGATTTGCGGGCGATTACCGATCCGGCAACGGGCGGCGTCCGCTGAACCGGCTCAGCGAATGCCATGCTTGGACAGAGTAACGCTGCCGTAGCCAGCAGTACCCGAAGTCTTTGCCGCCCCATCTTTGTTCCCGTCTCCACCCCGCCATGGATTCAGTGAATTTCGACTAGGTCAAAGTCAATAGTGTTCGAATATTCTAAGTTGTTTTCCAAGCAATGTGTCTTATTCGGGAAACAGCTTCCGCAACCTATTCGCTCGGTTGCAGCATTTGGCCGCTGAATGACGAAGGGCGCCCATCGGGCGCCCCTCGAATTGCCGTGCGTGGCGAGCGATTCCTGCCCGTCCGGGAAGAATCAAACGGAAGCCTTCACCCGCTCCCAAGCATTCATCAGGTGACGGCCAAGAACCTCCGACAGCTTTGCCTTGTCACGGGCCTCGAGCGCGACGATCATCTCTTCATGTTCGGCAACGGCATCTGCCCATTTCTCCGGTCCCTCGTGGCCGATAAAGCGGATGCGCTTCAACCGCGTCTGGAGCACCGCATGCATGTCGGCCAAGGCGGCGTTTGCCGCGAGTTGGACGATGGCGGAATGGATCTGCTGGTTGAGCTTGTAATACTGCAGCCGGTCGCCGGCCTTGTAGCGCTGGACCATCTCGTCGTGCAGCGCACGCACTTCGGTAATGCCCGCGTCGCTTGCCGCCTCGCAGGCGAGCTTGCCGGCGAGCTCCTCCAGCGTCTGCAGGACCGTCAGCATGTCATGTACGTCCTTGGCGCTGAAACGCTTGACGACGGCGCCCCGGCTCGGGACGAGCTCCACCAGTCCTTCGCTCGCCAGGTACTTGATGGCTTCGCGCAGTGGCGTGCGCGACACGCCCAGTTGTTCGCCGAGCTGGCCTTCGTGCAGGCGGGTGCCGGGCGATAGATCGCCCTCGATGATCATGTCGCGCAGATGGCTGACCAACGTGTCGTGCAGGGCCGTGCGCCTGATCGGGCCAGGGCCGCCATCCGGCCGTCTCTCCAGAGATGTGATTTCGTTCATTGTTTTTGCTTCTGCACCTGGCGACTGGGTGTCGACCGTCTGTTCCCGTTCGTGCCGATTGAATCAGCGCTGTCTCATTAAAGCATGGAGACCGTCTGCCCCATCGTCAACAGAAAATGCTGCATACAGAATACAAAAGACTTGATGCAGAATTTTGAATAACATATGACAGCAACCGAAAGAATGAAGCGGAGGACATCTCACATGACGACCAACGGTGCTGCCGGTAACGGCGCGCGTCCTGTCATCGCGCTCGCCATGGGCGATCCGGCGGGTATCAGCCCGGAACTCACGGCAAAGCTGCTGGCGCTTGCCGATATCCGCGAAGCCGCACACATCATCACGATCGGTGATCGCAGGATTTTGGATGAAGGCGCCAAGGCTGCGGGCGTGACGCTCGATCTCGAGCCGTCGACGCTTGAGGATCTGGAAAAGGCCGGCACGTCGCGCCACGTTTTCGTCGACCTCGCCCACCTCGATCCGGCAGATGTCGTGCGCGGCGAAGCGACGCTTGCGGGCGGAACCTTTGCTACCCGGAACTTCCGCGCCGCGCTCGAACTGGCGCATGCCGGCAAGGCCGACGCCGTCTGCTTCACGCCCTTCAACAAGAAGGCCATGCGCTTTGCCTATCCGGGCTATGACGACGAAATCCGTTTCGTTGCCGATGTTCTCTGCTTCACCGGCAAGGTTCGCGAGTTCAACGTCCTCGAGAAGGTCTGGAACGCGCGCGTCACCTCGCACATTCCACTCAAGGACGTGGCTGACAACCTCTCGGTCGACGGTATCATCGCCGAACTCGAGCTGACCCGGGCCTGCCTCAAGGAGGCGGGTTATGAAGAGGCGAAGATCGCGGTTGCCGGTCTCAACCCGCACGCCGGCGACGGCGGCAGCTTCGGCATGGAAGAGATCGACATCATCGAACCGGCGGTCGAAAAGGCGAAGGCACTCGGCTTCAACGTCGAGGGGCCGTTCCCGGCCGATACCGTTTTCGGTCGCGCTCTCAAGGAAGGCTACAACGCCGTCCTCACCATGTATCACGACCAGGGCCAGATCGCGATGAAGCTGATGGGCTTCGACAAGGGCGTCACCATGATGGGCGGTCTGCCTTTCGCGCTCTGCACGCCGGCCCATGGCACGGCTTATGACATCGCCGGCAAGGGCATTGCCGACGTCGGCGCCAGCCGCCAAGCGCTGCTGCTCGCTGTGCGCATGGCAAAGAAAAAGGCCGCGCTCAAGGCCGCCGCCTGATTTCGCACGCTTTCACGCAATAACGGCGCAAGAGGAGGTCTTGCGCCACAGAACCACAAAAACGGGAGGACCCGACTTGAAGAATACCGTCTCCATCGCATGCATCATGGCAGCCGTCTTCGGCGTTGCTGCTCCGGCCGCAGCCTTCGAACCCGATCGCCCGGTTGAATTCGTCGTCACGGCAGGTCCCGGTGGCGGCACCGACATCTTCGCCCGCACGATCCAGGCGATCATCGGCAAGTACGAGCTGATGAAGGCTCCGGTCGTCGTTACCAACAAGGGCAGCGCCGGCGGCGCCGAAGGTTTCGTCTACACGGCGACCAACAAGGGCGACGCTTACAAACTCGCTTTCGGCACGAACAATGCCTACCTGCTGCCGGTTCGCGCCAAGGTGCCGTACAAGGCTGAAGACCTGACCCCGGTCGCGGCGCTCGCTTCCGATGAATTCGTTCTCTGGGTCAACGGCAAGGCCACCTACAACACGGCGGCTGACTTTGCGGCCGAGGCGAAGGAAGGCGGCCTGAAGATCGGCGGCAGTCAGTCCAAGGACGTCGACCAGATCCTCACCTCGATGATCAACGAGGCGACTGGTGCTACGATCAACTACATCCCGTTCAAGAGCGGCGGTGAAGCCGCCGTCCAGCTTGCCGGCGAACACCTCGACGCCAACGTCAACAACCCGAGCGAAAACCTCGGCCAGTGGCAGGCCGGCATGGTCAAGCCGCTCTGCGTCTTCAAGAGCGTCAAGCTTTCGAACGACGCCAAGGTCGCCGGTGACAAGGGCTGGAGCGATATTCCGACCTGCAAGGAATCGGGCATCGCCATCGACAACTACTCGATGCCGCGCACCGTCTGGCTACCGGCCGGCGTTGACCAGGATGTGGTCAAGTTCTATGCGGACCTGATGCGCAAGGTTTCGGAAACGCCGGAATGGGCGAAGTACCTCGCCGACACCTCGCAGTCTCCGTCCTACATCGCCGGCGACGACTTCAAGGCCGCCATCGAAATGGATGGTGCTGCTGTCGGCGAAGTGCTGAAGCGCGAAGGCTGGCTCGCCAACTAACGGCGGGACATTGAGGCGGGTGCCTTCGGGTACCCGTCATCCGCTTTGAAAGGTCACGATCATGAGCGAGAACGGTGCGAATGGGGTCTCCCGCTTCGCGGTTGAGCTTGGCGTTGCTGCGCTGACCGGCGCCTTCGGCGCGGCGGTCTGCTACGGGTCCCTCGATATCGGTGCGGGATGGACCGAATTCGGGCCGGAAGCCGGTTATTTTCCCTTCTATGTCGGCCTTCTGATCCTTCTCGGAAGCGCTGCGAATGCGATCCACGCTTTCGCCAAGCATCGCGGCACGGGTGAGATCTTCATCGACGGTCACCGCGCCAAGGTGGTCTCGTCGTTTCTGTTGCCGCTGATCGCCTTTGCCGGCGTTTCCGCCTGGCTCGGCCTTTACGTCGGCACGGCGCTCTATATCGCCGGCACAATGCTTTTCCAGGGGCGTTACAAATGGTGGATCGCGTTGCCGTCCGGCGTCGCCGTTTCGCTGTTCTTCTTCATCGTATTCGAGATCGGCTTCAAGGTTCCCCTGCTCAAGGGACCGGTCGAGGCCTGGTTCGGGATCTACTGATCCCGACCGCCCACGCTTTCCCGGGAGGAATGACATGGAAAATATCGGTCTTCTGATCGATGGCTTCGGCCACATCCTCAGCTGGAACCATATCCTGCTGATGATGGTCGGCGTCACGCTCGGCATTCTGGTCGGCGTGCTGCCGGGCCTTGGCGCGCCCAACGGCGTGTCGCTGCTGTTGCCGCTGACCTTCTCGATGGATCCGATCTCCGCCATCATCCTGCTCTCCTGCATGTACTGGGGCGCACTCTTCGGCGGGTCGACCACATCGATCCTCTTCAACATTCCCGGCGAACCTTCGTCGGTGGCGACGACCTTCGACGGATATCCGATGGCGAAAGCCGGCCAGGCGAGCCGAGCGCTGACGCTCGCCTTCGTGTCTGCCGGCATCGGCGCGCTTGCCGGCGTCGTCATGATCACGCTGCTCTCCGGCTGGGTCGCGAACTTTGCGCTGCGCTTCTCGTCGCCGGAATATTTCGCGGTCTATTTCCTGGCCTTCGCCAGCTTCATTTCCATGGGTGCGCAATCGCCGTTCAAGACGCTCGTCTCGATGATGCTCGGCTTTGCGCTTGCCTCCGTCGGCATGGACACGATCTCCGGTGACCTGCGGCTTACCTTCGATATCCCGACCCTGATCAAGGGCGTCAGCTTCCTGATCGCCGTCATGGGCCTCTTCGGCATCGGCGAACTCTTGCTGACCACGGAAGAAGGCTTGCGCTTCGAGGGCATCAAGGCGCGCGTCAAGCTCGTCGAGATCGGCCGCACGCTGATCGAGATCCCGCGCTACTGGTTCACGATCCTGCGCTCGACGATCATCGGCATCTGGATGGGCATCACGCCCGCCGGCCCGACGGCGGCCTCCTTCATGAGCTACGGCGTTGCCCGTCGGTCGGCCCGCGACAAGTCGAAGTTCGGCAAGGGCGATCCGCGTGGCGTTGTGGCACCCGAAACCGCTGACCACTCCGCCGGTACCTCGGCACTGCTTCCGATGCTGGCGCTCGGCGTCCCCGGCTCGGCAACGGCCGCCGTCATGATGGGTGGCCTGATGATTTGGGGTCTGACGCCCGGCCCGATGCTCTTTACCGAGCGGCCGGACTTCGTCTGGGGGCTGATCGCCTCGATGTATCTCGGCAACGTCGTCGCCGTGTTCCTGGTGATCGCCACCGTGCCGCTCTACGCCTCGATCCTGCGCGTGCCCTTTGCGATCATCGGCCCGATTATCGTCGCCGTGATCTTCTCCGGCGCCTACCAGGTGGCAAGCTCGGTCTCCGACATCTTCCTGGTCATCGGCTTCGGCGTGCTCGGCTATGTCTTCAAGAAGCTCGAGTACCCGCTGGCGCCGTTGGTTCTCGCCATGGTGCTTGGCGACAAAGCCGAGGACGCCTTCCGCCAGTCCATGCTGCTTTCAGGCGGCAGCCTCAATATCTTCTGGTCGAACCCGCTGGTTTCCTCTCTGATGGCGTTCGCTCTTGCACTCCTGCTGTCGCCGCTTGTCTTCGGGCTGATCGGCCTGGTTCGCAAGCGCAAGCATAATGCGGATGCCCCGCATGGTGACGGCAGCGCGGCGGCTTGACGGAGCCGCCGCACCCCCCAACATCCAGAAACGACGAGGAAGGTCATGGCGAACACATCGCGCAAATGGACCCGTGAAACCTGGCCGATCGCGGCCGCCATGATCCAATATCCAAACGTGCTGGCCGACGGCAGTTCGGTGCAGGAACAATCGGTCGAGCAATGGGCAGAAACGCTCGCCGATGTGGTCGATGCCGGCTTCACCGAACTCGACCCAACCGACAGCTGGATCCGGCTTGCTGATCTTTCGACCTCGCGGCTCGATGACTTCGTCAAGCTCACGCGCGACCTTGGCTTCACCATGCCGGCGATCTCGACTGCGCGGCGCAGCGTGATCGATCCGGAGCATGGCGACGAGTATCTTGCCTACGGCCACCGGGTCATTGAAACCGCGGCCGCCATCGGTGCGGGCTCCGTTTCCTTCGGCTTTTTTGGCCCGCTGACTGACGCGCAGAAGAAGGCGCTGTGGTTCTGGACGGTCGATGGCGTCAAGAACCCCGACGAGCCCGCCACCTGGCAGAAGGCCGTTCAGCGTATTCGTGAGCTTGGCCGTCATGCCGAGGAACTCGGCATCGAACTGGCGCTCGAAATGTATGAGGATACCTATATCGGCTCGGCGGACAGCGCCGTGCGTTTCGTCACCGATGTCAGCTTGCCGAACGTCGGCATCAATGCCGATCTCGGCAATCTCGTTCGCCTGCACCGTCCGGTCGAGCACTGGCAGCAGATGATGGCCAAGGTTGCTCCCTTCGCGAAGTATTGGCACGTCAAGAACTACTACCGCACCGAGGACGAAACGTCGGGCCTGGTCGTTACCCATCCCGCGCCGCTGGAGTTCGGTGTGATCAACTACCGCGCTGCGATCCGAATGGCGCTTGCCCACGGCTTCAACAGCCCGTTCCTCTGCGAACATTACGGCGGCGACGGCCTCTCCGTCAGCGCTGCCAACCGGGACTATCTGAGGCGCATTCTGCCTCGCGAATAAGGGAAGAGACGCGATGACCACAATCTTTGACGCACCGGAAGAGTTCGCCACGACCGCGCTGGCCGGCTTCAGTTCGATTTACGCGCGCAACGTCCGTCTCGTGAAGGGTGGTGTCGTTCGCTCGACCAAGGTGCCGAAGGGCAAGGTCGCTGTCGTCATCGGCGGCGGCTCCGGGCACTACCCCGCTTTTGCCGGCTATGTCGGCCCGGGCATGGCGGATGCCGCCGTTGCCGGCGATGTCTTCGCTTCTCCCTCGACCGCGGCCGTTGCCCGCGTCTGCCGCCAGGCCGATCAGGGCGGTGGCGTGCTGCTCGGTTTCGGCAACTACGCCGGTGACGTCCTGAACTTCGGCGTCGCTGCCGAGCGCCTGCGCGCTGAAGGCATCGACGTGCGCATCGTGCCGGTGACGGACGACGTAGCCAGCGCTTCCGCCGAAACGCCTGCCAAGCGCCGCGGTATTGCCGGCGATCTCGTGGTCTTCAAGATCGCGGGCGCTGCTGCCGAAGCCGGCCTTAACCTGGATCAGGTCGAGCGCGTCACTCGCCTTGCCAACGACCGCACCGTTTCTTTCGGCGTCGCCTTTGGCGGCTGTACGCTTCCGGGCGCCAAGGCGCCGCTCTTTGCCGTGCCGAAGGGCGAGATGGCGCTTGGCCTCGGCATCCACGGCGAGCCGGGCATCCGCGAAGAAAAGATGGTTTCGGCGAGCGAATTCGCCAAGCTGCTGGTCGGCAAGCTGCTCATTGAGCGCCCGGCCGGTGTTCACAAGGTTGCGCCGGTTCTGAACGGTCTCGGTTCGACGAAGTACGAAGAACTCTTCGTGCTCTGGGTCGCCATCGAAAAGGTACTGAAGGCAGCCGGGCTTGAGATCGTCGATCCCGAATGCGGCGAATTCGTCACCAGCCTGGACATGCAAGGCTGCTCGCTGACGCTGCTGTGGCTGAACGATGAGCTTGAGACCTACTGGCGCGCTGCCTGCGATGCGCCGGTCCTGCGCAAGGGCCCGATCATTGCGACCGAGCCCGCCGCCGATGACCTGAAGGATGAAGACGGCGTGCTCGTGTTCGCTCCCGCATCCGATGCTTCGAAGGAGAGCGGCAAGTGTATTGCGCGGCTGATCAGCGAGATCGCTGAAGCCCTGAAGCAGGCTGAGGACGAACTCGGCCGTATCGACGCCTTCGCCGGTGATGGCGACCACGGTCAGGGCATGCGCCGCGGTTCCGCCGCAGCCGACGAGGCGGCAAAGACTGCGGTCGCTGCCGGAGCCGGCGCTGCAAGCGTCCTGGCGGCTGCGGGCGATGCCTGGGCGGATCGCGCCGGCGGCACGTCGGGTGCGATCTGGGGCCTGCTGCTGCGTTCGTGGAGCAATGCCTTCGACGACGAGACAGCGCCCTCGGACGCCGCCATCGTCGATGGCGCACGCCGCGCCCTCGATGGCGTCACGCGCCTTGGCCGTGCACGCGTCGGCGACAAGACTCTCGTCGATGCGCTGGTGCCCTTTGTCGAAACCCTGGAGCGTGAGTTTGCCGCCGGCAAGCGTCTGATCGAGGCGTGGCAGGCTGCCGCCAAGGCCGCGACCGCCGCCGCAGAGGCGACTTCCAGCCTGACGCCGAAGCTTGGCCGCGCCCGTCCGCTCGCCGAAAAGAGCATCGGTCACCCCGACGCCGGCGCCGTCTCGCTGGCGTTGACGGCGCGAATTGCCGGCGGGTTCCTGCTGCAATCGGCGATGGCCTGAGCCCTCAATCTTCCGATCGGGTGGCCGCAGTGCTGCCCGATCGTCTCTCTCTCTCTCTCTCTCTCTCTCTCTCTCTCTCTCTCTCTCTCTCTCTCTCTCTTTCCTTTCGCGCGCGCGAACCGCCCGTTTTCTCGCCGAATTGCTCCCGTCAGTGCGGTTCTGGCTTCCGGGACGGCGTGCCGATACCGTCGGCCGTGGCTTTTTCAACACAATCTCCGGTCATTGTTGGGGAAACCCCATCAATTTTCTCGGCTAACGAATATCTGCCACGGAATTGCCGGATCGCGGGCTATGCCTCGTCTTTCCTGCAGCGTGCGCTAAGTGCTTGAGTTCGTGTGCCGCCGGTTAACTGCCAATGATTTCTGAAGTTCCGAGAAGGAGACAAGAATGAAAAAGAGTTTTGCCGTGAAGGTGTCCGCAGCGTCTCTGGTTCTCGCTGGTGCGATGGCCGCAAACGCAGCCGATCTCGCGACAATACAACCGCAACCGGAGCCGGACACCAGCAACGGCGTCAAGATCGGCTACCTCGATTGCAACATCGCCGGCGGCGTCGGCTATGTGCTCGGTTCTGCCAAGGAAGTCGATTGCGTCTTCCGCTCGACGATGGGGACTGAGGCTTCCGACCACTACGCCGGCGCCATCCGCAAGATGGGTGTCGATGTCGGCTTCACGACGCAGAGCCGGCTGATCTGGGCGGTGTTTGCACCGACCGCTGGCTACCACCGCGGCTCGCTCGGTGGCCTCTATCAGGGTGCAACCGCCGAAGCGACTGTCGGCGCCGGCATTGGCGCCAACATCCTCGTTGGCGGCACTTCCGGTTCGATCCATCTGCAGACGGTCAGCGTGACCGGGCAGATCGGCCTCAACCTTGCGGCCACCGGCACATCGATGACGCTGACTGCCGTCAACTAAGGTCGTTATCGTCGGCCGTTGACCCCTCCCGCAACTGGCTCGACACGATCGGATAAACGACAAGGGCACCGCGGCTCAGATTGGGCTGCGGTGCCTTTGCATTTGAACTGTTGCCATCCGCCGATTCCCGTTTAAGGAAGGCTGGTAGAGTTGTGCGCCGTAAGGGGCGAACGTCGAGGTTTGGATTGAACAAAAGCCTTTGTCTGGGTGTGGTTGCCCTTTGCCTCGCGTCCACGCCGCGCAGTGCGTTTGCCGAGTGGCAGGCGGTCGAGACGGAAGCGCCCTATGCCATCGAAGGGCAGACGGGCGCGGACCTTTATGCGTCGATCGGCGAGCGCGGGCCGAAGGCCGGACTTGGCCGGGCGATCGCCCATACCAATTTCAAGCTGACCTGGACGCGGAAGTACGAAGAACAGGCAGGCGCCTGCGTGCTGACGACGGCAAAGCCGAAGCTGATCATCACCTATACCCTGCCGAAGCCCGCGAAGCCTCTGCCTGCGGGCACACGCGAAAACTGGGACATCTTCATCGACGGGGTGCGCAAGCACGAACTCGTGCACGGGGATTTCATCAAGGAAATGGTGCGCGCGATCGAGTCTGCGACCCTCGGCCTCACCGTTCCCGACGACCCGAAGTGCCACAAGATCAGGACCGAAATGACCAAGCGCCTCGGCGCCCTCTCGCAAGAACAGCGCCAGCGCAGCCGCGACTTCGACCAGGTTGAGCTGACGGATGGCGGCAATATTCACCAGCTTATCTTGAGGCTTGTGAACGGGCCGTAGCCAGGGATCTTGCGAGGAGGATGCCGAACAACCCGGCATCTCCGGGTTCAATCAAACGCTCACGCATAACGCACAAGGAATTCCTCGGCCGTCAGTTCGCGGAAGTCATCGAGCGCGCGGCGGAGGCGCTGATGATCCCAATCCCACCAGGAAAGCGCGTCCATCCGATCGCCGATACCTTCGTTGAAACGGGCGCGGATGAGCTTTGCGGGGACGCCGCCGACGATGGTGTAGGGCTCGACATCCTTGGAGACGACGGCGCCTGCGCCGATCACCGCGCCATTGCCGACATTGACGCCAGGCAGGATGGTGGCGCCGTGGCCGATCCAGACGTCGTGACCGATCGTCACCCGGTTCGACCGTCGCCAGGCGAAGAGGTCGTGTTCGAGATCGGTGTCGTCCCAATAGTTGGGCGCGCGGTAGGTGAAGTGGTGCAGGGTCGCCCGCCAGGTCGGATGATTGGTGGCGTTGATGCGCACGGCGGCGGCGATGTTGACGAACTTGCCGATCGTCGCGCACCAGATCGAGCCGTCCTGCATGATGTAGGAATAGTCGCCGAACTCGACCTCGTCGAGCCGCGAACGCTCCTGCACTTCAGTATAGCGGCCGAACGTCGAATTGTTGACGCTCGCCGTCGGATGGATGAAGGGCTCGAGCCCAAGCTTCTGGCTCATGCGGCAGCCTTTCGCGGCGAGCAGGCCGAGACGTCGAGAATGCGGTCGGCAACGGCGTCGCGGACCTCCACATCGTGGAAGATGCCGATCAGCGCCGTACCCTTCGCCTTCTTCTCAGCGATCAGTTCGACGACGACGGCCCGGTTCTTGGCGTCGAGCGAAGCGGTCGGCTCATCGAGCAAAAGGATCTTGTGATCGGTGATGAAGCCACGGGCAATGTTGACCCGCTGCTGCTCGCCGCCGGAGAAGGTGGCTGGTGGCAGGCTCCAGAGTTCGCGCGGCAGGTTGAGCTTGCTTAAGAGTTCCGCCGCGTGCGCACGCGCCTCTTCGATCGGGGTGCCGCGGGCCTGCAAGGGTTCCGCGACGATGTCGAGAGCGGAGACACGGGGCACGACACGCAGGAACTGGCTGACATAGCCGAGCGTCGTGCGCCGGACCTCAAGCACGGTGCGCGGATCGGCCGTTGCCAGGTTTACCAGCTTGCCGTCGTGATCCATCAGGATCTGGCCTTCGTCCACGCCGTAATTGCCGTAGAGCATTTTCAGGATCGAGCTCTTGCCGACGCCGGAGGGGCCGCCGAGAACGACGCACTCGCCTGCCTTGACCGAGAAGGAGACGTTGGCGACGACGGGCCGGCGGACGCCGTCGCGCAGGTGCATGGTGAAGCTTTTTGCGACTTCGGAAACAACGAGGGGCGTAGCCATGGTTCTTACTTTCCTTTGCGCATGATCTTGTCCGAAAACCGGACTCCACTTTTCGGGATCATGCGTCACACCTGCAGGATCGAGGAGACGAGGAGCTGGGTATAGGGCTCGCGCGGATCGTCGAGCACCCGGTCGGTCAGTCCCTGTTCGATGACTGCGCCATCCTTCATCACCATCATGCGGTGTGAAAGCAGGCGGGCGACGGCAAGGTCGTGGGTGACGATAACAGCGGCAAGGCCGAGGTCATGCACGAGCCCGCGCACCAGGTCGAGCAAGCGTGCCTGCACCGAGACATCGAGGCCGCCGGTCGGCTCGTCCATGAAGACGAGGCGCGGCGATGTGACGAGGTTGCGGGCGATCTGCAGGCGCTGGCGCATGCCGCCGGAGAAGGCGCGCGGCTGGTCGTCGATGCGATCGACGCCGATTTCCACTCGCTGCAGCCAGTCGCTGGCGGTGGCGCGAATGTTGCCATAGTGACGATCGCCGACGGCCATCAGCCGCTCGCCAACATTGGCGCCGGCCGAGACCGTCATGCGCAGGCCATCGGCCGGGTTCTGATGAACGAAGCCCCAGTCGGTGCGCATCAGGAAGCGGCGCTCGGCTTCGCCCATGCGGGCAAGGTCGCGGTACTGGCCGTCGCGCATGTGGTATTCGACGATTCCGGACGTCGGCATCAGCCGGGTCGACAGGCACGACAGAAGCGTCGTCTTGCCGGAGCCGGATTCGCCGACGATGGCGAGCACTTCGCCCGCATAAAGCTCGAAGGAGACGTTGCGGCAGCCGATGCGGCTTCCGTAGAACTTCGAGACGTCGTTCACTTTGAGAAGCGGTACGGCACTCATTCGGCGGCTTCCTTTCGGGCGAGCATGTGACCTGCATGGCCGCAGGCGCGGCGGTCTTCGCAATGATCGGTATCGGAGCAGACGAACATGCGCCCGCCCTTGTCATCGAGAATGACCTCGTCCAGATAGACGTCCTCCGCACCACAGAGTGCGCAGGGCTTGTCGAAGCTCTGGATCTCGAAGGGATGATCGTCGAAGTCGAGGCTGACGACGTCCGTATAGGGCGGTACGGCATAGATTCGCTTCTCGCGGCCGGCGCCGAAGAGTTGCAGCGCTTCCGACATGTGCATCTTCGGATTGTCGAACTTCGGTGTCGGCGAAGGGTCCATGACGTAACGGCCTTCGACCTTGACCGGATAGGCATAGGTCGTGGCAATATGGCCATTGCGGGCGATGTCCTCGTAGAGCTTCACATGCATCAGCCCGTATTCCTCGAGCGCGTGCATCTTGCGCGTTTCGGTCTCGCGCGGTTCGAGGAAGCGCAAGGGTTCCGGGATCGGCACCTGGTAGACGAGCGTCTGGCCTTCCGAGAGCTTTTCCTCGGGGATGCGGTGGCGCGTCTGGATGATCGTCGCCTCCTTCGTCCGGGTGGTGACGGCGACATTGGCGACCTTCTGGAAAAAGGCGCGGATCGAGACGGCGTTGGTGGTGTCGTCGGCGCCCTGGTCGATGACCTTCAGCACGTCCTCCGGCCCGAGGATCGAAGCGGTGACCTGGACGCCGCCGGTGCCCCAGCCATAGGGCATCGGCATTTCGCGTGAGGCGAAGGGGACCTGGTAGCCGGGGATCGCGATCGCCTTCAGGATGGCGCGGCGGATCATGCGTTTCGTCTGTTCGTCCAGATAGGCGAAATTATAAGTAGCAAGATCGTTCATCGCCGATTACCCTTGAGTGTGTCGACCGCGGATGGGGTCAGGATTTGAGCGAGATAGTTTTCTGGGTGGTTGCGATCGTCGCGGTGGTGGTGGCCGGCCTGTTCTGGGCCGCCCGCAATGCCCGGCGCGAGCCGGACGCCAAGGCGCGCAAGGACGATGGTTCCGGCGATGCCGGCGTCGCCTTTGCCGGTGACAGTGGCGGCGATTGCGGCGGTGGAGATGGCGGCGGCGACTGAACGGTCACCGTGCGTCCATGCGGTTTGCCCGATCATTCGGCCGCCTCCCGTTGTTCCTTCGCCGTGTCGCCGGCGTTGGCCGCCTCGTAGTCGCGGCGCATGCGCCGGACGAGGTCCAGTTCGGCCTGGAAGTCGACATAGTGCGGCAGCTTCAGGTGCTCGACGAAGCCGGTCGCCTGAACGTTGTCGGCGTGTGAGATGACGAATTCTTGGTCCTGTGCCGGGGCGACAATGTCCTCGTTGAACTCGTCCGTACGCAGCGCCCGGTCGACCAGCGACATCGACATAGCCTTGCGTTCACTCTGGCCGAAGACGAGGCCGTACCCGCGGGTGAACTGCGGCGGCTGCTTGGCCGAACCCATGAACTGGTTGACCATCTGGCATTCGGTGACACGGATCGTGCCGAGCGAGACGGCAAAGCCGAGTTCGGGCAGGTCGAGTTCGACCTCCACCTCGCCGATGCGGACTTCGCCGACGAAGGGGTGGGTGCGGCCATAGCCGCGCTGGGTGGAATAGGCGAGCGCCAGGAGGAAGCCTTCGTCGCCGCGGGCGAGCGCCTGCAGGCGCAGGTCGCGGGCCATCGGAAACTCCATCGGCTCGCGGGTAAGGTCGCCCATGACATGACCTTCGGGCATCTGGCCGTCGCCCTCGATCAGGCCCTCGCCGTCGAGAATGTCGGAGACGCGCATCACATGTTCGCCGGGTTCCTTGACCGCCGGCTCTGCGACGGTCTCGTCGGCGATCAGCGAAGGATCGAGCAGGCGGTGGGTGTAGTCGAAGGTCGGCCCAAGCAATTGTCCACCGGGCAGATCCTTGTAGGTCGCCGACACGCGGCGCTCGACCTTCATGTTGGCGGTGTCGACCGGCTCGGAGTAGCCGAAGCGCGGCAGCGTCGTGCGGTAGGCGCGCAGGATGAAGATCGCTTCGATCATATCGCCGCGTGCCTGGCGAACTGCTAGAGCCGCAAGCGCGCGATCGTAGAGCGAGGCTTCCGCCATCACCCGGTCGACGGCAAGCCCGAGTTGCTCGACTACCTGTTCGATGGTGATTGAGGGCAGGCTTCGGTCACCGCGGCGGCGGTCGGCGAGAAGGCGGTGCGCATTGACAATGGCGGCTTCCCCGCCCTTGACGGCTACATACATGGGTCACGCCTCCTTCAGCGAAAGACGGGTTGTGCGCGACAGGCAGAGCAGTTCCTCTCCGGCCGTCAGCACGAGATCGACGCCGCGCGGAAAGATTGCGCGGTTGGCGGTGCAGAATTCGAGGAAGACTTCCGGCAGGCCCTTCACGGCGACTTCCGTCTCGTCCTTGATGCCGGGCCCCTTGGCGATGAGTGCCTGGCCGCCGGTCAGCGCCTCGACTTCAATGACGAGCGTCGTCGAACGATCCGGGTATTCCTGGGTGCCGAGCGAGAACTGGTCGAAACCTGGGAAGGCAGCACCCTTTTCGACGAAGGCGAAGCGGGCTTCGGTCTTGCTGACGGTCACTGCGGCGCCCGTATGGAAAGCGATCCATTGCGGAACGCCCGATTTCCCGAGCGACGGCGTCAGCCAGACGGGCGTGTCATGGTCACAAAGCGTCAATGCCACGGCGCCGGCCGCGGCGCCGAGCGGCGCGGGCGGCGTGCTCTTGGCCGAAAGCTGCTTGATCGCGCCTGGGCGGGCAAAACCGTCCATCAGGTCGCGGAAGACGGATTGGGCGGCAAAGACTGGATCTGCGAAGGCGCCGGCGTAAATCTGCGATTGGCTGGCCATCAGTCGTCTCCCCGGACCATGGTGAAAAAGTCGACGCGGGTTGCTGCAGTCTCTTCGGCCTTGCGGCGTTCTTCCAGCGCCAGCCGGTCCGCCACTTGGTGAAGCAGAGCATCGACGTTCGCGCGACCGTCCTCGCGCTGGGCGAGTGCGTCGAAGATCGCTGCAAGCCGCGCGCGCTGCCGGTCCGCACCGAGCAGCTGCCCGTGGCCGATCTCGCCGCTCGAAAGGCGGATGGTCGCGCGCGAGACCGTCGCCTCGCCGAGGTTGAAGGGATCGCCACCGCCACCGATGCGGCCACGCACCATGACGAGGCCGGTCTCCGGACCGCGAACCGGATGAACGTCCGGCTTGTCGGCGAGCGCTTCCCAGGCAGCATTCAGCTCGTCGAGGGTCGCGCGAGCGAGCAGTCCCATGGCTTTCTTGCGCGCCGGATCCGGCGGGCTTTCCTGTTTCAGCTTCGCATCCATCATTTTCACCTCAAATGTCTATTGATCTAGACAACTGTACATCTTATACTTTTCCATAACGTCCGCAAATGACAGGCTTGTGACATGGCAATGCGAAAAGTGGTGGAGCGCCAGACCGGCGTCGCTCTGTGGCGGCAGATCGCCGACCGGATCCGCCTGGCAATCAGCAATGGCGACTACGATGCGGCCGGCATGGTGCCGCCTGAGACGGTGCTTGCGGGCGAATTCGGCGTCAACCGGCATACGGTCAGAAGCGCGCTTGCGGCTCTTGCCGAAGAGGGACTGGTGCGCGCGGTCCAGGGACGCGGCACGATGATCGAGCGCAAGGAAAGGGTGAGCTACCCGATCTCGAAGCGCACGCGGTTCTCGCAAGGGCTCGGTCGCCAAGTGAAGGAGATCGGCACGAGGCTGCTCGGCCACGCCGAATTGCCGGCAAGCGGCGAGATCGCAAAGGCGCTCGACATTGCGCCGGGCGATACGGTGATCGAGCTCAAGACTGTCAGCAGCGGCGATGGCCGACCGCTGTCGGTATCCTCGAGCTATTATCCTGCGCATCGTTTTCCGCGCATGGCCGAAGAATTCGAACGGTTGCATTCCGTCACCAAGGCTTTCGCCGCCCACGGCTTGGATGACTATGTCCGTGCCTCGACCGAGATCGTCGCCCGGCATGCCGACGCAGAGGAGCTTTCGATGCTGAAGCTCTCGCCGGGTGCGATCGTGCTTGAGGCGCAGTCGCTCAACGCCGATCTCGACGGCTCCCCGGTGGAGTATTCCCGCACCCGTTTCGCCGCTGACCGGATGAAGCTGCGGATTGAGACATAGAACGCGGTCGGCTACCCACGGCGACAGGATCCGCACCCGGCCTCAAGCACTCCATCGGGGAAATGTGGCGGATAGGCCGCATTTCCGACGCGTTTTTGCCGCATGACCGGAACCTGCATCAGGAACCGCGCATTTAGAATTCTCGTAGGGGAGAATGGCAATGGCGACGTGGCGACCCGATCCTTCCTTCTATCCATCACCGCGCATGGCGGCCAAGGCTCCCAAGGAAACGCTCGCCTATGTGGCGGCGTTCGATCCCGAGCGGAAGCGGCCGGATGCGATTGCGGTCGTCGACGTCGATCCGGCGTCGCCAAGCTATTCGCAGATCGTCGGCCAGGTCGACATGCCGAACGTCGGCGACGAGCTGCATCATTTCGGCTGGAATGCCTGCTCTTCCTGTCTTTGCCCCAATGCGCCGCATCCGCATGTCGAGCGCCGCTATCTGGTAGTGCCGGGGTTGAGGTCCTCCCGTCTGCACATCATCGACACCAAGCCGGACCCGCGCAATCCGAAGATCGTGCGGGTGATCGAGCCTTCGGAAATTGCCGAGAAGGCAAATTATTCGCGGCTGCACACCACCCATTGCGGTCCCGAAGGCATCTACATCAACGCGCTCGCGGATCGTGACGGCAAGGCGCCCGGCGGCATCTTCCTGCTGGACCACCAGAGTTTCGATGTGCTCGGCCAATGGGAAATGGATCGTGGGCCGCAGAAGCTTGCCTATGATTTCTGGTGGCATCTCGGCCATGACACGCTGATCACCAGCGAATGGGGCACGCCGGATACGTTCGAAAACGGGCTGGTTCCCGAGGTGCTGCTCGGTTCGAAATATGGCCGCCGGCTGCACTTCTGGGACCTACACAAGCGCAAGCACCTGCAGGAGATCGATTTCGGCGAGGAGCATCAACTCGTCTTCGAACTGCGGCCTGCGCATGATCCGACCAAGGCCTATGGCTTCGTCGGCTGCGTCATCAGCCTCAAGGACCTCTCGGCGTCGATCTGGACCTGGTATCGCGACGGTGACCGATGGGCGGTCAAGAAGGTAATTGAGATACCCGCGGAACCCGCCGATCCCGACCTTTTGCCACACGTGCTCAAGGGCTTCAGCGCTGTCGCGCCGCTCGTCACCGATATCGACCTGTCGATGGACGACCGGTTCCTCTACGTTTCCTGCTGGGGCACCGGCGACATGATCCAGTACGACGTTTCTGACCCCTTTGCGCCGAAGGAGACGGGCCGTGTGCGGATCGGCGGCATCGTTTCGCGTGCATCCCATCCGAAGGCCAAGAACGGAGCGCTGAATGGCGGGCCGCAGATGGTGGAGATCAGCCGGGACGGCAAGCGGGTCTATTTCACCAATTCGCTCTATGGTGCCATCGATCCGCAGTTCTACCCCGAAGGCATCGACGGGTGGATGGTCAAACTGGACGTCGCCGACGGTGGCGGCATCACCTTCGACGAAAACTTCTTCGTCGACTGGCCGAAGGGCCATCGCCCGCATCAGGTCCGTCTCGAAGGCGGTGACTGCTCGTCCGATTCCTATTGCTATCCGTAGGGAGGGGACGATCGTGCAGTCCTGTCGGGGCGAATGACGACGTTCTGGCCGTGGCTTTCGATTGCCGCCCTCGGCGCCTTTCACGGCATCAATCCGGCGATGGGCTGGCTCTTTGCCGTGGCGCTCGGACTTCACCGCCAGGACCGTCGGATCGTGTGGTTGTCACTTGCTCCGATTGCTGCCGGTCATGCCGTCTCCGCCGCGCTGACGCTGGCAGTGGTCGTCACATTCGGCGCGGCGCTGGAGCCGCACAGTTTCAGGCTTGTCGCGGCGCTGCTCATACTCAGCGTCGCCGCCTACGGCGCGCTTTACGGACACCGCCATCGGGTGAGAGTTGGCATGCGCGCCAGCATGGCCGGCCTTGGCCTCTGGTCCTTCCTGATGGCGACGAGCCACGGGGCGGGCCTGATGCTGGTGCCGGCGGTCCTCAGCCTCTGCGTGGCGGATAGTCCCGGGGATCTCGCAATCGCAGGTTCGCTTCCCGTCGCGCTCGCCGCCGTTGCGGTTCATGGCGCAGCAATGCTGGCCGTCGTCGCCGCGGTCGCGCTCGCCGTCTTCGAATGGCTCGGCCTTGCGGCACTCCGCTCGGCGTGGATCAACTTCGATCGCCTCTGGACGCTGGCGCTGGGTGCAACCGGTATCGTGCTTCTCGTTCAATGAGCCTGCTACGTGGCAGCCGGCGGAGCGTCTACCTTTGGGCCTTCACGTAACTGATGTAGCCGCGCACATCGGTCGCCGGTTCGGTGTAGGCATTGCCGAGCGTCTTTTCCATGTTGGCGACGTAGGTCTTCGCCCAGTCCGGCAGCGAGTAGTCGATTGCCGCCAGGAATTCGAGGGTCGCCGCAAGCCTGATGTCAGCGATCGAGGGGATGGAACCACCGATGAAGGGTTTGTCGCCGATATAGAACGCCCGAAAGACGTCGAGCGGCTCGGCAAGCGCTTCGACTGCTGCGCGGCGCGCCTTCTCCTTGGTCTCCGCATCCGCATCGCTGCAACCAACTTCGCCCGGATAGAGCGGGAAGTTCAGTGCCGGATAGGTGGCCCGGGCGAGATAGGGGTAGAAGGTGCCGATCAGATAGAACATCGCGCTATCGATCATGGCGCGGGCCTCGGGGTCCCTCGGATAGAATTCGTCGAGCCCGTGCTTGTTGCAGAGATACTGCATGATCGCGCAACTCTCCCATAGGGCTCCCTTGGGCAGGTCCGCAGTCTCCACCATCGGTGTCAGATGCGACGGTGCCTTCGCCAGGTATTCGGCCGTCCGGGTCTGGCCGTAGACATCCTGTTCGCTGAAGTCGAGCTTGGCTGCCCTCAGGAAGACGCGCGCCGTCATGTTGTTGACGCTGGGCTTGATCACGTTGAGCTTGATTGCAGGCATGTCACTCCTCCCTTTGCTCGCGATCCCGCAGTTCCGGCTCGCTCGCCGGCGCGGTCGCGTGCGTTGAACGACAGGCGTGGACCACGACGCGCTTTATCGCGGCCGATAAGGATCCTTCGGCTCCCGGTCGGACGACAGCGTTGGCCGTGCGCGCTCGATCAGTGTCTCGATCGCATCGGCCAGGTGCACCTCGGCGATATTGTAGTCGCCGCGTGCGACCCTGACCTTGTGTGCTTCCATCAGCACCTCGGCGTGGCTGTGGCCCGGTGGTGGCTCGAAGCGATAGGAGGCAAGCTCGACCAGCAGCCCAAGCGGGTCCTCGAAATAGATCGAGTCCATGAAACCGCGGTCCTTGACGCCGCTGTGCCGGATACTTCGCTCGTCGAGCCGCTCCACCGCCTGGGTGAAGGTCGCGCGCGAAACGGCAAAGGCGATGTGGTGCACACAGCCGATGTCCGTCGGGGTTCGCTCGGGATCGGGCTTGCGGTTCTCGTCGGTGAAGATGGTGATCAGGCGGCCATCGCCCGGGTCGAAATAGAGATGGCTTTCGCTCGCCCGGTCGAGATTCGGCTGCTCGAAAATGAAGGGCATGCCGAGAAGCCCCTCCCAGAAATCGATCGACGTCTGTCGGTCGGCGCCGACGAGCGTGATGTGATGAACCCCTTGCGACTGCAGCTTTCGCATCGAAGGCCTCCCAGGTGAAGCGGAGGACACAGGACGAAACGGGATCTGGTTTCACCCTTTTCCGCTCCACTCGATTGTCGTCCGTCGCGGCAAGAAGGCAAGCGCCAATGCGGGGGCAAGCTGCCCGCAAAGCGGTCGGAAAGCATCCGACATCTCAACTATTTTCTTCTGGGTTGCTGTGTGTGTATTATGCAATCAGTGAATGTGTCGGCAACGCTCCAAACGGCCTGATGGCTGGGAACAATCAGGGAGTTGAAGTGTGAAGTTTCTCCGGGGAGTCGGTGTTGTCTGCCTGTTGTCTTTTTCGCTTGCAGGCGCGGCGCGGGCGGACGGCTCTGCGTTTGCGGGGCAATGGCGGCAACTGACTTCGACGGCCGGCCGTTGCGATCAGTGCTACATCGGCATCGTAAGACATGGCGACCTGCTGACGGTCACGAGCAACAACGGCTGGCAAGCCGTCATGAACGTCGAGAACTTTTTGGACCTCGAGCTTGCCGCAGGGACCGGGCAGTGGAAGTCCACAGTCGCTGGCGCCTATGGCGGCAAGCATTTCGGTATTCAGTTCGTTCGGCGTGGCCCTGAATTGCAGATGTTCATGGTGGTTTCGCAGGCAACAGGCAGGCCATTGTCCATTCGCGCGACCTTCGAAAGAGGGCTGCCTGCTACGAACTGGCGTCATCAGCCGGCGCCGATCGAGATGCAACGGATCTAGGTGCTGATGTCCTGACGCGGGCCGACAAAGACGCTTGCACCGATACGCGTGTTTTGATTTTCCGTGCGAACCTCCCTATCTTCCGGTTGCAACATCCGAAGGGGCGGACGGAGGACAAATGCCGGTCGTGCAACGATCGAAAATCAGGCAGCGTCTTTTGATCATGCTGGTCACCGGTATCGGCGGAATGGCTGCGGCTGCGGTCTCCTTTGCGACCGCAGTCTATGATGCGGCGAATCCGGTGCCTGCCGTCACCGCAGCCAAGGGTGAGGCGATCGATACCGGCCGGTGGCGGGTGACGATCAACGACGCCACCATGGCTTCCGTGCCGCCGACCGGAACCAAGCCGTTCGAGCCGAAGCGATTCCTGATGGTGGATATCGAACTCGACAACCGATCGGTCACCACCAGCAATGCCTTTATGAACCTGATCGCGATCAAGGACGAGCGAGTCATCGCATCGCCGAAGCCGGTCTATTATCTCGCCAGGGACAAATGGATCGCGAGTGCCATCAACCCAAAGATGCCGGAAAAGCTCATCGCGGTCTGGGAATGGCCGGCGGATCGCCCGGAGCCGGAGAAGGTTTCTCTGTCCATCGGCAAACAGATCTACAAGCCGCGTGACAACCTCTACGGCGCGCCCAACTGGTTCGATGATGGCGAGGCCGCGGTGGTCGAATTGGCAGTCACGCAAGATACGGGATCGTCGGAGCAATGATGTCGGCTCTTCGCGCGCTGCTGCTCTCAGTGTCTGCAATCGCAGCGCTGTACGCAATGCGAAGCAGCACGCCTGGCTACGGCGATATCACGGCACCGATTGCCGTTCGTGGTGCAGTCGGCGAGCGGGTCGAGAGCCGGGACTTCGCCTTCGGCGCGGCCAATGTGCACCTGGCACGCCAGGTCAGGGTCGAGAGCTTCGGGCGGATCAAGGAATACTCGACATCCGGCATCTGGCTCATCATCGAAGGCGCGGCCGTCGCGAAAACCGAAACGATGACGCTGACCTCGGCGGAGTGGCTGGCAGGCAACGGTTTGCGCTACGAGCTCAGCCAGCGGTTCTCGACCGTGCCAGGCTATCTGCCGACGGAAAGGCTCGAACCAGGCCTGCCGAGGCCGGTACTTCTTGCCTTCGAACTTCCCGAAGCGGCCGTTGACAAAGGCACGCTGCTCGTCGCCCGCAGCCTGGTGATGCCGCTTGCTGAGGAGCTTTGGATTACGCTCGGCGACAAGCAGCCGACCGATATCAAGCCGTCCGTCACCATTGCGCGCGGCAGCAGCGGCACGCCCTGGACGTTGGCGGCGCGCTGAGGAGACACCGGCATGAGCGAGAAGCGCACGTTCTGGATCTGCCTGCTGGCGCTGGTCGTCGCACTGCCGCTCGCCTTCGTCGTCCGTGCGTGGGAGAGCCTGCGAGAGGGGCATTGGCTTGCCACCCAAAAGGCCGAGATCGTCGTCGAGGATGGAGCGGGGCAGGCCTTTGCCGGTGGACAGTGGAAGCTTCTGGACATGAGGCGGCTGCCGCGCACCAATGACGCGCGCGTCATTCTTGCCGAATTCGAGGCGTCGCCGACCGATCCGGCCGTTCTGTCGCAAGGAGCCTGCCGCGTCCGGCTGATCGACAGTGAGGGGCGCCGTTTTGAGCCCGTCACCCTGACCGAGCCGATCGTCCGGGAGATGTATCCGGAGGTGGCCGAACGCCCGCGCTGCGGTGTGCTCGCCTTTACCGACGCCAAGACTGGCGCCACGGTCCGTATGGCCGAGAGCTTCATCGTTCCCGCGGAGGCGCGGGATCTTTCGCTCAGGATTGATTTTCCGGGCGCAAGCGATGAAACGCTGATCTTCAAGTAGACGCGTAGCTGATTTCGCTCTTCTCAGCCTGGCCGGAAACCGCATGTTCGAGCATCGCCGCCAACAAGGTGATGCGCACGGCGTCGAGCACGATGCCGCCGTCGAGATCGCTAGGGCTGCCGATGAAAAGGCTGAGTGCATCGAAGACAAGCTGCCAACTCGCGAGGTCGCCCATGCCGAGGGTTCGCGTCGCCGCATACCAGATCCAGGCACCAAGCCAGGCGATGGCGCGGTAGGCAATGATGAAGGCAAATAGCGTCGCAAGCCCTGAACCGAGCGTCAGCTTCAGGCAGGTCCATATCGGAGCGTAGCGGGAGCGGTAGTCGCTGACGAAGTGGTCGAGGAAATCGGCAATCCACTTGCGAAAGGTTCTGGCCCGTCGCGGCCGCGGCGAGGATGGCCTGGCGCGCGATTCCGGGCTCGAAAGCTCGTAACCATTGATGATCGCCGCCATGACCAGCCAGATGATCGGTAGAAGCGCATAGAAGAACAGACCCTCGGCCTCAGTGTTCCAATCGGGTCTTCTCAGTTCCACCGGCACGAAGGTCTCGGCGGCATGCGCTACGGCGGTGAAGGTGAAACCGTTCATGCTGAGAAGCCTGCCGGCGCCGAGCCAGGTGATGACCTGGTCTTTCCAGACCGACAGGCCATAAAGCCCAATGAAGATCCAGCTCGCGTCCGCCGCGACGACCAGCAGTCGCCAGAAGGGTGTTTCGCTGCGCTTGCTCATGCGCTTTGCGCCCCACCGCACCAGCCAGCACAACGCGATCGAAATAAAGACGCCGCGCGATTTCAGGATATCGAAGAAGTCACCCTTCTCGCCGAAGGCGACGGCGTCGAGTGCCAAACGCGAATATTCCCGCACCGCCTCGCCGAGGAAACCCCAGGCGGCGTAATAGGCGAAGAACGGCAGGATGGCGGCTGAGGTGACGGCGAGCAGCCTGCGATCGGTTTTCGGCACCGTGGTCTCGACATGCGTGGCCACCGGTTGTTGGCGGAGCGCTTCGAGTGCCGGCAAACCGGGGCGAAGCGCCATGAACATCAAGACGATAACGACGAGCTTCGCCAGCACGACAAAGGAGAGCGTCACCATGCCACCGAGCGGATGCTGCAGCCCGATCCAGACTGCCGCACGCATCAGGAGATCATGCACGATGTAGCCGCAGGTCCCGATCAAGAGGAGCTGCGGCCAGAAGCGAGCGATGAGGCGCCCCATCAGGACAAAGGGTCCGAACACTTCGGCGATCGACGTCATGGCCACAACATAGTTGCGCCAATCGGCGACGACAACCGCACGGGGCAGGTGAAGAGCCAAACACCCTCCGCCTTGCCGTGTCAGATATTGCGGCGTTTGCCTTCGATCAGGTCGAGCACGGCGCGTGCGGCGTCGAGCACATTGGTGCCCGGACCGAAGACGGCCGACACGCCGTTGTCCATCAGGTAGTCATAGTCCTGACGCGGAATGACGCCGCCGCAGATGACGATGACATCCTCGCCGCCGCGCTTCTTCAGGGCTTCTGCAAGCTGCGGCATCAACGTCTTGTGGCCGGCGGCAAGCGAGGAGACGCCGATGACATTGACCTTACTGGCCAGCGCCATGTCGGCGGCCTCTTCCGGGGTCTGGAAAAGAGGGCCGGCAAGCACGTCGAAACCGATATCGCCGAAGGCCGAGGCGATGACTTTGGCGCCGCGGTCGTGGCCGTCCTGGCCGAGCTTTGCGACCATTATTTTTGGTTTGCGGCCGAGCTTTGCTGAGACCTCGTCGAGGCGCCCCGAGAGCACCTCGAGCTCCGGCTCACCTTCATAGGCCTTGCCGTAGATCTTGCTGACGACCTTGGGCGTCGCGGCGTGGTCGCCGAAGGCGCCACGCATCGCATCGGAAATTTCGCCGACGGTGGCGCGGGCACGCGCCGCCTCGACGGCGGCGGCCAGCAGGTTGCCTTCGCCTGTCAATGCGATCTCAGCAAGCGCCGTAAGGGTCTTCTTGACCTCGACGCTGTCGCGCCGACGCTTGGTTTCCTCGATCCGGCGGATCTGCGCGGCGCGCACGGCGCTGTTGTCGATCTCCAGAATGTCGATCGGCTCCTCGTTGTCGAGGCGGTACTTGTTGACCCCAACGATGATCTCCTCGCCCTTGTCGACGGCGGCCTGGCGACGGGTCGCCGCCTCTTCGATCAATCGCTTCGGCAGCCCGGCATTGACCGCACGGGTCATGCCGCCCATCGCCTCGACCTCCTCGATCAGTAGCCAGGCTTTGTCTGCGAGCTCGTTGGTCAGGCTTTCGACATAGTAGGACCCGGCGAGCGGATCGACGACCTTGGTCACGCCGGTCTCGTGCTGCAGGATCAGTTGCGTGTTGCGGGCGATGCGGGCGGAAAACTCCGTCGGCAGCGCGATCGCCTCGTCGAACGAATTGGTGTGCAGCGACTGGGTGCCACCGAGAGCGGCGGACATCGCCTCGAAGGCCGTGCGGACGATGTTGTTGTAGGGATCCTGCTCCTGCAGCGAGACGCCCGAGGTCTGGCAATGGGTGCGCAGCATCAGCGACGACGGCTTCTTCGGCTCGAACTCCTTCATGATCCGGGTCCAGAGCAGGCGCGCAGCGCGAAGCTTCGCGGCTTCCATGAAGAAGTTCATGCCGATGGCAAAGAAGAAGGAAAGCCGCCCGGCGAATTCGTCGACATTCAGCCCCTTGGCAAGCGCCGCCCGTACATATTCGCGCCCGTCGGCGAGCGTGAAGGCAAGCTCCTGCACCAGCGTCGCGCCGGCCTCCTGCATGTGATAGCCGGAGATCGAGATCGAGTTGAATTTCGGCATCTCCCTGGCTGTGTACTCGATGATATCGGCGACGATGCGCATCGAGGGCTCAGGCGGGTAGATATAGGTGTTGCGGACCATGAACTCCTTGAGGATGTCGTTCTGGATCGTGCCTGAAAGCTTGTCGCGCGAAACGCCCTGTTCTTCGCCGGCGACGATGAACGAGGCGAGGATCGGGATGACGGCGCCGTTCATGGTCATCGACACCGACATCTCGTCGAGCGGGATGCCGTCGAACAGGATCTTCATGTCCTCGACCGAGTCGATCGCCACACCCGCCTTGCCGACGTCGCCCTCGACGCGCGGGTGGTCGCTGTCATAGCCGCGATGGGTCGCAAGATCGAAGGCGACCGAGAGGCCTTTCTGGCCCGCAGCCAGGTTTTTCCGGTAGAAGGCGTTCGACGCTTCCGCCGTCGAGAAGCCGGCATATTGCCGGATCGTCCAGGGACGGCCCGCATACATGGTGGCGCGCGGGCCACGCACGAAAGGTTCGAAGCCCGGCAGCGAGGCGAGGTGATCAACACCGTCGAGATCGCCGGACGTATAAAGCGGCTTCACCGCGATGCCCTCGGGCGTGTGCCAGATAAGGCTTTCCGGCGCTGCTTTGAGTTCACGCTCGGCGAGGGTTTCCCAGTCTTTCACGGTCTTTTGGCTCATCGCTAGCTCCTTGCCCAAAAAGGGCGCCTTCCTCGCCTCATCCCTGTGCTTGTCACAGGGATCCAGCCACGCGAAGTCGTTCGCGTGAAAGGGTGAATTCTTCGCGTCGCAGACGCGACGCTGCTGGATTCCTGTGACAAGCACAGGAATGAGGGCCACGGTTGTGAAGGTTCATCACTCGAATTCCATGATCAGCTCGTCGACAGCGAGGCTGGCGCCGGCGGCGACCGCCACGCGCTTCACCACGGCCCGTTTCTCGGCGCGCAGGATGTTCTCCATCTTCATCGCCTCGACGACCGCGAGCGCCTGTCCTGCTTCGACCGTGTCGCCGGCTTTTACCGTGACCGAGGTGATCACCCCGGGCATCGGGCAAAGCAGCATGCGCGACGTGTCCGGCGGCAGCTTCTCCGGCATCAGCCGTGCCAGTTCCGCAACCCGCGGGCTTCTGACATGGGCAACGACATCAATGCCGCGCCAGCGAAGCCGGAGGGCGGTGCCGACCAGATCGACTTTGACGCTCAAGGGCTCATTGTCGATGTTGAACGTGGCAAGCGTACGACCGGGCGTCCAGTCGCCGGCGATGGTGACTGTCGAGCCATCGGCGAAGCTCACATAGGAGCCGTCAGCGGACGAACCGGCAGTCACCGCAATATCGTGATCGCCGAGACCGACCACCCAATCATGGCCGATGATGCGGCGATGATTGCCGATCGTGCCGGAAATCTGGCTGGCCCGTTCCTGTAGGATCTGATTGACCGAGACCGCGACGGCGGCGAGCTTGCGAAGCGACCGCTCATCGGCCGCAACGCCGTGAAAACCGTCGACGAATTCCTCGGCGATATAGGCGGTCGTCAGCCGGCCGTTGCGGAAGCGCTGCTGTTGCATGACAGCCGAAAGGAACGGCAGGTTGTGGCCGATGCCTTCCACTTCGAACTGATCGAGCGCCTCGGCCATAGCCTCGACCGCCGTCCGGCGGTCCGGTGCCCAGGTGCAGAGCTTTGCGATCATCGGATCGTAATACATCGAAATCTCGCCGCCCTCGAAGACGCCGGTGTCGTTGCGCGTCACCGTGCCATCGTCGCGTTTGCCCTCGACCGGCGGCCGATAGCGTGTCAGCCGGCCGATCGACGGCAGGAAGTTGCGATAGGGATCTTCCGCATAAAGCCGGCTTTCAATCGCCCAGCCATTGAGCTTCACATCGTCCTGGCCGAAGGCGAGCTTTTCGCCGCTAGCAACTCGGATCATCTGCTCCACGAGGTCGAGCCCGGTAATGAGCTCGGTCACCGGATGCTCCACCTGCAGGCGGGTGTTCATCTCGAGGAAATAGAAGTTGCGCTTGGCATCGACGATGAATTCGACGGTGCCGGCCGAGTGGTAGCCGACGGCCTTGGCAAGTGCGACCGCCTGTTCGCCCATGGCCTTGCGGGTCTCGGGGTCGAGGAAAGGCGAGGGCGCCTCCTCGATGACCTTCTGGTTGCGGCGCTGGATCGAGCATTCGCGCTCGCCGAGATAGAGCGTGTTGCCGTGCTTGTCGCCAAGCACCTGGATCTCGATGTGGCGCGGCTCGGTCACGAATTTTTCGATGAAGATGCGGTCATCGCCGAAGGCGTTCTTCGCCTCGTTCTTTGAGGACTGGAAGCCTTCGCGCGCCTCTTGGTCGTTCCATGCAATGCGCATGCCCTTGCCGCCGCCGCCGGCAGACGCCTTGATCATCACGGGATAGCCGATCGACGCGGCGATCCGGACCGCTTCGTCTGCATCCTCGATCAGGCCCATATGGCCCGGAACCGTCGAGACGCCGGCCTCGGCCGCGAGCTTCTTGGAGGTGATCTTGTCGCCCATCGCCTGGATGGCGCCGACCGGCGGGCCGATGAAGGCCACGCCTTCCTTCTCCAGCGCTTCGGCAAAGGCGGCGTTTTCCGAGAGGAAACCATAGCCCGGATGGACCGCATCGGCGCCGGTCTTGCGGATCGCCTCGATGATCTTGTCGATGACGATATAGGACTGGGCCGACGGCGAGGGGCCGATATGCACCGCCTCGTCCGCCATGCGCACATGCATGGCCTCGCGGTCGGCGTCGGAGTAGACCGCGACGGTGGCGATGCCGAGCTTCTTTGCGGTCTTGATGACGCGGCAGGCGATTTCACCACGGTTGGCGATGAGGATTTTCTTGAACATTTGTTTCTCTTTCAAATCCTTGGCGAATTCTGGGGCCGGGCGTCAGCGTTTGAACTTGCGGCGGTAGGGCAGAAGCGCGATCGACGATGCGGCGGCAGCACCACCGAAGAGCAGCGCGAAGGGCAGGACAACCATGAGGGTGGCGAGAACCGGGCTCGTCGAGCGGGCGATATGGGTGCCGACAGCGCCGATATTGAGCCCGATCAGCACGCCAGCCGTAACAGCCCCGATCGTAACGCCGATCAACGCGTTGATCGCCATGTAGCGCAGCATCGACCAGTGGTCGCGCCGGGCCTCTTCCGGTGTCATGATGCGCTCCGGCTCACGTTCCATCGTCGCCTCCATCAGAGCGGGATCGTGTCGTGCTTGCGCCAGCGCACGTCGACCTGCTTGTTACGCAGCGATGCGAAGGCGCGGGCGATGCGGCGGCGTGACGAATGCGGAATGATCACCTCGTCAATGAAACCGCGTTCTGCCGCAACGAACGGATTGGCGAAGCGCTCCTCGTATTCCTTCGTGCGCGCCGCGATCTTCTCGGCATCGCCGAGTTCCGAGCGATAAAGGATCTCGGTCGCGCCCTTGGCCCCCATGACGGCGATCTCGGCGGTCGGCCAGGCATAATTGACGTCGGCGCCGATATGTTTCGAGGCCATGACGTCATAGGCGCCGCCATAGGCCTTGCGGGTAATCAGCGTCACCATCGGCACGGTCGCCTGGCTATAGGCAAAGAGCAGCTTGGCGCCGTGCTTGATGACGCCGCCATACTCCTGGGCGGTGCCGGGCAGGAAGCCGGGCACGTCGACGAGCGTCAGGATCGGGATCGAGAAGGCATCGCAGAAGCGCACGAACCGGGCGGCCTTGCGCGAACTGTCGATGTCGAGGCAGCCGGCAAGCACCATCGGCTGGTTGGCGACGACGCCGACCGTCTGGCCTTCCATGCGGATGAAGCCGGTGATGATGTTCCTGGCGAAGTTCTGCTGCAATTCGAAGAAGTCGCCTTCATCCGCAAGCGCCAGGATCAGTTCCTTCATGTCGTAGGGTTTGGCGGCGCTGTCTGGGATCAGGCTGTCAAGGCGCATTTCGAGCCGCGACGGGTCGTCGTGGAAGGGACGGACCGGCGGCTTTTCGCGGTTGTTGAGCGGCAGGAAATCGAAAAGCAGGCGGGTCGCTTCCAGTGCCTCGATGTCGTTTTCATACGCACCGTCGGCGACCGAAGACTTTGACGTATGCGTGCGCGCGCCGCCGAGCTCTTCCGCAGTGACGATCTCGTTCGTCACTGTCTTCACGACATCCGGCCCGGTCACGAACATGTAGGATGAATCGCGAACCATGAAGATGAAGTCGGTCATGGCCGGCGAATAGACCGCGCCGCCGGCGCAGGGACCCATGATGACCGAGATCTGCGGAATGACGCCGGAGGCTTCGGCATTGCGGCGGAAGACCTCGGCGTAACCGGCAAGCGAGGCCACGCCTTCCTGGATGCGGGCGCCGCCACTGTCGTTGAGGCCGATGACTGGTGCCCCGTTGCGTACCGCCATATCCATGATCTTGCAGATCTTCTGCGCGTGGGTTTCCGACAGGGAGCCGCCGAGAACGGTGAAGTCCTGAGAAAAGACATAGACCTGCCGGCCGTTGATCGTGCCCCAACCGGTGACGACGCCATCGCCCGCGACCTTTTGGCTCTCCATGCCGAAATCGACGCAGCGATGCGTGACGTACATGTCGTATTCTTCGAACGAGCCTTCATCGAGCAGCACCTCGATGCGTTCGCGCGCCGTCAGCTTACCCTTGCCGTGCTGGGCGTCGATCCGTCGTTGGCCGCCGCCGGCTCTTGCTTCTGCCCGGCGGGCTTCGACCTGTTCTAGTATGGCGCGCATGGTGCCCTCCCGGTTTTTTCAGTGCCTGTTTTTTCAGCGATTGTGCAGAGGCGCTTCGAGCTTCGCAATAGCGTCGAAGACGGCATGGAAAAACGTCTCTTCATGTGCAAATGTGAAATAGAGAAATTTGTGAAACGTAAATTGCAAAGTTGCAAACATGGCGATCGGCAAACTCTATATCGGCCGCAAGGTCAGGGAACTGCGGGAGGCGAACAAGGCGACGCAAGGCCAATTTGCAGAACGCATCGGCATCTCGACCAGCTACCTCAACCAGATCGAGAACAACCAGCGGCCGGTCTCAGCCGCAGTGCTTTTAGCGCTCGCCGAAAAATTCCAGATCGATATCGCCGAGCTTTCGACCGGGGAGGGCGATCGTCTGCTCTCGGCGCTCTCGGAAGCCCTCAGCGATCCCTTGTTTGAAACCTATTCCGCAAGCCTGCAGGAACTGAAGCTCGTCGCGCAGAATGCCCCGGGACTGGCACATGCGCTGATCACCTGCCACCAGGCCTATCGCCGCAACAGCGAGCAGCTCGCAAGCATTGACGACACCATCGGCCGCGGGGCCTCATTTGTCGAAACCACGCCGTATGAAGAGGTGCGCGACTTCTTTCATTTCGTCGACAACTACATTCACGAGATCGACATGCTTGCCGAGCGGCTGGCGGGCGAGCTCGGGCTCGGCGAAGGCGACAATCATGCGGCGCTGGCAAGCTATCTGGAACAGCGTCACGGCGTTCGGGTCGTGCGCGGAGCGGCCGGCGACGAGGCGATCCGCCGCTTCGATCCGCGCGCCCGCATCCTGACCCTCAATCCCTATGCGCCCGCAGCAACGCGCGACTTCCAGATCGCCCTGCAGATCGCCCAGCTTCATGCCCGCGAAGAGATCGATCGGGTGGCCGGTAGTGCCGGCTTCCGCACCGAAGAGGCCTATGAGATCTGTCGCATCGGCCTGCAGAACTATTTTGCCGGCGCGCTGATCCTGCCCTACCAGGCCTTCTCGAAGGCCGCTCGCGACTTGAGGCACGACATCGAATTGCTCGCCGCCCGCTTCGGCGCGTCTCTGGAGCAGGTCTGCCACCGCCTCTCGACCCTGCAGCGGCCGGGACAGAAAGGCATACCGATCTTCTTTGCCCGCATCGACCGGGCGGGTAATATCACCAAGCGCCACAGCGCCGCGAAGCTGCAATTCGCCCGGTTCGGTGCAGCCTGTCCGCTCTGGAACGTGCACCAGGCCTTCGAGACGCCGGGCCGGATCATCCGGCAACTGGCCGAGACGCCTGACGGCGTGCGCTACCTCTGCCTCGCCACCCAGATCACTAAGGGCGG
Source organism: Ensifer sp. GW101-20A05 (assembly GCF_059424735.1). Taxonomy (NCBI): domain Bacteria; kingdom Pseudomonadati; phylum Pseudomonadota; class Alphaproteobacteria; order Hyphomicrobiales; family Rhizobiaceae; genus Ensifer; species Ensifer sp. GW101-20A05. The sequence goes on along the minus strand of NZ_JBWKZT010000016.1, from coordinate 3,852 downwards.
TGGCGGCTTTCGCGCCGCGCAGCCGCGCTACGCGCTGGCGCTTGGCTGCGAGGTCTCCTATGCCGATGCCTTCGTCTACGCCGACGACATGGACCTCGGCAACCGCGCCGCCTTCGATCCGATCGGCATTTCCTGCCGGATCTGCGAACGCACGAAGTGCGCGAGCCGTGCGGTACCGCCATTGAAACGCCGCCTGATCGTGGACCATGACTTACGCGGCGCTCTGCCGTATCGTCTAAGCGAGAGCTGATTGCGACGGTCTGTTCATTTTTGAACAGCCCCTGTGAGAAGTTGCATCTGGGCCTGGACAAAGTTTGGTGTAACTAGGCCTCCATCGCCTCCAGCGCCGCGCGTCTTGTGAAACGCGCAAAGGTCGCTGTGGCACGTTTGGTTGCTGCAGGTTTTTGCCCTTTTATCGGTTACGATTAAAGGAAACCTGCAGAGGTATGCGGTCAGGGAGGACATGCATATGGATTTTCGCCTGTCGGAGGAGCAGGAGGCCATTCGTCAGATGGCGCTCGATTTCGCCCGCGACGAGATCGCCCCTCACGCGGTCGACTGGGATCAGCAGAAGCATTTTCCGGTTGACACGTTGCGCGGTGCCGCAGCGCTCGGAATGGCCGGCATTTATGTCCGCGACGATGTCGGCGGCACGGGACTGACGCGGCTCGATGCCGCGATCATCATCGAGGCGCTCGCGACCGGCTGCCCGGCCGTCGCCTCCTTCGTCTCGATCCACAACATGTGCGCCGGCATGATCGACCGCTACGGCACGGACGAACAGCGCCAGCGGCTGCTGCCGAGGCTGCTGACCATGGAGGTGCTGGCGAGTTACTGCCTGACCGAGCCAGGCTCGGGCTCGGATGCAGCGGCGCTGAAGACCAAGGCGGTGAGAGACGGCAACGATTATGTCCTGACCGGCCAGAAGCAGTTCATCTCGGGCGCTGGCGAGTCCGGCCTCTACGTGATCATGGCGCGGACCGGCGAGGACGGCCCCAAGGGCATCTCCACCTTCGTGGTCGAGAAGGACGCACCTGGCCTCACATTCGGTGCCAATGAGAAAAAGATGGGCTGGCACGTCCAGCCCACCCGCGCCGTCATGCTCGATGGTGTCCGGGTGCCGGCGGAAAACCGCCTCGGCGCGGAAGGCGATGGTTTCAAGATCGCCATGGGCGGGCTCGATGGCGGGCGATTGAACATTGCCGCCGCGTCTCTCGGTGGCGCCCAGTCCGCCTTCGAAAAGGCGCTGGCTTATGTCCAGGAGCGCCGGGCCTTTGGCAAGGCGATCGGCGAGTTCCAGGCGCTGCAGTTCCGTCTCGCCGACATGGCGACCGACCTCGAAATCGCCCGCACCTTCCTCTGGCGCGCGGCATCTGCGCTTGATGCCGGCGACCCCGAAGCGACAAAACTCTGCGCCATGGCCAAGCGCTTCGTCACCGACCGCTGCTTTGCCGTCGCCAATGACGCGCTGCAGCTTCACGGCGGTTACGGCTATCTCGCAGACTATGGTGTCGAAAAGATTGTCAGGGACCTCCGGGTGCACCAGATCCTCGAGGGCACCAACGAAATCATGCGCCTGATCGTTGCGCGTTCGCTTATCGGCCGGAAATAGGCCAGAAACAGGAAAGATCGTTCATGGACATGCAGGCGCCTGAAGTCATCGTCGAGCGGCGGGGAGCGATCGGCAGAATCCGGCTGAACCGCACGCGGGCATTGAACAGCCTCAACGTGCCGATGATCCGGCTGATCGCCGCGGCTTTGACCGAGTTCGAAAATGATCCGGCCGTCGCCGCCGTGTTGGTGACCGGCGAGGGCGAGCGCGGGCTTTGCGCCGGTGGCGATATTCGCATGATTTACGAGAGTGGCCGCGAACGGCCGGAGGAAGGTGCGCAGTTCTGGCGCGAGGAATTCGTCGTCAACAGCCGCATCTCCGGCTACCGCAAGCCGTACATTGCGATCATGGACGGTATCGTCATGGGCGGCGGTGTCGGGATTTCCGCCCACGGCAGCCACCGCATCGTCACCGAACGCACGCGGCTTGCGATGCCGGAGACCGGGATCGGCTACTTCCCTGACGTTGGCGCCACCTGGCTTCTTCCTAAGGCGCCCGGCGAATTCGGCACCTATCTCGGTCTGACCGGTCGGGACATCGTCGCAGCCGATGCGATCCATGCGCGGCTTGCAGATAGTTTCGTCGCCTGGGATAAGCTGGAAGCACTCGCCGCTGATCTTGCCACGCTGCCGCCGACGGCAGGCAGCGCAGATGTCAACGCGGTGATTGCAAAGCACGCTTCGGAAGCGCCGGCAACGGCGCTTCGAAACCACTTTGCGCTGATCGACCGCTGCTTCGCCTTTGATACGGTTGAAGAGATCGTGGCGGCGCTCGAGGCTGATGGTTCCGATTTCGCCAAGGAAACGCTGGCGCTGCTCAACTCGCGTTCGGCGCTGAGCATGAAGCTGACGCTCGAACTCTTGCGCGCCGGGCGCCGCAGCGCGTCGCTGAACGAATGCCTCGAACGGGAATATTCCGCGACGCTCGGAATGCTTGGTAACCCCGACTTCTACGAAGGTGTGCGTGCTGCGGTGATCGACAAGGACCGCAATCCAAAATGGTCGGTGGCGCTGGCCGGTGTCACACCTGCCTTGCTGTCGCGTTTCGGCAGGAAGGATCACCCGCCACTGTTTTAGCGCCTGAGGATGGGGCGCTGTTCGGTTTTGGCCGAGTTTCAATGGGAGGAGGAATGACATGACGAAGATCGCCTTTATCGGGCTCGGCAATATGGGCGGGCCGATGGCCGCCAATCTGGTGAAGGCGGGGCATGCGGTCAGCGGCTTCGACCTGTCGGAAGCGTCGCGCAACGCTGCGGCGAAAACCGGCGTTTCGGTTGCTGGTTCCATCGCACAGGCGGTGCGCGGTGCCGAATGCGTCGTCACCATGCTGCCGGCCGGCGCCCACGTGCTCTATGTCTGGGACGAACTGCTCGGCTTCGTCGATCCCGGAACGCTTCTGATCGATAGCTCGACGATCGACGTCGACAGCGCCCGTAAGGCGCATGCGCTCGCCGAAAAGATCGGCTGCCCGTCACTCGACGCGCCGGTCTCCGGCGGCACAGGCGGCGCGGCTGCCGGCACGCTCACCTTCATGGTCGGCGGCAGCGACGAGGCTTTTGCCCGCGGCAGGCCGCTGCTCGAGGCGATGGGCAAGAAGATCGTGCATTGCGGCGGTACCGGCGCCGGCCAGGCCGCCAAGATCTGCAACAACATGATCCTCGGGATCTCGATGGCCGGCGTGTGCGAGGCCTTCGTTCTGGCGGAACGGCTAGGCCTGTCGCATCAGGCGTTGTTTGACGTCGCCTCGACCTCGTCCGGCCAGTGCTGGTCGTTGACGAGCTATTGCCCGGTGCCGGGCCCCGTTCCGACGTCCCCTGCCAACAACGATTACAAGCCGGGGTTCGCAGCCAGCCTGATGCTGAAGGACCTGAAGCTGTCGCAGCAGGCCGCAAGCGCTGCTGGTGCGACGACGCCGATGGGCGCGCAGGCGGCCCAGCTCTATTCGATGTTCGAAAAGCTCGGCCATGGCGGCGAGGACTTTTCTTCCCTGATCCGGTTGCTGCGCGGCAACGATGAGGCAAAGGCCGGCTAATCCGTCTGTGATGGATTTTCGCCCGCTTAACCGGGCGAAAATTTGCCGCTTATGCCTGTGAATAGAAATTAATTCGTATTTTCAATGACTTATGAAATTTATATCAAAGCCATGAAACTAGCTGTTGACGTGTTGGAGGCTGGGGGTCTATAAGCCCGATCACTGACGAGGGCGGCGGCGCTGCTGGCGACGACGACCTTCGCTCTAGA
>NZ_JBWKZT010000015.1:0-146943 GCF_059424735.1 Ensifer sp. GW101-20A05 | reverse complement strand
GCACGTTGCCGTCGGCAACCAGGACACCATCTTCCGAGACACTGTCTGCATCCGCAGCGGCCAGAGGCACGTCGTCGGAGACCGACACGTTCACCGTGCCCTCGGCCGTGTCGCCGTCCGTGTCGGAGGCGATCACCTTGACCGAGCCGAGGCTTGCGAGGTCGTCGGCGTTGATGCCGGGATGGCTGGCGTAGTTGTCGTTCAGCGTCGCCGTCACCGTGGCGCTGTCGCCGCTGCGCACCAGGTCGAGCGTCACGATCGCCACACCGCCGGCGCGGCCGACGATCTGCGTATCGGAGACGCGGTCCCAGGTCAGTGCCCCGGTCAGGCCGCTGGTGTCGCCGAACGCGATCGTAGCGATCGCATCCGAACCGGCAGCAAAGCCGATCGTACCGACGCTCATGTTTGAACCTGGCGTCGAACCGTCGGCAAGGGTCTGGTCGTCGAGCGTCAGCGATGCGGAGGCCGCAAGCGGATCGACCGTCGGACCAGCACCGTCGGTGATGGTGATCGTCTGGCTGTCGCTCGTCGTGTCACCGTCGGCGTCCGTGGCCGACAGCGAGAAGGTGACGTTGACGCCACCGGCATTGTTGAGGTTGCTGGCCGCAGCGAACGACCAGGTCTTGTCGGCATTGACCGTCAGCGTGCCTTCGGCAAGCGCGAACACCACCGACTGACCTGCCGTCAGCGCCAGCGTCTGCGTGGTGTTGCCGACCGTGACGTCCACCGCGCTGACACCGTCAGCGCCAGTCGAAAGCGTCCAGTTGCCGGAAAGCGTCTGGCCCTCGACAACCTGCGCCGATTCCGGATCCGTAATGCCGATCACCGGAACGTCGTCGGAGACGGAGACCGAGACAGTGCCTTCGGCCGTATCGCCATCTGTATCGGAGGCGATCACCTTGACCGAGCCGAGGCTCGCAAGGTCGTCGGCGTTGATGCCGGGATGGCTGGCGTAGTTGTCGTTCAGCGTCGCCGTCACCGTGGCGCTGTCGCCGCTGCGCACCAGGTCGAGCGTCACGATCGCCACACCGCCGGCGCGGCCGACGATCTGCGTATCGGAGACGCGGTCCCAGGTCAGTGCCCCGGTCAGGCCGCTGGTGTCGCCGAACGCGATCGTAGCGATCGCATCCGAACCGGCAGCAAAGCCGATCGTGCCGACGCTCGTGTTTGAACCTGGCGTCGAACCGTCGGCAAGGGTCTGGTCGTCGAGCGTCAGCGATGCGGAGGCCGCAAGCGGATCGACCGTCGGACCAGCACCGTCGGTGATGGTGATCGTCTGGCTGTCGCTCGTCGTGTCACCGTCGGCGTCCGTGGCCGACAGCGAGAAGGTGACGTTGGCGCCACCGGCATTGTTGAGGTTACTGGCCGCAGCGAACGACCAGGTCTTGTCGGCATTGACCGTCAGCGTGCCTTCGGCAAGCGCGAACACCACCGACTGACCTGCCGTCAGCGCCAGCGTCTGCGTGGTGTTGCCGACCGTGACGTCCACGGTGCTGACACCGTCAGCGCCGGCCGAAAGCGTCCAGTTGCCGGCAAGCGCCTGGCCTTCGACCACGTTGGACGAGGCCGGATCCGTGATGCCGATCGAGGGAACGTCGTCGGAGACCGATACGTTCACCGTGCCTTCGGCCGTGTCGCCATCTGTATCGGAGGCGATCACCTTGACCGAGCCGAGGCTTGCGAGGTCGTCGGCGTTGATGCCGGGATGGCTGGCGTAGTTGTCGTTCAGCGTCGCCGTCACCGTGGCGCTGTCGCCGCTGCGCACCAGGTCGAGCGTGACGATCGCAACGCCGCCGGCGCGGCCGACGATCTGCGTATCGGAGACGCGATCCCAGGTCAGTGCCCCGGTCAGACCGCTGGTGTTGCCGAACGCGATCGTCGCGATCGCATCCGTACCGGCCGTGAAGCCGATCGTGCCGGTGCTCGTAGTCGAACCCGGTGTCGAGCCGTCGGCAAGGGTCTGGTCGTCGAGTGTCAGCGATGCGGTTCCCGCCCCCGCTTCGATCGACGGACCACTACCATCGGTGACCGTGATCGTCTGGCTGTCGCTCGTCGTGTCACCGTCGGCGTCCGTGGCCGACAGCGAGAAGGTGACGTTGGCGCCACCGGCATTGTTGAGGTTGCTGGCCGCAGCGAACGACCAGGTCTTGTCGGCATTGACCGTCAGCGTGCCTTCGGCAAGCGCGAACACCACCGACTGACCTGCCGTCAGCGCCAGGGTCTGCGTGGTGTTGCCGACCGTCACATCCACGGTGCTGACACCGTCAGCGCCGGCCGAAAGCGTCCAGTTGCCGGCAAGCGCCTGGCCCTCGACCACGTTGGACGAGGCCGGATCCGTGATGCCGATCGAGGGAACGTCGTCGACGATATCCACGCGCAGCGTCGCCGTACCGGTCGCGCCGTCACCGTCGGTGACCGTCAGATTGAAGGTATCGCGGTCCTGCTCGACATTTGCGCCCGGGCCGGAGCCAGTAACGGGGCTCGTCAGTTCATAGGTATACTGCGCGGCGCCAGTGGCGGGGTCGTACGCGGTGATGGTCAGCACGCCGAACAGGCCCGCGACCGATTGGCCGACGAGACCGCCGATTGCGAAAGTCTGGCCGTTGATCGTCAGGCTGGCGACATCGCCCAGGCCGTCCGGATCGGAGATCGTGAAGATGCCGTTGACCGAAGCGCTGCCATCGCCGGCGCGCGATCCGCTGGCGAGGCCAGCTTCGTCGACCTGCCGGTCGCTCACGAGGATGCCGCCGGGATCGCTGCTGCCGCCATCGGGGATGATCGACGGGTTGTCATTGGGGTCAAGCGTGAAGGGAAGAAGCTCAGTCGCCTCAAGTGTCGGAAATTCCAGGGCGGTCGGGGGCAACAGACCGATGACCGGTCCGGCCTGGCCAATGTCCGCGTTGGCGTCACCAAAGCCGCCGCCGCTGCTCTGGTTCGAGACGACGCTGATGCTGCCGTCCGGACCCGCTGCAACGTTGATGCCATTTTCGCCGAGCACGGCCACCAGGGTTTCGCGCGGGATTTCAGCATCGCCGATGACGAAGGTCGGAACCTTCAATGCGGCGTTGTGAATGGTGATCGTCGAGCCGTCCGGCTGTTCCAAAACGATATCGGTACCGACGACCTTTATTTTCTCGATCGACGCGCCTGCGGGCAGGTGCACCACGTTCGAAGCATCGGCTGTGACCGTCGCGGGCATGGGCTGCGTCTGTGGCGCTGTCTCGGCGCCTTTCACCGGCGCTCCGGTTGCCGGGTCGACGAGCTGGGGTTCTCCCTCAGCTCCCGTTGCCGCCTGCGCCACCAGTCGGTCAGCCTTGCCATCCGGCGCGTTGCGGAACTCGATTGCCTCTGCCTGCGTAGCGGCGGCTTCGTTCGAAATTGTGGTGCCTTCGGTTGCCATAGAAATACCCCTCGACCTTTGCGAGCAAGAAAACACCAAGCTTTTTGGAGCGCAATCGGGGGCTGAGAGATTAGCGAAAAACAGCATAATATGTTATGCCAATACCCAAAATTGGTGAGCTTAGTACAAATTTAGTATTTCTGGTCATTGGTCCGTAACCATCCTCCGCGCGGATGCACGGCGACCCGAAAAAAAGGGCCCCGAAATCGTGCTCGACGACACCTGAGCCTTCCATTGGTTCGACGTGCAGGCTTATCGCTTAGGGAACCTCAAGAAGAACTGCGAAACAAACGGTCGCGGTTTGCAATCCACGCGACATGCCGCCAATGACGATGTTACTGGTGTGTCTACAACGATGGCTGGCGACCTGATCCGAAAGAATACACAAGTATAAAATTTGAATAAAATTTTACACAAAACGTATTGTTCCGAAGCACACTAAATAATACATACCGCTTTACCGGCATTTTTCTTTTCATTCGTACAGTGTCCTCACGAAACCGAGAGACACGGCAATGAACAAGAACACCTGGAAGCACTGCGGAAAATACCTGAAGACTTCGGTGTTCGCGATCGGCCTGGTGTCGCTATCTGCGACATCATCCGTTCAGGCGGGTCAGTCCGTTATGCTCCACCCCGGTCTCTTCCAGCAGATGCTGAGCATGGCAAGCCCTCTGGCAGCCGTCGCCACGGAGACGATCAACACCCTGTCGAAGCAGGCCTCAGAGGCTCTGAAGAACCGGCAGGTGCAGAAGGTGGCGGTGACTGCGCGCCCGAGCCTCGACGGCCGGGCAGCGCCAGAGTCGGACCCCTCCGCCGTGTTCCATTCGGTCGCCTTCCGCGTCTCTTCAATCCCAGTGGCGCGCAAATGGAAGACCGTCTATCCGGCAGTCGTGGCGGCGGACTTCAACCACTGCGCACAGGACAGCGGTTGTGCCGCCCGCGGCATTCTCGGCAAGGCGATCGAAAACGCCAGCGGTCTTGCATTCCGCCAGAAAATCAGCGGCATCAACCGCACGGTGAACCGGATCGTGCGCTACCAGCCGGATGCGGAGAACTACGGTTCAAAGGACTACTGGGCAACGCCGGATGAAATTCTTGCCCGCGGCAAGGGTGACTGTGAAGACTATGCCATCCTGAAGATGGCTGCCCTGAAGGCGGCCGGTCTGCCGTCAGAGGCCATGTCGATCGTTGTACTTCGCGATGTCCGGCGCAACCTCTATCACGCGGTGCTCGCAATCACGACGAGCCAGGGGCACTTCATTCTCGACAACCTGAGTGACGAGGTGAAGCTTGACCGCGCGCTTCCGAGCTATCAGGCGCTCTTTTCGGTCAGCGCTGATCGCTCCTGGATCCATGGCATCAAGACCACCGGAGATAAGGTCGCGTCTGCCGCACCTTTCGCGGATGTCATGCCCGGCGAAGGCGTTGCGGTTCGCTGAACCTCGGCTCCAACGTCGACGTCTTCACTGATCAGACCTATTCATGAACGCCGCCAAATGTAGCCGTCCTCGCGGCAGGCGGCACCTCCGAGCTCTCAGGCCAGAATGAAGCCGATGATCACGTCCTGGTCGGCAAGCGGGGCCAGAGCGGCGTTAAGTTTGCCGCGCGTCACCTGCCCCTGCACGCCGATGGTGAAGCCCGCGGGCTGCGGCTCGCCTGGAGCTGCCTTCAAACGGCGGACAAGATCGACGAACTGAACATCGAAGGCGAGCCTCAAGCCGCGCGCCGGCTGCGGCTGCTGCGACCGCAGAACCCGCGACTGGACAAAGGAGAGGAACGCGGGGTTGAAGGCGACGATGTTCTTGTTTCCCGTGAGCGCAAAGGCAGGCGTTGGGCTGGCGCGCACCTGACCGGCGACGATCGCCAGATTGCTGCGTTGCCTGGCACCGATAAGCTCGTCGCGCATGTAGCGCGTGGCGACATAGCGCAGTCGCGCCGTCAAATTCCCCTCGCCTTCAAGCTCTCGTTCACAAGCTGCAACGATATCCGCAAGTCTTCGTCCCTGCCGCGCAGCAAGCTCGCCAAGACACTGCCAATAGATTTCCTCGAGCTTGATCCCGCGGCGCTGACCGCCGACAGTGACGACGCGGAACCGCAGCGCGCTCAGGTCCTCATCGGACGGTGGAGGCTGCGTTTCGTTCATTCATCAGCGCTCCCGCAGGGCTTCCTCACGCGCCTTGTTGATCGGCTTCATCAGATAGGCAAGGATCGTCTTCTTGCCCGTCATGATATCGACCGAAGCGATCATGCCCGGCATGATGGCATATTCCCGCCCGTCCTTCACCAGCGCAGCCGTGTCGGTTTTAACGCGCACGAGATAATAGGTCTCGCCATTGTTCTGGTCGACGAGACTGTCGGCGCTGACGGTTTCGACGATGCCGCCGAGGCCGCCATAAATCGAGAAGTCATAGGCGGAGACCTTGATCAAGGCCGGTTGGCCCGGGCGCACGAAGGCGACGTCGCGCGGCGAAAGCCGCGCCTCGACGAGCAGCGTCTCCGATGTCGGCACGACGCCGCCGATCACTGCGCCCGGCGTCACATAGGCGCCGACCGTGTTGACATCCAACGTATTGATGATGCCGTCGACCGGAGAACGGATATCGGTGTTGGCGACCCGGCTGGTCGCCCCGCGGATCGTTTCGTCGATCACGGAAAGCTGCGAGAGGGCCTCCGTTTTTTCGGCCAGCGCCTCCTGCTTCAGTTGCAGGGAGAGTTCGGTGACCTGCAGCGACGCCTCCTCGAGCGCCGCCTCCAGCTTGCCGACCGATTGCTTCCACAGGGCGAGCTGTCCCCGGGTGTCGGTCAATTCCTTTTCGACCCGCAGTAGCTCTGTTTGAGCGATGAGCTTGCGTTTGGCCATCGGCTCGATGAGCCCCTGTTCCCGTTCCGTGACCTGCAGGCTCTCGGTCAGCCGGGTGATGTTGGCTTGCGCCTCCGCCAGTTCCTTCTGACGCTGACCCTCGCGCGCCTGCATGACCGACAGCTTGTTGTTAAAGTTTCCAGCCTTCGCCTGGAGCAGTTGCTCCTCGTTGGCGCAGATAGCCGGTGCGACCTTGGCGATATTCTCGGGGCAATTGTACTTGGCGTCGTAGGCCCCACTCTCTTCGAGTTCCAGGCGCGCTATCTGCGCGCGCAGCGACCGTGCCTTGGCTTCGAGCTCGCCAAGCGAGGAGCCGCTTGCCGTATCGTCGAGCCGCAGGATCAGATCGCCGCGACGGACGACCTGCCCGAGCTGCACGGCGATCTCGCGCACGATGCCGGGCTCGCTCGACTGGATGATCTGCGTCTTCGAGACGGGAATGACCTTGCCTTCGCCACGTGCGATTTCGTCCACTTCGGCAATCGCCGCCCAGGTAACGAAACAGCTGATCAGCAGGCCGATGACAAGCAGTCCAGCGCGCGCGGCAAGCGGCGGTTTCTCAGTCATGCTGCCCCCTCCCGCCACTTGCGGACCGGCATTGATTCGTCGAGAGCGTGGATCATAGCCCCGCCCCTTCGGCCGGTCCGGCAGGGCCCGAGCGTCGTTGCAGCTGTTCGATGACCGCGGCCTTCGGGCCATCGGCGACAAGGCGACCGCGGTCGAGAACAAGCAGGCGATCGACAAGGCTCAGCATGCTGTGACGGTGCGTGGAGATTAGAAGGGTGACATCGCTGCTGAAGACATTGGAGAGCTTGTTGATCAGCTCGCGCTCGCTGGCGAGGTCCATGGCCCCGGAAGGCTCATCCAGGAACACCACCTTCGGCTTGCGCAACAACAGCCGGGCAATGGCGACCGCCTGGCGCTGCCCGCCTGAAAGCTGGGAACCGCGCTCACCGACCGGCATGTCATAGCCACGCGGATGATGGGAGACGAAGTCGTCGACGCCGGCAAGCCGCGCTGCCGCGACCACCTCTTCATCGCTGGCGGTCGGGTTCGCCATCAGCAGGTTTTCCTTGATGGTGCCGGAAAACAGGTCGGAATTCTGCGACACGAAGGAGACGGCCGAGCGGACGACGGAGGGATGCAACTGCCGGATATCGACGCCATCGAGCAGAATACGGCCGGCGCTGGGCGCGTAGAGACCTGCGAGAAGCCGGCCGAGAGTGGTCTTGCCCGAACCGATGCGGCCTATGATGCCAACACGCTCGCCCGCCTTGATCGTAACGTTCATCCCGCTGACCACTTTGTAATCGGTCCCCGGATAGGCGAAATCGAGATTGGTGAAAGTGATGCTGCCGTTGCGGATCTCGCGGTTGACGAAACCGATCGTGTCCGGCCGATCCTCCGGCTGCTCCATCACCGCATTCAGGATGCGCAGCGACAAAATCGCCTGACGCAGCCGTGCCAGCGTCATCGCAATCTGCCCCAGCGGCGCGACGGCACGGCCGGAAAGCATGCTGGCCGCAATGATCGCCCCCGAGGAGATGTTGCCTTCAGTGAATTCGTAAGCGCCGGCGACGACAATGCAGACCGTCACCAATTGCTGTACGAATTGTGTCGCGTGCGAGGCCCAGGAGGAGATCTCCTTGATCTGCTCGGCCGTGTTCGAAGAGTGCTTGGCCAGTTCGTTCCAGCGGCGCAAAAGCTGCTTTTCCGAATGCAGCGTCTTCACCGTCTCGATGGCGCTGATCGTCTCCACCAACAGCGCCTGACGCTGGGCAGATTCGTTCGAGGCGGCGGCGACGCGGTTGCCGATCTTGTACTGCGCGATATAGCCGATCAAGACGCTCAAGAGGAACGCGACCGCCGGGATGAGCGCGATCCAGCCTGCGACCGCGTAGACCGCTGCGATGAAAACGAAGACGAAAAGGCTGTCGATGAGGGTGCTGAGCGTATTCGAGGTGAAGAACTCGCGAACGAATTCATACTGCATCGCTCGGTTGGCGTATTCGCCCGTCGAAGGTGGCCGCGATGCCATCGTCGCATGCAGTATCTTCTCGAACAGCATGTAGGAGAGCTTCAGGTCGGCCTTCCGTCCGGCAAAGTCGATCAGCGCGGCACGAACCGTCTTGAGCAGGAAGTCGAACAGAATGGCGGTGCTGATGCCAAGCGCCAGCACCCAAAGCGTCGCCATCGCCTTGTTCGGCAGAATCCGGTCATAGACGTTCATCGTAAAGAGCGGCGCGGCCAGCGCCAGCACGTTGATGAAAAAGGCCGCGATCGCCACCTGCACATAGGCTTGCCAGAATGGCTTGACCGTGGCCGTCAGCCAATGCCGGCGGTCGATGTTACGGGCCTCACCGACGCCGCGGCCGGACGCCGTATTGAGATAGGTGGCTGAGAAGGACAAGGCATAGGAGAGACCGCCGAGCTGCAACTCAGACAGTTTCACCGCCGCTTCGCCGGGGGCAACAGCTCTGTTCGAAAGGTTCAACGTGCCGTCAGGCGCCTCTTCCAAAAGCGCCATGGCGCTGCCGTCACGAAAGACGAGCAGCAGCGGGTACACGAAATCACGATTGCCGATCGCGCGCCCGGAAACGATTTCCGTTTCCAGGCCGACCCGCTCCGCAATACGTGAGACGTCCTCGGCGCTCGGCAACCGCGCGTCAAAAGGAACGTCGGAATAAAGCACGCTGTCGGACGAGGGGCGGTTCAAGAAGATACAGATCTCCTTGAACGCCTCGGAAAAGCCAGTCAAAGACGGGCCGATCTGCACATGCCTGTCAATGCTTTGCACTACCACCGATTGTGTCCACCTTGACGAGGACTATCATTTCTGCCGGATCGGCGCCAACAAATCGAGCGGCAAGTCGTTCGTCTGGCGCGAAGGAACACGGCGATAGGTTTCCGTGGGCGGCGTATCCGGAACATTGAACTCGTTGCGGGCATAGGCTTCGGCCTGGGCCGGCGCCTTGATCTGCATCGTCGACAGGAGCTGGCCGGTCGCCGCAAGCAGGCGGTACTCGGCAAACAGAGCGGCGTACTGCGAGGTTTTCGCGAGAACGCTGACATTGAAACGCGAATTCTGCGCGCCGAGCACGTCAAGCAGCGAGCGCTGCCCGACCTTGAGCTGTTCGCGATAGGACTCGACGAGCTGTACGTTCATCTGAGCCTGCGCGTTCAGCGTGCGGGAGATCTCGTACTGGCTGTTGCGGCGTTCCCAGGAAATGCGAACGGCTTCCTCGACCTCGCGATGTGCCTGGTGGAAGACCAGCCGCTGTTCGCTTGCGCGGCGCATCTGCTCCTGCTCGTTGGCGATATCAATGCCGCCACGATAGAGGTTCCACTTCGCCACGATCCGCGCCTGGGCATCCCAGCTGTTGCCGGTCGCGCCGTCGATATCGTTGCCGGTGCGCACACGCCCTTCGGCGAAGACTTCCGGAAGCATGTTCGAGCGTGCGGCTTTGACCTGCGAATCCGCAGCGCTGATGTCGGAATCGGCGGCCTTGATGCGCGGATTGCTGCCGCGGGCAATACCGATTGCCGTCTCCAACGTCTTTGGCAGAACGCCGGCCACCGACTTCGGCATGGACGGCTTCGTGAGCGGCTGGCCAACTAGGCGGTTGAAGCTGATCTTGACGGTTTCGAGCGATTCCTCTGCTTCCTGCAGACGGGCCTTGGCCGACAACAGGCGTTCACTCGCCTGCTGGCGATCCGCATCGGTCAGGGCGCCACCTGAAATCAGCGAGCTGATATCCGACAGGATCGACTGGTGCACGCCGACGTTCTTGCGCGCTTCCGCAACGATCTGCTGCTGGAGAATATATTCGAAATATTCGCGGACGATCTGCAGACCGATCGTCTCGGACCGTTCGAGGACCCGGAAGGAGGCACTGTCGACGCGCGCCGCCTGACGCTCCAGTTCGGCGCGACGGCCACCGCCATCGAAGAGCTTCTGCGTAATGGTCAGCCCGACGTCGGAAGGATAGAGCGGATCGTTCTCAATGGAACCAAGGCGACGGGCTTCGTCCTCAAGATGTTGAACGCCCGTCGAAGCTTCCATGTCGACGCTCGGCAGATAGAGACCGCGCGCCTGCCGCAGTTCGAACTCGATTGCCTCGCGGTTCTCGATCGACTGCCCGATTTCCGGGTTCGATTCCATCGCGATCTGAAGCGCTTCCCTCAGCGTCATCGCTTCGGCCGCGCCACCTGCAAATACGGTTGACGCTAGCAGAATGGAAAAAAGCCCGCCCTTAAAAGTTTTCCCCACTTTCAATATTATCCCCCTCGCAATCAGTACGTCATGCTGGCGAATCCGAGCGTGCGTTACAACTGCCGAAATTTACCGATAGATAATACAGAGGTAATATAACGCGGCCACCAATTTTGGGGTGGTTCTATGGCGCCCCAAGCTTTCGCACGGCTATGTTGCAAAAATGGAACATTCGTGTGGCGACGAGAGTAACCGTTAACCTATTGAAATAAAATAAATCAGCCGCGGCTGCCCAAACTAGCAAGGCGCTTCGGCCCACTGCAACGCCGCCGTCGACGCAACGGCAGCGCGAATTCCTTACCAGGGCCTCAGCCGCTGCGAGCGGAGGTTACCTGTTTTCCCGGCACTGGCGCCGGCACCCAGTAAATCACGCTGAAGGCAGCCGGACGAAATCGACGGTTTGCGTTCCCTCGCTGGCCACCAACACCGTTTCGGATGCCGCCGCACGGCGCAACCGTTCGAGATCTACGCTGCCGTCGAACAATGCGCCGCCGACGCTGAGTGCCAGATCGACCTTGCTGCCGTCTGCCGAGAAGTGTGCCGAAGCCAATGCCTTCGTCAGGCGGACGGAAACCTGCTCGGCATCCGATTCGCTCGCGCCGACCAAAAGAACGTCGAAGCTTGCCGGGCCGGTTCGAGCGACGATGTCATCGCGCCGCACCGAGGTGCTGATGGTGGAGGCGACGAACTGGAGCAGTTCTTCGCTCCAGGCCGGACCGAAAGCGGCACCGACATCGTCGAGGTTGTTGATCCTGAGATGAATGAGTGCTCCGTGAAGCTCTTCGCCGGCGCGTTGCCGGCGACGCTCGAGGCCATTGACCTGCTGGACCAGCCCGCGGCCGGTCACGCAGCCCGTCGTGGCATCGTGGGCGACGACATGATTGATCTGGTTGCGAAGGCGCTGGGCCCGGCGAAACTGCGTCGCCGCGAGAACGATCAGCGGCACGCCCATCAACAGGGAGATCAACGCGGCGCCAACCACGGCGGCCGCATAGGGCCGATCGACGAGAGCCACCAGGCTGAGATAGACCAAAACCTGGGCGAGTACGGCGAAACCAATAATGCCACCGATGACATATCGCGCGATTCGCCAGTCCCTCTGCCCGTTGAACTGTACTTCTCTTCGCATCCACCGCTCCCGATTCACCAATGACAATCGGTCTAGCGCCAGTTTATGGATATTCCATTTCCAGGGTACCTACAACTTTATGCAGTATGCGGGCTTTCCAAGAAAAATGCTCCAAAACGGGATATCCGGTTCGCCGAAAGCAGCTTGCCGGTCCCTCCCGCGGGCTTGAACGCGCCGTCAACCGCCACCGACGAAAAGAAGCGATTCGATGCCGGATGTCACCTTACCGACCGGGCTCACGCACAGCAACGCTTCCCAAGCGGTCGCCGGCTGTCGTCGATCGCTTTTGTTCTCAGTACGCGAGTGCACCGCCGACAACCGACGAAGCGCGCCTTGTTTTCAGCGCTTGATAGGGGAACCCTCCCCGTCTTTCGGCGTTCCTATTCCGCCGGGCGCCCTTGCCCGATGCTGAAGCGCCACGAAAGGAACCGATGATGTACGACAGGGAGCGTTGGCCAGAACAAAGGGCCTCGACCGGACTGCCGGTCGGAATCATGCTCCTTTCAGCCCTCGCCATAACCGCCTATCTCGCTGTCGGCGGCGCATTTTCGGACGGTGGTGATCGGGCTGTCGTCTACATCCCGCAGACAATCGGAAAGTAACCCACGCGGCGCGGCAGTGCGCGGCGGCTTTGACCGAAGCTGGCGGGCATTCGACATGTCGCATGCGTGAGACGGGGCGGCTCCTCCTCCGTCCCGTAATTCACGACAGGCCTAAAAAAAATGTCTCTACAAACAATGCCGTGAGTGACCGGCAATAAATCCGGCGAGCAACACGGGTCCGCCCGTCCGGTGGCCATTCACGGGCGACAACGTGACAGCGACGGCCTTTAAAGGCAACGAATTAAACGGATGGCGAACCCCTCAATTTGGGCTAGGCGGTGCTGACCTCAGCGTCGTATTTGCCTGTTGCTCAACTGCGCGCGAGCGCCCGCTCGCCGTCCTTGAGACGATGGAGTGCCGACTGTCCGGGGCCCTTGCTCATCCGAAACGATCAGATCTAGCCGAGACGCATGTGTGGATCTTTCGAACGCGCCCCACCGCGCGGCTCCAATATTTGCTAAATCGGCTATAAGCCACTCGCTCAAACCAATCAGGAGAAATCATGGAAACCGTCGAGATCAGCGGCCGCAGCGACTTTGCACTTTGGGCAATCCAGCGCGCCCAGGAAATCGTCACGGCCGAGGGCGCCGCCTTTGCTATGGCCGCTCGCGACATGAATGAGGATACGCTCGGGGAAACTGCCGCCGCGCTCGGCAAAGCCATCAGCGATGCCATGCTCGAAGTCTTTGACGGCCTGACCGCGGAGTGACCTGAGCCGTCGGGACGCACACCGGTCTCGCGCGATAGGGGCGAGCGTCGGATATCCAAATGGAGGGTGGCGGGTAGCGATCAGCCGCACATCTGGCTTGTGGTTCGCGGTCCGGAGGGCTCGCCGTTCGCCTGTCACCAGCCAGAACGCAATGGCGCGCGCCTGTCCTTCATCAACGCATCCAGTTCTTGAGGAGGGTTCACTTCTGCCGCACGTCGAGGCCTAATGCCTCGGCGATTGTGATGGTTTGGTCGATCGTGATGATCGCGTCCTTGAGGTGCACGTTTTCCGGTTCGATCGCACTGAGGTCGCTGCCCCTGAGATCACAGGCTGTGAAATCGATGCCGTGCAGCCACGCGCCGGAGAGATCGACGTCTCTCAGCGAGCCACCCTTGCAGGAGGCACCGGTAAGGTCTGCCTCCCGCAAGCGGGTTTCCTTAAAGGATGCGCGGCCGAGACCGGCGCCGGGCAAGCCGACGAAGGACCAGTCGCCGCCTGAGACCTGCATCTGGTCGAAGTCGCATGTATCGAACATGCTGCCGACGAACTTGCACTCTGTGAACCGGCTGTCGAAGAATTTGCAGGACACGAAAGTGCAGTTCATGAAGGCACCCGCCTGATGCGACGAGGCATTAAAGCGCGCACGCCGGAAGGTGCATTCTTGGAAGACGACACCAACGGTCTGCGCCTCAGTCAGGTCGAGATCGACGAACAGAGTGTTCTGATGACGCTCGCGATCGATCTGCCGGCCATACCAGTCCGCACCGGCAATCGTGAAATCTACCTTCGGCGGCGCTTCGCCATATCGTCGTTCAGCCATCGTCATCCATCCATTGAGCTCGGTTAGACGGCGAACGCCTGCCGTTCCGTCATCCTTTTCGACCGGGCAACAATTGAGTGCACCGGCAACGACCTCGCTTTCACGCGAGCGTCTACAGGCTCTTCAACGTGACTAGCAGAGTCGACAGAATCTAGTAACCGGCAAGTGCCGAAGGCCAGCCCGGCCGCGCGTCAGTCGTCGATCCGAAAACCGACCTTCATGACCACCTGGTAGTGTGCCACTTCGCCATCCTTGATGTGGCCCCGGATCTGATCGACCTCGAACCACTCGAGATTTCTCATGGTTTTCGACGCCCGCGCGATCGCCGTTTCGATCGCCTCCGTAACGGAAGACTTCGAACTGCCGACAAGTTCTACCTTCTTGTAGACATGGTCACTCATGACACCCTCCCGGTTGCCTCTAGAAGCGAACAACAAGCCTACAGGCAAATCACGAAAACAGCACCTACCCCACGCATCGAGCGCGACGCACTACGTGAGGACATCGCACGGCTTGCTTCGTCTGTCCGCCAGCCAGGAAGGCGAGCGTCGCCACAAAGCGGATCATGCCCCTGCCATCGCAAGCGCTTGATTTGCACAAGGAACGTGCAGTTTGCCTGGCACTGGCCGGTTTTTCCCGCAAATCGGGCGCGCGGTCGTGCAAATGCAACACCGTTCAGGTGGCCCAACTCTTGCTTCACTCTGTCTGAAACATCCAACCAAGGGATTGTCGGATGATGTGGAGTGGGTTGCTGCTGTCGCTGCTGCTGAGCGTTTCAATGGCCTTCAGCCTGACGGAGTTGAGTTTCGTGCGCAATGGCCGCGGCCAGCAATCGCGCGGCGATGCGGTGCGAACAACGCTCGCGATGTCCGCTGGATTGACCGCTTTGGGATTGGCTTTCAGTCATCGGGGGCCATCATTGGGGGTAATGGCAGTCATCGCGGGAATAGCGCTCTCATGGCTGGCGGCGCGGTTCGCCTCACGAACCGTTGCGCTCGCCGTCGCTATCCTGTCGCTCGGCTTCTATCTGCAGTTCGCGGAACTCGCACCCTTGCGCCCTTGACCGACGGTGCATGAAAGCGTTCGCCCTTCGGTCACGATCGCATCCATCGCGATGTCGTGCCATTGTGGCCTGATGCTCTCCATTCTCTGCTGTTCGAACCCAATGCCGATCACGAATGGCTTCGGTTGAAGCACGGCGAGTGTACGATCGAAATAGCCCCCACCATAGCCCAAGCGATAACCGCTCTCGTCGAAACCGACGACCGGTGCGATGACGATGGTCGGCTGAACATCCCGCCCCTCGGTCGGAATTGGGATCCCCCAAACACCCCTCTCGAGCGCCTCGCCAGCGCGCCAGGATCGAAAGCCGAGAGGTTTTGCCTTGGCGAGCACCACCGGTAATGCGCACTTGGCGCCGCGGGCAATGAGCGTGTTCATCCAAGAGCGCAGATCCGGTTCACCACGGAACGGCCAATACAGCGAAATCGTTTCGCCTCGAACGTTGGGCAGAAGTTGGTCGAGCGCAGAAACGATCGCGTCTGTCCGTGCGGTCCGTTCTGCAATCGGAATGCCCTGTCGCGCGGATATCAGCCTTTTTCTCTCCTGCTCCCGCCATTGCACAATCGAGATCGCCTCTGGAGACTCCATGCCCATATAGGCCGGATCCACCTCGTGCATCAGGCAAGGCGGTGATGAAAAGCGCGGCGGAAGATCGTCCTCATCAGGCGTGCACATGGTCGATGCCCTTTCTCCGTTTCCGGGAATGTTTCGAACGCAGTTTCACGAGATCACCTTGATTATCATTTCCCATTCGAGAACAATAAAGCAGCTTCATTCCCTTCGTAGATAAAATGGACTTCACGACCCTTAAGATTTTCCTGCTGGTAGCCGAGCGCACCAGCGTGAGCCGTGCCGCCACCGAGATTGGCCGTGCGCCATCCAACGTCACCAACCGTATTCGCGCACTCGAGGAAGAATTGGGCGTCGGCCTGTTTAGCCGCGACGGCAAGAAGATGACGCTGACGCGCGAGGGGCGTCTTTTTCGCTCCTACGCCACACGGCTGGTGGCGCTCGGTGACGAGGCGCGCAACGCGCTGAAGCCGACGATGATGCCGGACGTCTTGCGGCTGGGCAGCATGGAGAGTACCGCTGCCAGCCGCCTGCCGCCGGTTCTGCAGTCGATCAACCGAACGCACCCGGATTTGGCGCTGAGGCTCACCATGGGCTCGACGGAGGAACTGACCCGAGCCGTGCTCGCTGAAGAAATCGACTGTGCGCTGATCGCACGTTTGCCAAGCGATATCGCGATGCCGAGACCTGACTTGCTCGAGGACCTCGATGGCGATCCGATCTACCGCGAAGACGTATTGATCGTCTTGCCCGCGTCGCATCCTCCGATCAAAACCGCCCTGGACGTGCGCGTGAACTGGTTGGCGGCGCTCGAACCCGGATGCACGTACCGCCGTGTCGCGGAACAATGGGCGCGTCCGTCGCCGACGATTGCGACCAAGGAGGTTTCCTCCTATCACGCCATCCTGGCGAGCGTTGCAGCCGGTGACGCGATCGGTGTAGTGCCACGATCCGTATTCGAACTGATGGACTGGCCAGGCGAGGCTCGAACCCATTCATTGCGTGAAATTCAGACACTGCTCATCTATCGTAGGGAGGCCAGCTCCCCTGCGATCGAAATCCTGCGCCGCGCATTGCATACAGACGCTGGCTCCCACTGAAATATTCAACCTACGCGCTGCTATTTACAGGTGACTGCATGACCAATTCGCCCAACCAGACGCCCTCGCAACCGCTGGGCCGTCGTTTCTTCGCGCCGATCCTGGCGGGAGCGACGTTGAGGGAGCGCCTGATTGCGTGTCTCGGAGCGCTGGTTGGTATCCTCCTGACCGGAATGATCAGCGGCAGTATCTTTGGTGGCGGTGCCAGCCTTCCGTTGATCGTGGCGCCGATGGGCGCATCCGCGGTTCTGCTGTTTGCGGTTCCCGCAAGCCCGCTTGCCCAGCCGTGGTCAATCGTCGGCGGCAACACGATCTCCGCCTTCGTGGGTGTTCTGTCAGCGATGTTCGTGCCGGATCCGCTGATCGCAACAGGTATTGCCGTGGGGATCGCGATCGCGGCGATGTCGTTTACGCGCTGCCTGCATCCGCCCGGCGGCGCCGCTGCGTTGACGGCAGTGCTTGGCGGCCCTGTCGTGGCGAGCTGGGGTCTCCTGTTCCCGCTGGTGCCCGTCGCGCTCAACTCGTGTCTGCTGGTGGCTCTCGGGATCCTGTTTCACAAGCTGGCCAGACGCAACTACCCGCACGTCGTCGCTCCGCCCGCAAATACGCACGCGACCATTGATCCGCCCGCCAGTCGCCGGGTCGGCTTTACCGGCGTCGATGTCGATGCCGCGCTCGAGGCGCTGGATGAAACGTTTGACATCAGCCGGGAAGATCTTGATCGGGTGCTGCGCCAGGTGGAATTACAGGCGGCAATTCGGGCGACACCCCACATCCTGTGCCGGGATATCATGTCGAGGGACGTCATCTGCGTCCATCAAGACGACAGCAGCGAGGCGGCGCGCTCGTTGCTTCTCAAACACAATATCCGGACCATACCCGTAAAGGATGGAAACGAGCGACTTGTCGGTACAGTCGGACTCAGGGAACTGACCGAGCCCGGCGCCACCGTCGGCAGCAACGTTGCAACGCCAGTGGTCGCGCGCCAGGACGACCGGGCGATGAGCTTGCTTCCGGCGCTCACCAGCGGAACAATTCACGCGGTCATCATCGTCGATGACGACCATCATGTGCTGGGACTGATTTCACAAACGGATCTGCTGGCGGCAGCAGCGCGGACGTTATTCGATCACAACTCAGGTCGCGAACAGGCTGCATAGGATTTGCCTTCGGTTGTCCACCCGGATCAATCCACTGTGCCCGTCGTCAGATTGGCGAGATCAACAGGCTCAGTGCAGCGAAATCTGTCGCGTCGGTTGCCTCACGTGATGCACGAGCGGTGTTTCGCTCGATATCAGTCGCGCAACCAGACGCCCTGACGCCGTAACCACATCGATGACTGCGTCGCAATAGTCGTCGTCCTTGGTCAATTCATCGACAATCCTTTGACCATAGGCAACTGCGGGTCCATCCGATGGGTATTTCCGGCCAACTTCGTCGCGGCTGACGACGCCTGCTGCATAGATATTGAACAGATAGCGGCGCATGATATTCCACTCCATACGGGATGCCGCTTCGGCGCTGGCCATGCTGAAGGAACCGAAAGCGCTATGAGCGGCATTGCAGGGTTTGAAATGACCCTGCAACCTATCGCGACATCGTCTCCTTGTCGCGTGACCCGAGCGTGACATTTACTCTACGTTAAGCATCGTCAGCTTCACCGTGCTCGACGGACAAGGTGGGATCGGCGTGTCGACCTCGCGGATGCGTGTGACGCTTTCCTGGCTCGGGACATATTACCGGTCAAAAAACGGCTCGCTGTCGAAGTCGATTCCTGGGCGGACGACGCCCCGTACCTAAGAGGAACGGGTAGGTCAACGACGAGACGTACGCGCGTTTCTGGCGTTTGCGCAGGCACAAAGACGAAGATCCTCACCTCGCGTAGCCAAGGATGCTCTCTGCGCCGCACGGCAGCCCGGAAGTCCCCGGCGCCGGAGGGGCCGATACACATTGCCTCAACCCCAGACGGCTTCGATGCGTCCGATACGTCCAAGCGTTGCTCGGAATCCGTCTGCAAGCACCCAACAAGGAACAGATGATGACCGATCTCAGCCTCGAAAGCACAGTCGCAACCATCGCAGCCGAATTGCCGGGGGCCGCGGAACTCTTTCGCCGTTACGGCATCAGCTTCTGTTGCGGCGGCAAGATGTTGTTGTCGGAAGCTGCGCTCAAGGCCGGTATCGCCCCTTCGGCATTGCTTACAGAACTAGAAACGCTCAAGCGTTCCGCAAGTCGAGATGCCCCGGAGGAGACCGCCGATCTCATCGCTCACCTCCTCCACAGGTACCACCAAACGCACCGTGCTGAGCTCGCATGGTTGATCCCGCTTGCTCAGAAGGTGGAACGGGTACACGGCGGCCATCCGTCGGCCCCCGTCGGGCTTTTCCAAGCCCTGGAAGCGCTGCGCGACGAGCTCGAAAGCCACATGATGAAGGAAGAGCTCGTTCTGTTTCCGATGATGCAGCGCGATGATGGCGCGGCGATTTCCTATCCTATCGCCCAGATGCGGCGCGAGCACGACGACGAGGTGGAGCATCTACGAACGATCGAGCACGTCACCCACGGGCTTTCCTTGCCGGACGGCGCCTGCGGTTCATGGACCGCACTCTATACCGGGTTGCGTAAGCTCACCGACGACCTCGTCACGCACATGCATCTCGAAAATGCCGTGCTGTTTCCGCGCTTCGAGGCCGGCCTCCAGACGATTTGATGATCGCTGCGCCAAAGCCGTGGACATCGATCTGGCAGGCGCCGCACCGGCCCCTGTTCTTTCTGGCGGGTCTATGGGCGCTTGTCGCGCCTGCGGTCTGGCTTCTGCCCGAGGGTATTGGACCGGACAAAGCCGCCTGGCATAGCCATGAGCTTTTCTTCGGCATGGCCGGTGCGGCGGCAGGAGGCTACCTGCTGACCGCCCTGCCCGCCTGGACAAAGAAGGGCTCGGTCTCGCGTAACGTTACCGTGTTCGCGACCATTCTCTGGTGCGTGGCCCGCCTGACGATGGCTTTTTCGGCGCACCTCCCGGTCGTTGCTGCCGCAGGCGGGATGTTAGCCTACTTCGTCTTTCTTGCGGTCGTTCTCGCCCAGCGGGTTGTATCGAGCAGAGCGGGACGCCGCTTCTGGGCACCGTTCGCCATGGCGCTGATTGGCATGCTCAGCTCGCTATGGCTTGACGGAGAGGCAAGCTATCTCGTGGCAGAGGCAGTGCCGCGGATCTTCCTCGCCCTGATCACCCTGATCGGCGGGCGTGCCGTGCCCGCTTTCACACGCTCCTGGCTCGGACGAACTGGTGAAGCAGGTCTCGTTCGGGACCAGCCCGGGCTTTCCTACTTGGCGATCGGCAGCATAGTTGCGGCCGCCTGGTTCAACGCTTCCGAACAATCGATCGCGGAGGGTCTCGCCCTCGTACTGTCCGGCTTGGCACTCGTGTTACGAATGAGCGGCTGGCAATGCCTGAGAACCCGGCGCTACCCGGCGCTCTTCATTCTGCATCTTGCATTTTCCTGGACGCCGACGGCTCTCCTGCTTGTTGGCTTCGCCACCATGCTTCCAGACCAAATGTCACCCGCGACCGCTTTGCATGCAGCGACCATGGGGGCCATGGGAACAATGATGGCGGCCCTCATGATGCGCGCTGCGATGGCGCGCAACGAAGGTGTGCTCACGCTCAGCCGGAAGATGGCATGCGCTTTCGCTCTTATCTGCCTCGCCGCAATGATTCGCATCCTGGCCGAATGGATCGGTAGCGCGTATTTCGATCCCATCGTCGCCGCGGCCGCATGCTGGATGTTGGCATGGGGGCTGTTCCTTATCGCCTATCTACCGGCACTAAGAGGACCTGTTCCGAGACCGGTCCTAAGCGCTGACAGGGCGTAAGTAGCGGACACGCCAGCCTGAAGACCAACTGTTCATTGCATCATGAACATTGTCAGGTCACAAGGTCGCGCTAGATTCCGAAAGATCCTTTTAGCGGTAGCCGATGCCACGCCCTCCCAAGACCTCGACCCAGATTGCCAACACCTCCAGCAAGGGTGCCGATCGCCCGGAAAGCTCGGAATCGACTGTCGAGCATGTCGTGCGCCAGACCTGCGCTTCAAACCCATCCGACGGGCCGGATCAATCCACGCCAACACCGCCCTCCCCGACACCCTTCGGCCAAAGCGGACAGGCAGCTCGCCATCTGTTGGTTGCGCTCGGCCACGATTTGAAGGTGGGTGCAACCTTGGTCGGTGCGAAGGCCAAGCATGCGGCTTCCTACCTGAAAACGAAATTCAGCCCTTCGAATGCAGACGAAGCCGCATCAACTGTCGACGATCCCCGTGGGTGGTTCGTGGCTGCTCTGGCGAAAGTCGGGAACCGGCTCGGCGCGCTGCGTAAGCCCTCCGAAGATCACGGGAGAACCTTCGTCAGGCCAAGCTGGTGGAAGGTTGCTATAGGCTTGGCTCTCCTCGCCTGCCTCCTTCTTCCCGGTACTGTACTCGTGTGGGCGCTGAAGGATGTTCCCTGGAGCGAGATCAGGGACGGAACTTTGAAGCCTGTCGTGGTGCTGGAAACGGCGGATGGAGGACCGCTGGTCAGACAAGGCCCCTATCAGGGACCCTACGCACAGTACGACCAATTCCCGCCGCAGCTGATCGATGCCGTGCTGTCAATCGAGGACCGCCGGTTCATGGACCATTTCGGCATCGATGTCAGAGGGATCGGACGGGCACTCGTGCGGAACTTCGAAGCGGGCTCGGTGGTCGAGGGCGGCAGCACCATCACCCAACAGCTCATCAAGCTGCAATATCTCGATAGCGACCGAACAATGAAACGAAAGATCCAGGAGTTCGTGATCGCCCTGTGGCTGGAGTGGAAGCTTGGCAAGCGGGAAATTCTGACGCGTTACCTCAACAGCGCCTATCTCGGCGCCGGCGCGACCGGCATGCCCGCAGCCGCAAGGATCTATTTCAACAAGGACATCGGCGCACTCAATTTGCCGGAATCGGCGATGCTGGCTGGATTGTTGCGGGCGCCGAGCCAGTGGAACCCGATCGACAATTTTGAAGGTGCGCGGCAACGCACATCGGTCGTCCTCGACACGATGGTAGCCAATGGCAAGATCACCGCACCCGAGGCTGCACAAGTCAAGGCGAGCTTCGCCACGCTCCATCCGACGACGCCGACGCCACGATCCGGAAGCTGGTTCGCCGACTGGATCTCGCCGCAGGCGAGCGAAATCGCCGGCGCGTCGCCGGGTTCGACCACGGTGCGCACGACACTGTCCCCACAGCTGCAACGGATCGCCGAAAGGGTTCTGGCAAACGCGTTGGATACGGAAGGAAAGGCGGCCGGGGTATCCCAGGCCGCGTTGGTTGCGATGACGCCCGACGGAGCGGTCGTCGCCATGGTCGGCGGTCGCGACTATAAGCAAAGCCAATTCAATCGCGCCGTGACCGCCATGCGGCAACCGGGTTCCACCTTCAAGCTGTTCGTCTACTATGCGGCCCTGAAAGCCGGGTTCACTCTGTCCGACCAGGTCCTGGATGCGCCGATCGACATTAACGGCTGGTCGCCCGAGAATTCCGGTGGCCGCTATCGCGGCTGGGTCACGCTTGCCGAGGCCTTTGCCCGCTCGCTGAATGCGCCAACGGTGGCGCTTGCCCAGGAGGTCGGGCTCGACAATGTGATCGCCGCTGCGCGCGAGCTCGGTATAAACGCGCCGCTTGCCAATACGCCGTCCTTGGCCCTCGGCACTTCGGAGGTCAGCTTGCTTGACCTCACCAGCGCCTATGCCTCCGTCCATCTCGGAAAGGCGCCCGTAGAACCCTGGGGCATCATCGACTTTCAGGCGGCCGGGCAGCCGGAGGCCTTCCGTGTCGGCTCACAGGTCGCGCCGACCATTGATCTCTCCGCGTACCAGCCGGATCTCGTTGGCCTTTTGCAGTTGGTGGTCGAGCGCGGAACCGGACGCGGGGCCGCTCCCGGCGCGTTCGCGGCCGGCAAGACCGGCACCAGCCAAAACAATCGCGACGCCTGGTTCGTCGGCTTCACAGAGCCACTCGTCGCCGGCGTATGGGTTGGCAATGACGACGATACGCCGATGAAGGGGGTCACGGGTGGCGCCTTGCCAGCGCATATTTGGCGCGACTTCATGCGGGAAGCGATGGCGGCGCCTGCGGCAGGAGCGCTTGTCGAAAGCCCGGCCGCGCCGCAGTCCTGCAACATCACGGCCTGCTCCCGCAGCTATCGTTCCTTCAGGCCGTCGGACTGCACCTATCAGCCCTATTATGGCGGACGGCGACTCTGCGAGAAGTGAGCCGCGCGGCGATCAATCCAGCTCTCAGGAATGAAGCCGCCTCAACTAGAAAAGTCTTTCGGCTGGCCACAGGGATAGAAGCCAGAACGCTTTCGCACCGTCATTTGTCAGTTGGGGAGCCCGCCGGATCAACGACAGCTTGGCTGACACCTGCTGGGGGTCGTTCAAGCTTCACGGTCGCGCGAAGCAGATTTGAGATCCACCGCGTCAGGTCCTCCATGTAGAGGTAGATCACGGGCGTCACGAAGAGGGTCACGAACTGCGATACCATGAGGCCGCCGACCACCGCGACACCAAGCGGCTGGCGCAGTTCCGCGCTCGCCCCGCTGCCGACCGCGATCGGAAGCGTGCTCATGATCGCCTCGGCGGAGGTCATCATGATCGGGCGGAAGCGCATAAGGCAGGCGCGGTGGATTGCCTCGCGGGCCGAACTGCCAGAACGCTGCAGCGCCAGCGCCACATCGATCATCATGATCGCGTTTTTCTTAACAATGCCGATCAGCATCAGCACCCCGACGATCGCGATGATCGAGAGGTCGAAGCCGCAGAAGTAGATCGCAAGAAGCGCCCCGGAAATCGCCGACGGCAGGCCGGAGAGCACGGTCAGCGGATGGATAAGGCTTTCGTAGAGGACGCCGAGCACCAGATAGATCGTCACAATCGCCGCGAGGATCAGCAGCCCCTGATTGGCGGCGGCATCCTCGAACAGCTGCGTGGTGCCGTAATTTCGGGTGGCGATCGCCGAGGGCATACCAATCTCCGTCTTGAGGCGCGCGACCTCCGCGAGTGCGTTGCCAAGAGCGACCTGGGCCGGCAGGTTGAAGGAGATCGTGACTGCCGGCAGTTGCCCCAGCTGATTGATGGTGAGTGGCCCGGACACCGTTTCGACGCGGGCGAAGGCGCCGAGGGGCACAAGCGCACCATTCGCGCCACCGACGCGCAGTTCGGCGAACTTGTCCGCAGACCACTCGATGCTCGGATCGAGTTCCATGATGACTTCGTAGCTGTCGCCTGCCGTGTAGATCGTTGAGATCTGCTCGGCGCCGAAGCCGCCATAGAGTGTCGTACGCACTTGACTGGCATCGACTCCCAGCGTTGCCGCCTTGTCGAGGTCGACGACTAGGCGCGTTTGCGGCGCGTTGATCTGAAGGTCGCTGTTGACGTCGGTGAAGAAGGCGCGATCAGAGATCATCGCATTGCAGAGCTTTTGTGCCCACTCGTTCATCAGCGGCTGATCGAGGCTCTGGAAGACCAGCTGATATTGACTGGCAGAGGCGCGGGACCCTACGGAGAGGTTTTGGATCGGCGACATATACGCCCGGATGCCGGGGATGGCCGCAAGCTCCCGGCGTAAATCGGCAAGAACGGTTTCGAGCGGAGGGCGGTCGCGCTTGGGCTTGAGTTCCACAAACAGACGCCCGGTGTTGAGCGCCGTCGATGCACCACCCGAACCGATCGTGCTTGCCACATGGGCGACATAGGGCGACGTGGCAAAGACCGCCTCTACCTTGGACTGAAGATCCGTCATCGCTGCAAAGGAGATATCCTCGCGCGCCTGGGTGGTGACCTGGAGCTGGCCGATATCCTCCTGAGGGAAGAAGCCCTTGGGGATCGTCGTGATCTGATAGGCCGTGATCGCGATGGTGAACAGGAAGAGAAGAAGCACCAGGCCACGCTGCCGGATGCAGATGGAAAGCAGCCGTTCATAGGTATTCAGGACGCGAGCGAAGCCGCGCTCGAACGCAATGTCCAGCCGCGCAAGCACGCCGGTCGCTGGCGCGTTGTCCTTGTTGGCAGGCAGTCGCGCGGCGAGCATCGGCGTCAGCGTGAGCGAAACGAAGGCGGAGGCGAGTATCGCCACGGTGACGACAACCGCGAACTCGTGGAGAATGCGGCCGATGACGCCGCCCATCAACAGGACCGGGATGAACACTGCGACCAGCGAAAGGGAGATTGCGACGATGGTGAAGCCGATTTCTTTCGAACCGGCAAGCGCGGCGGAAAACGCGTCAATGCCCTCTTCCTCCATGTGACGAACGATGTTCTCCAACATCACGATCGCATCATCCACCACGAGCCCGACAGACAGCGTGAGCGCCATCAGCGAGATGTTGTCGATCGAGAAGCCGAGTGGATACATCGCGGCAAACGTGGCGATGATGGAGATCGGCACGGCTAACGCCGGGATAAGCGTTGCCCAAAGACGGCGGACAAACACGAAGATTACGAGGATCACCAGGCCGACGGTCAGCGCGAGGGTAAATTGAACGTCGCGCACCGCGCCGCGCACCGAGCTCGACCGATCGTTGAGCGTTTCGATGGAAGCGGATGCGGGAAGCGACTGGCGCAGCGACGGTAGGAGCGCCTGCACCCGGTCGACGACTTCTACCGTGTTTGCATCCGGCTGGCGCTGGATTGCCAGGATTATGGCGCGCGACCCGTCATGCCAGCTCGCCGTCTGATCGTTGGCGATGGAATCGACCACCGTCGCGACATCGCCAAGCCGCACAGGCCTGCCGTTGTCGCTCTTGATGATGACGTTCGAGAAGCTCGCAGCGTTCATCCGCTGGGTATCGGCAACGATCGCCACCTGGCGATCTTTCGTCTGCGCCGTGCCGAGCGGGGAATTGTCGTTGGCCGCAACGACCGCGGTTTTCAGCGCATCCACGGAGATACCACGCGCCGTGAGCGCATCCGGGTGCATCTGAATGCGCACGGCGAATTGTTGGCTGCCGAAGATGGACACTTCGGCCACCCCGTTGAGCACCGACAAGGTGGGAGAAATCACCTGTTGTGCGATTGCATCGAGGTCGGTGAGAGGCACCGTATCGCTCTTCAGCGCCAGCAGCAGAACCGGGGCATCGGCCGGGTTGACCTTACGATAGCTTGGCGGCGCCGGCATATCCTGCGGCAGGAGCCGCAGCGTTCTGGTGATGGCCGCCTGCACATCGGCGGCGGCGGCATCGATGTTGCGCCCGAGCACGAACTCGATGGAGATCGACGTGGAGCCAAGCGCGTTGGTCGTCGAGATCGTGTCGATCCCCGCTATCGTCGCAAACTGCTTGATAAGGGGCGTTGCAACCGAGGTCGCCATGGTATCCGGTGACGCGCCCGGGAGCGAGGCCGAGACGTTGATGACCGGGAAGTCGGTGCGCGGCAGGGCCGCAATCGGCAGGACGAGATAGCTGAAGACACCCGCAAGAATAAGTGCGACCGACAGCAGCGCAGTGGCGATCGGACGGCGAATGCTGAACTCGGACAGTGGCATCTTCGTTCGCTCCCGGTATATCGCAGGAACTCAATCCGTCAGCGGTTGTGCGCCAGGAGGCACCGCCTTTACGGCATCGCCCGGTTTCAGGCGGGCTTGTCCCTCGACCACGACCCTTTCGCCCGGGGCGAGCCCCGAAGCGATCACGGTCACTTTGCCGTTATCGAACAGAGGCTTCACGGCCAGTGTTTCCACCGTGTTGTCATCCTTCACATGGAAGACGAAGGGGCCGTTCTGGCCTGGTTGCACGGCAACGCTCGGGATCACCGGCACCTGATGCAATTGCTCCTGTTCGATATCGACATCGACGAACTGACCTGGCCATAGCTTTTGCGCGCCATTGGGGAAGGTCGCCCGCATGGCGATCGTGCCTGAGGCGGCGTCGACCGAGGAGTCGATGAAATCGAGCACGCCCTCGCCTATGGCCGTTTCAGAACCGCTCAGCTTGGCCCGCACACGCGGCGGTTTGCCCTGATCGAGCAGCGCCTTGAACGTCTGCAATTGCTGTTCCGGCAAATGGAAGGCAACGTCGATCGGGTCTATCGCCGTAATCGTCACCAGATTGTTGGAGGTAGCGCCCGTCTGACCGACAAGATCACCGAGAGCGACCTGAACGACCCCGAGGCGACCACCGATAGGCGCGGTGATCTGGGTCAGGCTCAGCGCGACCTGATCGGCGTCGACCGATGCTCGGTCAGCATCAAGCGTTGCTTGCGCCGACTGTTGCAGCGAGAGAGCGGTGTCATAGGTCTGCTGCGTACCCGTCTTGTCGTCGCGCAGGGTTCTTGCGCGCTCCATCTCTATTTTCGCGTCCGAGAGCTGCGCAGCGTCCTTGGCAAGGATCGCCGTGTCACGCGCGAGCTGCGCCTGCATCACCCGGTCATCCAGAGTGAAAAGCAGATCCCCCGCCTTGACCATCTGGCCGTCCTTCACGTGGATGGCGGTGATCTGGCTTGCGACGCGGGCACCCACTTCCACGGTATCGGGCGCCTGGACATTGCCCAAGGCATGGACAATGACGGGAACGTCCTGAAGCGTGACGGTGGCCGTTTCGACGGGCACGCTGCCTCCATGTCTGGAGTTGGCTGCAACACCACTTTCGGGCTTTGCCTCGCTCAGTACGGCAGTCCTGGTCACACTGACCCCGACGGCGGCCACACAGAGGAAACCCGCGGCGAGGATCGCGATACTTGATCGACTGGCCATCAGCGCCTCCGCGATCCTTGATATGCTCCGGACGTCCGCTTCAAGAGGGACCGCGACGTTAGAGCCAGAAGACGGTATCCGCACAGCCAGCGTGGTCCGTTTGCGGGTGAACGCACATGCAGCGGATCCCTGCTGATCTGTTCGGCCAATTGGGGCGGCGGAGGCGCATCGTGGGAAAGAGCGCGCGTCGTGCCAACGCTTCCGAAATTGGGCGCGAATCTGGCCGCTTCAATGGCGCAACACGCTGAAAAACAATTAAAAATTGTTCATGTTTAGAGATCTACACGCGGTCGCGCTTGGCGGCAGCTCCAGCCGCACGAGACGCTTCTCCTGGCGGGTCGTCAGGCGAGAGTGATGGTCGGGTTTTAGAAAACCTGGCCAAGTGCTTGATGCATTCACTGTTTTGGCGGAGGAACTGTAGTGCCAACTGATTGCGGGGAATGCAGCAATCGAGCAGAGCATGCGCGATGTGGCGCACCACGCCCGAGCTTGCGTGGGTTGGTAGGAGCGCATCATCCTCGTCGCGCCTGGATCGGCCCTTCCTGCCAGCCAAACTTCTTCGTCCAAATTGCATTCCAGTCCTGCAGCGATTGCAGAGCCCTTTGATAACTGCGTTCCGCCGCTTTCTGCGCCAGGATGGCGTCGGCTAGCGTATCGTCCTTGGCGCCCATCAACTAATCGTCCGCCAGGACGATCGGCGGCGCTGCCAGTACGGCCGCCCCAAGGATGGAAATCAGGCCGGGAATTCTACCGCAAGCCAAGCCACGCATTATCAGTCTCCTTCGATCACTACAGGCGGAGAGCGTGGTGCGGCGCTGTGTTGCGGGGACATTGCGGCCCGGGATCGGATTGGGCTCGGACGGCTCTGGTAGCGGACGGGTAGAGGTCGGTGTGGGGCAGCGACACCCGCGCGGGTGCGTCGATCGAGACGGCGCACTGCGTGGATTCGCAGTCGGCGCGAAGCTTGCTGTTGCATCGATGCCTGGGCAATGCTTGCAGCTCGATGGATTGACAGCGCGCATTTCACCGGCGAGATGATCGAGGCGAACACGATCGCGCCGAACCTGCGATCGCTCTCTGCTGAAGGCAGCGCATAACAACAAGACCGCCGAACCGATGATGCACAGCAATCGCTCGATCTTCGAACGCCCCTTCTATCTGGTCGTCCTTTGGTGTCTGCTCCTGCTTGTCGGTGGAGGCATGCTGGCGGTCTGGGAACGCCAGGCGCTGGTTGCCGAACTTGAGCAAGAGAGCACGCTTCTCCATAGCCTGGCCTCCCAGCGGGCCGATCAGCACGATGCGCACCTGACCGCGCTGTCAGCCGTCGCCGTCGCCTCCGAAGGGCGTAGGCACGACCTGTTCCTGGAGGTCGCCCGCACGATTGCGCGCTTTTATCCGCGGATCGACGAGGTTCAGCTCGTCCCCCTGGATCCAAATGCGGAGACGGTCGGGACCGATCCACTCGACGCCAAGGCCGCAGAGGTCATCCGGGCAGCTGCCAGAGCTTCGGACGGGCGCATCGCTCTCCTGCCCCATCCGCAACGCCCCGACCACTACATCATGGTCAAGCGCAGCCCGAACACCGACGAGGCGCGCTATGGTTTGATGCTCGGTATTGACGCAGCAAAGTTGATCGGAGACGGCGGGCCATTCTGGTCTCGCCCGGGGGTCGCGGTGCGGTTATCTTTGCCGGACGGACACCTTCTGCTCCAGCCGGCCGCCCTGCCCGAGGCAATCCGCTTTTCGAAGGCGCTGAGTAGCGTATCGCAGCCATTGCTGCTGGAAACAGGCATGGAGATCGGGCTCGCGGACATGTTCCCGCCCGTACAGACCGGCTTGACGCTTCTGGTGGTCAGCCTCGCCTATCTCGCAGGATTGGCCGCATTGCGCCAGCGTGCGCGCACGCGCGCTGCAGAACAGCAGGCAACGCTCAGCGCGCTCGAATCGCGCCTCACGCACGCCTCGCGCGTCAACGCGCTTGGCGAAATGGCGAGCGGCATGGCGCATGAACTGACCCAGCCCCTGACTGCAATCCTTGCGCAGGCGCAGGCCGGGCGCCGGCTGCTCAGCCAAGGGCAAGACGCAGCGCTTGCTCCGGTACTGGAGGATACAGTGAACCAAGCGCGCCGGGCATCCGCCATATTGGAAAGGTTCCGCAACTGGTCGCAGCCCCATGCGGTGCCGGTTGCTGCCTTCGATCTGCGTCAGGCGCTCGCAAATGTTGAAGCGTTACTTGAACCAGACGCGATATCACGCGGAATTCAGCTTGATTTTCAAGTTCCAGAAACACCGGTTTCGGTCGTTGCCGATCCGGTCGAGATTGAACAGGTCGCATTCAATCTGGTCCGCAACGCCTTTGAGGCATTGGCTCAACAGGCGGGCGATACAGGACGCGTGACCGTTACCTTGAGCGCGAACGATACCACGGTGGTCTTCGAGGTCGCCGACAACGGCCCCGGCGTTCCGGAAACACTTCGCCCGCGGCTGTTTACGCCATTCGTGACGACCCGCGCCGGTGGCACCGGGCTCGGACTGGCGCTGAGCCAGCGGCTGGTGGAACGCGCCGGCGGCGAAATCGCGCTGGTCGAGAGCGACCACGGTGCCATCTTCAGGGTGACGCTGCCCCGTGCGAGCCGAACCGAGGAGCCGATGCGATGACCCTCCCCGTCTATCTCGTTGACGATGACGATGCGGTGCGTCGCGCGCTCAGCCTGTTGCTCTCGACGGTCGGCATCAAGGTCACGGGCTTTTCTGATCCGCAAGCCTTTCTGACGCAGGTTTCACGCCTCGAGCCCGGCTGCCTGGTGCTCGATATCCGCATGCCCGCCATCTCCGGGCTGAAGCTGCAGGAAAGACTAAGAGAGCATGGGGTAGACTGGCCGACAATCGTTATCTCCGGTCACGGCGATATCGAAGCCTGCCGCCGTGCCTTCCGCAATGGCGCGATCGATTTTCTCTCGAAGCCGGTGGACGAGCAGGACTTGATCGATGCGATCCACAAAGGCCACGAGCTGCTGGAGCGTACATTGCGCGTGCATGCCGAGAAGGCAGAGACGCTCGCTTTGCTGGCGATGCTCACGCAACGTGAGCGCGAAGTTCTTGACCGTATCGCTGCGGGTTTCACCACCCGCCAGATCGCCGAAGGTCTCGGCCTTTCGCCGCGTACCGTCGAAAGCCATCGGGCCGCAATCGGTGCCAAGCTCGGCAGCACGTCGCAGGCGGAGATGACGCGCATCTGGCTCGACGGAACGAAAACTCCGTAGAACTACGGTTGCTCGCGCCAGGTCTACGAATACCGGCGACAGCCGAGGCGGGATAGCCTTTCCACATCAACAGGAAAGGAACCTATGATGATCCGCAATATCGTGCTCGCAGCTGCGCTTCTCGCTCCCGTCGCCGCCACGGCGCAGGAACTCCCGACCGCGGCCTACCTGCCGCTCGACATGGCCGTCAAGGCTGCCGAAGCCGCAGTGAAGGCTTGCGCCGCGGAAGGCCACAATGTCAGCGTTGCCGTGGTTGGTCGCGATGGCGCAACCAAGGTGCTGCTGAAGGCCGACAATTCCGGTCCGCACACCGGTAACAGCGCGCAGGGCAAGGCCTTCACGTCCGCTGCCATGGGTCGTGACACGGCTGGCCTCGGCGACTTCATCGCCTCCAAGCCGGCGAATGAAGGTCTTCGCGACATGGACGCCCGGATGGTGATCCAGGCTGGCGGCGTGCCGATCAAGTTCGGCAAGGTCCTGGTTGGCGGCATCGGCGTAGGCGGTGCGCCGTCGGGCGATATCGACGCGAACTGCGCCACTACCGGCCTTCAGGCAATCGGCGCCAAGTAATCCGCTGGACATCAGAAGTGGCCCTCCCAAGAGGGCCACTTTCGATTGGAGGCTCTGCGCATCGGAACCGATCCAACGGAAACTTTCGCAGGGCCGAAGCGCCTGCATGCACCGTCAGTCCTGCGTGGGCTTCATGTTGCCGACGGATATCGTGCCGGATCTCACGCCTCGGGCAAGGTCTTTGCGGACCCTCGGTCCCAAATGCTCCGCTGCGCCGGCGATCATCTGAAGCCTACTCGAAACCGGCCCCGCACTGGTCCCTTGAAATTGCAGCCGCCCACTCCATTTAAGGGACATCACCCGTTTCGAGAGCTTGTCATCAGCGATGCTATCAGCATGCAATGACGGCACTCCGGGTCCGAACAGGGCGCTCCCCGGAACACGGGTCGAGCGCCCTGTTTCGTTGAACTCGGGCGAGCGGAGTACTGTCGTAGTTGAGCGGCATCAGCCGTCCCAG
The DNA here is from genome assembly GCF_059424735.1 of Ensifer sp. GW101-20A05. Classification (NCBI taxonomy): domain Bacteria; kingdom Pseudomonadati; phylum Pseudomonadota; class Alphaproteobacteria; order Hyphomicrobiales; family Rhizobiaceae; genus Ensifer; species Ensifer sp. GW101-20A05. The sequence continues at coordinate 115,356 of NZ_JBWKZT010000015.1, read as the reverse complement.
CCGGAACCGAGCATACCCGGCGTTCTCAGTCTGCTTTGATCCGCTGGCGGTAGACGAGATACGCACCTGCGGCGCTCATCGTCGCGAGTGCGAACCACGTCAGCGCATAGACCAGGTGGCTGTTGCGAAAGCGGACGATCGTGAGGCCGCCGATCGGCAGTCCACCGGGATTGGGTGTTGAATCCGCATCAATAAAGTAAGGCGCGACGTTGTGCAGGCCCTTCGCTGCGGCGATCGCGGCGACGTCTCGCGAAAACCACCGATCGCTTGCCGGGTCATTGGACCGCAGGAAGGCGCCGCCGAGTTCGGTGATGCGGAGAAGCCCGGTTACCGTAGCGGTTCCGTCGAGCTCGCCCTCACCGCGTCCGGCAACATCGCGGCGATCGGCCGGCACGAAGCCGCGATTGATCAGCACGGTTGAGCCATCCTCAAGCCGCATCGGCGTCAAGACCCAAAATCCGGCGCCAAGCTCCGTCACCGCCTGTACCAGCGCGGTTTGGTCGTGCCTGAAGGTACCGGTCGCGCTGACGCGGCGGTATTCGTCCTTTTCCCGGCTGACGGCACCCCAATCGGATTGTGCCGGCGCCGACACCGCGGGCGCCCCGACACGCGCCTCTACCCGGGCGATGAGATCGAGCTTCCAATAGAGCCGTTGCACCTGCCAGGTGCCGAGCGCCAGGAACACCGCAACGAGGATGAGCAAGGCACCCGTCATCATCAGGCGAGCGAGAGAGGATAGGCGGACCCTCCCCGTCGCCTTGTCGTCGGTGATCATCGTCGTATCCGCCTGCCCCGTCCCGCGCTCAGGGCATGTTCTTCATCATCTCGTGGGTCATCGGCATCATGTTGGTGTTGAGATGATGCATGACCCAGAGCGAACCTGCGAGCGCGATGCCGACGATGACGATCGTGAAGATCAGCGCCATCAGCGTCCAGCCCCCTTCGGAACGGGCGTTCATGTGCAGGAAGTAGATGACGTGCACGACGATCTGGACGACGCCGATGCCCATGACGATGACGGCGGTCAAAAGCTTGCTGTCCAGCACGCCGCTCATGACCAGCCAGAACGGGATAGCCGTCAGGATCACCGACAGGATGAAGCCCGTCATGTAGCTCTTGAACGAACCGTGACCGGCGGCATCGCCGTGATGGCTGTGCGCGTGGTGAGGTTCGAACGCGCTTTCGTGGTCGGATTGTGCGCTCATCCGAGAGCTCCCAGGAGATAGACGAAGGAGAAGACGCCGATCCAGATCACGTCGAGGAAGTGCCAGAACATCGACAGGCACATCAAACGGCGACGGTTGTCTGGGATCAGCCCGTGTTTGCTGACCTGCACCATCAGGGTGATCAGCCAGATGATTCCGAAGGTGACGTGCAGGCCGTGCGTGCCGACCAGCGTGAAGAACGACGACAGGAAGGCCGAACGTGTCGGGCCGGCGCCCTCGTGAAGCAGGTGATAGAACTCATAGAGCTCCACAGCCAGGAAGGTTGCGCCGAACACGCCGGTGACGCCGAGCCAGAAGAGCGTCTCCATCTTGGCGTTGCGCTCCATCTGGAGCATGGCAAAGCCATAGGTGATCGACGACAGAAGCAGCATCGCCGTGTTGAAGGCAACGAGGCTAAGGTCGAACAGGTCGGCCGGTGACGGTCCCGCCGCGTAGTTGCGGCCGACGACGCCGTGCGTGGCAAACAGTACGGCGAAGATCAGGCAGTCGCTCATCAGGTAGAGCCAGAAGCCCAGCATGGTGCTGTGTTCCGGGTGATGTTCTTCCGTGATGTAGAACTGGGGCTTCTCGTTTTCTTGGACTTGGGTTTCGCTCATCGTCTCAGGTCCGTTCCGCGAGCAGCTTGGAGCGTGCATCTTCAGTCGCCGCTACAGTCTCTGCGGGGATGAAGAAATCTCGCTGATAGTTGAAGGTATGGCCGATTGCGACCGCAAGCAGGGTAATGAAGGACACGGCCACCAGCCACCAGATGTACCAGATCAGCGCCAAACCAAGCACGACGCTAATACCGGCGAGAATGACGCCCGTGCCGGTGTTCTTCGGCATATGGATCGGTTTGAAACCGGTGAGCGGACGCTCATAGCCGCGGTTCTTCATATCGTACCAGCTGTCGTGGTCATGCACGACCGGGGTGAAGGCGAAGTTGTAGTCCGGCGGCGGCGACGAGGTCGACCATTCAAGCGTTCTGGCATCCCAGGCGTCACCGGACGTCTCGCGCAGTTGCTCGCGGCGCAGAAAGCTGACGATCAGCTGCATGATGAAGGAAGCGATGCCGATTGCGATCAGGACGGCGCCGAAAGCGGCGATGATGAACCAGATCTGCAGCGACGGATCTTCGAACTGGCTGACACGGCGGGTCACCCCCATCAGGCCAAGCACATAGAGCGGCATGAAGGCGAAGAAGAAACCGATCTGCCAGAACCAGAAGCTCATCTTGCCCCAGAACGGATCGAGCTTGTAGCCGAAGGCCTTTGGCCACCAGTAGACGAGCCCGGCCATCAGCCCGAACAGCACGCCGCCGATGATGACGTTGTGGAAGTGGGCGATGAGGAACAGCGAGTTGTGCAGCACGAAGTCGGCTGGCGGGATCGCCAGCATGACGCCGGTCATGCCGCCAATGACGAAAGTGACCATGAAACCGATGGTCCACAGCATCGGCAGTTCGTAGCGGATGCGGCCGCGATACATGGTGAAGAGCCAATTGAACATCTTGGCACCCGTCGGGATCGAGATGATCATCGTGGTGATGCCGAAGAAGGCGTTGACCGACGCGCCAGACCCCATCGTGAAGAAGTGGTGCAGCCACACCAGGTACGACAGGATCATGATCACGCAGGTGGCGTAGACCATCGAGGTGTAGCCGAAGAGACGCTTGCCGCAGAAGGTCGCAACAACCTCGGAGAAGATGCCGAAGGCCGGCAGGACGAGGATGTAGACCTCCGGGTGGCCCCAGATCCAGATGAGGTTGATGTACATCATCGGATTGCCACCAAGGTCATTGGTGAAGAAGTTCATGCCGAGGTAGCGGTCGAGCGACAGGAGTGCCAGCGTCGCCGTCAGGATCGGGAAGGTCGCGACGATCAGGATGTTGGTGCAGAGCGAGGTCCAGGTGAAGACCGGCATCTTCATGAAGGTCATGCCCGGGGCGCGCATCTTCACGATGGTCGCAATCAGGTTGATGCCCGATAACGTCGTGCCGACGCCCGCCACCTGTAGCCCCCAGATGTAATAGTCGACCCCGACGCCGGGACTGTAGTCGGCGCCCGAGAGCGGCGGATAGGCAAGCCAGCCGGTGCGCGCGAACTCGCCGACGAACAGCGACATCATGATGATGACGGCGCCGCCGGTGGTCATCCAGAACGAGAAGTTGTTGAGGAAGGGGAAGGAGACGTCGCGTGCGCCGATCTGCAGCGGCACGACATAGTTCATGAAGCCGGTGACGAAGGGCATAGCCACGAAGAAGATCATGATCACGCCATGGGCGGTGAAGATCTGGTCGTAGTGATGCGGGTTGAGGTAGCCCTCATTGCCGTTGAAGGCGATCGCCTGCTGCAGGCGCATCATCAGCGCATCGGCAAAGCCGCGCAAAAGCATGATGATCGCCAGGATGATATACATGATGCCGATCTTCTTGTGATCGACGCTCGTGAACCACTCGTGCCAGAGATAGCCCCAGAGCTTGTATTTCGTGATCAGGCCGAGGATCGCTAGACCGACCACCGCCACAACCGCGAAGGTCACGACGAGGATGGGTTCATGATAGGGGATCGCTTCCCAGGTAAGCCGCCCGAAGATGAATTGCGTGAGGCTGGTGTCACCAAACATGGGTCTTCCAATATGTCTCGAATTGCGGCCCAAAGGGACCTTGGCGCTCGCTGGATCGGAGCCGGCGGGCGCGCGAAATCCTACTGCGTCTTGTGCATATCGTGGTTCATCGGCGCAGGCTGCTCCTCCTTGACGCCCTCGGCCGGTTCCTCGCTTTTGGCGGGATTGCCGGTTTCGGGGAAGGTCGCGGCAGGCGCGGAGGCTTCCGCCGCGCCGCCGGCATGACGGTTGTCATGCTCGAGCTTGGCGCGGTTCTCATGGCTTTCGACGCCGGCGCCGCCCATCATGTCGATGTGCATCATGTCCTTCATGCACATTTGCCCTTCCCGCACGCACATGTTGAGCACCGCCTCATAGAGGCCGTCGTCAACGGAGGCGTAGTAGCGCACCGGCTCCTTGATGCTCGGCTTTTCGAGCTTCAGGTAGGCATCGCGGTTGAGCATCGTGCCATTCTGCTTCGCCCGGGCGACCCACTGGTCAAAGCCCGCCTGGTCCACACCGTGGAACTTGAAGCGCATATGCGAGAAGCCGTCACCGCTATAGTTGGATGAAAGCCCTTCGTATTCGCCCGCCTTGTTGATGACGGCGTGCAGCTTGGTCTCCATGCCGGGCATGGCATAGATCATGCCGGCGAGCGCCGGAACATAGAAGGAGTTCATCACGGAGGATGCTGTGATCTTGAAGTTGATCGGCACGTCCACGGGTGCAGCCATCTCGTTGACCGTCGCGATGCCATAGTCCGGATAGAAAAACAGCCATTTCCAGTCGAGGGCTACGACCTCGACCGTGATCGGTTTCACCTCTTCCGTCACCGGACGTGCCGCATCGATGCGGTCGAGCGGCCGGTAGGGATCGAGCTTGTGTGTGCTTACCCAGGTGATCGCCCCGAGCGCGATGATGATCGCCAGCGGCGCCGACCAGATGATGACTTCAAGACCGGTGGAATGGTGCCATTCCGGATCATATTTGGCGGCAGTGTTCGACTGGCGATAGCGCCAGGCGAAGAAAAGCGTCAGGAAAATGACGGGTACGATAATCAGCAGCATCAGGACCGTCGAAATGACGATCAGATCCCTCTGCTGCGCGGCAATATCGCCGGATGGCGACATCACAACCATGTTGCATCCCGTGAGTGTCGAGAGCAACAGGACGGATATCATCGATCGTCCGGCTAAACTGAATGGCTTCGGCATTGCGGCCTCAACTTGCGTTTTGTCTAGTCGGCATTACTCGGGCATGATCGCGCATGGAAGTGAGGTCCATCGTCGCAGCGCAGCATTTTGCCGCAGTGCAGTGACAGCCTTATCGCTCTATGCGCGTTTGTACGGGCGCAAAGTCTCATTGTCGGTCCGATGCCAGCTGTTCCAGCGAACGTTAGGCACGAACTCAAATGAGGCATGTGCGCATGTACGTGCGCGGCATTCTTGATATCAGACGCCAATTGGTCAACACTCTAACGACAAGACGTTCGTTCGTCGGAGAAATTCATGGTTTCGGTCTCTCACCCCACATCGTCTGGTCTCGAGCGGGATGCACGTCGCATTCATGAAGACGACAAGCCTTTGTCGCCGGGTAGCATCGCCATTGGGGTGGTCATCGGGCGAACCTCCGAATTCTTCGATTTCTTCGTCTACGGGCTCGGTTCGATCCTTGTCTTCCCGAAGTTGATCTTTCCGTTCGCGTCCAATGCGGTGACCGCGACGCTGATGTCCTTCGCGCTGTTCCCGCTCGCCTTCCTCGCGCGCCCCGTCGGTTCCTTCGTCTTCATGTGGATCGACCGGAACTACGGACGCGGCACGAAACTCACCATCGCGCTCGTCATCCTCGGCGGCTCAACGGCATCGATCGCCTTCCTGCCCGGCTACGATACGATCGGCTACTGGGCTGTGGCCCTCTTGGCGTTGTTCCGCCTTGGACAGGGTTTTGCCCTTGGCGGCGCCTGGGACGGTCTCGCCACGCTGTTGAACCTCAATGCGCCACAGAATCACCGCGGCTGGTATGCGATGATCCCGCAGCTCGGCGCGCCGATCGGCTTTGCGCTGGCGAGCATTCTTTTCGGCTATTTCGTCAGCAACCTTTCGGAGGCGGACTTCCTCGCCTGGGGTTGGCGCTATCCTTTCTTTGTCGCCTTCGCGATCAACGTTGTGGCGCTCTTTGCGCGTCTGCGCATTGTTGCCAGCAAGGAGTTCGGCGCAGCCATGGAGGCCAAGGAGCTTGAAGCCAGGCCGATCTTCGAGATGCTGAGCAAGCACAGCATCGATGTCGTGCTCGGGGCCTTCGTGCCGCTTGCGAGCTTCGCGATGTTCCACCTCGTGACCATTTTCCCCTTGAGCTGGGTGACGCTCAATGGCGGTCAGTCTGCAGCCGAATTCCTGTGGGTCCAGGTTGCAGGTGCCGCCCTCGGCGCCATCGGCATCGTGCTGTCGGGCGTGATCGCCGACCGGGTCGGTCGGCGAAACCAGCTGATGATCGGCGCCATCCTGATCGCGATCTTCAGCTTCTCCGCGCCGTTCCTGCTCGATGCCGGCGGCAAGGGCCAGGATGCCTATATCCTGATCGGCTTCGCCATCCTCGGCCTTTCTTTCGGCCAGTCCTCCGGCGCCGTTTCGTCGCGCTTCACCCAGTACTATCGCTACACCGGTGCGGCGCTGACATCCGACCTCGCCTGGCTCGTTGGCGCGGCCTTTGCGCCGCTCGTCGCGCTCGGCCTTGCCAGCAGCTTCGGCATCATCTTCATCGGCGGATATCTGATTTCAGGTGCGATCTGCACGATCACCGCGCTCAGCCTGACCCGCGCGCTCGATCAGCAGTAAGGGCATGTCGGGGCCGCGACGCCCAGCCTGACAATCGTCAGAGACGAACTTCAACATGGAAGCCCCGGTCCATCCCCGGGGCCGGCGAAGCGATCAGCAGTCGTCCGTGCATTTGTTCCACCAGTCGCTGCACGATCGCAAGGCCGAGGCCGGAGCCGGAAGCTTCCGTCGGCCCGCGATTGAAACGCTTGGTCAGGCCATTCAAGGTATCCGCGTCGATGACGACACTGTCGTTGGTGACGCGCACGCCTTGCGTATCGACGTCGATCCTGACCGGGCTGCCGGAAGGGCTATGGATGAGCGCATTTTCCAGGAGATTGCGCAGGACGATCGCAAAGGCATCGGGGGGAATCGGACGCACGAGTTCGGCGCCTTCGGCGACATGAACCTTGAGACGGCTTGCGCCGAGCGCCGACCGCTCCATGTCCTCCAGCACAAGAGCCAGCACCGGCAACAGGTCCGTGTTTTCGTCCGAGATGGCGATCCCGGCTTCCGCCCGCGACATCTGCAACAGCTTCTCCGCCAGTCGACCGAGGTGAAGCAGCGCGCGTTCGATCTGGCTGGTTCGTTGCCGAAAAGCGGGAGGCACTTCGCTCGCAAGCCGCTGTGTCTGCGCGAGTGCACCGGCGATCGGGGTCCTCAGTTCATGGGCGCTGTTGGAAGTGAACTCCCGCTCAGCGTCGAGCGCGGCCTTGAGTCTCGTCAGCAGAAGGTTCACCGAACGGGCAATTGCCCGCAGTTCTTTCGGCAGGGCCGCTTCGTCGAGCGGGGCCATGTTGCCGCTGTCCTTGGTAAGGATTTCTTCGCGCAACCGTTCGACCGGCGCAAGCGCGCGGCGCGCGACAAGGATGATGGCGATGATGCTGGTCGGAATCAGGGCCAGCAGCGGCAAGAGAAGCGCCGTGCCGCCCTCGAAGAGGGCTTCGGTGCGATGCTCGAATGCGTCAGCCACCTGCACGAAGAGGGAGCCGTCGGCTGTTCCGGCGGTGTAGATCCGTTGCGTTGCCGTTTCCGAGAAACCGACCTCAAGCGGAACGGCCAAGGGTTCCGGCGCGCCGTCCTCAAACAAGACCCTGCCGCTGCGATCGCGGACCTGATAGGCTAGATATTGTGAATTCAGCGCTGGCGCGACCAGGCCGACGGCGGGTGTGCCATCGGCACGGTCGCGGGCGATGTCGTCGACTACGATTTGCAGCAGCCGTTCGGCCGTTTCCTGGACACCGCTGTCGAAAATCTCAGTGAATTCGTCCTGCATGACATAAACGCCAAGGCCGAGCGCGACGAACCAGAAGATGGCGACGACGCTCGTCAGCGCGATGGTCAGCCTGCGGGTCATGCTTGCGACGCGCGACATCGGGTCACCTGATGCTGTAGCCGAGGCCCCGCACGGTCTCGATCCGGTCGGAGCCGATCTTCTTGCGCAGGCGGCTGATATAGACCTCGACCGTATTGCTTTCGATCTCAGCGCCAAAGGCGTAGAGCGCGTCGTGGAGTTGCTCTTTCGACACCAGCGCGCCGGGGTGGGCGACGAGCTTGTCGAGCACGGCCCATTCCCTTGCGCTGAGGCTCTGGCTTTCACCTTCGACCAGCACCTTGCGATGGACCTGATCGATCTCGATGCCGGGAAGGCGGACCGTTGGCGTCGCCTTGCCGACATATCGCCTGGAAACGGCCAGCATGCGGGCACTCAGCTCACCGAGATCGAACGGCTTGACCAGATAGTCGTCGGCTCCGCTGTTCAATCCTTCGATGCGATCGGAGATCTGGTCGTGTGCCGTCAGGATGATGACGGGCGTGCCGTCGCCCCGCATCCGCAGCGAGCGCAGGAGCGACGACCCCGAACCGTCAGGCAATCGAAGGTCGAGCAGTATCAGACCATAGAGAACCGTCTCCGTCGCGGCCGTGGCATCGGCAGTGCGCGTAAACCAGTCGACGGCGTGGCCGGCCGCCGCGACATGGTCGCGCAGCGCCTCCCCCAGAACCTGATCGTCTTCGACTAGTAGGACTCTCAAGATATCACCGGACACTTGTTCGTCCTTGCCTATGTTCGATGGGGGATGGGCGTCAAGCCCCTGAAGCATTGCGCATCACTTTGCGGCAGCGGCACCGCCGACGCATGGATGGTCGCGATCGTGGAGCAATGGGCGCCAGCGGGCTGCTAGGATGCGGCGCGTTCACGAAACGCGCCGCGCCTCTTCATGTAACTGACGATCGCCGTAGCGATGCCGACGAGCGCCATCAGAACACCGAGCGCCGCGAGTATACCGGCATTGTGTTCCACGGGGGCGGTGCTCGCGAACTTGTACATTTCGGTCGCGAGGATTGCGATCATCGCGGCCGAGACGGTCGAGTAGTCCTTGCCGATCACGCGCTTGACGTTGAACGACATTCCTTCGGTAGACTGCGCAAAGTTCCTCATTCGCAATGCCCATCGCGGCACGTCGCGGCAATAGGCCTGGTAGGCTTCGCCGAATGTTCTGTCGAGGAAGGCTTCTTCGGCATAAACAATGCACTGGTACATGAAGGCAAAGAGCCCGATGCCGAAGACGACGAGAAGCGGGTTGCCGTGCAGCAGAAAGACGCCTGAATAGAGCAGCATGTTTCCAACGTAGAGCGGGTTGCGACAGACGCCGAACATGCCTTCCGTAACGAGATCCTTGGCGTAGACCTTTTTCTTCAGGCCGCCGCGCTGAATGTATTTGTACCCGACCACGGTCGCACGCAAGGTGAGGCCAGCCAGGATGACCAGTACGGCCGCGAAGTCCTTGGCGAGCGTTAGCGCCGGGCTATCGAGCACCAGGGCCGGAGGCGGCGCCAGCAGGAACAGAACAATGATGATGGCCGGAAACAGTTGGTTCCGGAAACGGAAGAGAAAATTGCCGATCGCGATCATGGCCCAACGTTCCTACTTGATCGCGATGATGCCGCAGAAATTGTACCAGCGGAAAAAGACCTCGACGCTGCGGAAGCCGGCTTCCTTCAGGAGCTCGAGGTTTTCCTCCAGACGGTAGGGAATGAGCACGTTTTCGAGTGCTTCGCGCTTCTTGGCGATCTCGATATCGGAGTAGCCGTTGCGGCGCTTGAAATCGTAATAGTGCTCGATGAAGAGACGATTGAACGTCGAATCTTCGCTGGTGAGCTTTTCGACAAGCAGCAGAGCGCCGCGTTCATTGAGCCCGTCATAGATCGTGCGCATGATCCGCTCGCGATAGAGCGGACGGACGAACTGCAACGTCAGCAGCATCATCACGACACTTGCGTCGTGAATGTCGATGCCCTGGTGAAGGTCGCCGACCCTCAGGTCTATCGACCGGTTGGTGTTGGCTTCGACGATCTTCTCCCTCGCCTTCTCGATCATGTCGCGAGCGTTGTCGATGCCAACGAAGCGGACGGAGGGATCAACCATGGCGTCGAGGCCGAGCAATGTCGTCGCCGTCGAACAGCCAATATCGTAGAGACAGCTACCCCGTTCAGCGAAGTCTCCGGCTAGTTCGCAGACCATGCGCTGGATCTCGCCGTAATAGGGAACCGAGCGGCTGACCATGTCGTCGAAGACAGCGGCCACCGTCGCGTTGAACGCGAAGTCGCCGACCGGCTGATCTGGTCTCGCGAAAACCTCGTCTCGCCTGTTGTTGTTCTCGTGCACCTGTAGGTGCGGTACCTTGCTAGCCATTCGCAGGTTCCTTTGTCCGTCCAAAGCACTACGCGGACCCTTGCCTTCGTTGCGGCAGGGGCCAATTTGCGGGCTAGAGGGCCATCGAAACCTGACATGAACCTGAATGGCGGCACCAACGCACACGACACTCCAACAGTGCCAATGTAACGCTCTGATTTTATGAACTTGCCGGCCGTCCGGATGCCGACTATTCGAGATCGTCGGCTCCGTCGTCAAAAGTCACGGAGCAGCGATGCCCGGCCGGTATGTGGTTGTTGGGATTGGGAAGCTCTATTCGCAAGCCGAATGTGCCGCTCGCTGCGTCGAAGACCTGATCAACCACCTTGATCTTACCGGTAAAGCGGCCCTGGATCGGAGCATTCGGGACTACCTGCGCATCCATTCCCACATGTAACTTGCCGAACTCGCTGACCGGGATGAAGGCCTCGACAAAGAGCGGGTCAAGCTTGGCAATTGTCGCCAGCTTGCCGTCCTGATCCAGGTATTCTCCGTTGAAGAGTGAACGCTCGAGCACGACGCCGCTGATCGGACTGCGGATCGTCCTTTGCTCAACCACCGTCTGCGCCCTTTGCAGTTCCAGCTCAGCGCTGCGCTTGCGGGTTTCGGCGGTCGCAAGCTCCTTCTGGATAACCTCCATTTCGGCAACGGCCTCTTCGAGCTTGTCGGTCGAGGTGACATTGCGCGCAAGCAGCGCCTCCGCCCGTTTCATGCGGTTGCGAGCAAGATCGAGCCGCGCCTTCTGCGCCTCGATCTCGGAGGTACTCGCGGCCTGCTCGGACATCAGCTCCACGGTCGCCTGCTCCGCATCGGAATGTAGCCTGGCGATAATCTGGTTTTCGTTCACCTGGTCACCGCGAGCGATCAGAACCTCTTTCAAAAGGCCGGGAACCGGACTGCCGATGCGTACGACGACAGAAGGGTCGATGACGCAATCGAAAGCTTGTGCCGAAGCCGGCGCGATGGAGCAAAGCGGAAAGAGAACGGCGAGCATCTGCCGCGCCTTCGCGCGCCTGTCCGCCAGGGGTTTTACCATTCCGTCTTCTGACATTGCGTCACTTGTCATCTTGTCACTCCGGCAAGCCTGAAAAGGCCAGCAATGTGCCCAGGCGTCGATCCTGGGCCAGAAGGTTCTTTCGGTCCTTGGCATGCGTTCGTTCCGCCCGCTGCTGGGCCAGATCGAAAAGCAATAGCCGGGCACGCTTTCCGCATCGACCGAGCAGACGCAGCGGCTGCCAGGGAATGAGATCAAGCAGCGGGTCTTCCAGAGACAGGATCGCTTCCGTGCTTCCCCGGTCTCCCTTGCGGGCGGTTCGTCCCTCCATCTGCCTGTCGATGCGCCCCGCGTCATGTCGTTCGCTGAGCAAAACGTGAAGGCCACCCAGCGCGAGGGCCTGCGGGACCACGGCGATGTCGACGCCGCGTCCCGCCATGTTGGTGGCGACCGTCACCCGACCGACGCCGCCGGCCTGCGCAATGATCTCGGCCTCCTGCGAACTCTGTTCCGCATTGAGCACCCGATGCTCGATCCCTTGCCCCTGCAGTACGACACTCACTGCCTCGGAGGCCGAGACCGAGCGCGTCGCAATCAGGACCGGGCGGCCAGCGGCTTGCAGTTCCTGGACCCGTCGCACGATCGTAAGCCATTTGTCGTCGAGCGTGGGGCAAATCGTCGTCGGCAGTTTCGTGCGCCGCGAGGGCGCGTTCGGGGGAATGCGCATGACCTGCAGCCCGTAGACATGCCGGAGTTCTTCGGTAATTTCGCGTGCGGTTCCGGTCATTCCCGCCAGGTGGAGGTATCGGCGGAAAAACCGCTGATAGGTCATCCTCGCCATTGTCAGCTTGCGGCTGGTGATCACGCAGCCTTCCTTTCCTTCGACCAGTTGGTGCAGCCCGTCGCTCCAGGAGCGATCAGGCATCACGCGGCCGGTATACTCGTCGATGATCTGCACCTTGCCGTCGCTGACGAGATAGTGCTCGCCCTTCCTGAAGAGCAGCAGCGCGACAAGCGCCTGGCTTGCAGCCTCCTCACGCCGGATGCGATTGCGCCAGATGCCGCCGATCGCCTCGGCACGTTCTGCAAGCTTGGCCTTTCCGGCTTCGGTCAATTCCAGCCTGCGCTCGTCGAGCAGCAGCAGATAATGGGTCGGCTCCTTGAAGCCGTCGATCAGCGCGAAGGTCTGCTCCACCCATTGCCGCTCGCCGTCCGCGTCCGTTTCCTGGGAAATGATGAGCGGCGTTCTCGCCTCGTCCACCAGTACGCTGTCGGCTTCGTCGACGATGGCGAAATGCAGTCCACGCATGACAAAAGGTGGCGATTGGCCCCGGCGCTCGTCCAGCATGCGGTTCACCTTCGCGTGAACGGGGCGTGGCTGGCCGCCGAAAGTGATGCGGTCGCGCAGATAATCGAAGGCGATTTCCTTGTTGCTGGCATAGACGATATCGCACGCGTAGGCGGCCGGCCGATCCGGTCTTGGCACAGTACTGTTGACGAGGCCAGTCGTCAGCCCAAGAAAATCGTAGATGGGGCGAAGTATATCCCGATCGCGCGCCGCCAAGTAATCATTGACGGTGATGACGTGGACTGAAAGCCCCGCAAGCGCCGCGATCGACGCCGGCAGGCCGGCGGTCAAGGTCTTGCCCTCGCCCGTGTCCATCTCCGCCACGCGCCCCTTCAGCATGGCAAGGCCGGCAAGTATCTGCACGTCGAGGTGGCGCAATCCGATGGTGCGCTGAGACACTTCGCGCACGATCGCAAAGCCGAGACAAATATTGGCATCGGTGAGGCCATGGCACCGCAGGGCCGCACGGACTTCGCCGATGCGCGCAGCGAGCCCCTGCCCGGTTTCGTCGCCCAGGGCTGCTCCCGCCGCGTTGATCTTCTGGACAAGTTCCCTCAGATGGCGCCGGTGCAAACGACCGGCAACCATCTGCGGAACGCTGGTCACCATCTTCTCGATGCCGTCAAGCCAGTGCTCGGGTCGGTCCTGGCGTTCGGGGTAGACGACCAGTGGAGGCGGCGACCAGCTCGGGACGAGAATATTCATGGTCGCTTGCCCAATCCGCCTTAGGCGCTCGCTTCCTCGACGGGCGCATCTTGGCCGTTCCGGTAGTTCTTCGGCTGTTTCGGTACGGCGGGCGGAGCGTCTCCCTTACCGGCAGCATCCATGGCTTCGGGCATGCGCTCCAGCATGCTCGCGAAATGCCTGAGCGAGTGAAGATGCAGGTACGTGCATTCCAGCTCGTCATTGGTGAACATGGCCTGCAGGTCTTCGCTTGCCAGCGCTTTCAGCTTTTCACGGTTGACCGTCATGAACCCGGAAAGCGACCGGCGTTCGCCGCTGTTGAGGTTGAACTGGGCCTGCATCGGCTGCAGCAGCCCCAGTGATTTCAACCGCTCACAATACTGGCGGGTTCGCTGGTGCCTTGCCTGATAGTCCTGCAGGAAGCCAAGCACGCTCTTCAGGTATTGGGTTTGCTGTCCCTCGCTGTCGAACAGGCGCTCGCCGCGGCCTTCGCGATTGAAGCCGTCGAAACTTTCGTCGATGTGAAGGATGAACGTCTTGCCGCTGCGGTCCGTTGAGAACACGAACGGATAGCGGCGCACGAACGCCGGCACATATTTGCCGAGCCAGGCACCGTCGTCGCCGACGAAGAGGTTTTGCGTCTGCTGGGCGCCGAGAACCACCGCAGGTGTCACCGTGTCGTCCGTGCCGGCAAAGACGATCGGATATTCGGCGGCGGCCTGAGCAAATTCGATGGCCGTCACCGGAACCGAGTTCACTTCTTTTGCGAACTTGTATGAAGTTCCGCTTTTAATTGACACATCCTTATGGCGATCGGCCGAGACAGGATGCACGTCTTGATAGAAAAGAAGTTGCGCTGTCATGGTGGTTTCCCTCTAGTATCTTGTAAGTGCCACTCAGGTATTCTAAAAGACAATCGCCAGATTTTTACTCAGGCTAATTTGATCGAACACTTTATTAGACTTCGTGTCCAGTCAAACTTTAAATAAACGCAGGAATATCTGCCGCGTTGAACGATAAATTCTACTGGCGACGGGGGAAGACCCGTGAGAGAACCTCACAAAGACACGTCCACCTATTCGAGGCACGGTCGGGCTCTCGGTCAGCATCAGGTCGAGATGCAAAAGATTGGCAAGCACCCGCCGCTGTGACGTGTCGCGGGGGTCGAGCGCAATGGCGCCGCCGCCGGCGGTGCTGAGCGCCGCATTGGGCAATGTGTCGGTTAGCGCCGGAACCTCGCGGACAACAACCGCCCTGTAGATCTTCGAAAAATCCTCAACGAAGCGCAGACTTACGTCCCGTGTTTGCGAGCGGACAAGGTCGGCGTCCTCCTCCGGGACGATGACCCGAATGGTTGGCTTGTCGAAGTGCGCAACGTAGGCGATCACCTTGCCACGTTGCACGAACTTGCCCGGCAGGTCGCGATCGTCGGGCAGGATCAGCGTGCCGCTCGATGGTGCTCGGACGATCAAATTCTCCTGCCTTTGCCGTGCCAGGTCGAGATCGGCACGCGCAAGCCGCAGTTCCTCCTTGACCATGCTCGCATGGGCAAGATCCGACAGATCCTGCTTGGTAAGACGCCGTTGGAGCTCGGCGACACGCAGTTGCAGCAGTTCGACGCGCGCCGCCAGCAGGGGATCCTCCTGCCGGATCAGTGGATCGCCAGCCTTGACCTCGGCGGCGGGTGCGGCGGCGATTTCATCGACCGTACCATCGGTCTGAACATGGACGATCGCATCGCCTGGCAACCATACGATCCCCTGCACGACAGTCGCGTGCGGAATGGGCAGCACGAAGAGCACCAGCGCGACTGCGGCGAGGACGGAGCCGACCACCGCGAATGCGCGGCCCCGGCTTCGCCGCAGGAGCGGGCTCGTCAGCAGGAACCAGAAAGCCTTTGCCAGCGGCACTGCAAACATCAGAATGAGCGCCCAGATGGCGAGCAAGGTACCGACGATGAAAAACTTCTGACTGACGAGCGCGATGATCGCGCCAGTGACCACAAGGCGGTAGAAGAACGCCGAGACGCCGTAGAGAACGAACCAGAACTCCTCCCCAGGCGCCGTCGCCGGCGAGTTGACCGAGCCGATCTTGAAGGCGTAGCGCTGAACGAGATAGGCGAGATATTTATTGGCCCGGCTCGCGAGGTTGGGTATCTCCAGAAGATCGCTCAGGACGTAGTAACCGTCAAAGCGCAGAAGCGGGTTGCCGTTGAAGAGCACGGTTGACACGCCGCCGATCAGCATGACGTTGAAGGCGAAGGCCCGCACGAGCCCCTCCTCCGCATTGACCCATACGATGAGGGCGACCGCGGCGAGCGTCATTTCCACGAAAATGCCGGCGGCACCGACGAGGGCGCGCTGCCACTTGCTGGCAAAAGCCAGGCTGTCGGATGCATCGACATACGGGACCGGCATGAAGACCAGCATCATCGCACCGACCTCGTGGACATCGCCGCCCCATCGCTTGACTGCGTAGGCGTGTCCTAGCTCATGCAGGGTTTTGATGAGCGGATAGGCGATCAGCATCAGGAAGAGATTCGACGTTGACAGAACGCGGTCGGTCACATTGGCGGTCAGCGCGTTCCAATTCATGCCGGCAAGAACGGCTGCATAGGCGACAAGACTGATGAAGACGAGCGCGCCGAACCATGAGAACAGCACCCGGCCGACAATGGCGGTGGCGTTCAGAAACTCGTTCGGGTCGAGAAGGCCGAAGCGAATGGCGAGCGGATTGCCGAAACTCATCAAGAGCTTGCGATTGCGCGCCTTCTTGCCGCGCTCGGCGATTTCATTGATGTCGGGCGGAACATTGCCGAACAGGACGTCCGCCGCGTGCAACTGCCCGAGAAGCTGGATGACCTCATCCTGGGTCACGACCTTGTCGGTGAGCTTGTCGCAGGCGATGTCCCAGATCGCCTGCATCGTCCGGTGGCCATCCATCAGGCTGATGATGAGATAGGTCTCGGGCGTGAAGCGATGGAAACGCCCGGATGTCCGGTCCTGCAGCACGTACCAGAGCTGATCACGAAAGACCGTGCGATGGATGCGTACATGGCCGCGCAGCTTCAGCTTCAGTTGCGCGACGCGGTACCAGGATGAGCTGAAGTAGGACCGTTCCATGTCCGCGCCCTCACGGCATCCAGCGCCACGCGGCGAGATAGGCCCATTGCACCATCTTGTCGGTGTAAACGCGGATCAGGAGCCGTTCGTCGACGGAGGTCTTGGCAATGCCCTCCATGCCAGGCCGAAGCCGATCGCTCAGATGATCCAGAGCTGCTTCGACCTTGAAGAAATTGTGTCCCTCCTTCTGGGTGGAAATCGCGGTGATCTGCTCGATCCGATAGGTGAGCGGCTCCTGCGGAAGCGCGGAAACTCGCAGGACTCCCTGGCGGCCGATCTCGACATCGTCAATGTCGCTTTCATCGACTTCGAGGATGACGCGATAGGACTTGAGCGGTGCGATCGTAAAGAGCTCCTGCCCGCGCTCGACCGCAGCGCCGATCGACTGGCTGAGGTCGCCGTTGACGACATAGCCGTCAAAGGGAGCGAGCAGCCGGGTGCGCTTGAGCTGTTCGTCGATCAAAGCGAGCTGGGCGTCGGCCTGATCGATCTGCGACTTGACGATGAGCGCCTCGGCCCGTTCGTGCTGCATCAGCGCCCGGTCATATTCGGTCGTCTTCTGCTGTCGGGTGGTCGTCAGCCGAAGCCGTTCCAGTGTCAGATCCTGGTCGTCGAGCTGCGCCAGGATCTGCCCCTGTTTGACCACTTCGCCGGCCCTTGCCGACTGGCTGGATACATAGCCGTTGAATGGCGCCACGACGGTTCGCTGGATTGTACCGCGAACGACGGCCGAAGACGTGACGGAGTATTCGGTCGTGGCCACGCTGAAATAGGCGGCCAGGATGACGGCAATCAGCGTCGCGAGCTTGCGGCCGAAATAGCCTGGGCCCAGCAGGCGCCGCAACTGGTTGCCGGCGGCCTCCCAAAGCTTCACCAAGACGTTCCTGTCGTTGCGGCGTTTTTCCTCAAGTACCGGTCCGACGACCGCTGCCACTGCATCGCACAGGTCGACGGTCGTCTCGTCGAAGGCACTGCCGCGTGGGCGCTGCAGCGTCAGGGCGCCCACGATCTGATGCCCAGATTGCAGGGGGATCGTCAGCACGCCTCCGCACTTGTGCGTCTCGACCAGCTCTTCGTGCGCCCGAAGGACACGATACTCCCAGTGCTCCTGCGGCGGGTAGAGAACGATGGCGCGCTGATCGACAGCCTCGTCCATCGCCGCGCCGATGTCGCGAATGATGTTTACCTTGTTGCCGAAGCCTGCCGCATGCGAGACCGTCGCGACACGACATCGCCGTCCGCGGACGAAACCGACGCTGACGGGGTCGCAGGCAAGCCGCATGGCGAGTTCCGTCACGAGCGCGGTGGCGGCTTCGGTGAAACCTTTTGCCTCGATCACCGCGGCAAGCATGTCAAAGGCCAGCCTGTTGCGTTCGCTGATTTCTTCGTTTTCGACTTGGAGCTGGCGCCTGAGCAGGACCTCGACCCAGCCGGAGGCCCATTGCACCTTGCGCATCACCGCGTTGATGGCAGCAGGCTCGACGGAAAGCGAAAGCGCGCAGGCGCCATACAAGCGCTCGTTGACGATCAACGGCGAAGCGATCAGTTGCACCATGCGGCTACCGATCGTTCCGGTGGAGATGCCCTGGCGTTGGCTCAGCGCCCTCTCGGCGGCGGCCGTCAATCCCTCGTCGGCGGCCCTTTCCGGCCAGAAGGCGATCGGCGTGTAGGGCCCGGTGTCCGGTTCCCCGAGCATGACCATGCCGCTGGCGACGCCAGAAATCTGCCGGCAGAGTATGGCCAGCCACGTCTCCATGAATTCGTCTGGCTCGGTCGCATTGCGGAATTTTTGCCAGAGTGCTTGATCCAAAATAGCATACTTCACCGCCCCCGGGCCTTCGACCGGGGGCGGTGGTGCATATTCCCTGGCAATGTGATCAGTCATGCCGGCACGCGGTGGCCAGACAGTTTACTCGCACGCTAGCGCCCTCCAAAGAGACTGACCAGTCGAGAAAGCAGTCCCTTTCGGGCCTCCCACTCGATTATGCCGTTCAACACTTCTTGCTCACTCGCATCCGCATCATTCTCACCGGCGCCAGACGTCTTGGCGGCGTGATCTTGGACCTGCGTCCAGGCCGTTGGGTCGACAAACGTGCCGGTTGCCTCGTCGAAGACCCATGACTTCTCGTCGCTACTGCCGAAGCGCGCTATGCCATCGCCCCCACCTGTTGCCGTTTGCCAGGCGACCGCCAGAGCGCCTCTGCCGCTTCCGGCCCAGCCGGATGCCGCGGCTGTCTCGTTCGCCTCGCTAACCCCTGAGACATGGAGATCCGAGGCGCTGATGCCGGCAAGTTGCATCAGCCGTCGCTCAGTCGGGGTTACGAACAGACCCAGCTCCTCATCGAACACCTGGGCGTCGTTTCGCGTTTCGGACTGGGTTGCCGGCAGCGGCAACCGGCGCTCGCCGACCTCAAGCGTTTCGGCCATAACGCCGCCGACAGCATCGTCGGCAGAGTGGACCAATCCGGCCTCGTGACCCATTTCATGGAGCAGGACCGAGAGCAGATCGAAGCGTCCCGCGGCAGGGCTGGCACCGATCGCCTGCCACTTACCGTCGACAAGGCTGTACTCCTCGTTATCCTGCGGCGTGAGATCGACGAACCAGCCCCGTCCCGCGGCGTTGCGGTCGATCCTGATTGCGCCGAACACGGCTTCGGCCAGTCGGTCGCCCTCGAGATCGACGATCTGCAGATCGATCGTGCCGAGGCGCGCCAAGGTTGATGCATCGAGCAGTCCCGATTTCGCCCAGAGGGCGACGGCATCGTCGAGCACCGAGAGTGCCTGTCCTCTCGTGATCTCGCCACCGGCCACGGTCGTGTCGCCGGTCGCCGCCAGCAGATTGGTCGACGTGTTGAAGGCGGGATCGTTGGTACGGATCAGGAAGCGATCGAACGAGCTTGATCCGACACGTGACATCGTGCCGAAGCCGCCATCGACCAGTGCAGCATTGAATCCATAGGTGCCGACGAGGCCGCCGTTCACCTGAATGCTCACCGCCGCCCCCTTGAAGATCACCTTCAAAGAATAGTCGACGCCGACATCAAGGACGCGACTGAAGGACTGATCGACCTTGTAGCCGCCCTTGGCACTGACGTGGCCAACAAGGACCTTGTCGTTGACCACATCGAGGGCGACGAACTTGTAGTCGTTCGGACCATAGCTGTCGAAGACGATGCCGCCCGTGCCTGCCGTCAGCAGCTTGGCTTCGAGTTCGAGGTAGGAGTCCGCCCGGAGCTTGGTGCCAAGGTTGAACGTGCTAATGGAAGCGCCGGCGGCGCCGACGAAGCGACCACCTGCGACGGTCCAGCCCGTGGCCGCCGTACCACTCATCGGGAACCGGCTGGTTGCGTCGAAGTTGTCGGTATAGTCAAGCGACAGGTTTGGCGGCAGGATCTGAACCGAGAAGTTGTCCACCTTCGACTTGGAGCCATCGTTGCCGGCGCCGACCAGGCCGCGGTTGAGGCCCACGGGCACGCCATCCTCGATCTTCGGCGCGAAGGTGTAGCCGAACCAGTTCACACCCGCGACCGTCACCGTGACGTTCGTGCCGTTGACGGCGACGAGCACGTCATAGGTTATGCCAGCCTTCAACTGGACGGGCTTGTTCGACTGAGCGACCTGATGCCAGCCGCTGGCATCGCGGTAGCCCATTTCGATCTTGTCGGTCGAAATGTTGATACCGGCCCACTTGAAGTCTGTGGGCGAGCGGTAGTCGAAGATCACATAGGAGTTCGCCTTCCAGCCGCCGACGGGCTTCTGCGCCGTGATCTTGGCCGAGATCTCGAAATAGATCGGCAGGTACTGGTCGGCATAGAAGACCGCCGCCGCCTGTCCCCATGTGGTCTCGGATTCGACCGACATCATGCCGCTCGAGACTGCGAACTTGCCCTGGTCGGCCGCAAACACGTCGAGCGTGCCGTCGTTGAAGTCGGCCGTGCGCAGGACGTCGCGCCGTCCACCGGGGATGTTGCCTGGCTGCGGGTCGGTCGGACCGCCGGTCTGGTCTTGCCAGATGCCGTGATCCTTCTGGGTCACGAGCCCGATTTCGCCTTCGACCCCGCCCTGGAACTGCGACACATGGCTGTATTGGTCACTGCCATTGACGCTTCCGGTATCGGCCGTGCGGGTGATGTCGACACCATCGCTGAAGGCTTGCGCATAGAGGAAGTCGAAGAGCTGCGGCGGCACCTGACGGCTGACCGTCGCGATGCCGAACGGAGCGAACGGCACGAGATAGCTGTTGAACTCGCCGACCCAATCGATCAGGCGGTCGCCGCCGGTGTTGCCGATCAGGATGTCGAGCCCGGCGCCACCAAAGACGCGGTCCTCGTAAACCGGGTGCGTTTCCGGCTGATCGTTGAGCCAACCGTTGGTGCTGAGCACGTCGTCGGCATTCATGAGGTCGTTGCCCCAACCGCCATAGATGTGGTCTCGGCCCGTCCCGCCGACGATCCAGTCGTTGCCGAGGTCGCCGAAGATGGCGTCACTGCCGTCCGTATTGCGGTCGGCGAAGGCGATCGGCGTGCCGTTGGGCGAGAACGCGATCGCGCCGTTGACCAATGGTCCTTCGTTGTCGACGAGATTGAGGAAGTATTGGAACTGCGTCGGCGCAGCGCCGGATTTCCAGACCGAGCCGTTGGCATTGAACAGGATGGCGCGGCGCGGATCGTATTCGTCATAGAGGAAGAATTCGCCGAGCTTACTCTGAACCGGCTTCGGTGCGTTCCACGGATCGGTATCGGCACCAAAGCGCAGGATGTCTCCCGGGTTCCAGGGCCGTGTGAAATCGGTGCGCACCAGCCCGACCACGACGCCGTTTTCGAAGCGCTGGGTGTAGCTGAGCGGCAGGGCTTCGCCGCCGCCGACGGCATCGTCGCCGGCGCCGCCATGGATGAAGTCGTCGCCGAGACCGCCGAAGATGATGTCGTCGACGACATTGGCGTCGAACAGCGGATCATCCGCGCCCTGAGCATTCGGCTTCAGGTTATAGGGCGTGAGGTCGACCGATTTCTTCAGCTGGCCGCCGATATTGATCGTCTCGGTCTGCACCTGCCCGGGCGTGTAGATGAATTCGTTGAGCACGTCGCCCTGGCTGGTGCGGGTATCCGGGTCGGTGGCAAGGAGGGCCAGGACGCCGTAAAGCGGCTCGGCATAGGTGGCGCTGTTGCGGCTCGTGAAGATCCGTCCGTCGTCGCCGAGGATGCCGTCCTGGCCGGTACCGCCAGAGATCCAGTCATTGCCCCAACCGCCGATCAGATCGTCATTCTCGGCATCGCCGAACATGCGGTCGTGGCCGCCGCCGCCATAGGCGATGTCGTCGCCGGTTTCGCCGTGGAATTCGTCATGGCCGCCGATGTCATTCTTCGCCCACAGACCGAATTCGTTGCGATAGGCCGCGTCGTTCGGGTTCGTCTTCGAGAACAGGTCAGGACGGAAATCCGGGCCGCCCGGTGTGTAGTCGAGAAGGTGCACGCCGCGGACGACGATGCGTTCGGCGCCGGCGCGGGCCGGATCGTTCACATCGTAATTGTACCGGACGTAGAGCTGCTGGTTTGCCAGCCCGTTGGGGTTGATATCGACGCCATTGATCCCGACAATACGGACGATATTACCGTTGTCGCCGACCATGGTGTCGGCATCGCGGGCATAACGCGCAGCCGCAAGGGTGCCGTCGCCCGGAAGGTCGAGGTCGTTCCGGTCGATTTCGCCGCCGGTACCGCCGAAGATGTAGTCGTCGCCGTCAGGCCGTGCATTTGCATCGGTCAGGCTGAAGAACGAGGACGAGCCGCCGACCAGGTCGTCCTGGCCGAGGCCGCCGAACAATTGGTCATCGCCACCACCGCCTTCGATGTAGTCCTGGCCATCGCTCGCAGCAGCAAAGGATGCGATCACCGTCAACGGACCGATCGGATCGACAACACCACCCGACGTCCGGGAGGCACCGACATGCGACGTGCCGGCGAAGGCAAGTTCGATACCGCCGTCGCCCTGGATGACGTCATTGCCCAGTTGGCCGAAGATTTCGTCATGACCTTCGCTGCCGGCAACGTAGTCGTTGCCGAAACTGCCAACGCCGGCAGATCCCTGATCGAAGGCGAAGGTGTGAAGGGTCGCATAGTCGACCGCATACTCGCTCCACCACGGCGCGCCGTCCGGGTCGCGGTAACGGCGTGCGATACCGTCGACCAAGAGGAGACCGCTGTTGTCGCCAGTGACGGTGCCGAAGCCAGCCGGGATCGGCCGATCCGTGCGGCTGTAGAGCAGCGCGCCGGCCAAGGTCTGGAAGCGCTTGCTGAATGTGTCGTCCAGCAAGTTGCCGTCCGCGCCGCCCTGGCGGGTGAGGTAGACGTTGTCGCCGAAGATGCGATCGTCCTGCTGGTCGCCGTCCAGCATGTCATGGCCGGCACCGCCGACGATCACATCGCGGTCAAGCCCGCCGAACACGATATCGTCGGCGCCGTTCTGCAGCTCGGCCGACTTGATCGCCGTCACGAGCACGAGCTCGGTCGTCTGGATTCGCTGTTTGAGACCGGACGGCAGGTTCGGATCGTCCACGAACATCTCGATGACGCCATGGTCGGCGAAGATGATGTCGTCGAAGTCGCCGAGCACACCGGCTGCGGCAACGGCACTCGGTCCGTAGCCGAGATGCGATGCGCCATCACCGAAGATCAGGTCACGGCCTGCCTGCATGAGGTCGCGAACCGCCGACTTCACCGGCTTGATCGTGGTGCCGTTGGTGTCGGTGTTCGGGTTGGCGGAAGGCAACGGGCTGTTGTCGACCGTGTCGATGAAGAGCTGGCGGGTGAAGATGTTCACGTTCACGCCGCTGTCGCCATAGATATGATCGACGCCGCGGTTGCCGATGATCAGGTCGTCGCCGGAACCACCGGCCAGATGATCGCCGGCCTGGCTGCCATAAATCGTGTCGTTGCCCGCGCCGCCATAGATCGTCAGGCCGACGCTGGGCAGACTCCCCCCTCCAACGCCCGCAAACAGTGCGCTGGCGTCGATGACGTCGTTGCCGGCGAGCTTGTAGGGGTTGGCGAGCGGGAAGACCCATTCATCGTCTTCGTTCTCGCCATCCTGCAGTTGCGGGAAGGGATCGAACGGCTTTTCACCGAATTCCATGCCGAGCACATTGTGTGCCTGGCCGGAATACCAGATGCCGTCCTGGCTGGTGTCGCCATAGATGACGAGCGGCGAGTTCGGACCTGCGCCGCCATTGACCTTGATGTAGTCGCCGCCGACGCGCTTGCCGCCATCGAGCGTTGTGTCATAGCCGAACACGGTCAGTTGGACGCCCGTTGCCGGTGTCAACGCCACGTTCTGCAACGTCATCACCGCGGCGGTCAGCGCCTGGATCGTGAACGGTCCGGCATAGCCGCTGACATAGACCTTCTGGCCGACATAGAAGCCGTCTGCTTGCCAGCTCCCGGCGCTGCGCGTCAGGCTGTTGGTGGCAACGTTCATCGTGCCGGAAGCCGTGATCGTGCGTGCTTCGGCGACGTGCAGAGAGCGTTCGGCGTAGCTGTTGAACGCATCGGCCGCCAGCGAGACGCCGGCCCCCTGCCCCATGTGGGTGTTCGGCGCGCTCAATACCAGGGCGCTGAGATCGCCCCAGGTCAGGGCCGAGTTCGGCGGCGCCGGAAGGGTCGCGTCGACGATGGCAAGGATCGTCCGGGTGTAGGTCTCGCCCTCAAGCTGGATGACCTGGCCGACCTGGTACCGGTCTTCGGACCAGTCACGCCCATCGAGGCGGGTCACGACGATCGAGCCACCGCCGCCACTGGCAATGTTCATCTTGCCGGCGCTTTCGAGGTACATGTTGCCGCCGCCGTGGACGAGCGTCAGGCCGCCATGCGCACCCTGCACATAGAAGCTCTTGACCGCATCGTTCTGTGTGGCGAGCAATGCGCCTTCTAGCTTCAG
Source organism: Ensifer sp. GW101-20A05 (assembly GCF_059424735.1). Taxonomy (NCBI): domain Bacteria; kingdom Pseudomonadati; phylum Pseudomonadota; class Alphaproteobacteria; order Hyphomicrobiales; family Rhizobiaceae; genus Ensifer; species Ensifer sp. GW101-20A05. Next base: position 90,960 of record NZ_JBWKZT010000015.1, on the reverse strand, counting down.
CGAGAAGCCGTCATCGGAGATCTCGATGATGCGGAAGTCGCGCTTGCCGTTTTCATCGACCATGGTGATGAGGTGACCGGCAAGATAACCCTCGTCCGCCCACTTGATGCCGTCCTGACGGGTGACGATGCCACCTGTATAGGTCGGATCGATACTGACATCGGTGACCACCGTTTGCAGGATCGCGTTGGTGACCGGGTTGATGCGGTTGATGGTCCGGGGCGCGTCGCTGACGAGCGCGAGCTGACCGCCGGTGACGCGCATCGTCGAGCCGACAATCGAGACGATCTGGTATTCACCCTTCGCGAAGTCCTCGTCGATAGTGATGAAATCGCCGACCGCAAAGCCGGTCCATGAGCCTCCATCGGTACGCACGATGATCCCGCCGGCAATCGTCTGGAGGACGTCGACGGACTTGTTGACGGTGATCACGTCCTTGTCGATCGCGGTGATGGTCAGTGCGCCGCTGGCAACGCCAGCGAGCGATGGGCCGCTGAGTACCAGGATCGAATTGTCGTTCGGGTCGGCGCCTTCTTCCGGATGCAGCGGATCGATGAGGGCGTCGTTGATAGCGACCACGGTCCAGGTGCCCACCTGCCCCGCAATCTTCACGGTCTGGCCGACGAGGAAGCCCATGGCCTTCCAATCGAAGCCCGCGCGCGCGATCGTGCCGCCGTTGCTGCCGTTCGGCGTCACCGTGAAATTATTGGTGACCTGAACGGAGGGCGCCGGATCGAGCGTGCCCTGGATGACGAGGCCATCATTGCCCTCGCCGAGCATCAGATTGACGACCTCGATGGTGCTTTGCGTCGCATTGGTGCCGAACTGGCCGTCAGAACCGACGCTGATCTTGCCGAAGCTGATGCCGCCCGGGAAGAAGCCCGATTCGCCGAAGGTCGGATCGCCGGTGACCCCGAGGCCGAGGCTCAGATCATCGGCCATGTTGAAGCCGGTGAGCGTCGTCTGCGTCATGACGCCGTCGACATCTTCCTTGCTGGTGTCGTTGAAGATGTTAAGGACATCGATCTGTTGCGATTCCGGCGGCTGGGCGCCGATGGCGATCAGGAAGTCGTCCGCTTCACCCGGCAGTTTCAGGCCGTTTTCCAACGAACGGTCAGCGCCCGTCGGGCCGCCTTCAACAGCCAGCGGTCCGCGCAGCTTCGAGAGATAATGTCCCGAAGCCGGGAAGACCTTCACGCCTTCGCGCGTGACGGGGATGTCGTAGTTGTCGTCCGCCTGCAGGACGACCGTCTGCTGGATATAGTAGTTCCCCGGATTGAACGTCGCGACCGCCGCGGTGCGCAGCACCTTGACGCCCGCAAGCGTGCTGCCGACCGGCAGCAGTCCAGCGTTCTCCGAGGTGATCTGGATCGTGGCATCCTTGGTGTCGTTCTCGCCGCGAATGATCGCGATCTTGAAGTTGCCGATAACGTTGTCGGCGGCGTCGAAGACACGGATCCACTGGCCTTCCAGGAAGCCATAGGCGAGCCAGCCGTCCGCATCGTCGGCAAGGCCGGCGATCGTCATCCGATAGGTGGGCGTGCCGTCCTCGATGACCGTATGGAACTGGATATTGCCCGAAAAGGCGCCATCGCTGGCGAGGTCCGAGAGGATGACATCGGCAAGCTGGCCGCCGGTACCGAACGTCCGGTCAACCTTGATGAACTTGCCGTCGACCGTGTCGATTGCGGTGATGTAATAGTCACCGCTGTTGCCGCCGGCGTTGCCGACGCGGATCTGCTGGCCGACGAAGAAGCCTTCATCGACGAAGCTGCCGAGATCGGCGCCCGTGCCGCGGGTAATCTTGCCGTTGAGGCCGTCATTGCTGAAGACGAGGTTGCCGTCGAAAATCTGCGTCGGCCGGAGCCCGCCGATCACCGTATAGCCCGAGCCGGGTGTGACGGCGACGCCGTTGACGCTGACGACATCCGCCAGTCCATCGGTGACGATCGCGACCTGTACGGTGGTGCTGGGCGCCTTCGTCAGCCGGATCGTGTAGTCGTCCGTGTCGCTGCCATCGGCATTGAGCAGCGTCGTGCCGCCGCTTTCGAGCACGACGGCGCCGGCCGTATCGTTGTCAATGACTTCAATGTCGACATAGCCGGGGCCGGAGCGCAGATTCGGGAAGACATAGTCGTGGTCGGCGTCAGTCGTCAGAACGTCGTCGCGCTGGAAGTAGATGACCGCCGTATGCGGATCTTCGCGCGGGATATCGTCACGCGCCTGAACGCCGATGCGAACCGGGTCATCCCAGTTGGTATGGTCGAAGGTTAGCCGCCAGTAGCCGTCGGCATGTTTGTACATGCGGTCGCCGACCGAGTTGAAGATGTTCGTCGGATCGTCGACATCGAAGATCTGGATATCCTCGTCGCTCGCCTCGTTGAGGAAGAGCTTGACGACGATGATGTCACCCACTTCCGGCGCCGTCGAAAGCTGAACGAGGATCTCGTCCGTCAACTGGGTCGTCGGGCTGCCTTCGATGACCAGCGACCGGCCGTCTTCGATGTTCGTGCCAGGCGCCACCTCGGTGACATAGATTCCGGGTGTGTCGTTGTCCCTGACCAGCACTTCAACATTACGGACGTCAGCCGCGTCAAAGGGGTCGCCGTCGGGATATTCGGCATCGATGTCGATGACATTGGTATCAACGCCGCTCAGATCGGAAATCACGCTGTGCTGGATGACGACCACGCGGTCGCCTTCTGCCCGCGGGTCGTCCGGCGCATAGACGTAGACCATCTGCGGATTCATCCAGTTGCTGCTGTCGAACCGCAGCACGACCGCGCGATCCTTGATGATCTGCGGTACGCCGTTGACCATGACAATATGCTGGAAATCGCTGTCGGTGACGGTTCCGCCGGGGTTGACGGTGGACAGCCAGATCGTGTCGCCGAGGCCGTTTGGCAAAGGCGCTGGGTTCAACAGTGTGCCGTCTTCCTCTTCCTGCGGCGAGCGTGCCGCAGACACGGTGACATAGACCACCTGGCCGGCGAGCGGAGCGATTGCCAGCTTCACCGTGTAGCTGTCGACATTGACCGGGCCGCCTTCGCGCACGGCAGTAAAGCCGCCGGTTTCGTCAATGCGGATGATGCCCTCTTCTCCGGAAGCGACGTTGTAGTCGAAACCGTCGACCAGCACACCGTCGTAGAGCGCGTCACCGGACGTGACGAGATGATCGACAGCACCGGAGGCCCCTTCGAGCTCGCGGGTCACGATGTCTTCGGTCACGTCGCCGGTGACGTTGATCGTATCGGATCCCAGGCCGCCAATGACGCGATAGGCAACGCCGAAGGCGGTCGACTGGACAAAGAATTCGTCGTCACCTTCGAGACCATCGACTTCGACCACTTCGATCGTGGTGTAGCGCACATTAAGGCCGGCGCCGAAAATGCCACGTTCGGTGATCGCAAAGTCGTCGGCGAACTCCGTGCCGAGGATGACGAGCTTGTCGAAGCCCGTGCCGCCGTCGACGGAAACCGGAGCATTGACGTTGTACTGGACCTCGTCCTCACCACCACCGGCGCGGATGTCGGGCGCCCGCGCAACAGAGAAGCCGAGCCCGATGATCGGCATGGCAACGCCCTGGTCGTCGCGCACGATCACGTCGTCGGTGTAGTCGTCGGGCGTGGAATCGGCATCGGCAAAGTTAATGACGCCGTCGCCATTGGTGTCGAGCGTGACAGCCGGCAGGTCGTCCTGGTCGATCGTGCCGTCGCCGTTCCAATCCTGGTTGGCAACAGCGGCGATCGCAAAGGCGCGCACGATGAACAGGTCGTTGTTGTCGTCGCCTTCGAGCCTCAGTTCAGCCTGGTTCGAATAGACACGGAACTCGTCGTTGCCGGTTCCGCCCTGCGCGACCAGCGGCGCACTGATGCCGGGGCTCAGCCAGCCGCGTGTCGTAGCAACCATGTCCGGGAAGACGTCCTGGGCGAGCAGGCCGCCGCCGAAGAACGGCGTGACGCCGTTTTCTGGATCGTCGGTGCGCTTGTTGCCGAAGATCTGCCCGATCTGGAAGGAGTCGTCCCCCGCTCCGCCCTGAAGCGACACGATCGCCGTCGTATCATCGGAATAGAAGTTGTCGTTACCGCCGAGGCCTTCGACGGTGACGCGACCATTGAGGGCCGTGTCGTAGTTGATGCGTGCGCTCTCATTCGACGGTTCGTTGTCTTCGATCGTGTCCGCATAGGTGGTCGGCTGGCCATAGACCATCGCGACATAGGCCGGGCGATCGGCCGTTTCGTTCGGCAGATAGTTCGCGCCGCGCAGCAGGAAGATGTCATCGATCGGCTTGTTGCCGTCGCCGTCCTTGCCGTTGAATGCCGAGTTGTAGCCATAGATGTTCAGAGCATCGACGCCGTCGTTGGAGCGCCCGCTGTCGAGCACGTTGATGACGTAGTTGCGGTTGAAGTCCGTACCGGCACTACCGAGGCCCGGATTGTTCGAGCCGAGCGTGTAGACCTCGTAGAGGTCGCTGCCGGAGACACCGTCGAGCGTCAGCGTATGTTCGGCTGCCGTCGTCATGTTTGGTGATGTCTGCGTCGCTGTATCCTGCAGGTAGTAGACCGTGAAGCGATCTTCGCCGTCGGCGTTGGTCGGGTCGAGGTTCTGGCTGCCATAGGCCCGCGTCTTCGAGCCGAGGAAGATATAGCCGGGGCTGCCCTGGCTGTTGGTGCCGCCGGCGCCCGAGGGATCGCCGAACTGGATGGTATCGACATCGGTGTTGCCGAAGATCCAGGTCAGATTCGTGGGGTGCGGTGCCGTCGTCTTCGGCGCGGCTGTCCCGACCGGCGTCCCGTTGGTCTTGTTGCCGGGGGTCACCGCGGCGTTGGCGATGATGCGCCCACGCAGCAGCATGACCGAGCCGAAGCCGATATCGGCATTGGCGAGCAGAGTGATGGCCTCGTCGAAGGCGGTGACGTCGCCATAGATGTCGATCCGCTTGGCGGCCAAGATCTCGCTGTTCGAGTCGAGTGTGACGTTGTCGCCGACGCGCAATTGCACATTGCCCTTCTCGGCGAAGATCTGGCCATGCGGGATGAGACGCTCGGCATCCGCCTGGAAGGTCGGGAAGGTGGCGCCGTCCTCGGAGAAGCGCGCGCTGCCGCTGTGCAGTAGATCGAGGTTTTCACCCTGGACCCCCGTCTCGCGAACGGTGATGCGAATGTCGCCGTCATAAGTATGGGCGAGCACGAGCCTGAGGTTGCCGGCGCTCTCGCCGGGATTAACGGGTGCTTCCGCCAGATAGATGTTGTTGTCGGCTTCCAGCGCGACGTCGTCGTTCGACGAGCCGCGTGAGGAATCGATCTCGAGGTCATTGTTGAAGGCACCGATGGAGCCGCCGCCATTGGCGTCGAGATCGATGCTCTGGCCAAGCAGGTCGGCGAAATCATCGCCGGCGCCGTTGTTGCGCGCATCGAGGATCGAGCCAGAGACGGTGCGCAGCGAGATGTCACGCGTCGTATGGACCGTGTGGACGAGCAGATCGCCGACGACTTCATCGAGGAAGATGCCGAGCGTGCTGTCTGCGGTCGTATCGAATGCCCTGAGGACACCGAGGCCACCAAGACCGTTGCGGATGTCGACGTTGATCTCGAGGAAATCGGTCGGCAGGCCGATGCCCCCGAGCGGCGAATTGATGTCGAGCAGCGTCGGGTTGAGAACCTGCGCAGCGACCTGTGCATGGTTCGGGTTAAAGAGACCGACACCGGCGGCCATGGTGATGTTGCGGCCGGCGACATCGGCTTCGACATCGCCTTCCGTCAGGCCGCGCGCATCGAGAATGCGTCGCGGCGAATAGAGCAGCACGTCCGACGCGGTCGACTTGATCCGCTCGACGCGCATGTCGCCGGTCTTTTCGCTCAAGGCGATATAGCCGTTGGTCACCACATCGATATCGCCGTTTCCGGTGATTTCGGTGATTCCGAGGACATTGATCGTCGTTGCGCCGGGATCGGGATTTGCTGCAGCGACGATGATATCGCCACCGCTGGTGACCGCTCCGGCCTGGAGGCCGGGCAGAGTCCGATTGCCGGTAGCCGGATCGATGCCACGGAAGTCGTAGGTGGAAGCGATCGGCGTGTTGCCGGTTCCGAAAACGCCGCGGCTCAGCTCTTCAGGAAGGCCGCTGTCCGGCCGGAAGAAGTTGTAATGGGTGATCCCGGCTGCCTGGCTCGGCGCCTTGACGAGCACGCCGCCCGAGGCCCCTGCGCCGCTCTGCTCGAGGCTCGCCTGTAGCAGCACATTGGCGCTATCGCCGGCGCTTATCCGGTCGATTTCGACAATGTAGTAGCCGCCGCCGAGATCTTCGCGCAGCAGGGCCTTGAGGTCGAGGTTGATGTTCTGGACGGCATCGACGGTAAATGTCTCCGCCGCAATCAGGCTGTGCTGATTGGTGAGCGGCCCGCTCGGCGAAAGATTGATCGCGACACCGGCGAGGGAATTCGCCAGCGTGCTCGCCAGCTTAACGCTCAGGCCATCGGACGAAGCGATGACATAGTAGTAGCCGCCATCGACGAGCCCACCGATCGCCGTGCTGACCGCGTCATAGCGCACGAGTTGGCCGGTATAGAAGCGGCTTTCGTGCCCGAGGAAGATCTGCTCCGTCAAGCCGCTGACACGGCCGGTATCGAAGCTGACAAGCTGCGGCAGGCCGGCGCTGTCGACGATGTCGATGTTGACGCGGTTTCCTGTCGTGCCGACGTTTTCATCCGCGCGAATATTGAGGATGTGCGTGCGGATCAGGGATTCCCGGCCGTCGCTGCCGAGCACACCGCGATCGTTGGTCGCGAAAACGGATCCGTCGGTATTGACGATCGAGGTGGTCCCGATCGGGTTTTCGATGGTGCCGTTGATATAGATATCCGACCGGCCGCCCGTGTCGGTGATCTCAATCAGCGTCGGCGCCACCTCGCGCTCGATGTTGAACGTCAGGGTCACTGTCTTCGACGGGTTCAGCCAGGCAAGCGGTTGCTCGTCGGTTACAACGTCGATGTTGTTGATGATGATGTCCTTGTCGGACTCGTTGCGGATCGTGACGCGCTGCAGCGTATCGCGGAACGTCCAGGTGCCGCCGGAACCGACCATCGTGTCGGAATCGAAGACGACGTCGCCCGGGCCAGGATTGACGATGTCGTTGACGACGATGTCGGCGCTCTGGATCGTATCGCCCTCTCCTTCGCTGCTACCGCCACCACTTGCGCCGTCGTTGACGGTCACCTCGACCGCGACGTCGATCTGGCCGTCAGCACCGATGACGAGCTGTTTGACAACCAGTTCTGGCGAGCGCCCGGAGAGAATGAGGACATCCGAATTGAAATCGATCTGTTGCGGCCGGTCGTCGGGGCTGCTGCCATCGGAGCCGCCGGCGGCAAGCGAACGCTTGCTGTGGTCGGCGTCATCCGTCTGCGAGATCGAGCCGTTGACGGTGGAAGCATAGAGCGCCAGGTGTTCGCTCGATGCCGCGGGCTCCTGCGGGTAATCCGGATGGCCGAGAACACCATCCGCATTGTCGCGCGGGCCGGCCGTGACCAGTGCGCCGGCGGCGCCGAATATCTTCGACGCCACGTCGGTGTCGTTGTGCGCATCGGAATCGACGAAGCCGAAAAGGCCTGTGGCACGGGCATAGGACTTGGCATGCGTCTTGACGTTGTCGTAGCGGGTGACGAGGTCGACGCCCTCCCAGCCGGTCAGTTCGGCGTCGGCATTGATGTGCACTTCCGCCTTCGGCCGGGCCGTTATGGTGCTTTCGGCCTGGCCTTCGCCATAGAAGCCGGCGCCGCGGCCGTCGCTTCCGGCGAAGACGTCGAAGCGCCCGACTTTCGCGCTGGCAACGGCCCGCTTGGCGCTCAGAACAGCCCGGTCGCCGAGCGTTGCGATCGTGTCGGCATGATCCGGATCGGGGTTCGGATCCGCAACACCGATATAGACATGGGTGACGGCATCGCCATCTCCGCCGAAGCCGACGCCTGAACCGGTCGACTTGGCGGAAACGCCGGCTTCGGAATAGGCGGTTAGCCGTGCCAGTTCGCCGGCGACGACGATCGCGTCGGCGCCGATCGTCGCGGCACTGTTGTACTCGATCCAGACTACGGTCGTCGGCGAAGCCAAGCCAACGGCACCGCCGGCGCTCGCATGCGACGAGGCTCCGGTATTGGCATTGGTGCTGGATGCAACGGTGACGTTCTTGCCGGCGACGATGCGCGTGCCGTCCCCAACCGAGGCAACACTGTTGATGTCCTGGTAGCTGTTGGCATCCGCGTCGCCGACGGCGACGAAGCCGCCGGTGCCGTTGACCGCGTGCGCCGTCGTATTGGTGGTGGCCGATGTGGTGATCGAGACATCGCCGCTCGTCGTTACAAGCGTCGCCGATATCGTGGCGGTCACGTTCGGATTGCTGGTGATATTGGCGTCATTGCCGTTGACGCCAACAAAGCCGCCGCCGGAACCCTTTGAATAGGCCGAGGATACGCCGTCGCCTGACTGCGGCGCGATTTCGCTGAGCGAGACCTCGCCTGGGCCGAACAGGAACTGGCCGCCAGCTACCGACGTCACTGCATCGTTGATGTCGATCCGAAGCTGTTGCTCGCTCGTGGTGTCGCTCGATATGTCGACGGCCAGCGCGCCAATGCGATGGTTGGCGTAGGGGCCGGAAAGCCCGGTCGGCGTCAACGTCATCTGCGTGCCGCCGGAAGGCGCGTCCCACAGTTCGAAGGTATCGTCGCCGGGCCCGCTGACGCCACGGACATAATAGGTCTTGCCGTCTTCGAGCCCGCCGATTGGCAGATTCTTGGCGTTGATCAGCGAATGGATGTCGTCGGCAGTCTTCGCCTTGTTGGGCGTGAGCGTGATGATCGACTGATCGAAGGTCTTGGTGAGCGTCGTTTCAGTAACGCTGTTGACGACCGACAGGATCAGCGTGCTGCCGCTGACGCCGGTAACGGTGTAGGTACCGCTGTTGGCACCGGCGCCGCTGATGAACAGAGTACCAGTTCCAAAACCGAAATCGGCCCAGTTCTCGCCATCGGTACGGATGATCCGGTCGCCGGCCCCATTGCGGACGAACTGAACCTGTTCGGTGACCACGTCATTGCGTTTCAGTTGGATCGTCGTCGAATTGACGACGTGGACACGGTAGGTCTGGCCATCGGACAGCCCCCCGATCGGCGTTCCGGGCGCTCCCGTTTCCGTTTCGACGTTGTAGACAACGTGCTCGCCCTCGCTGAACCCATGGTTCAGCGCGTTGCCGTTGTCGTCAAAGAAGCGAATGTTGTTCTGCGTGCCGTCGTCAATCGGTGAGCCATCGGGATTGAGTGCCGTCGGATGGACATCGACCTGCCGGCTGACGAAAGTCTTGGCGTCGGGCGCGTCATAGGTGACGGCCATGCCATTGGTGAACCCATGACCGGAGATCGTGATCTGACTGCCAGCGATATCGTCCGGCTGGAAGCTTTTGAAATAGTTCTGCGGATTGACCGCCTTGTCATGCGTATTGACCAGTTTGATATGGGACTCGTCGATAATCAGAACGTAGTAGAGATTGCCCTCGGTCAGGCCGAAGCTGTTCACCGTTTCGTCGGGCCCGGCATAGTAACGCACGGCATCGCCGCTGATGAAGTTATGCGCACCCTGGAAAGTAATAATCTCGGTTTCGGAATCGATGCTTGCGGCATTGAAAGTCGAGCCGAAGTATAGCTTGTTCGGGTCGACATTGCCGCCATCGACGACATTGATGACATTGTACTGCCGATTGACTGCCGGATCCTGCGGATCGGGCCAGTTAAGACCGGGGATTACCGCGCCGCCGCTGCCGGCATCGTATTCGACGGTATCGCCCGTCACGAGGCCGTGGTTGTTGACGGTGATCGTGTTGGCGACGCCGTCAGCATCGACGACCGCATAATCGGGCTGCGTTCCTGGAATGGGCGCTGCAATCGCCTCGACCGAAACCGTGCCGGTCGCATTGATGACGCTGCCAGTGCCAATGGTACTGGAGACGGTCGGGCTGACATTGGTCGTGGCATCGGAATCGCCGGCGCCGAAAACGCCGCCGATCGTCACACCGACGACCTTCGAATCCCCTTCCGTGTTGGCGAGTGCCTTCAGCCGGATATGGCGTGCAGACTGAACGGACGTATTGTTGCCGATGGTCGCCGCAACGGAGGACGGGCTTGCGGTTGCCGTGGCGCTGTTGAGCGTCAGCGCCCCGAGGACGCCGCCGCCTGTCGCTTCCGCAACGGCGAGCGCGCCGTTGACCGCAAGCGCGTCGACCCCGATGTCGCGAACCGAAACGATATTGGCATTCATCGCCGCGTTCGACTGGCCGTTGGCGGTCGCTTCGGCATCGGTTGCACCGACAGCGGCCGCACCGAAGGAATTCGCCTCGGTGTTGGCGACGGCGTAGTTGCGCAGGCGCGACTTGATATCGATGTCGTTGGTAATGGTCAGGCTGCCGCCCGCGCCGATCGTAGCATTGGCGATGGCGTTGGCCTTGGCGGTGGGCACTGCGCCCTGGCCGCTGAACAGGCCGCCACCCGAGGCTTCAGCAAAGGCCTTGGCGCCACGATCCGTCGCTGTTTCACCGACGAAATTGTGGGAGGCGAGCATGACGATGCCGCCGGCTGTAATGGTCGAATTGCCGCCGATCAGGGCACTTGTCGTCGGTACGACATTCACCGTCACGAAGCTCGTGCCGACCGCGCCGAGACCGATGGTGAGCGCGAAAACATCGCCCTTGGCATTGTGACTCGAAAGCGCTTCCAGCGTCACGGTGCCGGTGGCATCGATGTTTGCGCCGCCAAGGATCGATGCTTCGATGTTGGTCTCGACATCGATGAGCGCAAAATTGAACGAGAGGCCGAGCGCACCTCCGGCGAGCGCAAAGGTCTCCGCCTTGGCGTCGACGGTCGAGTCCGCATGCACAGTGATCGCACCGACCGTGTCGGTCTGGCCGATCTGGCTGCCAGCCCCGATGGTCGCCAGAGACTCGATCGTGCTGTCGTCCGTGTCGCCGATATTGAGGTCGACATAGGAGGCGCCGGCCGCCACTGCGCCGACCTGTATGCCTGTCGTCGTGACGTCGAAGTCCTGCGTGTTCGAAGCGTTGACCGACAACAGGGCGGCATTATCCACCACGGTTCCATCGAGCAGGCGGGCCTGCACGCGGCTGGTATCGTTGATGACGATGACCGATGCGCCGAGGCCGACGAACCCGCCCTGGAAGGCGACGGTCGTCACATCGACCTCTTCGTCAAGCTCAGCCTCGACCTTGATCTGGTTGCCGGCGCTGAGGTTGCCGCCGGCCTTTGCCTTGACCTGTCCGGAGACGTTGAGCACGGTCACGGCTGCGCCGGCGCCGACGAGGCCCGCGGCAGCGTTGCCGATCAGAAGATCGACCTTCATGTTCTGGCGCGAGACGATCAGAATGTCATGGCCGGCCTCGACATCCGCACCGGCTTCGATCGTGGCGGTGGTACCGTGCTCCTCATTCGTCGGGATCAACGCGGCATCGAGGTCCGCGCCCGAGAAGAACGACGGGTCGTTCAGCCGGTCCGATGCGCCCTGCATGTTGTCCCTGACACGGGAGTCCGCTGTGCGGGAGTTTCCGTCGCCGCTGAAACCGGTCATCTGGCCGGTCAATTCGCCGACGCCGCCATCGGTCTTTTCCCCCGCATCGGCGGCCGCGTTGTCGCCACCACCTGTGGTGGCATCGCCCGACGTGCCTTCCTTCTCGTTGGCGTAATCGTCCTTGAAATCCTGTCCGATCGACCAGACCGAGACCGACGCACCGAGGCCCACGACGCCGCCGACGCCGCTGAAGGCGAAGCCCTTGAGGACCTGAATCGAGTCTGCACTGACAGCGACATCGTTGCGGGCCAGGATGTCAGCATTCGCGCCGATCGAGGCTGTGGTGTCGTTCTTGATGCTGCCGAAATCGATGCCACCACCGATGCCGACGAAGCCGACGGCAGCCGAGCCGGCAAAGGACGTGATGCGGACATCATTGGCGGCGTTGACATAAACGCCCTGCCCGAGGCCGACATTGCCCGGATGCAACTGATAGTCTGCAAAGCCCTGGTTGATCGCGGCACCCGCGCCGATGGCGGCCAAAGTGTCGGAATCGATGATTGTCACACTGACCGCACCGGCAATGCCGACATAGAGCCCGCCGGCGCCGGCAACGGCGATATGCGTAACGATTTCCGACGATTGCGCCTGGACGATCACGCCGTGCGCCTCACCGGAAAGCGTGGAGAAACCGGTTGGATCGCCGCCGCTGGTCGTGATCTGGCCGTCGAGCACGTTCGAGATACCCGCGCCGTTGGCGCGCGCGTCGATCGTCGCGTTTTCGCCGATCGTTGCCTCGGTATCCTTGGTGACGTTGACGACGCCAACGGAGCCGGCGGCACCACCGCCGGCGAGACCGATGGCGACCGCACCGGAAACGATGGTGAACTGCGAGTCGTCCTTGGCCATGACGGCGACATCGCCGCCGGCCTCAACCGTCGAATCCCCGATGCGCGCGAACGTATCGGCATCGAGCGAGACAACCGAGACGCCGCCGGCGAGGCTGACGGCGCCGCTTACCGCAAGCCCGGCGGAGACGACGAGTACCTTTTCCTTCGCAGTAGCGATGACCGCTACATCATTGTTCGCGTCTACGAGCGTGTCGTCGCCAATAGTCGCTTTCGTTTTCGTGGTAATGACCGACACGTCGACTGCCGGAGCGGCTGCACCCGACCCGCCGAAGGCCGCACCGGCGCCAACGCCGAGGTGGCTGAAGTCGCTGGCCGCAGCGACGAGGACAGACTGCGCTTCGTTGCCGCCACCGCTCATGTCCTGATTGATGCGGGCGCCTTCCCCGATCAGCGCGGTCGTCGTCGTGTTGAGTACGTTGACCGCCGCACCCACGGCGACACCGACGGACCCGCCGCCGCCAACGCTGATGGCCGCCGTTTCGATATCGTCCTTGGTGCTTGCCGAAACCGCCACGCCACGGAAGCCGCCATCAACGGCGGCCGTCGCCGTCCGCTGCTGGGTCAAGCCCGGATCGGTTGGGGTACCGTCATCGCTCTCATCCTGGTCGAGGTCATTAAACTGGCCGAGGCCGCCGCCGCCTTGCTTGACCGGCACGCCCGCTTCGAGACTGTCCTTACTGACCTGGCCGTCGGTCTGCGGGTCATAGCCATCGCCCATGCTTTGCGATCCGGCAAAGCTGATGTCGAACCGGCCGGTGCGTGCAGCCACGCTGTGCTGTCCCTCGCCGGTCACGCGCGCGTCTTCACCGATGAACGATTCCGTCGTCTTGGTGACGACGGCCACACCGGCTGCGACACCGACGCCGGCGCTGCCGCCAACGGCAACGCCGCCGACGATCAGATCGAGCTCCGTTTCATCGACCGCCTGCACCAGCACGCTGCCAAGGGCGCGAACGTCGGTCAGGCCCGCATTGCCAATGCCGTCGATCGGATCGTCACCGATGAAGGCGCGAGTCTTCACGTCGAAGATGAACACATCCGCCGAGACCGTGATCGCGGCTGAGGAGGCCCCGCCGGCTGCGACCGAGAAGGAGCCGACGTCCTCGTTGCTGGTCGCTTCGACCTTGATGTTGCCATCGGCATCCATATCCATGCCGGAATCGATCGATGCCTGCGTGGTCTTGATCAATGTCGCGATATTCACGCCCGCGCCGACAGCGGCGCTGCCGCCGGAGGCGGCCAGCGATCCCGCAACCGTCAGGAGATCCGTCTCGCCATAGGCGTAGACGGCAACACCCGGATCGTTTGCACCGGACTGGGCCGTGACTGCCGTATTCGAGCCGATGCGTGCGATCGTCGTTTCCGTCAGCACCGTGACAGCGACAGAACCAGCCACGGCCGCGCTGCTGGTCGAAACGCCGCCAGCGGCTGCTATGGTGGTCACGTCCTCGGTCGAAATGGCCGAGACGTCGAGGCCTGCCGGGCCGCCGGTTTCAACGTCGGCGTGGCCGCGGATCTCGGCCTTCACATCGTCGATGTGAACGAAGACCGTGCCGCCGATGCCGATGCCGGCACCCTGGCCGAAGGCGATGCCGCCGGCGAGCGCAAAGATCTTGGCGTCACCGGTTGCCTTGAGGGAGACATTTCCGCCGGCATGAAGCTCGGATTTGTCGAGTGCGGTTCCCGTCTCGAGATAGGCTTCGGTTGAGGTGTCGAGCACGACGACACCCACCGAGGCCGCCACACCGGAGCCGCTGAGGCTCAATCCGAAGGTGGCTGCAATCGAAGTGATGGTGTCGAATGAATCGGCGTTGACGAGGATATTGCCGGCAACGGCACCAAGATCCGCAGTTCCGCCGACCCAGGCGCTGGTATTGCGGATGATGACATTCACGTCGAGGCCGATGCCGACACCGGCATTGCTGCCGCCGGACAGTCCGATGCCGCCAGCACCACTGACTATGGTCAAGATGTCGGTCGCTTCGACGGTCACCCCACCATTGCCGTCGAAGTCGGAGCCGTCATTGATGAAGGCATGCGTCTCCATGAAGACGACGTTGACGCTTGAGGAACCGCCCACCGCCGTTCCGTTGCTTGCCGCAACGCCGGCAGCAAAGCTGGTCACCGCCAGATTGCCGATGACAGGAATGCTCTCCGTAATCGGCAGCAGTTCGGCATGGGCCGTGACACCAATCGCGCCGCTCGCCTCGGCATCGACGCCGGTCCCGACGTCGGCCTTGGTGTTGAGATCATTGACGATATTGATGGAAACCGCGACGCCGACACCGGTGCCACCATTGAGGCTCAGCGCCGCGCCGCCAGCGATGCTCTGCATCTCGTTGACGCTGACCGCATTGATAGCGATCCCGCCGGCGTTGGCGTCCAGATCGGCATTGTTGCCGATGATGGCACTCGAATTGACGTCGAGATAGTTGATCGCGACGGAGCCGCCGACGGCGGTGTTCTTCGAGACGGCGCCTGCCAGTGCCCGCGCCTGGAAGGTATTCCTTTCGCCATCGGCCGTGACTGCCCGTACCTTGATTGAGCCGGCGGTAAGATCGGCGCCGGAATTGACCTGCGCGGTATTGTCGAGCAAGGCGATATTGAGGCCGACAGCGGCGGCAACGCCGGTATTGGCGCTCGTGTTGGTCGCCGTCGCCGTGCCGAGCGCACGCGCATCGGTGGTCATCGTCGCTTCGATTTCCATCGCGCCCGAAGACCCGATCACGACATTGCTTGCGATCGTCGCGGTGTTGTCGGCGTCGAGGAAGTTGACGGCGATCGTTGCGGCGACGCTGGTCCCGCCCTGTGTCGACTTACCGGTCTCATTCGTGCTCTTGCTATCGGCGGTGCCGAGACTGCTGCTGCCAGATTGGGTCGGCGCCTTCGAGCCGCCACTCTGGTTCTGCGCCATGTTCGTCTGGTTGCTGCTCTCCTGGTCGGAATTCGCCTTCGAGGTATCATTGCCCTTGGCGCTCGCCTTGGACTCTGCCTTCGTGTCGAAAGTCGACGTGGCGGTGACACTGACATTGTTGGCGCCGGAGAAGTTCCTGCCGACAAAGGCATCGTTGGTCACTTCGGCGATGTTCAAAGCGAGCGAAACGCCGACGCCGACATTGCTGCCGGCCGCTTCGCCGTCGCCGAGCGTGTGGATCGTGCTGGCATGGCTCGCCTGCGCGGCGAGATTGCCGGTCAGCGTGATCGCACCGCCAGCACCCGAGCCGATATGTGCATCCGTGTCATTATCCACGTAGGCGACTGCAATTGCGCCACCGACAGCAGTGTTGCCGGCTGCGCCCGCCTTCGCCGTGGTGGTGACCGTATCGTTCGAGGTGGCAAGTGCCTGAAAGTTGCCGGTGTTGCCGCTGATCGTTTCGCCGTTTTCGATCCCGGCGAAGGTCGTGTTGAGCGAAATACCAAGCGCTATCGATGCGCCGACGCCAGTGCTTCCTGAGCCGCTGCCGGCACCATGGGCCGTCGCTTCTGTCGTCGATTTGGTTGTGTTGGTTGCCTGCAGGCTGACGTTGCCGCCAGTCAGCGTCACAGACGTCGTGCCGCCACCGCCGTGGTCGAGCCCAATCGTGCCGAGCGTATTGGTGGTTGCAACGCTCAACGCAAACGAGCCCGCCACGCCGGTTTCGCCGCCGCTCGCACCTGACGTGGATTTCGCACCGAAATTGTGCTCGGCGTTGCCGCCGACCGTCTTCATCGTCGCCGAAGCGGTGAGGCCGTCGGCCGTGATGTGCGCGCCGGCGCCGACCGAAGCTTCGTTGCGCATGGTCGCGACGTTGATGGCAACGGCGACACCGACACCGGTGCCACTGCTCGTGGTCGTCGCCTTGCCGTCGCCCGTCGCACTGGCATTCATGTTGTTGGAGGACTGGAGCTGAAGCGCTCCGGTGCCCGCGCCTTGCCCGGCAATGATCGTGACGCCATCACCGATCGAGGCGACGGCGAGCGACGAGGAAACGTTGAGGGCGAGCGCTGCGGCGACGCTTACCTGGCCCCCGCCGGTACCGCCCTGGCTCGTTGCGGACTTGTCACCCGTATTCGTCTTGCCCGATTTCTCGTTGGCAAGTTGCTTTTGTTTATTCTTCTGGTCGTCAGCGGTGGTGTTGCCGCTGTCGCTTTCCTTATCCTTGTCCGCACCCGCGGCACTGGCTGTAGCCTCGGCCTTGCTCGCGCCATCGCCATGGGCTGAGAAGCTGACATTGCCATCCGCAGTGATGTTGCGGGCAGTGCTCGCAGTCGCGCTGTCATCGACGAACGCAAGCGCAATAGCGGCGCCGACCGCCGTATTCCCGGCGATTGCGTCGCCGAGTGCGGAAGTCGCGCTGTCGCCATGGTGGGTCGCGGTCGCGGCGAAAGCGCCGTCAAGGTCGATAAGGCCTCCGGTGCCGAGCTTTGCCTCCGTCACATTGTCGGCAACAGTGATCGCGATGGCGCCGCCAACACCGGTACCATCTTCGGCTGTCGCGCCGGATTCCGCCGTCGTAGTGGTCTTGTGGCTACCGGTGGCGTTGAGCGTCAGGTCGTCGAGGCCGGTGAGGACCACGGAATTTTCGACCTTGGCCGATGCCGTGTTGTCGGCTGCGTTGATGGCGAAGGAGGCTCCGACGCCGGTGCTGGCACTCTCGGCATCCGCCTCGGCGACCGCGCTGCTTTCCGAAGTATTGGAGACCGTCAGCGAAGCGACGTCGCTGCTGAGCGTGACGCTGGCGGAAGGCCGGATCGCCGATTCTGCCGTGGCATCCGACACGTTGAGCGCAAACGATCCGGCAACGCCGGTGTCGCCGCCGCTGGCGCCGGAGGTCGAATGCGCTTCGAAGACGTTCTTCTGGTCGCCGCCGACATTCTTCATGGTGGCAGACAGGATGACGCCGCCGTCGGCGTTGACGACCGCACCGTTGCCGATGATCGCCCTGTTGCTCATGTCTGCGACGTTGATCGCCACGGCGGCGCCGACCGCCGTGCCCGAGGTTTCGCTTTCGAGCGTCGCGCTGCCATCGGCGATGGCCGAAGCATCCATGTTGTTCTTCGCCTGCAGGCTCACGCCGCCGGTTCCGGCGCCGTCGCCAGCCGTCACGGTGCGGCCAATGGCGATGCTGGCCAGCGCTTCGCTGTCGGAGATGTTGATCGCAAGGGCGGCCGCGACGCCGACATCGCCACCGCTGCCACCGCCGGTGTTGGCGGTCTGGCTCGTGTTATCGGCATCGCCGGATTTGCTGTTGGCGAAGTCTACCTGCTTCTGCTTCTGCTGATCGGCCTTGGTGTTGCCATCGGCGGATTCGTCGTTCTTGTCGGCGCCTTTGGCGCTGGCTTTCGCGTCCGCCTTGCTGGAGCCATCGCCGAGCGCCGACAGGCTGACCGAACCGTCGGCACGCAGATTGCGGTTCGTGGTCGAAATCGCGCGGTTGTCGACGAAGGCAAGCGCAATCGCGGCGCCGACCGCGGTCGAACCGATCGCCGTGCCGTCAGCCGTGGTTGTGCTCAGCCCATGATGGGTCGCCGTTGCCAAGAAATCACCGGTTATGTCGAGCTCGACATCGTCCGTCCCGAGCGAGGCGCGGGTGGTGTTGTCGATCACGTCGATCGCCACTGCGCCACCGATGCCGGTGCTGCCGCCGGTGCCGCCGGCTTCCGCCGTCGTCTCGGATTCATGGCTGCCGGTTGCCGAAAGCGTCACCTCGTCTGCGGCCGTGATCGTCGCACCGTTTTCGAGCTCCGCGATGGAATTGTTGTCGATGACGACAAGAGCCACCGAGCCGCCGATGCCGGTCTCGCCGGCTTCACCGAGATCATCGCCATTGGGGGTGGCGGCCGTCTCGGCGTGAGTGGTCGACGAGGCCGTGAGGCTGAGATCCGCGCCATTGAGATCGACCGTCGCACCGGCCTCGATCACGGCTTCGACGTCGGTCATGATGATGTTGATCGCGAGAGCCCCGGCGACGTTGGTTTCGGCGCCGCCCGCACCGGCTTCCGCCGTCACGACAAAGCTGTCGCCGGCATTCAGCGTGGCATTGAGGTTGACGGCGCTCGCCGTCAGATCCGACGTTCCAGCGACATAGGCACGGGTGGTTACATCGGCGATGCCAAGCGCGACAGCCACGCCGACGCCGGTCCCGGCGCTGCCCGTAGCCGAGCCGTCGGCGGCTGCCGTGACGCTCTCGGTGGAGGTCGCCGTCAAGGCAAGTGTGCTTGCGGAAACGAGGGTGGAACTGTCGAGATAGGCTTCCGTCGTTGTCCGGTAATCGGAAACCGTGACGGCACCTGCGAAGGTGATGTCGCCGCCGCTGGTCGCCGCCTTGTCCGAGGTATTGCTGTCCTGGTTCGGGTCGGCGAGCCGCTTTTCGGATTCGGTCGTGCCATCGCCCTGGTTCGAACCACCGGCGCTGGAGATCGCCGTGGTGCTGACATTGCTGGTCAAAGTCGCGCTGAAGGCGACGGAATCGGGCAAGTTACCGCCATTAGCGTTGAGCGACGAGTTACCCGCCATATAGGCGCGCGTCGTCGCGTTCACTTCCGAAACGGCAACGCTCGCGCCCTTGGAGCCCGAGCCGCCATCCGCGGTTGTCGTCAGTGCCAGCTGGGTGTCGGCGGTCAGCGAAACGGCGCCGGATACGTTGAGGGCGCTGCCGCCCAGCACTTCTGTGATTGAATCACTGAGAACAACCGTCACGGAAACCGCGGCATCCTTGGTCGTGTCGTTCTCGCTTGCATCGCCTTCGTCGGCCGCGGTCAGCGAAACGCTGACCGAACTGACGGCCGTCAGGCTCGCGGCCGTCAACGTGCTGTTGTCAAATCTGATCCTCGCCTCCGGCAGAACGGTGACGATGACGCCTTCGAGCGGCCCTACCTCCGCGGTCGAAGCCGAAACGGTCGCATCCGCCGTCGCCGAGATCTGCACGGCGCCAGAGGCGGTGATGGTTGCGCCGCTGAGGTCGATGATCGCCTCGGGTGTCGCGAAATAGGCGCCGCCGGTGATTTTGCCGTCGTCTTCGGCGAGCGCCACAAGCGTGACCGTCGTCGCCGAAACACCACCTGAAACCGTGATTTTTTCGGCATGAACCGCCAAGGCGCCGAATGTGTTCGTCCCCTCGATAAAGACTTCGTCCTTGCCGTCATCGCCAGCCGTATCGGCAGCGTTCTCGCCAAAAACTGTAAAGCTTGCAGCCCCTAGATTGACACCGGTAACCGTTAGGACATCCTTCGACAGCAGCGGGATCCCGAGGTCGGCGCCAAGTTTGATTGTCAGGCTGTTGGTGGGCTTGGCGAAGGTGACCTTCTCGAAGGTCGGGACAAGCGACAGCGACTCGAGCGTCAGAGTGCCGTCACCGTTATCCTTCAGCCTTGCTTCGTCGTCGAAATCGCTGGTCGCGATAATACGATCGGCGACGACCGTATTATCTGTGATCGGCTCCAGGCCATCGTAGCGCAGAACCTGACCATCGCGGGTGATCGTGCCGGATGCGGGACCGGTCGCAACGTAGGTGACGGAATGGAAGACGCCGCCATCGAGAACGAGACTGTCGAAGCCGTCGGCCCCACCGTCCATGACGCCGGTCAGTCCGCCGCCAGCTGAAACGAAGAAGGTGTCCTCGTTGTCGGCCGAACCTCTGAGATTCTCAACCTCGACGAAGGACACCCCTGAAACGTTGCCGGAATTCAGTCCGGTTATGTTCCAGTCGGTATCTTCCGGCGGTCCAATCACTGCGTCGCTGCCGGCCCCACCGCTCAGCAGGACCTTTCCCGAAACGGCGTTGTCGAAACCATTATGGACGAAGGTGTCGTCGCCAGCGCCGGTGTCGATCGTCAGCTTCAGATTGGGCGAAGCGAAGGTGTAGGACACCAGCGCGCCGCCGTTGATGCTGTCAAGCGTCGAGAACCCGTCTCCCGGCGTGCCGGCATCGCCGAGACGCAGAGTCTGTCCCTCGCCCGTTATGTCGGCAAAGATCCGCTCCTGCGCGGTCGTCGCATCGGTCACAGTCGAGACGCCACCGATACCGATCTGATGGCTGATCTCGCCGTCTACGGCAGTAAACACACCGGAGCCTGCACCATCGACCGCGAACTCGACGAGATCGAACACGCCGCCGGTCAGCGAGAGCCTGTCGTCGCCGTCGCCGCCTTGAAAATCGATATCGAGCGCCTGAAGGAAATCCGTGCCAAAATCGATTGTCAGCGTGTCGTTCGCAGCAGTACCGGTCACCCGGATATAGTCGATTTCCGCGGCATTCCGCTGCGCAACGAGGAGGCTCGACCTGTTGTCGTAAACCTGGACCGCCTGGATCAGGTTGTCATAGCGCAGGCTGTAGTCAGCGCCGCCATCACCGACCATGTCCACCGCAAAGGGCATGATATCGGCAGACAACAGATAACGGGGCTCAAGCGTCTCGAGCGCGAGCCCGGGTAGGTGGCTGGTTTCCGAGCGCGGTGTGAAGCTTCGTGCCTTCCTGCCACCGAACCACCGGAAAAGGCGTTCGATCATCGCCGTTTCCTGGGGAGGTGGCCCATCCTGTGCGGCTGACTTTCGGCGGAGGTGTCGGGAATTCTTGGAATCAAGCATCGACGACAGCGGCATGCCACCCTCCCGCGTTCAAAGCTGTAATGAAACCCCTATATTCGAATGTTAACAAACTCTAATGCGGAAAGACAAGCCGTAATCTTTCGCAGTCAATAAATCTTCATAATCCGCTAGATTTTTACTTAAACCGGAAAGCATATGACAACTGCGTTACAGAAATTTCATAATAGATCTGTCGCCATTAACGGATTGGTTTGACTGGTTTTTATAGCCCCTACGAGCTAATTCGGCCGCCTCCTTTTGATGACCCAAAGTGATCAGAAGCCCGATCTGCCCAGCGCCGGTTCGTACGCCACATGACCGCCATTCAGGTGTCGATTAATCGCATCGCGTTTAACGAGCGATAATATTGCAATTACCAAT
Organism: Ensifer sp. GW101-20A05; assembly: GCF_059424735.1. Taxonomy (NCBI): domain Bacteria; kingdom Pseudomonadati; phylum Pseudomonadota; class Alphaproteobacteria; order Hyphomicrobiales; family Rhizobiaceae; genus Ensifer; species Ensifer sp. GW101-20A05. The sequence goes on along the minus strand of NZ_JBWKZT010000015.1, from coordinate 69,540 downwards.
TGTACCCAGATAGTCTACGATCGTTGCGATGCCTTGCCTGCCTCCGGGAACTCCGACCTGAAAACCAATCGGAACCAGACAGGGCGAACGGCGGCCGCTGCCGAGATCACGCGATTTTGCAAGCAGACCGCCTCCCAAGAAGCCGTGTTTGGCCGATAATCGAGCGATCGGAAACCGGAGGACGAGCTATGCGCCCTGGCTTCGCAGGTACGTTGCTGACCTTCTCGTTGCTCCTGTCGGAGCCGACTGCTCCCCATGCAGCCGACGTCACGCGTTCGGGCCAGCCTGTGTTTGACCGCGTCGTCGAACTGGTGGATGAAGAATTCTACGACACAACGGCGCTGGTCCGCTTCAACGCTGCTGCCCGGGCACAAATCGACGGGAGGTTGCACTCGATCGCGGCCGCGAGTTCGCCCAGCGACGTCGACGACGCGATCACATCGGTCCTTTCCAGCCTTCGGGTCTCGCATACCGGACGCTACAAGCCCGATACGATCGACTATTTCGAACTCTCCGACATTTTCCGTTTCGCAATCCGGAATGACATCCGCCGCCTCTTTCCGCCGGATGGCGAGGTCCGCTATCCCGGCATCGGCATGGTGACGACCGTTGACGGTGATCGTCGCTTCGTTGCCGATGTCTACGATGGATCGCCGGCCGAGAGGGCCGGCCTGCTCGTTGGTGACGAGATCCTGTCGGTGGACGGGCTTCCCTACCGGGAAATCGGCTCTTTCGCCGATAAGGTAGGTAGAAGCGTCGAGATCCGGCTTCGACGCCATCGCGATGCCGCATCGATTTCGGCGAAAGTCCAGGTGGAGCGCTTGCGGCCGCTGCCGATGTTCGAGCGGGCGATCGACAAAAGTCTTGCACTCAGCGAACGCGATGGCCACAAGATCGGTTACGTGCGGATGTGGACGCTCTCAACGCGCAATGGCCTCGATATTGTCGCGGAAGCCCTTGCGACCGGCCGCCTCAAGAACGCCGAGGGTGTTGTCGTTGACTTGCGCGGGCGCTGGGGTGGTGGCCCTGCCGATGCGGCGGAGCTTTTCGTTGGCGACACGCCGTCCTTCCGGTTGGTGCCGCGCCGCGGGGATGCGACACTCGCAAACTTCCGTTGGCGAAAGCCGGTGATCGCGCTGATCGATAAAGGTACGCGCAGCGGCCTGGAGCTCTTCGCCTACGCCCTCAGGCAGAATGCCATCCCGCTGGTCGGTGAACGGACGGCGGGCGCCCTGCTCGCAGGCCGCGCCTATGTCTTGCCGGATGACAGTCTGCTCGAACTCGCGGTTTCCGATGCGGTGATCGACAACGACCTTCGGCTCGAAGCTGTGGGCATCGAGCCGGATATTTCGGTGACGTCGCCGCTTGCCTATGCGGCAGGAAGGGATCCACAGCGGGAGGCGGCGGTCAACGAGATGGCTCGGATGCTTGCCGCCGGCAAAAACGGAAGGACCTCGGCGCCACTCGATCCGGCGTTGACACGCTAATCCGGCCAATGATCATGCGTGTGACGCCTAGGCCTCCTGTCAAAGCGCCCTGACGGCTAACACGTACCGGCGACGACTGTTGCGGTGGCGCGCAATTCGACTTTGCCCGCCCGGATCGACTGCCGGGCAAGATCCAGAACCTCAGCCTTGATACGCTCCCGTGTTGCAATATCCGCCTGGCCCAACCCCGCGACCACGGGTGCGGCGATTTCGGTCATGAAGGTCCAATAGTCTTCGGGCGTGTCGTGAACCATCGTGGTCGTGACCTCTTCCTCGCGGACGTCTCGCAGGCCCGCGTCGGTAAAGACGGCAGTCATCAGGCCCTCGGGCGCACAGCGGAACAGGCCGGGGGCTCCCGCCGGCGGTTTCGGCATTTCCACGTGGCGCGCAATGGTCGACATGATCGTCGTTGCCCAGATGTTCTTGTCAGGCGAGGCCCAGACGGCGGCACAAACACGTGCACCCGGTTTCGCGACCCGCTTCAATTGTTCGGCTGCTGCCGCAACATCAGGGAAAAACATGAAGCCGAACCGGCAAAGAACAGCGTCGAACGTCGCGTCCGTGAAAGGCAATGCACCGGCGTCGCAGATCCTGGTTTCAAAATTCGTCAGACCGCGGTTCCTGGCGTTTTCGCTCGCCACCTGAAGCATGCGCTCGGATAGATCCGTGACGGTGACGCGCCCGTTCGGAATCGAGGCGGCGACGGTCAGTCCCGGCTCGCCTGTCCCGGCAGCGACGTCAAGCACCTGATCGCCGTCTTTGATCGCTGCTTGGCGGATCATCGCCTGGCCGAAGGGGGCAAGCCAGCCGAGAACGAGAGCGTCCCATTTCTTCCAGCCGGCGGAAAAGCGGTCCCAGGTTTCTCTTTGCTGATCGCGGATTTGATCGAGATGCGCGGACATACAGGTTCCTCCCTTGGCGCCGTTTTTCGACCTCGTCTGGCGAAACTATGAACCCGCTTTCGAATGGTACAAATCAATTTTGCGCCGGGATACGAGGGCCTTTGTGACCGCGGTTACATGTGAGCTTAGACAATCCGCTCTAGGGTGAGAGCGTAAGGCACGCTATATTCCAATTGAAGATACCGGGAAGGAGAGATTCGCACCGATGTCGAACCGGACGAACGTCAAGAATAGCGGCCGGATAGAGCCCAGCGACGAACAATCCCTCGGTGATCAATTGCGGATGATGCATCGGGCTTTCATGGCCTCGCCGCTACGCAACAAGATCATTTGGCTCAGCATAACCATCGTCGTTGTCATCGTTGTGACAGCCTTCGGCCAGATCATCCTCAATCGATGGTACAAACCGTTCTACGACACGCTCGAGCGACGCGACCTGCCCGCCTTTCTTCATCAGTTGGTCGTCTTCGCCCAGATCGCTGGCGTGCTTCTCGTCCTCAACGTCCTGCAAACCTGGCTCGGACAGGTCATCAAGCTGCGCCTGCGCGAGGGCCTGACAGAAGATCTCATAACCGAATGGATGCGCCCCTCGCGCGCGTTTCGTCTGGCGAACGCCGGCGCGATCGGTATCAACCCGGATCAACGCATCCATGAGGATGCACGCCACCTGACCGATCTGTCAGCCGGGCTTTCAATCGGCCTTTTCCAATCGGGTATTTTGCTGGTGAGCTTCATCGGCGTGTTGTGGTCGCTGTCCGACGGCTTCGTCTTTCATGTCTCTGGCTACGCCTTCGCCATTCCCGGCTATATGGTCTGGGCCGCCATTCTCTATGCAGGCACGGCCTCGTGGCTAAGCTGGCTGGTCGGCCGTCCGCTGGTGGCGCTGAACGGTGAACACTATGCCCGCGAGGCGGCGCTGCGTTTCTCGCTGATGCGCGTTAACGAGCATATCGAGGCGGTGTCTCTATCTTCAGGCGAGGCCAATGAAAAGAAGCGCTTACAGCGCGATCTCGCCTCGGTGCTCGAGATCAGCTACGGCCTGTTGCGCGCGGTGACACGCCTGACCTGGGTGACGGGCGGTTATGGCTGGATCACGGTCGTTGCCCCGATCGTCATTGCGGCGCCGGTTTACTTTGCCGGCGACCTGAGCTTCGGCGGGCTGATGATGGCGGTCGGTGCCTTCAACCAGGTGCATGCGTCGTTGCGCTGGTTCGTCGACAACATCGGCGCGATCGCCGACTGGCGTGCCACGCTGCTACGCGTTGCCGCCTTCCGTTCCGCATTGCTGATGACCGACGAAAGGCACGAGGGCGACAAACGTATCGACTTCAAGACGTCGGAAACGTCGCAGATGAGTTTCGACAATATCGAAATCGTCTCGCCGACGGGCTGCATCACGCTGCGGGAGCAAAGCGTAACAATCGATCCGGGCGAACGGGTGCTTGTCACCGGTGCGCCCGAGGTGGAGAAGGCGCCGTTCTTCCGGGCGATCGCTGGCCTTTGGCCCTGGGGTCACGGCCGCATTGCACTGCCGGTCGATGATGGCCTCGCCTTCGTTCCGAAGTCACCTTACTTCCCGCCCGGGACCCTGGGCGAAGTTCTCGCCTATCCAGGTCCAGCCGATAGCTACAGCAAGGGTGAACTTGCATCGGTGCTCTCCAAGGTCGGGCTTGGTCGCCTCAGCGGCCGGCTTGACCAGGATGCGCGAAAGCAGATGAACCTCAGCGAAGCGGAACAGCGCCTTTTGGCGATTGCCCGGCTCAGCTTGCACAAGCCGCGGTGGCTGATCATAGACGAGGCGCTCGACACGCTTGAGGACGACGCCTACCAGCGCGTTCTGAAATTCATGGACGAAGAACTCCAAGGTGTCGCGATCGTCAATATCGGACGCACCGAACGCGGCAATGACTTCTTCACCCGCGTGCTGCACCTCGACAAGAACCCGGCAGGCAATACGCTGCGGCGACTGCAGCCAAGGAGCCTTCAGCCCGCCGATCCGCAATTGGTGGATTGAAGCAAGCGAGCCATTCGGAAGCGCCAGTAACGCATTGAGGAAAATAGAAAACCGCGCATTCGTCGAATGCGCGGTTTTGCCTTACCTAGCGTAAGTTTCCTTAGCGCGCCCGCAGCTTCATATGGCGGTTCACGTCCTTGTAGAGCAGATAGCGGAACTTGCCCGGACCACCGGCGTAGCAGGCCTGCGGGCAGAAGGCGCGAAGCCACATGTAGTCGCCGGCCTCGACCTCGACCCAATCCTGATTGAGCCGGTAGACCGCCTTGCCTTCGAGCACGTAAAGGCCATGCTCCATGACGTGTGTCTCGGCGAAGGGAATGATCGCGCCGGGCTCGAACGTGACGATTGTCATGTGCATGTCGTGGCGCAGGTCCGCCGGATCGACGAAGCGCGTCGTCGCCCACTTGCCGTCGGTGCCAGGCATCGGCGACGGGGTGATTTCGGCTTCATTGGTGAAGATGGCTTCCGGCACAGGCAAGCCATCGACATACTCATAGGCCTTGCGCACCCAATGGAAGCGAACCGGCGCTTCGCTTCCATTGCGAACGCTCCAGTTGCTGGCCGGTGGAATGAAGGCGAAGCCGCCCGGCTGCATCTTGTGCGCCTTGCCGTCGAGCGTAACGGTCAGTTCGCCTTCGACGACGAAGATCGCGCCCTCGGCTCCCTCGTCCAGTTCGGGCTTGTCGCTGCCACCGCCCGGAGCGATTTCCATGATATATTGTGAAAATGTTTCAGCAAAACCGGAGAGCGGACGGGACAATATCCACAGCCGGGTTTTATCCCAGAACGGCAGATAGCTGGTGACGATATCCATCATCGTCCCCTTTGGAATCACGGCATAGGCTTCGGTGAAGACCGCGCGATCCGAAAGGAGTTGGGTTTGCGGCGGGTTGCCGCCATGCGGCGCATAGTAACTACGGTTGGTCATATCTTCCTTCAGTCTGCTGGCAGGCACCGCCTCCTCTTATCAGCGGTGCAATTGGTTCGTTTGAGCGTCAAAGCAAGGCGGTGCGAAGATCGCGGGGCTGATCCTTCTCCTCGTCCAGATCCAGTTCCGCTTCCACATGGTTCAGGTGTTCGGCCATTTCCTTGATGGCGCTCGCGACATCGCGCGCTGCGATGTGTTCGACTACGGCCAGATGTTCGTCCGGCCCGCAATTGTGAAGGTGGTTCGAACGGTACATCGCGGTGATCAAGGAGGTACGGGAGACCAGGTCGCGCAGAATGCCGAAGAGAAAGGCCGACCCCGAGAGTTCCGCGAGCAAAAGGTGAAAACCGCCCGAAAGCCGAACGATATCAGAGAGATTGCCGGATCGGCCGGCAATGCGCTCTTCCTCGATATGCCCTCGTAGCCGGACGATATCCTTGGGGTTGGCGCGTTCGCACAGGCGCTCGACGACGCGCTGCTCGATGGCCCGGCGGGCAACGAAGACATCGCGCGCCTCATCGACGGAGGGCTCGGAAACGAAGGCGCCGCGGTTCGGCATGATCGTCACCAGGCCGTCGCGCTCCAGCGCGGTCAGTGCCTGTCGGATGCGGGCCCTGCTGACGGAGAATATTTCGGCAAGTTGCTCTTCTTTCAAGCGCGTTCCCGGCCGTAGCCGCCGCTCTGCAATCGCAAGCCAGATCTTCTCGCAAATGATCGCCGTCGGAGCACCGGCGGCTTCGTCCGCGTTGTACATGAAATCTCCCTTAGCCGTTCGCTTACTCTCGCCGTGCGGCGCTCAAAGTCAATTCCATCAGCTGCAGTTAGATATTGACTACAAAATTGTAGACAATATTGTGTACCGCAACTTGATGTGCAATGGCAACTGCTTAAACACGACCGCGCGACCGGCCCGAAGCCGGGGCGCGATGCCACTTGAGAGCCCCGATGGACCTTAATTTCACTGAACTGCCGGACCAGGAGAGGGGCGTGATGCGCACTCTGGACACCACGGCCGACGTCCCCTTCGCAACCGTCCTTCGGAAAACGAGCTGATCCATGCGTCTCCTGCTCATCAACCCGAATTCCACTCGCTCCATGACCGAACAGGCGCATCGCAGTGCGGAGCGCGTCGCAGCACCTCATACCTTACTGGAGTCCATTAACCCTACGTCAAGCCCGGCCAGCATTGAAGGGCATGCCGACGAAGCCATGGCCGTACCGGCGATGCTCGCAGAGATTCGTAAGGGCGAGATGCGCGGCGTCGACGCCTATGTCATCGCCTGCTTCGATGACCCGGGCCTTGGTGCTGCGCGTGAGATCGCACGTGGTCCGGTGATCGGCATCTGTCAGGCGGCCGTGCAAGTGGCGATGAACATCGCGACCCGCTTTACGATCATCACCACCCTGCCCCGTTCCGTGCCGATCATCGAGGATCTGGCTGACGCCTATGGTGCCGGTCATCGCTGCCGCAAGGTCCGTTCGGTGGACATGCCGGTGCTGGCGCTGGAAGAGGACCTCGCCCATACCGAGGAGATGCTGATGCAGGAGATCCTCAAGGCGCGGCAGGAAGATGGTGCTGAAGCAATCATTCTCGGCTGCGCTGGCATGTCAGAGCTCTGCGACCGCCTGAAGGCGCGCACCGGCATGCCTGTCATCGACGGCGTGACCGCTGCGGTGAAGCTAGCCGAAGCCCTGGTCGGCGGCGGCTATGCCACCTCAAAGGTCGGCGCCTATGACTATCCCCGTGCCAAGGAAAACCCGGCCTGCAGGCTGGCTGACGTCGCCGGCTAAATCTTAAGCCTTTACGGGCCACCGGGCGGCACCCCGTCCGGTAGCTCTCGCGCTGGTGCCGATTGGCTAGATCAGCGCATCAAGGCGTCAAGCTGCTCCTGCAGCGTCGCCACCTTCTGCTCGAGCGCTTCCAGTCGTTCTTCGAGGGCGGATAGCGCCGAGCCACTCGGAGCCGAAGACACCACAGCCCTCTCGGCAGCCGGCTGCTCGACTTCACCGCACAGCAGATGCGCGAAGCGGTCCTCGCGCTGACCGGCGCCTCGGTTCAATTGAACGATCAGTGGCGGCCGGCGGCCCATCATCAGATCGAGATTGTCCTTCAGCTCCTCGATCGAAGAGAACCGCGCCATGCGCTCGCTGCGTGCCCAGAGCTCGTAAGCGGTCTGCGGACCGCGAAGAAGCAGAAGACCCAGCATGACGATCTGCGGCGAGGTCAGCGAGAAGCGGTTGGCTACCAGGTGCTCGTAGCGCTCGACCCTGGACGCAAACGCCTGGCGGACCAACCCCTTCTGCGCCAGCGACGAGAGCGCGCGGTGGACGTCCACCTGTTCGACCGCCATGACGGGATCGCGGGCCGTCTTCTGGTTGGCGGCTGCATGCGCCGAATTGAGCGTCAGCGGGTAGACGTCGGGCGTCGTTTCCTTCTTCTCGATCAGGCAGCCGAGAATGCGGGCTTCAACGGCATTGAGGACGGGGAAATCGGTGTCGGAGGTCGTGTTCATAAGCCAACTCTTCAAATCAACGCATTCGATCCCAACCGAGCCCCCCAAGCGGAGTGCAGCCCGGCTTTCGGCCCCTACCCTAACGTGAGTGTCGAAGCCCGGAAATGGTCATCGGTCTATTTCGTTGAATTCCGGTTAGCACCGTAGCATTCGCCTGACGACAGGGATACGAAACACGTTCGCTCGCAATACGGTTCGCCTGAACATCGCCCCCAAAAAAGAGGCTCCGCGACTGTTACGACACGGAGCCCAAGGCTTCAGGGAACTCGATGTGTCAGGCCGCGTGGATCGCCTTCGCCGTCTCTTCGATGCGGTGGCAGGCGGCACGCGAACCGTCGGCGAAGTTGCGCATTTCCGGCCGTTCGCTCTTGCAGCGCTGGTCCGCAAAGGGGCAGCGTGGATGGAACGTGCAGCCGGACGGCGGATTGAGCGGGCTCGGCACCTCGCTGGCAGCGATACTGCGCCCACGCTTCGGATGGGTAATGTCCGGGATCGTCTCAAGCAGCAGCTGCGTATAGGGATGCCGTGGATTGGCGAAGAGCGTTTCGGTGTCCGCCTCTTCGACGATGCGCCCGAGATACATCACCGCGATACGGTCCGACATGTGGCGCACCACGCTCATGTCGTGGCTGATGAAGAGATAGGTCAGCCCCATCTCGTCCTGCAGCTTGCGCATGAGGTTCAGGATCTGGGCCTGGACCGACACGTCAAGGGCCGAGGTCGGCTCGTCGCAAACGAGGAACTCCGGCTCGCCGGCAAGCGCCCGTGCGATCGATATGCGTTGGCGCTGGCCGCCGGAGAATTCATGCGGAAACTTGGTTCCGTCCGAAGGCGCGAGGCCGACGATCGTCAGCAGTTCGCCGACACGCTCCATGATCTCCGCTTCCGAATTGCGAAGCTTCAGCTCGCGCAACGGCTCGGCGATGATGTTGCGCACGCGCCAGCGCGGATTGAGGCTGGCATAAGGATCCTGGAAGATCATCTGCGCCGAAAGCGGTTGCCCGTTCTTGCCGGGCGCAAACCGTACTTCGCCTTCGCTCGCCCGGTAGAGACCGGTGACGAGCCGCGCGACCGTCGACTTGCCGCAGCCGGATTCGCCGACGAGGCTGAGGCAGCCGCCCATCGGCACGCTGAAACTGATGTCGTCCACCGCCCGCACGAACTGCTGCGGCTTGCGCTCGATCACCCGGTTGAGCCAGGGCGCGGAAACATCGAAATTGCAGGTCAGGTCGTTGACCGTCAGGGCATCACTCATAGAACTCCTCCTGCATTGAGCCAGCAAGCAGCAACGCCGCTGCCGACCGGGGCCGGCTCGGGACGATCCTTGCGGCAGCGCGGCCCCGCCTCCGGGCAACGCGGGTTGAAGGCGCAGCCGGTCGGGATTGCGTTCAGCCGCGGCATCGAACCGTCGATCTGGTTCAGGCGCTCGACGCGACGGCCGAGTGCCGGGATCGAGCCCATCAGACCGCGGGTATAGGGATGACGCGCATTCTTCAGCACGTCGCCGACCGGACCGATCTCAACCAGCCGTCCGGCATACATGACCGCGACACGGTCGGCGGTCTCTGCGATGACGCCCATGTCGTGGGTGACCAGCATGACCGCGGTTCCATGATCGTCGCAAAGACGGCGGAGCAGCGAGGTGATCTGCGCCTGGATCGAGACGTCGAGTGCCGTCGTTGGCTCGTCTGCAATGATCAGCTTCGGCTCGGCGGCGAGCGCGAGCGCAATGACGACGCGCTGGCGCATGCCGCCCGAGAACTGATGCGGGTAGTGGTCGTAGCGCGCTTCAGGCGCCGGAATGCCGACCTCCTTCAGAAGCTGGATGGCGCGCGCCTTGGCGTCGGCCTTGGAGAGCTTCAGGTGGAGGCGAATGGTCTCGACAAGTTGCGCGCCGATCGTGAAGAGCGGGTTGAGCGAGGTCAGCGGATCCTGGAAGATCGCGCCGATCTGGCGGCCACGCACGTTCTGCATCTCCTTGTCGCCGAGTTGGTCGATGCGGCGGCCGGCGAGCCAGACCTCTCCGCCGGAGATACGGCCGGGCGGCTCCAGCAGTCCCTGGACCGCAAGACCGGTCATTGACTTGCCGGCGCCGGATTCGCCGACGACGCCAAGGATCTCGCCCGGGCGAATGCTGAGCGAAACGTCTGAGAGTGCCGAAACCGTGCCATGGCGCCCGGGGAATTCAACGCAGAGGCCGCGAACGTCAAGCACGGCCGATGAAGCAGTTTCTGTCATCGCGGCACCTCCAGAGGGTAGCTCGGCGGGAAGATCTCGCTGACCGGCGGGTGACCCCAGCTTCTTTCGGGATATTTGGCGATCAGACCATCGAACTGCGCCTGCGCCTTTGCGCGCGCCTCGTTCATATCGAAGCCCGCCACTTCGCCGTCACGCATCGACAGACGGCCATCGACGAAGACCGCCTTGGTGACGCGTCCCGAACCGCCGACCACCAGCGTGGTGATCGGATCGACCGCCGGGGCCATGTGGTGGTCCATGAGATCGAAGACGGCGATGTCGGCGCGAGCACCCGATTCCAGGCGGCCGAGATCCGACCGGCCGAGGGCTTTGGCGCCGCCAAGTGTCGCGGCGTCGAAGAGATCGGCACAGCTGACGGCGCCCGGATCGTTTTCGACCACGCGGCAGGTGATCAAGCCGACCAGAAGGTTCATCAGCATGTCCGGCGGTGTCGTGTCGGTGCCCATGGCGATGTTGACGCCGCGGGCCTTGACGGAGCGGAACGAGTTCAGCGTGCTGCCGCCGCGAGCCGAAACCAGCGGGCAATGGACGATGCTGACGCCGTTTTCGGCATAAAGACGCAAATCGTTGTCGGTCGCCTGAGTCGCATGCGGCGCAATCAGCCGGTCGCTGAGGAAGCCGAAGCTTGCCAACCACTCCGGCGCCGTCTTGTCGTGCAAGCGGCGAACGGTATCGACTTCCATGGTGCCCTGCGCCGCATGCAGGCGGATCGGACAATCAAGGTCGCGCGCCGCGTCGGCAGTGCGGATCAGAAGCTTCTCGGTGCAGGTTTCCACCCGGTCCGGAGCCAGCAAACCCTTGACCAGTCCACCGTGGCGCCCTTCATGCTCACGGATGAAGCCGATGGCATCCTCGAGGCCCTTCAGGCCCCTTGCTTCGTCGAAGATCGCTTCGAGCTGGCCCGGCGCCGTCACCATCATGCCGCCGGCGCGATAGGCCGGGCTCAGATAGACGCGCAAACCCAGATCGCCGGCCGCGTCGGAAGCGGCGGCGAACTCCGCGACGGTCTCGCCCCACTCGCGGTAGAAGAGCGAGGCGATCGGGGCTGCCGTGGTGATGCCGTTCAGGAGAAGCTGAGCGAAGGCAAAGCGCTTCTGGAACGCCAGTTCCTCCTGCGTGTACATCTCATAGGGCCCGCGCTCGATATAGGAGCGCGGCCAGACGCGACCCTTGGCCCAACCGGGCTGATGGTCGATCGAAAGGATCGTCGTGTCGAGATCCGAAAGTGCATCGAGGTCGATCAGGCCGGGGCTGATCATCGCGGCCCCGAGATCGATCCGCCGAGCTACGTCGCCTTCGAAGTGTGGCCCGACATAGAGAAGCGTGCCGCCTTCAATGACGACCTCACCGTTCGGGATCAGCCGGTGCGAACCGTCCCGGTGACCGAGCACCCATTGCGCCGTCAGAAGCGTGCGTCCCTCGGGACGTTGGCCAAGTGTCAAATCCTTGATGGTGTTCATGGGATTGCTACCTCCGCAATACCGTTTCGAGCGACGACACTTCCGCGCTTGACGACCAGCGGCCGCGGCGCGACGTCGACGACGGCATGGGCCAGCGTCTCGCCGGTGAGCAGGGTGAAATCGGCGTCGCAGCCAACGTCCAGGCCGTATCCCCTAATGTCCATGACCTCGGCGCCCCCCTTGGAGCAGACATGCAGCGCATGTTCGAGATCGACGTCACGGCGCAGGCCATTCTTCATGCCGAGGATGCGGGCGCGGTCCATCATGTCGGGCTGTCCCCACGGACCCCAGGTATCGCGGATGCCGTCGCAGCCGGCCGCGACCTTGACGCCGGCGTCCTTCAAACGGAGGATCGACGGCACGGTCGAAGACGGTGAGCCGGTCGTGACGATGCGGATATCGAGCTCGGCAATCTGTTCGATCAGGCCGGCGACGCGCAGATAGTCCGGTGCTCCGAGCGCGAAGGCGTGACTGATCGCCACCTTGCCCTGCATGCCGAGCGCGCGGATGCGCTCGAACATCATCTCCATGCTGAAGGCACCGAGTTCGCCCTGCTCGTGCAGGTGAATATCGATTGGCTTTGCATGTTTGTCGGCAAGGCCGAAGATCGCGTCGAGGTGTCCCTTCGGGTCCCGGTCGATGCCGCAGGGATCAATGCCGCCAAGGACTTCGGCGCCATTGCTCAGAGCCTGGTCGAGGAGCTCGACCGTGCCCGGACGGGTAACGAGGCCCGACTGCGGGAAGGCGACGATCTCGATGTCGATGATGCCCTCAAGCGCCTTGCGGGTCTCGACGATGCCTTCCATCAGCCTAATCCCGTGGGTCGTATCGATGTCGACGTGGCTGCGGATGTGGCTCGCACCGTTGGCGGCGAGCATGATTGCCTGACGCATGGACTGGCGGTGCGGCTCGATGCCGATTTCAAGCCGCTGCTCGCGCTCGAAGTCGATGCGTTCGCGCAGCGTCGCAGACTTGGCATTGACATGCCAGGGCATGCCCCAGACCGACTTGTCGAGATGCGTATGGGCTTCGATGAGACCAGAGATCACGATATGGCCGTTGCCGTCCTCGGTTACTACGCCTTCAGCGGAAAGACCTTTGCCGAAGGCCGCGATCTTGCCGTCGCGCACGAGGATGTCGGTCGCTTCGCCGGCGTTGGGCCTGACGTTACGTATCAGGAGATTGGACATCATTCACCTCAATTTCGGATTGAGCGCATCGCGCAGCCAGTCACCGAGCAGGTTGACGGAGACCACGAGAAGGCAAAGCTGGACGACGGGGAAGAGCACGACCCACCATACGCCCGAAAACAGGAACTGGTTGCCGAGGCGGATGAGCGTTCCAAGGCTCGGCTGGCTCGGCGGCATGCCGATGCCGAGGAAGGAAAGCGTCGCCTCCGTCAGGATCGCCATGCCGAAGTTCAAGGTCGCCGCGACCAGGATCGGCGTCAGCGTGTTCGGCAGGATGTGCTTCAGCATGATGCGCCGCGCCGGCGTTTTCAAAAGACGCGCGGCCTGGACATACTCTTTGCCGCGCTCGACGATCGTCTGGGCACGGACGGTACGGGCATATTGCACCCAGGCGCTGAGCGTAATCGCCAGCACCAGCACGGCGGCAGAACCGACGTCCCTGAGTTCCGGCGGCAGCATTTGGCGTGCGACGGCGCTGACGAGGATCGCGATCAGGATCGTCGGGATCGAGAGGAGCACGTCGCCGATGCGCATCAGCAGATTGTCGATGAAGCGCCCGAAATAGCCGGCGACGAGCCCGAGGCTCAAACCCACGGCCAATGAAAGGACGACCGAGGCGACGCCGATCAGGATCGAGATGCGCGAGCCATAGAGAATGGCCGAGAGCATGTCGCGGCCTTGGGTGTCGGTGCCGAGCACGTAAGGCCATTGGCCATCGGCTTCCCAGATTGGCGGCAACTCGGAATTCCAGAGCTCGAGCTGGGCCGGATCGAACGGGTTCTGGGGCGCAATCAGCGGCGCGGAAAAGGCGGTTACGATCAGGAAGGTGAGGATGACCGCGCCGATGATCGCCGACGGCTTGTGGGTGAAGGACCACCAGAGGTCGCTTTGGCGCCAGCGGGCAAGCCGCGAGGGCCGGCGTGGCGGTGTGGTTTGCTGGACGTGATCTGTCATGGCAGCGACCTCAGCGGGTGGCATCGCGCAACCGCGGATCGATGACCGCATAGGCGATATCGACGAGCGTATTGAGCGTGACGAAGATGAAGGAGACGATACAGAGATACCCCGCCATGACAGGCATATCGAGGAAGGTCACCGCCTGGATGAACAGCATGCCCATGCCGGGCCACTGGAAGACGGTCTCGGTAATCAGCGCGAAGGCGATCAGCGAGCCGAAGTTCATCGCCGTCATGGTGACGACGGGCATCAGACAGTTGCGGAGTGCATGGCGGAAATAGATCCGCCAGCGCGGCACGCCGCGGGCACGTGCGAATTTGACGAAGTCCGAGCGCAGCACTTCCATCATCTCGGCGCGGACAAGGCGCATGACCAGAGTGATCTGGTAAAGCGCGAGCGCAAGGGACGGCAGAAGCAGGGACGCGCGACCCGAAGCCGTCAGCAAACCGGTGCTCCACCAGCCAAGCTGCACTACATCGCCGCGCCCGAAGGCGGGCACGAGGCCAAGCGTTACGGCAAAGACAAGGATCAAAAGGATGCCGACGACGAAGCTCGGCAACGAGACGCCGATGATACTGACGAATTGAAGCCCCTCGGAATACCATCGCCCGCGATGGATCGCAGTGATGACGCCAAGCGGAATACCGATCAAGAGCGACAGGACGGTTGCGACCAGCGCCAGCTCCATCGTCGCCGGGAAGCGCTCGGCAATGAGCTTCATCACGTCCTGACCGTTGCGGTAGCTGATGCCGAAATCGCCCTGTGCGGCGTTGACGACGAACCGGCCGAACTGGGTCACGAACGGATCGTTGAGCCCGAGCTTTTCGCGCAGCTCGATGCGGTCGGCCTGCGACATCTGCTCGTTGGCCATCAACTCCACCGGATCGCCGGCGAAGCGGAAGATCAGGAAGGCGAGCAGCGCAACGGCGAGCATGACCAGCACGGCATTGGCCAGTCGCTTGATGAGAAAGACAATCATTGGGTTTCTCGCTGAATGAGAAAGCCCGGCAGAGCGAACTCTGCCGGGGCAAGGAAACTCAATCGCCGATGCGCGTCAGCCAGTGGCGCGGCTTGTTGTCGGCGCGAATGGTGACGTCCGTGACGTTCTTGGACATCGCCCAGGCCATCGGCTGCTGGTGCAGCGGGATCATGATGACCTCGTCCTTGGCGAACTTCAGCGCCTCGGTTTCGATCGCCAGACGCTTGTCGTGATCCATCTCGACCGCGGCCTTCTTCACCATGGCGTCGAGTTCCGGATAGGACCAGCCGCCGTAGTTGGCGACGCCGGCGGCACCTTCGCGGGTCGAGAGAACCTGAACCAGGATCGAATAGGCATCGAGGGTTGGCTCGTTGGCCCAGCCGATCATGTAGGCGTCGGACTTGCCGCCGGCGCGCTTCGGCGCCTGAACCGCACGCGGGCCGATGTCGAGGGTCGGCTTGAGACCGACGCGCGACAGCATCGAAACGAGCGCGCTGCAGACGTCTTCCTCGTTGACGCTCTCGTCGTTCATGCAGACGAACGTGAACTCCTTGCCGACGGCGCCCGCTTCTTCGAGCAGCTTCTTGGAGAGTTCCGGATCGTAAGCGGTCGGCACGTCGAGCTCGGCGCTGTAGCCGGGGATCTCAGGCGCGACCATGGTGCCGGCGACATGCGACTTGCCGCGCATCACGCGCTTGAAGATGAGCTGGCGGTCGATCGCATGGTCGATCGCCTGGCGTACCTTGATGTTGTTGAAGAAGTTTTCGCGACCGTCGGCGAAGGTGTCGTGGCGGTTGAAGACCATGTGCACGGTGCGCAGGTCGGTGCGCTCGACGACCTTGATGTCCGGCGAACTCTTCAAGCGCTCGAGATCCTGCACGGGCGCGCCGTCTGTCAGGTCGATTTCGCCCGAAAGCAGCGCTGCGACGCGGGTGGCGGCCGAGGTGATCGGCATGAATTCGATGCGGTCGAGATTGTGCTTGGGCGTATCCCACCAGCCGTCGTTCTTGATGAGAACCGTCTTGCTGTCTGGAACGCGGGATTCGACCTTGAACGGGCCGGTACCGTTGGTGTTGTAGGTGGCGTAGCCTTCGACCTTGGCGCCGACGTCGGTCGGCAGCTCGGACTTGTTGTCGACCAGCCAGTCCTTGTCGAACATGAAGATGTTGGTCATGTCGTTGAGGAACAGCGGGTTCGGCGAATTCACTTCGATGTCGACCGTGTAGTCGTCGACCTTGGTGGTCGAGACATAGGCGGGAATGTTGCCACGCAGCGGCGAGGTCGGGTGGCTGACGCGGGCCATGGAGGCAACGACGTCGTCAGCGGTGAAATCGGCACCGTTCTGGAACTTCACGCCCTTGCGCAGATGGAAGCGCCAGACCTTGTCCTTCACCATCTCCCAGCTCGTGGCGAGCGCCGGCTCGACCTTAAACTCCGGCGTATAGCGCGTCAGGCCCTCATAGACGTGGTTGAGGAAGGCCAGGTTCGAGGTGCTGCCGTAGGAATAGGGGTCGAGCGAGAAAATATCCCGCGGGCTTCCCCAGCGCAGCGTTTCCGCGGATGCGGAGGATGCGAGGACGGTAAATGCCAACCCCGCGAGGAGATGCTTTCTCAGTTTCATGTCGTTCCCTCTGTTTTCTCGTCAGTCGCCCTATGCCGGCGCTCTCGCCCACTCGTGAGCAAGCCACCCTAGATTTGAAGCTGCTGGCGATAATGTCAACTATTTTGTCGACAATTTTGTATGCATAAATGTTTTAAGTCGCATACGGTGTAAAAAGTGGGGATCGACTCCCCCAACAAACAGCCTGAAAGACGGCGGTCGAGCAGCAACTATGAGGCGAATAAAATCTGTCGGAACGCCTGAAACGGCACACCCGCCGGATCGTTCGATCCGGCGAATGCAATTTGTCGCGCGTCAGCTCTCGAAGCGGTCTCGAATGGCGGGCATTTGCGCGTCGCGGCCGACGGCCCGATCCTTTGCCGATCTTGTCGCGGCTAAAAGTCGACCGGCCGAAACTGACCTTCTCGCTCGCGGTCGACAATTCCGCCCGCGTCATCGACCAGATCCTCGACTACCGGGCCGATGTTGCGATCACCGCGCAGACGCCAGACGATCCGCGCCTTTATGGTGTTCATTTCCTCAGCATGCGGATCGGGCTATGCGTACCCGTCGGCCATCCGCTTGCCGAGCACGACGGCGTGAAGATGAGGAGCTGGAGGGCATGTCCTTCGTCATGCGCGAAAGGGGGTCACGCACACGCGAGATCTTCGAAAGGAACCTCGCCGAACACGGCACCACCGTGCAGCAGATCGTCGAGATCTCGTCGCGCGAAGGGGTGCGCGAAGCGATCGCCAACGGTGTCGGTTGCGGCGTCGTCGCCGACCTCGAATTCGGCCACGATGCCCGTCTCGCCTACGTGCCGATCGACGACGCCCGCGAACTCATCGACGAATATGCCATCTGCCTTGCCGAGCGCCGGCACCTGCCGCTGATCCGCGGATTTATCGACGAAGCGGGCCGATTGCGGCCGGACGACAGCGAGGCGGTCTTCGCGACGCCGCTGCCGGGCGTGTATCCCGACACGCACGATCGCAAAACGACCCGGCCGACCACACAATAGTGACGGTCAGCGCACTTGGATCACGCGATTCCGGGCGGAAATCCACTTCACATTTTTCCCGGAATTGCTCGAGCGCTATGCCGCGCCGCGAAAGGTGGAGAGGAAGGACGTCAGGTTGTCCGATAACGCATCGCAGAGATAACCGCCTTCCTGTACGATCGCGGTCGGAAGGCCGAGGCCCGCGATCGCCTCACCAATCCGGGCAAAGCCCGGAGTAGAGACGGAGAGCCCCCCGAAAGGATCGCCTTCGAAGGCATCCAGGCCGAGCGCGACAACCAGCGCGTCCGGCGCGTAAGCGCGGATGCGGCGGAAGGCGACGTCGAGCGCGGCGAGAAATTCCGCATCGCCGGATTTGCGTTCGAGCGGCAGGTTGAGGTTGTAGCCGAGGCCCGGCCCCTCGCCGCGCTCGTCCGCATGGCCCCAGAAGAACGGGTAGAAACGCACTGGGTCCGCATGGATCGAGATCGTGAGCACGTCGGAGCGCTGGTAGAAGATGCCTTGCGTGCCGTTGCCATGGTGCAGGTCGATGTCGAGGATCACCACGCGGGCAGCATTTGTCAGGAAGCGCTGCGCGGCGACCGCCGAATTGTTGACGAAGCAGAAGCCGCCGGCGACGTCGGCAAAGGCATGGTGGCCCGGCGGCCGACTGAGCGCATAGGCCGCCCGCTCGCCCGCCATGACCGCATCGGCGGCATCAACAGCGCTCCAGGCGCTCCAGCACACGCTCTCCCAGGTTTCGCCCGAGATCGGACACGCGGTATCGGCCATGTGGTAACCGGCCTGACCGACGGCGGACGCCGGGTAGCGACCATTGCGCGCTAGCGGATGGATGTTCGGGATCACCTCCTCCGAAGCCTCGGCAATGCGCTGCCAGCGCGCGTAAATATGTTCGAGAAAATCGAGATACTCCGGCGTGTGCACCGCGGCGATCGGGCCGAGCCCGTGATCGCGGGGCCGCAGGATCTCGCAGCCGGCGGCTCGGGCACCGGAGAGCAGGCGCTCGACACGTTCCGGCTGCTCCGGATTGGGCTGCGGCGCGCCGCTCGAGAGAAAGGCCTTCGGGTTATGGCGCTTCTGTTCGGCTGCATAGAAGGCTTTCATGCTGTCTCCCTTTCCTGCGTCGTCAAACTTTCAGTCCCCGGCCAGAGCCCCGAACGCCTCGCCATACGCGGCATGAGCGCGATCTTTCGTCTGCCAGGTGATGCCGATACGCTCGTAAAGGCGCTGCGCCGGCAAGTTCTCCACGTCGACTTCCAGCCGCAGATAGTCGCCGCCCCGCGCCTTCGACCATGTGGCCACTTCGCGAAGCAGGCGCTCGCCGATACCGAGGCCACGGAAACGATCATCGACATACAGATCCTGCACGAAGACGCCGGGCCTCCCGCGCCAGGTCGAAAAGATCGGGAAGAACAGGCAAAGACCGGCAAGATCTGCCCCCGCCTCGGCGATCAGACTGTGGAAGGCGGCGTTCGGACCGAAGCCGAAACGGCGATAGTCATCGACCGTGCAGGTGACCTTGTCCGCCATTTCGAGCCCACGCCCCATAGCCAGGATCGCGTTATGTATGGTGTCGGCATCCCCTGGTTCGCCTGCGCGAATTCGGACATCGGTCGTTGAGTGCTGCATCATCGTCACTGTTTTCCCTTTCACTGCCAGCAGGCGAAGGCTCAAGTCGAGCCATGCCCGTGCCGCCGGCCTCAGAATGCCACCTGATCTCCGCCCTTGAGGCCGAGAAGCGCGCGCGCTTCCTTAGGGGTTGCAACCTCCAGTGACAAGGCGTCGAGAACTGTGCGGATCCGGTGGACCTGCTCGGCATTGCTTACCGCAAGCGTCCCGCGCCCGTTGTAGAGGCTGTCTTCGAGACCAACGCGGACGTTTCCGCCCATGGCGGCGGCCATGGTGATCATCGGCATCTGATGGCGGCCGGCGGCCAGTACCGAGAAGCTGTAGTCGTCACCGAAGAGCTTGTCGGCGATGCGTTTCATGTGCGTCAAGTTCTCAGGATCCGCACCGATGCCGCCGAGCACGCCGAAGACGAACTGGATGAAGAGGTGCCCGGACACCAGGCCGCGATCGCGGAAATGCGCCAGCGAATAGAGATGGCCGACGTCATAACATTCAAACTCGAAGCGCGTGCCGCAGCCCTGGCCAAGCCGCGTCAGGATGAATTCCATATCCGCGAAGGTGTTCTTGAAGATGGAGCTCCGCGTTGCTTCGAGAAGCTCCGGTTCCCATTCGTGTTTCCACTCCGTCGGCTTGTCGAGCGCCGGAAACAAAGCGAAGTTCATCGAGCCCATGTTCAGCGAACACATTTCCGGTTCGGCGCGCAGCGAAGCCGCAAGCCGATCTTCCAGCGCCATCAGCGACGAACCGCCGGTGGAGATGTTTATTACCGCATCGGTCGACTGCTTGATGCGCGGAAGGAACTGCATGAACAGCGCCGGATCGGCCGACGGGCGGCCATCCTCAGGGTTGCGCGCATGCAGATGCAGGATTGACGCACCAGCTTCGGCCGCGGCGATCGCCTCAGAGGCGATCTGGTCAGGCGTGATCGGCAGGTAAGGCGACATGGTCGGCGTATGCACCGATCCCGTCACCGCGCAGGTGATGATCACTCTGCGCGATGTTTTGGACTTCGTCATGGTCGAGCCCTCAGCGGTTGACGGGAAGATTGAGTTCTTCGGCGAGCACTTCGAGTACGTCGCCAAGGATGGCGACGATCTCGCCGATCTGCTCACGGGTGATGATCATCGGCGGGCAGACGAGGAAATGGTCGCCCTCCACACCGCCGCGCGTACGCCGTGAATAGATGATCAGGCCGCGCTCATAGGCGAGATCGACCATGCGCTGGTGCGCATTCAACTCCTTCGGCAACGGCCTCATGCTCTCACGATCGGAGACGAACTCGGCCGCGAGCAGCAGTCCCTTGCCGCGCACGTCGCCGATGAAGGGGAACCGATTGGAGAGCGCCACGAGTTCAGCCTTCAAAGCATCGCCCATGGCAGCGGCATTATCGATCAGGCCAAGCCGATCGATTTCGTCGAGAACGGCGAGACCAGCGGCGCAAGCGAGCGGATTGCCTGCATAGGTGAAGCCGTGCTGGAACCCACCGGCGTCGAGCACCGGCTGAACGATCCGGGACGGTGCGGCCATGGCACCAAGGGGGCAGTAGCCCGAAGCAAAGCCCTTCGACAGGGCGATCAGATCCGGGCGGCAATTCCAGTGGTCGCCGCCGAGGAATTTTCCGGTGCGGCCAGCACCACTCATGACCTCGTCATGGATCAATAGGATGCCGTACTTGTCGCAGATCTCGCGAATGCGCGGATAGTAACTGTCGGGTGCCACGAGCGCGCCGGTGGAAGCGCCGCCGATCGGCTCCATGATGAAGGCGAGCACGCTCTCCGGGCCTTCCGCCTGGATCTTCTCCTCCAGCATGTCGGCATATTTGATGCCGCGCTGCTCCATCGTCAGGTTGTCCCGATCGAGATAGGCGGTCGGCGCAGGCACCTTCGGCATTTCGCGCATCATCGGTGAGAAAGGATCGGAGAGCGCCGCATAACCGGTGACAGCCAGCGCCCCGAGCGTGCCGCCATGGTAGGAGGGAAAGCGCGATATCACCTTCCAGCGGTCCTTCTGACCGGTCGCAACCGCCCATTGCCGCGCGAGCTTGAGGCAGGATTCGACTGCTTCCGAGCCGCCGGAAACGAAGAAGATCTTGTCCATGCCCTCCGGCAGCTTTTCCGCCGCGCGACGCGCCAAGTCCTCGGCCGGCTCGTTTTCGAAGTGCAGCCTATAGGCGAAAGTGACGCGGTCCATCTGGCTCTTCATGGCATCGAGCACATTGCGGTTGCCGTGACCGATATTGACCACCATGGCGCCGCTTGAGCCGTCGATTACCCGGCGTCCGTCCTGGTCCCAGAGATAGATGCCTTCGGCCCGATCGACCAGCGGCCGACGCAGGCGCGACTGGTAGAAGAGATGCGAGGCAGGTCGTTCGTTGGAAGCTGTCGTCTTGAGCATGGCAAATCTCTGTCAGCGAGTGAGATAGTGATTGAGAACATTAGCGGTGACGCGCTCGACCATCGCGTCACCGCGTTTGAGCGCCGCCACCCATTCGCAGCTGCCGGCGTGGAACACCTCGCCCTTGCCGCGCGGGAAGTTTACGATCATGCCGCAGCCGCGCTTAACGCGTTCGACGGCCGCAGGGGCAGTGTCGCCGATCAGCGTTTCGGCGACAAATTTCGCGTCGGCATCGGAAAGGAATTGGTCGTCCGCCGGAATGTCGGCGCTTTCTTCCTTCAGCGACGACATGCCGAGCGCGAGGATTTCGAGCCCGTCCGGCGCGCCGCTGTCCTCCGTCGGCTCCGGCAGGCCGTTACGGATAATATAGTTGAGGCCATCAACCTCGTAACCAAACGCATGGCCTTCCGAACCGAGGATATCGCCGTAATAGATGCCCGTTCCGGAGAAGGCCCAATGCTCCGGCCGATAGACCGGGAAGCCCCGCGCACCACGCGGGGCGCAACCGCCCCAGCCGACGTAAAGGCCGCGGGTGGCGTTGAGCCCGAATGTCGCCGCCCCAGGCCGGCCGATCTCGGCCGCTTCCCAGGAGCCGCTGGTGCGCGTCGGATCTGTCGAGCGATAGGCTGGGTCTTCGGCCCGTGAGCGGTATTTGTAGCAAACCTGGCGCTTGCCGCCGTCTTCGAGGCGCGTCTGCCACATGAAGTTGCCGGCAAAGCGCGCCGCCTTTCCGCCGCGTTCGACATAGTTGTCGACCGCATCGCGCATTTCCCAGGTCCAGTATTCGTCATGGCCGACGAAGACGACGCAATCGTAGCCGTCGAGGATCTCCGGGTTGAAATGAAGCTCGTGCTGGCTGGCGAGATCGACGGCATAACCTTGACGTTCCGCCCAGCGGAAGAAGTGGCTGTCATAGCTCGCCCAGCCGGACGAGGCATATTTCTTGGAATAGCCGTTGGCATAGGCCCATTCCATGTGCGGATAGCGCGGGGCAACCGCCATCGGCGCATAGATTTCCAAGGGCACCCGTGGAGCATCCGGGGGCAGCACGACGAAGCCACGGCAGAACGGACGGTCGATGCTGACGGTCGTCGCATACTGATCGCGGTTGGGGCCGGTGATCCCCTGGTAGTGGTTCGACCCGCCCCAGGTGTTATACGAGGTCCAGGAGCCGGTGGCCGCCACCTGCAGCACCCGGCCCGGCTTGCGACCGGCGAGTGGCCGCACGATGAAGAGATGGTGGCAATGGATCGGCGCGCCATCCCTGCCCTCGGCTCTCAGCGTGATGCGGTAAGCGCCGGACGGCCAGTCTTCGGCAATCTTGAATTCGAAGCACGTTTCCCAGCCGCAGCCGATGACCGAACATTGGTCCGGCGTTTCCTGCCAGCGCGCATCGAGCGCGTCGCGCTTGAAAACCGTCGTCTCTGTCGCTCCATCGCGCGTAATTTCGAGCGAGAACCGTGAAGCTGAAGAGCTCACTTGTAGCCGCGCGGTGGCACCGGACGGATAGGCATAGGCGTCGGTGTAGCACCAGATCTCGCCGCGCTCACCGTCCATGCCCGGATATTCGTAATAGTGACCGAGCACCGCCTCGCGGCGCTGTTCCGGCGTCAGGCCGAAATCGGGATACTGATTGCTTTTGTCCATCGCGGCACCCATCACGCTGCCAGGTATTTCTTGAGGAACGCCCGGGTGCGCTCCTGCGTCGGCTGGCGGAAGATCTCGCTCGGCGCCCCTTGCTCGACGACGACCCCGCCATCCATGAAGAGCACGCGATCGGCGACCTCGCCGGCAAAGCGCATCTCGTGGGTGACGATCAGCATGGTCATGTGCTCGGCAGCGAGCTGTTTCATGACGGCGTTCACCTCGTCGACCAGTTCCGGGTCGAGCGCCGAGGTGGCCTCGTCGAAGAGCATCACCTTGGGCTGCATGGCGAGCGCCCGGGCGATCGCGACGCGCTGTTTCTGACCACCGGAAAGCCGCGACGGAAAGGCGTCGACCTTATCCTTGAGCCCCACCTTCGACAGAAGCTCGATGGCGAGCTCACGCGCCGCAGCCTTGCCCATTCCCTTCAGGATGATCGGGCCCATGGTGATGTTCTGTAGCACTGTCAGATGTGGGAACAGATTGAAGTGCTGAAACACCATGCCCATCTGCTGGCGCACCGCATTGATGTGCCGCTCGAAGGCCTGGCCCTTCAGGCTCTGGTTGACCTTTACGCCATCGAGCCAGACCTCGCCGCCATTCAGCGTCTCCAGGTGGTTGATCGACCGCAACAGCGTGCTCTTGCCCGACCCGCTCGGGCCGATGATCGCGACGATCTGTCCTCGGGCAACGGAGAGGTCGATGCCCTTCAGGACCTCCAGCGCGCCGTAGTTTTTGCGGGCGCCCTTGACTTCGACCATGGGTTTCTGAGCGGTCATCGGGAGACCTCCACGTTCTTTTCGACCTGGCGCAGACCCGCTTCGAGGACGAGATTGAGGATGTAATAGAGAGCGGCAACCGTGATGTAGAATTCGAACGGCCGGAATGTCTCGCTGATCGCGAGCTGTGCTGCGTGCACCAGTTCGGCAATGCCGATGATCGAGACGAGGGACGATTCCTTCAGAAGCACGATCAGGTTGTTGCCCATGGCGGGAATGGTGTTGCGGGTCGCCTGCGGCACGATGAAGTAGCGCAGCGTCTGCATGCGGCCGAAGCCGAGGCTGCGCGCGCCCTCCGTCTGGCCGGGATCGACGGCCACGATACCGGCGCGAAGGATATCGGCATTGTAGACGGCAAAGTGCAGGCCGAGACCGATGATGCCGGCGATCAAGGCAGGGATCTTGAGGCCCAACTGCCCGAGCCCGTAATAGATCAGGAACAGTTGCAGGAGCAGCGGCGTGCCCATGAACAGCCACATGAAACCGCGCACCGGGAGGGCCACCGACTTCGGTGCGTAGAGCACGACGAGGGCGAAAACGATGCCGAAGATGAAGCTGATCGCTGCGGCGGAAATGGTCAGAACGACCGTCCACCAGACACCCATCCAGAGGATATCGGCATAGGGTGGAACGACGCTGAAATCGAGACCTTGCATATGGCGCACTCCCTCAGGCTATGGCGTAGCGTCGATCAAGCAGATCGACGATCCGCGCGACGACATAGACGATGAGCATGTAGAGCACGGCGGCCACGCCGAAGATCTCGAACGGCTTGTAGGTCGAGCCGATGTAGCGCTGCGCGGTGTAGGTGAGTTCGACCACCGAGATCGTCGAGACCAGCGCCGATCCCTTGACGAGCGCCACGGCATTGACGCCGAGCGGGCGGATCATGAGACGCGCGGCTTGCGGCAACACGACCTTGCGCATGGTCTGGAACCGGCTGAAGCCGATCGAGCGGGCGGCTTCCGTTTGCCCACGGTCAACCGACAGGATGGCGCCGCGGATGGATTCTGCCATGTAGGCGCCGATATTGAGACCGAGGCCGATGACGCCGGCAGCCAAGGGCTCCAGATTGATACCGATCTGCGGGCCACCGAAGTAGAGCACGAAAAGCTGGATGAGGCAGGGCGTGCCGCGAAACAGGCTGACATAGGCGGTGCCGAAGGCGCGCAAAAGGAACGAGCGCGACATCTTTGCGGCCGATATCAGGAACGCAACGACGAGGCCGAGCGCAAGCGCAAGTACCGAGATCTCGATCGTGATCCACGCCGCTTCCACGAAAAACGGGAAGACGCGCTGCACCAGCGAAACGTCCATGGGGAAACTCCGGAAGGCAAACTCATGATCTCCGGCCGCAGCTCATGCGGCGGCCGGAGAGACGGAAGCGTAGGGGATCAGCGGATGTCGCTGCCGACCCATTGCATCGCGATCTTCTCGTAGGAGCCGTCTGCCAGCATGTCCTCGAGTGCCTTCTGCATCGCCGCCTTCAGTTCCGGATTGTTCTTGCGGATGGCGATACCGATCGCGACGCTGCCGCCTTCGATATCCGGCGTTTCGAGACGGCGGACCTTCTCGCCGGTTTCCTTGACGGCGACCATGACGGGAATGTTGTCGACGACAATCGCATCAACGCGGCCGCTCTTCAGTTCCATCAGCAGTTCCGGCAGGCCCTTGTAGGTGCGAACGTCCCAGCCGCCCTGCTCGCGTGCCCATTTTTCGTGCGTTTCGCCGAGCGTGACGCCAAGCGTCTTGCCCTTGAGTTCGTCGAGCTTCTGGACACCAGATGCTTCGCTGACGAAAACGGCGCGGCCGGCATGGTAATAGGGGCCGACAAAGTCCACGACCTTTTCGCGCTCCGGGGTGATTGTCATCGAGCCGACGATCGTATCGTATTTGTTGGCAAGCAGGCCGGCGATGATACCGTCCCAGGCAGTGGTCACCAGCGTGCCCTTGACGCCGACGCGCTCGGCGATCGCCTGGCCGATCGAGGCGTCGAAACCAACGACCTGGTTTTCTTCATTGACGAAATTGAAGGGCGGGTACTGGCCCGACATGGCGATCTTCAGTTCGCCGGCGGACTTGACGTTCTCCAGGTCGTCAGCCCGAGCCGAGACGGCGGAAAAAGTCGCAGCAATGGTGAGCGTCGCGGCCAAGAGGCCGGAGAATAGGGTCTTCATGAAATGTTCCTCGTTCCTCTGGATTGGGGCGCGCCTTCCTGTGCGCTTGGGATTGGCAAGGGGCGCCTTCCGAATTTCATGATTGCTTCTGCTTCAGCATTGCGCAAATAGATAATGGAAATAGAAGGCATAGATTTCAGGAATGGCATCACCGCGATTGGAACGGCTCGTCTGGGAGCTCGACTGGAACCTGCTGCGCACCTTCGTGGTGATTGCCGAGGTGAAAAGCATCACGCGCGCGGCCGAGCGGCTGAACCTCAAGCAACCGAGCGTCAGCAACGCGCTTCGACGGCTGGAAGACCGCGTTGGACGCCGGCTCGTCGAACGTGACGCGACGCGTTTCGATCTCACAGAAGTCGGACAGTTGCTTTATGAGCAGAGCGTGGAAGTCTTCGGCACGATCTCGCAGCTGCCGCAACTCGTGCGCGGCGTCAGCGACGACGTCACCGGCCATGTCACGATCGCGGTTGCAAGCCATGTGGTGTCTCCGATCTTCGATCGGGCGCTGATGGAGTTTCACCGTAGCTATCCGCGCGCCACGCTGACGATCAACGTCGGACCAAGCGGCGAGGTCACGCGCCAGGTGCGGGAGAAGCGTGCCTCCTTCGGTCTTTGTCTTGTCAGTGTCCGGGATCCGGCGCTCGACTATCTGATGGTCTTCCGGGAGTTTTTCGGCTTTTTCTGCGGCCCGCACCACCGGTTGTTCGGCAGGGACGGATTGAAGCTTGCCGACCTCAAGGGCGAGACGTCGGTTTCCTTCCATACCGACCATATCGCCGACGCGCTTCGGCCTGTGGCGCTGCTTCGCAGCGAAGCCAAGCTCAACGCCAATGTCGTCGGCGTTTCGTCAAGTCTCGAAGAGGTGCGCCGGATGACGCTCGCCGGTCTCGGCGTCGGCTCGCTGCCGCTGCATGTCGCCCGCCGCGATGTGGCGGACGGGCTCCTGTGGCGCCTGCCACCCTATGACAATCCGCCCGCCATCGACATCTTCATGCTGACGAACCCGGAGAAAGCGATCAACCGGGCCGAGAAGGCGCTGATCGCCGGTTTGCAGACGCTGATCGCAGAAACGCCGGTTGAAGAACGCGTCTATGCCGATTGATCTGCGCGTGCAGGCTCGTTGCTTGACAGGAGCGCCTCGGCGCGCGCCCGCGCGTCTGGCTCCAACGCAATGGCCGCGCGTGCCTCAAGATCGAAACGTACGGTCGTGGTCCTGTTGACCGCATGCACGATGCCGTCGAGCGTACCGGACATGATCTGCTCGAAGGTGACCGACGAGCGGCCAAGCTTGATGACGCACGACCGGATGGAGATCAGCGCGCCAGCCTTGGTTTCGTGTTTGTATTCGACCTCGGAGCGCACGTCTGCCCACCCCCTGCCCGATTCCGTCTCCACGCCGGCGATGTGGCCGAGAAGCTGGAAGCTCGCATCGTCGAACATTGCGGCGTAGTGGCGCACATTCATGTGTCCCATCGTGTCGCACATCCAGGGGTGAGCGACGCCGACATAGGTAGTCAAAGCTTGGATGGACATGGGTGCCTCGATCGTTGCGTAAGGTCGGTTGCCAGACATAGCGGACGCCCGGCGCTTCTGTCCATGGCGATCCGGACCAACGTCACATCGGCGGCCGCGTCTACATCGGCTTGGCAAAAGATGAGAAAAATCCGTGGGTAAGCGCGCTTGTTTTGGTCGGCAGCTAGGCGCGGCTGCGTTGCTCTCCTAGATTGACCGCTTGCGACGTGAGGAGGAATGAGCGTGAAAGTCTATCTCGCTGGCCCGGAAGTTTTTCTGCCCAATGCGGTCGAGATCCAGAAGGAGAAGGCGGCGCTGGCGCGGGCGGCCGGCTTCACGCCGCTGGTGCCGGGCGATCTCGAAATCCCGCCGGCGCCCACCAAACATGAACGCGGCCTTGCGATCTATGCGGTGGACGAGGGCATGATGCTCGCCTCGGATATGATCATCGCCAACCTGACGCCGTTTCGCGGCATCAGTGCCGATGTCGGCACGGTGTTCGAGCTCGGCTTCATGTGCGGCCGCGGCAAGCACGTCTATGCCTATACCAACACTTCGCGCAGCTACTACGAACGCATCCTGAATGATCATTACAGAGGCAACGCTGCACAGCGCCCCGACGGACGCATGGCAGGCGCCGACGGCCTCAGCATCGAAGATTTCGACATGGCCGACAATCTGATGCTGGATGGTGGCATCCTTCGCCGCGAGGGGGCGCTGATCAAGCGCGAAGTGCCAGAGGCCGATCGCTCTACCGACCTCGAGGCTTTCAAGGAATGCCTGGCCATCGCCGCAAAGCGGCACCTGGCGTAGAGTTGCGGTTGGTCCTGTCGTCCGGCGAGGGCCTGCCGAATTCGAAGAAATCATCGACCGTGACGGCCCGATCGCCGAAACTTATATCTCTGATATCGTTGCGGCCGGCCGCTCTATCGACGCAAATTGCACGTCCGAAGCAGTTCTCGCTTCTTTGAAGGATGCGATCGCGACGAATGGTGCCAATTTCTTTGCTTGACCTGAAACCGGACTCGATTGCCACAAGCGCCGCTCAGCCGCATCGATCGATTGGCCGCGCCGAGCCAACCTCCTATAGAGTTTACCGATCGGGAAATTATCTGCGTAAGACATCATGCGGCCGCGTTAATTTTCCCGTTCGGGAAAATTAATCTCGACAGAGCACCCAATATGCTGATAATTTCCCGAGCGGGAAAATAACGATGGCAAAACGGGTCAAAACTCCATCTGATATCGGCGCCCTGGTCCGAAGCGCACGCAAGGAGCAAAACTTGCGGCAGGACGAACTCGCCGGCGTTGCTGGCGTCGGGCTCCGGTTCATTGTCGATCTCGAGGCCGGCAAGCCGACAGCGCAGATAGGAAAAGTGTTGCAGGTTCTGCAAACGCTCGGCTGTTCGGTCGATATTCTGGTTCCTGGTGAACGCAGACAATGATGAAAAGGGTTCTCAACGTCTGGTGGGATGGTCGAATTGTCGGGCAATTCTCCCAGGATCGGCACGGCGATATCGGTTTCGCCTACGCTGAAGCTTGGCTTGATGATGAAAGCACACTTCCGCTTTCAGCCTCCCTCCCGAAGCGCCCGCAGCGTTTTTCCCGTCGTGAATGCAGACCATTTTTTGGCGGCCTGCTGCCCGAAGAAAGCCAGCGCTTGGTTGCAGCGCAAGCATTGGGCGTCTCACCTGCAAATGATTTCGCGCTACTCGATCGCTTGGGCGGCGATGTTGCCGGCGCTCTTCAATTCTTGCCGGAAGATCAGGAACCCATAGAGACAGGACCGATTGCGGACCTGCAGCCGACGCCACTTGACGACGCAGGAATCGTTCGCGTGCTGGACGCACTTCCTTTGCGGCCGCTACTGGCCGGCGAGGAAGGCTTGAGACTATCGTTGGCGGGCGCGCAATCGAAAGTGCCAGTTGTTCTGGTTGACGGGCAGATCGCGCTTCCGCTTCCCGGCCAGGCGACCACACACATACTTAAGCCGCCGATCGCGCGCTTCCCAGGGACGACCGAAAACGAAGCCTTCGTTATGAAGCTCGGCGCCACGATCGGCCTAGACGTCGCCCCCGTCGAGCCGAGGTCTGCGGAAGGGCGCTCGTTTCTTCTGGTCGAAAGATATGACCGTGTCCGCGATGCCAGCGGCGTCGTGCGACGCATACACCAGGAAGATTTTTGCCAGGCGCTAAGCGTGCCTCCTGAAACGAAGTATGCCAGCGAAGGCGGACCGACATTCAAGGATTGCTTTGAGCTATTGCGGCGAGTATCGGCGCGGCCCGCTACAGATGTGTTGAAGCTGCTGGACGCCGCGATCTTTAACCTTATCGTCGGGAATGCCGACGCACACGGCAAGAATTTCTCATTCCTCTACGATGAGCAGGGACCTGGAATGGCTCCGTTGTACGACCTGCTTTCAACCGTTGCCTATCCAGACCTTTCACCAAAAATGGCCATGAGGATCGGAAAGCGTGCCACTCTCGCCGAGATGGACGCCGATGGTTGGCAGGCTTTTGCAAAGGAAGCCGGAGTTGGTTTCCGTTTGGTACGCCGCCGGATTACAGACTTGGTCGACTCCACCGCTGAAGCGGTAGCGAGAGTATTGGAAGACATCTCACACCTCCGCATCGATTCCGCTACGATAAATCACTTTGCGGACTTGATCGCGGGCCGCGCCAAACTCGTCAGGTTGTCGATTTAGCCGAACTGCGGAGTGCAATCCTAAAAGGCTTTGTTTCACCACCACCACCACCACGAATTCCGCGATCAGATTAGCTGCTTGTCACATCCAACGCTTCGGCAACGCATCCCCGCCCGGCATCTGCGCCGTCCGCACTGCCGGCCCAAGCGTTGATAAATCAGCCGCTATCTTCCACGTCGGGATCGGGCACAAAAATAGGCCACGGCTTTCCGGACGCCGGATCGGGATGCAGTGGCTCGTTTTCAGGTGTGTCGCTTTCGTCGCGGACCCGGTCGATTTCGCGAAGCACGCGCGGGGCGGAGTCGCGAAACTGCCGTCCCGCCGTCATCGGTAAGAGCTTTCGTCGAAGTTCAGGTCGAACGCACCCCGCGAGTGTTCGGAGGGCAGCGAAAGCCTCTAATCGGAGGCGCAGGGCCACCCCGCCGGTGTGTTCAGACCGGCTGGCAATTTGGTCGAGCTATCGCCGCAGGTCATGTCGACCTGCTCCTGTTCGAGCCCGGTCGCCTCGGAGAGGTTTACGCCCTCGATCCGCGTCAGGAACATGAACGCACCATCGAAGTCGATCGGTCCCGTGAAGCTCGAGTTGCTAAAGCTGGCGCGCGACAGATTGGCGTGAGAAAAGCGGGTTCCGGTCAATTCCGCCCTATCGAAATTCGCCCGTCCGAGTTCGGCTTTCTCGAAGCTCGTACCCGTCAGCCGGGCGCCGCTGAAATTGGCCCGCTGCAGTTCGGAGTTGACGAAGGATGCCTTCTCGGCGGCGATACCGGCGAAATTGCAGCGATAGGCTTCGATTTTCGAAAAGTTCGCCCCTTCGGCCAAGGCACCAGCCACCGATGAACGCACCAGTGTTGCCTTCTCCAGGTTGGCGCCAATCAGATTGGCGCCCCGCAGGTCGGTCAAGGTGAAATCCGTGTTGACCAGATTGGCACCTTGCAGATCGCTACCGCCAAGCATGAGCGCCTTCTTGTTGCAGTCGGTCCAATCAGCGCCGGGTGCGGCCGCGTCCTTGCAACTCGCGGCGTGGCCGACCGCCGGCGCCGCCAGGGCGACAAGGCAAGCCGTGATTGCCGGCGCCAGCAAATTTTTCACCGTGCGAGCCGTCCCGTTCAGCGTTTTCCGGCGCAGCGCCGTGGACTGGCGCATCGCGCCGCACCCGTGGTCGAGATCGGTTTTGAGGATAGTCATGGCGCCGCTCCGGGACCCGCGGGGTCGAATGGTTTGTATTTCAGATGGCATACACACCCTTTGGATGATCGGCATCCCCGGTTGTGCGTGCTTCGGCGGTAAACGTATGACGTTGTTGCCCTTTATGCAAATAACAGAATTGAAAACGCTTCGTTTCAGATAGCGGCTTCCAACAGCCAGTCGCGCAGTTTGGCGTGGGGGCTCCCCTCGACAATGGCTGCTGGTGCGAGCAGTTGGTAGACCGTTCCGTCCTCGATAAATCCCATCGGCGCGGCCAGAATGCCACTATCGACGTCGTCACGAACAAGCTGCCAAGGCCCGATCGCGACGCCGATGCCGGCGACAGCGGCCTGAAGGCTTATGTAGAAATGCTCGAAACTCTGTGAGCGCCGCCCGAGCGTGCGGCAATCGGCGAGCCTCGCCCAGGTTTCCCACGCGTCCGGGCGGCTACGCGAATGGAGGAGAACCGCATCGGCGCGCAGTTCCGGCAGGCTGCCCGCGTCAGGCCGGTCGAAAAAAGACGCAACCTTGTCGACACGGCAGACGGGGCCAGTGCGTTCGCGAAACAGCGGGGTCGCATGGACCGCGCCCGTCTGCAGGAAATCGTTTCGCCGGATAGCGAGATCGATGCCGCGCCCCAGGGTTACCGGACCGCCCCCGGCAACGAGATGTACCGGAACTTCCGGGTGCCGCCCTTGAAAATCCGGCAACCTCGGGATGAGCCAGCGCATCAGAAGCGTCGGCTCGCAGGAAACCACGAGGGCAGACACCCTCGCCTCTTCCCTGATCTCCCGGACGGCGGCCTCGACGAGAGCAAAGCCCTCGCGCACGGCAGTCGCGAGCTTGCGGCCGGCGTCCGTCAGGAAGACGCGCCGACTTCGCCTTTCAAACAGCGCCACGCCCAACTCGTCCTCCATGAGACGGACTGCCCGGCTGATCGCGCCATGGGTTAGATGCAATGCCTCCGCAGCGCGGCTGAAGCTTTCGAGCCTCGCCGCCGCCTCGAAGCAGCGAAGCGCTGCCATAGGCGGCAGGCGAACGACGTTAATCTGTGAGCTAGGCTCACCAATATCGTCAGAATTCATCGTTAGTCGCCGCACCGTTTGTCGCCTATTGCTTCTGCAACATCGACGGAACAAGCGAGAAATGCAATGACGGAACTGTTAGCCGTAGTCACCATAACGATCTTGGCTGTTATCAGCCCCGGCCCCGATTTCGCGATGGTCACGCGCAACAGTCTTTTGCTGTCCCGACGGGCCGGCGTTTTGACTGCGCTCGGGATCGGCGCAGGTGTCTGCGTCCATGTCGCCTATACCATCCTGGGTGTCGGGCTTGTCATCCGGCGATCGATCCTTCTCTTCAGCATCTTGAAGCTTGGCGGTGCCGCCTACCTGATCTGGCTCGGTTTCAAGATGTTGCGCGCCAAGCCTCCGGGCCCGCTGGAAAAGCTCGACGTTCCGGCGCTTTCCGATCTCGGCGCCCTGCGCACCGGGTTTTTCACCAACGCGCTCAATCCAAAAACGACGGTCTTTATCGTCAGCCTCTTCATGCAGGTCGTCGAACCGACGACCCCGCTGCTTTTGCAAGTCGGCTATGGCGGCTTCATCGCAGCCGCCCATATCGTCTGGTTCGCCTTGGTGGCCTTGTTCTTTTCGTTCGGTGTCGTGCGTGTTCGCCTTCTTCGACTGCGGCATTGGATCGATCGCGTCTTCGGCGCCTTGTTGGTGAGTTTCGGCCTTCTCCTGGCAACGACGAGTGTCACCAGACCCTAGCTGCGGCGAACCTCTGACAGGCGCCTATCTCCTGTCATTATCGGCCATATGCCTTGCCTGGGACGCGGAAGCATGCAATATCCATACAATTATCAAGACCGGATATTGTAGCGATGAACGACGAACGCTTGCAGATTTCGTGGAGCCCCACCATTCGCAAGGCTGATGGACCTCTCTATCTCGCGATCGCGGATGCGATTGCCGCGGATATTGCCGATGGACGGCTTGCGGACGGGATGCGACTGCCGCCGCAGCGCGTGCTGGCAGAAGCGCTGGGGATCGACTTCACCACCGTTAGCCGTGCTTACAACGAAGCGAGGCACCGTGGCCACGTGGAAGGCCGCGTCGGCCAGGGCACCTATGTTAAGGCACGGCGGGCCAATGTCGCCCGTCCGGCGACCGGTGGCATTGTAGACATGAGCATGAATCTGCCACCGTTGTTTGACGATCACGCGCTTTCTGCGCGGCTCTGGGATGACATGGCAGCACTTCAGGCTGAGCACGGGCTCGACCTTCTGATGCGCTATCAGGCGCCCGCCGGCACACTGCACAACAGAGCCGCCGGCGCCGCCTGGCTGAGACCGCGCCTCGGCGAGGTGCCAGTCGGGCGCATGCTGGTCTGCCCTGGCGCGCAAGGCGCGCTGCTTGCCGCGCTCAGCAGTTTGGCCAAGGCAGGCGACACCATATGCGCCGAGGCGATTGCCTACCCGGGTCTTCGGGCGCTCGCCGCCCATCTCGGCATCACGCTGCTGGGGGTCGCCATCGATGACAAAGGCCTTATTCCGGAAGCCTTTGAGGAGCTTTGCTCGACGCATACATTAAAGGCCCTCTACTGCAATCCGACGCTTCACAACCCGACGACCGTCACGCTCTCGCTGGAGCGCCGCGAAGCCATCGTCGCCGTCGCCAGACGACATGGCGTGGCGATCATTGAAGATGACGCTTATGGCGCCCTCCCGGTGGCACCGCCGCCCGCGCTTGCTGCGCTGGCGCCGGATCTTGTCTATTATATCGGGGGCCTGGCGAAATGCCTCTCGCCGGCGCTCCGCATCGCTTATCTCGTCGTGCCGGATAGCCGCAGCTCGGTCCGGATCGAGGGCGCCATCCGGGCAACCGCCGGCCTGGCGTCGCCCCTCACAGCCGCTATCGCCACCCGCTGGATCGAGGATGGAACGGCAGATGCCGTCCTTGGCGCGATCCGCACCGAAACAGCCGCTCGGCAAAAGATAGCCGAAAACGTCCTTCCGAAAGACACGGCCGTCAGCGACCCTCATGCCTTTCATGTCTGGTTGCGCCTGCCGCGGCCCTGGACCCGCGGCGAGTTCAGCGGGCGGCTGCAGGCGGCGGGCATCGCGGTCGTTCCGAGTGACGCCTTTGCCGTCGGCCCGGCCCCGGAAGCCGTACGCCTGGGGCTGGGCGCGGCTGCCACACAAGAAGAATTGCGCCGCAGCCTGTTGACCATCGCTGACCTCCTCGGCCAATCCCCCGCCGCATCCAGCCTCGTGGTCTAAGGGAAACGGTGCTGCTGGCGGGCGAAATTGTCGCAGCAATGTATGCATACAATAATTTGACAATGTATGCTTTCGGGCGCTTAATCCTCCGGACCTGAGGCGGCGCCTAGGAATGGCTGGCCGCATACCAGGCAACATCGGCGAACATCAGGATGCGCCGGACGAGACGCCTGAAAGGAACGACAATGTCTTCGGATCACGAATGGCCACCCATCCCACCCATGCAGACCGGTCTGCGCGGCCGTTGCCCGCGCTGCGGACAAGGACACCTCTTCCAGGGGTTCCTGAAGATGCGCAAGGAGTGCGAAGTCTGCGGTCTCGACTATTCTTTCGCAGATCCAGCCGATGGCCCCGCCTTCTTCGTCATCTGTTTTGCCTGTGTGCCAAGCGTGCTTCTTGGCGTCTGGCTCGAGGTTCAGTATAGCGCGCCGCTCTGGGTGCATCTGCTGGTCACCGGCCCGTTCATGCTGCTGACATGTATTCCACCGCTTCGACCCTTGAAGGGATGGCTCGTCTCAAGCCAGTTCTTCTACAAGGCCGAGGAGGGCAAGGTCGTCAGGCGAAGTGCGGATCCGCCGGTTGCGACAACGCAGTAATGACCGCGCTTCACTGCGAGAACGTGGCTACCGGTCGCCGATAGTGCGGCGACCGTCTTCAGGTGGCGGCGCGCCTTGTCAGGCGGCAGATACCGTCCGCCCGCATCCGCCAGGAAGGCCGATCACCTGTTCGATACAGCGCGGCACTGGTCGAACAGAACCTTCTCCTTGGCATCCGCCTCCGGGCCAAGCCAAGTCAATGCCCCGAACTCGTCCCCAATCCGCCAACGGTAACTGCCTCCGTCACCGTGCGGAGACACATACATCTCCTCGGAGCGGTCGATAAGGCGCCACATTCGGACGGTTTTGCCCGCAAGTTCCGCCAGCACGGACTCCTCACCGCTCTTCTTCTTCGCATAGGCAATGGTAACCGGACCTTGTTCGCAAGAATAAGCAATGACCGTTACTGCCGTGGTCGCCTTTGCTGCGAAAGATGAAGATGCATCCGAGAGCGACATGACTGCCGCGGCGATGAGGAATGCACATCGATTCATGCCGAAATCTCCGATGGGACCGTGCAGGCTGGATCGCCTTGCGGGCCTGTGTCCTAGGAGGAATTACAATCATTGGTTTCATTTCGTCAAGCAAGTCGCGACCATCAGGAGCGCGCCGGAGCGTCAGCGCAGCGGTTCCCTTCTAAGCAGCTTTTAGAGGCGTTGCGTGTGGGTCGCTGCAGCACTGATCGCGAACGGTCGGTCGCCTCCCAGAGTAGAAAAACCCCAAAAAAACTAATGGCGCCGCCAACCGTTGATCGTTGACGGCGCTCTTCACCGGAAGCCTCTCTTCTCAAAGGCCGGCACTAGGTAAAATAGAGAAACCAAACCGTCAATGTGTAGTGTATGAAGTTTTTACGAGGGATTGTTGTCAATAGTTCCTCGCCGTCAAAATATCATTCGGATTCATTACTATCTATAAGCGGTCATTTTTATTTTAGAAACACGTGATAGTGACTATTGTGCCACACTATATATCAAAGAAGTTCTCCGAAGATTCGAAACAAAATTGTTACAAAGCTGTCGTTTGGCGATGATAGCGGTGTCGCCGCTGCCCGCCGCGAGTCATCGTGGCCGGTTCATTTCGTCGCAGCGCGAGCGAGGTAGCCGATAATTCTCTGGGGGACACCAGGGTCGGGCCTTGTTGACCTTGAAAACCATTAGAGAGATCGTCCGTATGAATATCAAAAGTCTTCTTCTCGGCTCCGCTGCTGCCCTCGCAGCAGTCTCCGGCGCCCAGGCAGCTGACGCAATCGTCGCAGCCGAGCCGGAGCCCATGGAATATGTTCGCGTTTGCGACGCTTTCGGCACTGGCTACTTCTACATCCCGGGCACCGAAACCTGCCTCAAGATCGGCGGCTTCATCCGTTTCCAGACCTCGTTCGGTAGTGACGCTTCGACCAGCCGTTACAACCAGGCGAAGCATGACTTCCTCGGCAACGGCGGCCCGAACTATTCCACCTCGGACTGGGATGCCTTCTCGCGCGCTTACATCTCGTTCGACGCCAAGAGCGACACCGAGTATGGCACGCTCACCGGCTTCTTCGCTGCTGAGTTCAACGCCGACAACGACACCGATTCTGGCGATAGCGACTTCATCGACGTTGATGAAGCCTACATCCAGCTCGGCGGCCTGAAGGCCGGTTTCTTCTACAACTGGTGGGATAAGGGTATCAACGGCGAAACCGACACGCTCGGCAACGTCACCGAATTCAACTCGGTCGCCTACCTCTACGACGGCGGTTCGTTCCAGGCCGGTATCTCGGTCGACGAGCTCGAAGGCTGGTCCACCAAGGCAAACGGCATCGGCATCTCCGGTATCGTTTCGGCTTCAGTCGGCGGCGTTTCGTTCGACTTGCTCGGCGGCTACGACACCGAGTGGGAAGAAGGCGCAATCCGCGGCCTGCTCTCGGCAGACCTCGGACCGGGCACCTTCCAGCTTGCCGGCATCTGGGCTTCGAACCCGAACACCTACTGGAAGGCTTCCGAGTGGTCCGTTGCAGCGTCGTACGCCTTCAAGGCCACCGACAAGCTGAAGATCACCCCCGGTGTCCAGTACTGGGATAGCCTGCAGACCTCGTTCACCGATTTCGGTGACGACGACATGTGGCGCGCTGGCGTAACGCTCGACTACGCGATCACCGAAGGTCTGGCGACCCGCATCTCCGTTCAGTACGAAGACAAGGACAATGCCGACGAGCAGGTCAAGGGCTTCGTCCGTCTGCAGCGCAACTTCTAATCCGACCACCATCGGATGCAATGGCCCGCAACCTCTGCCGAGGTTGCGGGCTTTCTTATTGCCAGCGAAATACGTCAGCCGCCGAATCCGGCGCTGATCAATTGGCTGGGGTTGGCTCGCCCAGCGAAAGCATCAGACGGTTCGCCCAGTTGAAGAACGCGGCGCCGTGGATCACATCGGCGATTTCCAATTCATCAAGGCCGGCCGCAGCCAAGCGTGCGACATGCTCGTCGCCGAAGGCGGGCGGTGTCGCAGTCAGCGCGACGGAGGCGGCAACGATTGCATTCCATCGCTCGCCAAGGTCGGCACCGACACCCTCATCCAACAGCTTTTGCACATCGTCGCCTCGATTCGAATGATGAGACGCGAAGCGCGCGTGGACCGATGCGCAGAAGATGCAGCCATTTGAACGCGAGGCGGCCGTGGCCGCGAGTTCGCGCTCCGCGCGTGGCAAGCCCGTGCGGGTATTGTAGAAGATGTCCTTGTCCGTCTTCGTACGTGCCTCCAGTACCTCCGGATCGCGTACCAGCAGGCGAAAATAGGGAGACTTTGCGCGCGCCGCTTCGACAAGCCCGCGGAGGTGTCGATCGGTCAGATCGTCCTCCGCCAAGGGCTGGAGCCACGGCGTCCAGCCGATTTCGGCCTGGGTGAAGGTTACAGGAGGATTTTCTACGCCCGGTGTGATGGCAACTTCAGTCATTGTCGCGGTTCCTCTCGACGTCTTATGCGGCGGCACGTTTCGATGCGGCGGAAAGCAGGCTGAGCCCGGCGATCACCCGGATCTGGAACGCGACAAACGAGACGAGTTGCGACAGCGTGACGATGCCATCTGTCGTCCAGCCGGCGTCGAGCAGCGCCTGCAGCGCTTGCGGGCTGGCCTCGCGCGGGCGGAAGACGAGCAGATGGGCATGTTCCAGCGCCGCTGAGAGCTTTTCGCCGAGCACGTCGCGGTTTGTGTCCGAGACGCGATAAAGCAGACCCGCCTTGTTCTCGACGCTCAAGGGCCCCTCGGGGTAATCGCCGTAGGGACCCGTCGCCTGCCCTGACCCAATCTCCGCCTTCAATACCTCGACAAGCCA
This sequence comes from Ensifer sp. GW101-20A05, assembly GCF_059424735.1. NCBI lineage: Bacteria > Pseudomonadati > Pseudomonadota > Alphaproteobacteria > Hyphomicrobiales > Rhizobiaceae > Ensifer > Ensifer sp. GW101-20A05. The sequence goes on along the minus strand of NZ_JBWKZT010000015.1, from coordinate 31,019 downwards.
GCGATCCGTACCGCTTTCCTCCAGGGGATTGACGTAGAATTCATAGATATCCGGTTGACGGTGAAGTCCGGCGATGAAGCTCGCAATTGTCTGCCGCTCCGCCAGGGAGACGTCGCCGGGTGCCTTGGGTCGAAAAAGCGCGAGATAGCTTTGCTGCGCCTGTTCTCGCGTTTCCGGTCGTTGGGCGCGTATGCTGTCGAGGCTCGATCCCGGGGTGATGCCCGCGAGCAGATCGATGATGTCTGGTGACACTTGGGTCATGGCTTTGTCTCCTCTACTGGGTGAAATCGGCGCTCAGTCTCAACCGACGGCACCAAACCGGCGCGCGTGGAACTTCTCCTGCGGCGACCAGCCGAGCGCTGGCGCAACCTTGGTCGCGATCAATTCGATCGAACGAAGGATCAAAGGGTGCGGCGGATCGACGGAGTGAACCTGGAACACGAGGTCGGTGACGCGCTCCAGGGTCTCGTCGCGGCTGAGGCTTTCGATGACGTCGTCCACCGATCCGACATGGACGTCGAATGCGGCGATCAGATCGGCAAGGGAGTTGCCGGCAACCTTGTGGCCGGCGGCGATCAAGCGTTCTGCACCGCGGTTCAGCCCGATCTCCGCCAGGCGCAGCGCTTCAGCACGGCTATCGGCGACAAACAGGCTGCGGGACCCGAGGATGCGGGGCGCGCGACCGGAGGGAAGCGCATGCAGATAGGCGTCGATGATCGGGTTCTGTAGTTCCGCCAACGAGGCGTTCGGCTTGTCCTGCGGCCGCGGCTGCGTGCGCGACAGCATCAGACCGTCGCCAGCGCGACCGGCGCGCTCGCCGCCGGCGACCGAGAAGGTTGCCTGCCAGGTGCGATCGAGCAGTTGCGGCGCTGCGGGATAGAGACGATCCCCGCCGGCAAGCGCTCGGCCGGCCCAGGCATCAAGCACGGTTTGGAGATGCCGACCAAAGACCGCACCACGCTCGGCGCTTTCAAGGCCGAAGGCGGTGAAGGACGACGGCGTTCCGCCTGTGCCGAATCCGACCTCCAGGCGGCCCCCGGAAAGCAAATCGAAAACCGCTGCGTCTTCCGCCACCCGGATCGGGTTTTCGAGCGGCAGGGTGATGACGCCCGTGCCGAGGCGGATGCGCGTCGTTTCGGCTGCTACATGAGCGAGGAAAACAAGAGGCGCGGGCAGACCGCCTTCATCAGCATGGAAGTGATGCTGCGCCACCCAGGCGGTATCGAAGCCGAAGCGCTCGGCGGTCACGATCTGCTCCTTGGCGTAGTAATAGCGGGTGCCGGCGGGAACGTCGTCGAGCACACGTGTGAAAAAGCCAAGGCGCTTGCGTGGGGTGGTCTGTGTCATGGTCAGTCCTGTTCATAATTCCCGCCGCATCAGGCAGCGGCCCGGGGGCTTTGCCCGGGGATGGCGTTGATCAGCTCGCGGGTGTAGTCGCCGCTTGGATGTTCGAAGACGTCAGAAACCACCCCACCATCGACGAGGCGCCCATCTCTCAGGACGGAAACGGTGTCGGAGATCTGGCGCACCACGGCGAGGTCGTGGGACACGAAGAGGTAGGTCAGGCCGAGATCGCTCTGCAGTTCCTGGAGCAGGGCGAGAATGCGCGCCTGGACGCTCACATCCAGAGCGGATACCGCTTCGTCCAGCACCAGAACCTGAGGATCGAGCACAAGTGCCCTGGCGATCGCGACCCGCTGGCGCTGGCCACCGGACAGCGCGTGTGGTCGTCGCGCAACCGCGTCTTCGGGCAGCCCGACCCGGGAGAGTATCGCCCTCGCCTTCTCCTCGCGATCGCTGCGCTTGAGTCGGCTGAAATTGAGCAGGGGCTCTGCCACGATTTGCAGGATGCTTTGGCGTGGGTCGAGCGATCCGTAGGGGTTCTGGTAGACGAACTGGATCTTGCGCCGGAACTGCCGGAGATCCTCCCCGACAAGACGGGAGAGATCTGTTCCGTCGATTTCGATCCGCCCAGCGGTCGGTTTGTCGAAGCCAACGATACTTCTGATGGTCGTCGTCTTTCCCGAACCGGACTCACCAACGATCGCGTGGGTCGACCCGCGACGGACACGAAAGCTCAGATCGTCGACCGCGCGAAACCGGCTTTTGCCCTCGCCCGCAAATTCGCGAACAAGACCGTCGACGACGACAATATCGTCGTGAACCCCTGATGCTGCCCAACTGGCCCCCGGCCTGGACACGGGGCTTGCGAAAGACGGTGCAGCCGCAAGCAGTTGTCGTGTGTAAGGGCTGCGCGGGGCGGCGAGAACGACGCTGGCTGCGCCTTGTTCCTGAATTCGCCCGTCCTTGAGAACGACTATGCGATCAGCGCGGTCGGCGGCGACGCTGAGATCGTGGGTCACGAGAAGTACGGCAGTGCCGTACTCGACTCGCAGTTCATCGATCAGATCGAGAATGCGTTTCTGCACCGTGACGTCGAGCGCACTCGTCGGCTCATCGGCGATGATCAACTGCGGTTTCAGGGCAATGGCGATCGCGATCAGCACGCGCTGGCGCATGCCACCCGACAGTTCGTGTGGATATTGCCGCGCCCGCAATGCCGGCTCGCTCAGGCCCACACGGGCAAGCAGGGAAATGACGCGATCGTCGATCTCGTCAGGGCGCAGCGCACCGTGGATCCGGAAGATCTCGCCCACCTGCGCGCCGATGGTCTTGACCGGGTTAAGAGAGTTTCCCGGATCCTGCGGCACCAGGCTGATCCTGGCGCCACGTACCGTTTCCAGTTGCCGATCGGTCCATCGGGCAATGTCGGTTCCGTTGAGCTTGATGCCACCGCGTTCGACGCGACCATTCTGAGCGAGCAGACCGATGATCGACTGCGCCGTGGTGGTCTTGCCGGAGCCGGATTCGCCAACAAGGGCAACGACTTCGCCAGGATTGATGCTGAAGGAAACATCGTGGACGGCGCGTCGTTCCGCAGTTCCATCACCATAGGCGATGCATAGTGCCTCGACTTCGAGAACGGGCGACACCTGCTGAGGGAACACGGTCATGCTGCGGCCTTTCCGAAAGATTGGCTGACCCGATTGGCGGCCAATACGACCAGAACGACCACGACGCCGGGCGCTGTCGTCAGCCACCAGGCCGTCGAGATGTAGTTGCGGCCTTCTGCGATCAGCAGGCCCCATTCGGGCGTCGGCGGTGGCGCGCCATAGCCGAGAAATCCGAGTGTCGAGATTTGCAGGACCGCCGAGCCGAACTGCAGCGATGCGAAGGCGAGAACTGAAGTGAGCGAGTTCGGCAGGATGTGCCGCCAAAGCACCGATGCAAACGTGCCGCCGCTGCCGAAGGCCGCCTCGACATAGTCACTGCGGCGTACACGCACGACTTCGGCCCGGGCCAGTCTGGCGAAGCCCGCGACCGAGGTGACGCCGACGGCAATAGCCGCATTCACCGTGCCGAAGCCGAGCAGGATGATGATGCTGAGCGAAAGCAGCAATGGCGGGATCGACAGGAAAACATCGACAAGCCGCATGATCGCGTCATCAAAGCGACGCCGGACGGAGCCGGCGACCACGCCGAGCCCGGTGCCCACGATAAGACCGAGGCCAACGGCGACAAAGGCACCCGTCAGCGAATGCACGGCACCATGGACGATGCGCGCGTAGAGGTCGCGTCCGAGAGCATCGGTCCCGAGCAGATGTTCTGCGCTGGGGCGCTTCAACTGCGCGCCACCCACGCCCTCGAGCGGGTTGTAGCCTGTGAAGAGCGAGGGGGCGACTGCCCAGAGGAAAACCGTCGCCAGGATGAACCAGGACAAGGCCAGTCCCGGAGGCACGCGGCGTAACGTCGAGGCCACGCGAGAGCGCCGTCCTTGGGTCTGCCGCATTGCATCCGCAGCGATGTCGTCGTGAAGCGTATCGAAGGTGGTCATGCGGCAACTCCGACTTTTGTCCTGAGGCGCGGATCGAGCACAGGATAGAGCAGGTCCACGACAAGATTGATGATCACGAATGCGAGCGCTGAGAGCACGACGATGGCCTGGAGGACGGCAGCATCCTGGCTGCCGACGGCCCGTTCGGTAAGGCCGCCGATGCCGTTGAGCCCGAAGACGGTTTCCGTCACCACGGCCCCGGCGATCAGTTCACCGAAGAGCACGCCCGCAATGGTCAGTGTCGGGAGGAGCGCATTCTTCGCCACATGCCGCCAGAGAATCCAGTGACGGTTCGCGCCTTTGGCACGGGCGACGCCGACGAAGGGCCGCGTCATCACGTCGTCGATGTTGCGCACAAGCACCTGGGCGAGCGGTGCAGAAATCGGCACCGCGAGCGTGAAGACGGGCAGGATCAGTTCCTGCCAGGGGCCGGGATTGATGACCGGAACGAGCTTCAGGCGGAAGGAAAAGATCTGGATCAACATGATCCCAAGCCAAAAGGTGGGGATCGAGATGAAGAGCGAAGGAACGGATTGCAGCACTCCGCGCAGCCAGGTGAACGGCGTCAGACTTGAGAGGAAGGCGATGAGGATCGCCAGCACGGAGGCAAGGAGGAAGCCAAGCGTGGCGAGTTTCAACGTTGCCGGCAGATGGGCTGCGAGCAAGCTGCTGACCGGAACGCCCGCCTGAATGGAGTAGCCGAAGTCGCCGGTCAGGAATTTGCCGATCGTCTGCACGTACTGAACGAGAACCGGGCTGTCGGCGGCATAGGACGCCCGGATTTCGGCGACCTGTTGCGCGGTCAGTCCAAGATCGGGGTTCTGGAACTTGATGAGGATCGCATCGCCGGGCATCGCCTGCAGCAGCACGAAGGAGATCGTGAATGCGGCCCACAGGACGAAGAGCGCCTGTCCGACGCGATTGAGCAAATAGGCGGACATGATCCAATCCTCTGCACGCGAATTTCGGGGAGTGGCGGCCACCGCGAGCGCGGTGGCCGCGGGTCGATCAATGCTCGGCGAGCCAGGTGCTGTAGAAGCTTGGACGACCGACTGCCTCGAAGGCGACGCCCTGGACGTAAGGGGCGCCGGCGTAGGCCTGCGGTTCCTCGAAGATCGGGATCGCATAGGCCTGGTCCACGACGTAATCCTGGATTTCGCCGGCGATCGCGAGGCGCTTTGCACGATCCGGCTCGGAGGCCAGGGAGTCGAGCAGACCATTCAGCTTGTCGTCGACGAAGCTCTGGACCTTGTCGCTGAGGCCACCCTTCTGGCGCAGCACGTCGCGGTTCTTCGGGTAGTACTGGCTCTTGATCACGTCGGGGTCGGCGCGACCGACCATCGCCGGCGAGACGGGCGTCTTCAGCGGATCGAGATCGTCGACCGTCCTGCTGCCACTATCGCCGGCAAGAACGTTAAGCTTCACGCCAACCTTGCCCCATTGCTGGGCGACCAGTTGCAGCGTCTCCTTGTTCTGCGGTTGCGGCAGAGATTCGTAAGCGGTCAGCACAAGTTCCTTGCCGTCCTTCTGGCGCAGGCCGTTGGATCCGACCGACCAGCCGGCCTCGTCGAGCAGCGCCTTGGCTTTCTGCGGATCAAAAGCGAGCTTTGCCGAGATATCCTTGTAGCCGAGCGCGGAGGACGCGATGATAGAGGTCGCCTGCGGATAGTTGGCAGAAAACAGCGTCGTGACGATTTCCTTGGCATCGGTCGCGTGCAGCAGCGCCTGGCGCACCTTGATGTCGGCCACGAGCGGATTGTCCGGCCGGAAAACGACGCTGTTGTTCACGCCGCGTGTCGATGGTGCGTAGATCTGGTAGTCCTGTGCCTCGACTTGGCTCTCGTCATAGGCCTGGACCTGGCGGATGAAATCTGCCTGGCCCGCAAGCAGCGCACCGATGCGCACGCTGTCTTCGCCGGTGATGATATAGGTGATGCCATCGAGATAGGCGCGGCCCTGGTGCTCGAGCTTCGCGGGACCCCAAACATACTCTTCGCGCGCCTTGAGGTTCAGCTCCTTGCCAATCGTCTCGCTCTCGACCACGAAGGGACCGGAGCCGATAATTTTGGTCGCATCGCCAAGCTCTTCGAAGGGAAGCGCGAGTGTGCTGGCGGCGACAAGCCCGGAGCCAATAACGGATGTTCCCTGCAGGAAGCCCGGCGAAGGTCGCTTGAAATAGAATTTGACGGTCAGCGGGTCGACGACTTCGCTGCGCTCATAGTTGTTGATGACTTCGGAAACGGGGTGCTTCAGTGCTTTGTTGCCAAGACCGAACACGTCGTAATTCTTGGCGACGGCCGCCGCGTCGAGTGGCGTGCCGTCGGAAAAAGTGACGCCCGGGCGGATCTTGAACGTGTATTCGGTCGCATCAGCATTGACCGTCCAGGATTCGGCGATCCACGGTTCGATCTCAAGCGTCTTCGGGTTCTGATAGGTCAGCTTGTCGGTGATCTGATTGAGGATACCGCCGTTCGGATAAAAGCCGCCTGCCGGGGGATAGAGATTGGTATGGGCTTGCTGCTCCAGATAGATCAGCGTCCCGCCTTTTACCGGCTCCGTGCCTTCGGCGTGGGCACCCACGTGGGTCAGGCCGGTCGCCGCGAGCGTCGCGAGGGTGAGCGCAAGCCGTTTCAGTTTCGTCGTCATGAGAGCCTTCCTTCGAAAATCCGAAGGCTATGGTACGACTGCCAGCGGCATTATCAATTAAATCTAGTAAATTAATATGCTATATGTTTCGACGGATGGGAAAGAAGCATCTCGCTCGCAGGCAAGGCTGAGATAATTGTCCCCGGCGTGCAAATTCACGTCGATCTCGACATGCTCCGAGCATCTCGTCTTTGTGGAAAAGCCGCCCTGTGCCCACCCGCCACACGCGCGACATGGACACGTGCTTGATTGCGGCCGGCATTGACAAGCCTGTCATTATCCGTTGAAAAAACTCGGCAATTCCTTTGAACCTCCCAGGGATCGAAAAGCATCATGGAAAGTAACAAAGTCCTCGTCGTCGGCGGTGCCGGCTATATCGGCTCGCACACCTGCCTCGAACTTGCCAACAAGGGGTTCGAACCCGTCGTCTATGACAACCTGTCGAACGGTCACGAGGAATTCGTCAAATGGGGCGTGCTCGAAAAGGGTGATATCCGTGATCGCCAGCGGCTCGACGAGGTCCTCGCCCGCCACAAGCCGCGCGCCATCCTGCATTTTGCCGCGATGATCGAGGTCGGTGAATCAGTCAAGGATCCGGTCTCCTTCTACGACAACAACGTCATCGGCACCCTCACCCTGCTTTCGGGCGCGCTCGCCGCCGGCGTCGAGGCCTTCGTCTTCTCATCGACCTGCGCCACCTACGGCCTGCCGGAAAGCGTGCCGATCGACGAGCAGCACCGCCAGGCGCCGATCAACCCCTACGGCCGGACAAAATGGGTGTGCGAGCAGGCGCTGAAGGACTATGGCCAGTACAAGGGTCTTCGTTCGGTGATCCTTCGCTACTTCAACGCCGCGGGCGCCGATCCGGAAGGCCGCATCGGCGAGTGGCACGAGCCCGAGACGCACGCGATCCCGCTTGCGATCGACGCTGCCCTTGGCCGCCGGCAAAGCTTCAAGATCTTCGGCACGGACTACGACACGCGCGACGGCACCTGCGTGCGCGACTATATCCACGTGCTTGATCTGGCCGACGCGCATGTGCGCGCTGTCGAATATCTGCTTGCCGGCGGCGACAGCGTCGAGCTCAATCTCGGCACGGGTACGGGCACGACCGTCAAGGAGCTCTTGACGGCGATTGCCGACGTCTCCGGCCGCGAGTTCAATATCGACCGGGTCGAACGTCGCGAGGGCGATTCCACGACGCTCGTCGCCAACAACGACAAGGCACGCGACATTCTCGGCTGGGTCCCGCAATACGATCTGTCGGATATCACCCGCACCGCCTGGAACTGGCATTCGCGTCGCAACCAGGGCGCCTGATGAATTGCTGAATCGGTGCGGCGTTTCAGGCGCCGCACCGGAAGACTTACGCCGCCTGCCGCAACGGCCTCGGTACGATCCGCGAGCGCAAACGTCGCGTCAGCGGCTTTTCGAGAAGCAGATAGGCGGCGACGCCCAATGCAGTTCCCAATACGACGGCGAGGAACGCCGATAGAGCGAGGTCGACACCCGCCCTGGCACAGATCTTCACCACAACCGATATGGCGAAGGTGTGCCAGAGATAGATGGAATAGGACGCATCGCCGAGAAGCATCGGCAATCCACGCGGGCGAAACCAGCCACGACTTTCGAGCGCCAAGGTGCCGACGACAAGCATGACGGCCAAAGGCCCAAGCACGAACTCGTCGAAAGGCAGACGAAACACGGCCAGCGCCGAAAAACCTGCAATCGCGATTGCAACGAGCGCCATGCCGGCATTGCTTCCCGGTACCCTGTCCCGTAGCCACAGTTCGGCTACGATCATACCGGCCACGAATTCGAGGATGATCGGCCGCATATAGGTCGCCAACAGCGCATCGTCGCTGTCGATGGCAAAACCCAAGCCGACCAGCAGCAGGAAGCATGCGGTGATCGCCAGTAGTCGACGCGACCGCGGCAGCAAGAGAGTCAAAGCGAAGACGGCGTAGAAGAACATCTCGTAGTTCAGCGTCCAGCCTTGGACGAGCACCGGCCACACCTCACCGGTGCTTGGAGAGGCCATTGGGACAAACAAGAGCGATGCCACCACGTGGGTGGGGCTAAGAACGAGATTGGGGAAAAGCCCGGCAAGGTCGCCAAGAACCATGACGGCTGTCGCCAGCCAATAGACCGGCGCGATCCTTTGAACGCGGTCACGCAGGAAAGAGATCGGCGACATTGGCTTGCGCTCGCTGATCACCCTCATGATGAAACCGCTGATGACAAAGAAGATGTCGACGCCGGCAGCGCCGATCGCGAAATGATGCCCGGTGCGCTCGGCCGCATGAAAGACGACAACGCCGAGCGCTGCAACGGCACGCAGGTACTGGATCCCGTAGATTGTGGTCATCGCGCCCCCGTTGGTCCGGCTCATCAGTACCTCAGCTGCGGCATACCCTGCGGCACGACCCGCGCTCTGCGGACCTCAGCCGAGCGCGCTTCCGGCCGGGGTTGCTGCAACGTCAGTTTGCCGGCGGCGAAATAGAGCAGGAACGACCCGACATGGTAGGGGTTCATGATGTCGATCTCGACGAAAGAGCGCACCAGCAGCAACATCGCGATACCGAAGAGCACCGAGGACTGGGTATCGTGGTCCTCCGTCAAGAGGCGCTTGATATGGCCGAGAACGGTCGTCAGCAGAATGCCCGATAGCAGGATAAGCCCGATTGCACCTGTTTCCACGATCGCCTCGATGAAGGTGTTGTGGAAATGGAAGCCCGAGCGCGTCGAGATGAAGAATTCTTCCCAGAGGCGTTCGGCCTCAGAGAAGCCCTGAACCCAATAGGCCTGGTAGCCGACGCCGACCACCGGCGATGCCATGGCAGCTTCGATGCCCTGCTGCCACAGATAGGTGCGCCCGGTCAGCGTCGAATCCTTGCCGAAGAGACCAAGCACCAGATCGACGCCGCCGCCATAGATGCCCGCGACAGCAACCAACGCCCCACAGATGACAGCTGCAAGAAACAGACCCTTGCGGTGGCCGGGCGAGAGCAGGCCGACGACGCGCATGCCAAGCCAGAGCCCGATGATCACGGCGCTGGTCAAGACGGACGTGGCCGATTGCGAAGCGAGTAGCGAATAGGCCGCAAGCAGCCCAAGCGCGCCGGATGCCAGCAGCCACAAGCGTCGCTCCCCAAGAGCGACAGGCGCAATGAAGGCGAAGTAGATGCCGAGCGAGGCGTAGAAACCCAGCTGGTTCTTCGAGGCGAAGGCGCCGACGAAGCTGTATGTGCCGTCGAGCGGATCGAGATGGTAGACACCAAAGAGCAGGGAATAGACGAGCACGATCCCGATGCCCGCGATCGCGCCGCGCGTCAGCGTTCTGATGTCGATGAGCCTCATGGCGATCAGGGCGCAAACGACATGCGACAGATATTGGATCCCGGTGCGGGCCGTCATCGAGGGTGCCGCCGACCAGAAGACCGACAGACAGGCAAAGACGGCAAAGCCGAGGATCCACAGACGCCTGCCGTAGTTGCCGAGCACGCGACGGTAATCGACAAGCACCAGCGGCAGCCACAGTCCGTAGTAAAGCAGGATCGACGCCTGCCCGAAGCGAGACGAATAGGCGAAGACGAAGAACGACAGCGCAATCGCAACGGTGCCATAGGCACCATTGCGATCAGGCGATATCAAGCTCGACTTCGCAATTCTCACGGTCGATCCTACTGCGTCGCGAGGTTGGCTTGAACCTTGATCACGTCGCCCGGCAACACCGGCGTGTTTTCATCGGCAGCGATCTCGGTCGGCTTGCCGTCACGTTCACGGATGATCGAATAGGCGATGACGGCGTCTGCCGTATTGTCCTTCGATTGTGCCGCTTCCGCCGATTGCAGCAGGGCTTCGGCCATCAGGTCGCGGCTGGTGCCGAGCTTGATCTGCAGCGTGTCGAGTTCCGCTTCGGTGTTCTGGAGATCCTGCGCCAGCTGCGCATCCCAATCGTTGCGAAGATTGGTTTCGTCCTGCGCCGCCTTGCTGACATCCTGCTTCGCCTTGAGCGAGGCCGTGTCGATGTCGAGCAAGGCAGATTGCAGTTCGGCGACCCGTTGCTCCAGCGAGAGCTTGCGCTGGCTGAGCGCCAGCCCCTTTTCGGCCAGGCTCTCGACCTTCTCGCGGTCTTCCGCAGCGAGCTCCATCTGGCGGTTCTGCGTTTCCGCTTTCTTTGCCAGCGACTGGATTTCGCTTTCCAGCAATGCCTTTAAGTCGGCGAGCGACTTCAGTTGCAGCTTCTGCCTCCTGTCGCGCGAGCTCATCAGGGCCGTCTCGTTCGCAAGAAGTTTGTCGATACCGGGTACGCCCTGGAGGTCCTTCGGCAATTCGATGCCCTGCTTGTCGGCAATCTCGGCCTGAAGCCTGGCTCGCCGGATCAGCAGCCGGTTGCGTTCGGCCGTTTGCACGCTCGAATCGCCGTGAGCGTTGATATAGTCGCGGGCGAAACGTTGCCCGCTTTCGGAGCGACGCAATCCGCCGCCGAGGCTTATCGCCTTCAGCACCGTCAGATTGGGTGCGAAGGGATATTCGCCAGGCTTTTCGACCTCGCCAGAAAGATAAAGCGGGCGGTATTGTGCAAGTTCGACGGAGGCGGACGGGCGATCGCGTAGACCGAACAGGGTCTGCATCTTCTCACCGATCGCTTCTCCGACCTCGGTGGTCGTCTTGCCGGCCGCCGGCAGATCGCCGATGAACGGCAACGACAGCGCGCCGGACGGCCCGACGGTGTATTCGCCAGTGACAACCGACCAATCGCGCACAGCGCCTTCGGCGGTTTGCCACTCGGCGACGCGAATCTTGAGCTTGTCCATAGTGCCAAGCTGATATTCCTCGGCGCCGGCTTGAGTGGCGCCGAGGACCACCGCGGCAACCAGGACCGTGTGGTGAAGGAAACGAGACACCTTGCGGGAAATCCAGGACTTCCCTGACGGAGCGTGTTTGTTCATATGAGGTTCCCGTTAAAAGACGCCGATCCCGCGGTCGACCTATCGGTCGCGCGGGTGCGAAGGCGCTGATCCGTCAGTAGCTGCCGCGCGAGAAGCAAACGGCTGGAATGGTCTTCACGACGATGGAGAAGTCGCTCAGCAAGGACCAGTTCTGGACATAATGGGTATCGAACGCGACCCGAGCCGCGTAGGAAACGTCGTTGCGTCCGCTGATCTGCCACAGGCCGGTAAGACCGGGGCGCGATTGCAGGTAGTAGACAGCAGCTTGGTCGTAGAGCTCCAGCTCATCCAGCACCACCGGCCGCGGGCCGACGATGCTCATTTCACCGCGGACGATGTTGATGAGCTGCGGCAGTTCGTCGAGGCTCAGCTTGCGCAAAACGCTGCCGACGACGGTGACTCTGGGGTCATCCTGCAGCTTGCGCGTCGCGCGCCACTCCTCATAGGCCGCAGGATTGCTTCTAAGATACTCCTGCAGAATCCGATCACCGTCCGGCCGCATTGTGCGGAACTTCAGGCAACGGAAAGACTTCCCGTTATGACCGATACGGCGATGGCCATAAAAGATGCTGCCGCCGTCGGAGAACTTGACGAGCGCAACCAGCATCAAGAAGAGCGGGCTCAGAAAGACGAGCGCCAGTGAAGCGGCAAAGATATCGAAGCCTCGCTTCGAAATGCCACCCACGGGCGGGAGCGCTGCAGTCTCTGCGGCACTGAAAAACGGCGAACTGGCCGATCGGGTCGCAGACTTCATAGAGATAACTCCATTTAGGTTGGCGATTGGTCGGTCCCTCGAAAGGGAGCGCTCTTATTCAAGAAAGAGTGTGTGGTGAGAATTTGTCTTTTGAGGGCGAAATAGTGGCGGGTACCCGGTAGGCGCCCAAATGACGAATATCACTGATTTCTGATATGTAATATTTCCATCCAGCCAGCCGATATATTATGAGACGATAAAGTCTTACGTTCGGAGCTTTCGTGTATTGTATCGTTGGCGCGCAACTACGTTTCCGAAAAGCGAATATATCTTTGTATCTGTTATGTTTGCGTTCACCTGCAAGCATGTGTCTTGGCGCCGATAAAAATTGGCAGGCGTCAGTCTTTCCGATGAAATGCTGCAATGCGGCAAGTTTTTGCGCCGCACGCGCGGCGGGACACCAAAAGTTAATTTCGTAACAAAAGGTGATCGCAATCGTTGCCCAAACAGCAACCAGCGGGCGGTGCGGTCACGACAAGACGCCGGATGGTGGAGGAACTGCCTTTGGATTGCCACGGAGTCGCAACGGTCGAATCGATGCGGGATCGAAAAACGGCCAAATTGATTCGAATGCTCTAAACGCGACATAAAGACTTTGGAGGCACAGTGGCAGCAGGGTGCGGGCTTTTGGCGGTTGAAGCGAAAGGGCGCTGCCAATATATTGGAATCCTGAGGAGGAAAGGCCGAACTCCGATGACGACATCGACGACAGAACCGAGCGCGAGGTAGCGCTATGTACGCACCGCGCGTTCTTGTGAGCATGCTCGGCGCCTTGGCCGTGTTTGCGATCGTTACCTATTTCCTAAACGGCTCGCTGGCGTCGACGCTTATCCAGACCGTCATATGCGCCGTCCTGATGCAGGTCGGCTATTTCTTCGCCGTGCTTTACCTGGTGTGGAAGAAGGCGCGGGAGAAGGAAAGACAGGCCGCCGAGATGGCGCAATTGGCCGGCGACGACAAGTCGGCCGCCAAGACCGCGCCGCGCCGCCTCCATCGACCCGGCCACTTTAATCGCTGATCAAGGCTGGTCTCCGCGCTCGGCGGGCCACACGGCGGTACTCGAGAAAATCTCAGATTTGACGCGTTTGCGACACGATCGCCCTGCATGGTTCGGCCGTTGCCATCCTGGCGACGTCGCGTGGCTGCGGCTAACCCAAGAAGCGGAGCCGCGCTGGAACCGAAATACCGCAGAGCTCGCAAAGACAAGCGAACTGCCCGTTCGACACGATGCTGGAGGCCCTCATGACCACAGACGTCTGCGTCATCATCGCCGCAAAGAATGCCGAAGCAACCATTGCCCGAGCCGTTGCATCGGCCCTGGCAGAACCGGAAAGCGCCGAGGTGGTGGTGATCGACGATGGCTCGACGGATGACACCGAGGCGGCCGCGCGCTCTGCCGACGATCTGAGCGGGCGCCTGACGATCGTCCGCTTCGAAAGCAATCGTGGGCCTTCGGCCGCCCGCAACCATGCCATTTCGATCAGCCGTTCACCGGTGCTTGCAATCCTCGACGCGGACGATTTCTTCCTGCCGGGTCGTCTCGGTCGGCTGCTTGCGGAAGACGATTGGGACTTTATCGCCGACAACATCGCCTTCATCGACGAGGCCGCAGCGACCGACGTCGCCCAGAAGATCGATGAGTTCAAACCGCAGCCCCGCCTGCTCAGCCTGATCGACTTCGTTGAAGGCAACATCTCCCGGCGCGGCGTGAAGCGCGGCGAGGTCGGGTTTTTAAAGCCGCTGATGCGCCGCCACTTCCTGGAGGGCCACGCCATCCGCTACCGGGAAACGCTTCGATTAGGCGAGGATTACGATCTCTATCTCCGCGCCCTGGCAAAGGGCGCGCGCTACAAGGTTATCCGCAGTTGTGGTTATGCGGCCACCGTCCGCAGCAATTCATTGAGCGGCAGCCACCGCACCGAGGATCTCAAGCGCCTCTACGAGGCCGACCGGATTATCCTGGCCGCAAATACATTGGAGAGCGAGGCTGCGGCCGCCATCCGAAGGCATGAGCGGCATATCAAGGACCGTTATCAGCACCGGCACTTTCTCGATCTGAAGAGAGAACGCGGCGCGGCGGCAGCCATAGGCTACCTCCTGCGCCAACCCGATGCCGTTCCTGCGGTCACGGTCGGCATCCTTGCCGACAAGACCGAGCGCTTCAAACAGCCTCACTCGGATGCTCCGGCCGCGCTCGGTGGTTCCGGAGGGTTGCGTTACCTGCTTTCCCCCACTGCGGACGGTCACCAATAGTCATTTAGGCCACGGCACTTTCTGGGTGCCGTGGCCGTATCGTCAGAAATACGCGCGACGCACGGCCGCAAGAGCCTCCAGAAAACGGTCCTTGCGCTCGGCAAGTCGGCCGTCGCTGCTCAATTGCGGCGCCGCCCGGATTGCCTGCCAAAGTGCAAGCGTCGAAGGGGCGGCGAGAACCTGCTTGGCAGCGCTGCGCAAAAAGGTCTGTCTCGGCTCAGCCACCGCCACCATCACATTGTGATCGACGGGGCGCAGATTCGGCACATCAGCCAGCGTCTGTGCCTCGAAGCCCATACCCCAGAAGCGCTCGCCCTTGATCATGGCTTCGGCACGGCTCGAGACCGGCACGTGGCGGGGCTGGTAGTGAACGCCGACGGTGCTTGCCCAGTCGTTCCACTTGAAGCTGTTGATGCTCTCGGACGTGGTGACGGCCACCCATGGCACGCGAAAGGCGTCTGCGAGAATGGCGCCATGCATCGATTCGGCGATGATGAGTTCGGATTGGGCAATCTCGCGGATCACGCTTTTGGCTTCGCCCCGCGGGTCGATATAGTGCAGGCCAACGGTACCGCAGGTGACCGGCCACATGCCAGCAATGGCGCTTTCCCAATGCGGAACGAAACTGCGTTTGTGGAGCTTCGGCAGGTTTTGGAACTCGGGCATCTCCGCGACCATCACGGCGGGATCGACGATGCCGAGTTCAGGCGCGATGCCGATCTTCCCGGCGGTCAGCGGACCTCGAACACAGCGGATATCCCATTCCTTCGGATCGCGCATGTCTGGCAAGGTGCCGTAGCCGAAGCCGCTGCCGATAACGAGCTTTCTGACACCGTCAGGCAAAAGTGCACGGTTGAGCACGGTGCCGACCCCCACCAGCAGGATTTCCTCGTGAACGTCGCGGAACCCAGGCAGCAGGAAGTCCCAAAGCCAAAGATTGAGGTCGTCGCCAAAATTACCGTGCTGAGATTCCCAGTAGTAGGGGTTCATGGGCAGTCCCTTCTTTCAAAATGCTGGATATGTCCGGATGCCGCGTCAGGCGGTCTTGTTCTTCCTGCTCGAAGGAGTGCTTCGATCAATGCGCGCGAGAAAACTTGCCGACAGCGAGTTCCAACGCGCTTTGCAAGAGCCTTGGATCACGCAGGACCCAACGCGCCAACAGGCGGAATTGCGGTGACTTGCGTCGCTTGAGCCGACGCGCCTGGCTCCACAGCGCCTGCCGCCGTGCCGTATGTTGATAGGACCGGATCGAGGCGATTGCCGCAGGCTTGCGTGAGAACCGGCCCTCGAGCGTTTCCAGAGCAACGAATGTGTTGAACTGCTGCTGCAGGAACTGCGGCGAATCGTTGTCGATCGAGTGAAAGATGTTGATGCCCTCGCCGCGCTCGGCGCCAGCTTCATCACAAAGCACGACGCGTTTGGCGGCAAGAATGCAGTCGCAGAAGAACAAGACATCCTCGGCCGCCAGTCTCAGCGCCGCATCGAAGCGGACCGTCTCGAAAAGGCTGCGCCCGATTACCATGCAGGAGAGATGCAGGAAGCTCCAGTTTCTGAGCATCACATTGGTAAGGTCAGGAATTTCGACGACCAGCGGCACTTCCTGCAGTCTGACGACGCTGTGGCTTTCCGTCAGTTCGGCAACATCGAAATGGTAGTAGAACGCCTCGCCGCCGGTGATCGACGCCCAATAGCAGTCGGCGCCGAAGCGGCTCATGCTTTCATAGGCATTCTTCAGATGATCCGGGGTCCATTCATCGTCGGAATCGAGGAACGCCACGTACTCGGAATCGTCGGGAACATGGTCCAGTCCGGTGTTGCGTGCGCCGCCAGGCCCCTTGTTGGGCTGGCTTATCACGGTCAGTCGCGCTCGTTCCTGCTCACTTAACGGCTCCAACTCCTCATCTATCGAATAGGGGGAGCAATCGTCTATCACCAGAACGTGGAAGTCCTGAAACGTCTGGGCAAAGACGGAGGCAAGCGCCCGTCGAAGAATACCCGGTTCCTTCTGGTAGTACGGAATAATAACAGTCAGCTTCGCCATCTTTTTGCCCCTGCGGTTTCTCTAAAAGAGTCTTGCGTGGTCTCCTCCCACCGGGTCGCGGCCTTTCATCTAGCCCTAGTCCTTTGTCGGAAATCCTTCAAAGGCATCATAGGATGCTCGCTATGCCGTCAACCGTAAATGCCAAGTCCGTAACACGGAATGTCGGCTGGAGCGTCCTTTCAAAGACAGGTACTTTCGGGCTGAAATTTGTCACCGTGCCGATTCTTGCGCGTATCCTTACGCCGGAAGAGTTCGGGACGGTGGCCGTTGCGCTCACTGTCGTCCAGTTTCTGGCGATGATCGGCGGTGCTGGTCTCGCCTCCGCGCTCATCATTCAGCGCGACGAAGACATGGAGCTCATCCACTCCGCTTTCTGGGCCAATCTCGCGGTCGCGCTGCTGATGGCGCTTGCACTTTTCGTCTTCGCCGATCCATTGGCAAGCCTGCTCGGGGCACCCGAAGCGGGGTACCTGCTTCGGATCATGAGCGTGCTGATCCCGCTGCAGCTTGGCGGAGACGTCGCCTACTCTCTCCTCGCCAGGCGGATGAATTTCAGCAAGGACGCGGTCTGGACCATGATCTCCGAGACCGTCGGGGCGCTTGTTGCCGTCGGCGCAGCGCTGCTTGGCTTCGGCGTTTGGTCGCTGCTGGCGCAGCTTTTCGTCTCCGCATTCATCCGCCTTGCCGGCCTCTTTGCCGTATCCGGCTATGTGCCCCGGCTGGTTTTTTCCCCACGCCGCGTTCTGACCCTCAGCCGGTTCAGTTTCGGCATGATGGGGTCGGAGATTGCCAATTTCGTCACTTTCCAATCGCCGATGGTGGTGATCAGCCGGTACCTCGGCCTTTCGGACGCCGGTGCCTATTCGGCGGCAAACCGTTTCTCCAGCATTCCCAACCAGATCGTGCTTTCGGCCGTCATGGGCGTGCTATTTCCCGCCTTCAGCCATATGGGCGAGGATCGCCAGCGGCGGTCTCAAGCGCTGATGTTGAGCACGCAGGTCACCACCGTGCTGTTGGCACCGATGATGTTTGGCCTTTGGGCTCTTGCCGAGCCGGCGATGCTGGTGCTTTTCGGTCAGCAATGGGCGGCCGCCTGGCCGGTCCTTGGTTTGCTTGCGCTGTCAAAGGGACTTTTGACACCCTGCAGCACCTACGTCCCCTACCTGAAAGGCATCGGCCAGGGGACAGTCCTCTTCTGGTGGGCGGTCATCCGCGCTGTCGTGACGACCGCAGCTGTCGCCTACGGGGCAATTGGCGGCTCACTTGTTGAAGCGATGATTGCGCTCTGCATCGTCAACCTGGCAACGCTGCTCGGCTATTCCTGGGTCGTGTTCCGGGCCGATCGCCTGCCCTTCTTGCGCGGCTTCCTGATCTCGATCAGACCGATGATCGCGGCTTTCGCGATGGCGGTTGCCGTCAGGCTGTTGCTGGACTTCTATGGCGCGCTGATACCGAGCGCGGTTCTCCAGGTGCTGATTGGCACGGCAATCGGTGGATTGATCTATCTCGCGCTGATGCTGGTCGTGGAACGTCCATTGTTGACGAAGCTCTACGGCATGATCCGCAAGCGCAACGCTTCGCCGAGCGTGCCCGCGGCGGCTGAATAACCGATTTCAGGCGCCGGAAACTGCCTCATCCTCGCCGCATTTCGGCTTGGCTCGGGGCCGTATTGGCCGTTTGTCGCGTGACAAGAGAGAAAAACAGCACAATTTTACCGCGATTTGATACACCAAACACTAGTAAAAGCATCAGCAAATAAGCGGCTGATAATATTCCGTAAATGCCCTATGCATAGGCTTTTTTCCCGACGCCGGCGCGAAAATGGGTAAATCTTCCTAGAAATTATTGAACATCGGATGCTGCATTGCAACAAAGTGCGGCCGATTCGTTTGTTGCAGCGCCATATTTTCATCCGTGCCCGGGCCTAGCCTTTAGCACAATGAATGCGGGCTCTGGTCTGCTCTGTTGAAACGGTCGCCTGGAAAATGGCACTGGCAGATAGGGGTGACGGACATCGTGGATGTGAACGCGAACATCTCGTCGCGGATCAATCTGATGCGCATCGTGCTGATCTCCGGCATCGTCTTCGTGCATGTGCCGCATGATCCGGCGACGAGCCCGTATGTCGGCACCTATGGTGTGCTCGATTGGCTGCGCGTCTTTCTTGGCGACAGCCTTTTTCGTGTCGGCGTCCCGTGCCTCAGCGCGATCTCCGGCTATCTTCTGTTCCGGCGTGGCCTCGACAGTTTCGACTATGGCAAAACGCTCAAGACCAAGGCCAGAACCGTCCTGTTGCCCTTCCTGATTTGGAACATTGCTTTTCTGGCACTGGCCTTCGTTGCGCAAAGCAAGGGTATCAGCTTCGGCTATCTGCCCGATGTCGTGGGCGCAAGCACACGGGAATGGCTGAATCTCGCACTGGCGCTCCAGGATCTGCCGATCAACGTGCCGCTCTACTTCCTGCGGGATCTGCTGCTTTGCATCGTGCTGTCGCCGGTACTGGCTTGGCTGATCAAGCGTTATCCGATGCAGACGCTCGCCCTGTTGCTCGCCTATGCCGTGCTACCGCTGCCAAACGGGATTTTCCTGAAGAAGTCGATCCTCTTTGGCTTCAGCGCCGGCATATACATGAGCCTGCGTCGCGTTGACGTGCGCAGTCTCGATCGCTTTTCCTGGCCGATCACCATCGCCGTCCTTGGCGCTTCGGTGCTGCTTTCGCTCGTGCTCTATCAGTACGGACCCGACTTTCCGGTCTGGGTCGATATGCTGCGCAGTCTGACCGCCCTCTCCGGCATTCTCGGCTCCTGGGCGGTTTCCGAGTTGCTGGTCCGCACGAGCGTTGGGGCATCTCTGGCGCGCGGCGGCGGGCTCAGCTTCTGGATCTTCTGTACGCACTATCCGCTGCTGGTTCTTTTCTGGATGATCTGGAACCGCGCCGGCTTCGGATATTACCCGGCCTTCTATTACACGGTTCCGTTCATCACGATCGCAATCCTTGTCGCCGCCTACGGCCTCGCCGGGCGCTGGCTTCCGAACCTGACCGCAATCCTGACCGGAAGCCGAGCGGGCGCCGCCCAAGGCGCAAAGGCGCGGCCGGCGGAACAGCGCGCCGAACTTTCACCACAGCAAAGGACCTGACCATGAGATCTTCTGGACCTCACCGCCTCGCCCTGTTGAGCCTTGTCGCCGTCGGCCTTGCCGGCCCGGCAAACGCCGGGGACACAGCAGAGGCAAAGTCCTTCATCGACGACTTCGATACCCTCGACACCGGAATCTGGTATGTCTCCGACGGCTGGAACAATGGCGCCCACCAGAACTGCACCTGGTCCAAGAAGCAGGTGAAGGTCGAGAACGGCATCGCGGAACTCTCCTTCACCGAAGGAAAGCTTGGCGAGCGCAACTACGCCTGCGGCGAGATCCAGACACGCAAGCGCTTCAGCTACGGGACCTATGAAGCCCGCATCAAGACGGCCGATGGTTCCGGGCTGAACTCGGCGTTCTTCACCTATATCGGCCCGGCCGACAAGAAGCCGCATGACGAGATCGATTTCGAAGTCCTCGGCAAGAACCCGGCAAAGGTTCAGATCAACCAGTATGTCTCTGCCAAGGGCGGCAACGAAAAGCTTGTCGACGTGCCCGGCGGCGCCAACCAGGGCTTCAACGACTACGCCTTCGTCTGGGAGAAGGAACGTATCCGCTACTACGTCAACGGCGAACTCGTCCACGAAGTGACCGATCCCGCGAAGATCCCCGCCAACCCGCAGAAGATCTTCTTCAGCCTTTGGGGAACCGACACGCTTTCGGATTGGATGGGCGCCTTCTCCTACAAGGGACCGTCGACCATGCAGGTCGACCGGATCGCGTTCACCGCGCCGGGAGACGAATGCCAGTTTGCCGAATCGGTCGCCTGCCCAACGAACTAAGCGGCGGCCAGGAGCATTCCTAATCGACGCGTTCAAACCGCGACGCCCAACGTTTCAAACCATGCACGGCGACGGCCGAGCAGAGAACCGGATATTCGATATTCATGCTGCAGGTACTTTATTTCGCACAGGATCTTGCCGACCCCGCCGTTCGCCGGCGTGTCCTGATGCTCCTTGCCGGGGGTGCAAGGGTCAAGCTTGCGGGGTTCAGGCGCGACGCCAACCCGCTGGCGGCGATCGAGGGCATCGAGCCCATTGAGCTCGGGACAACGCATGACGGGCGTTTCGTTCAACGGATCGGCGCGATTGCCAAGGGCTGCCTTTCACTCAGGCAGGCGCTGCGCAATGTCGAACGCCCGGACTTGATCATTGCGCGCAACCTCGACATGCTGGCGATCGCCAGGAAGGCCGTCAGTGTGTTCGGCGGTGACGTGCCAATCGTCTACGAATGTCTCGACATTCACCGCCTGCTTCTGCGCCCCGACATCGCCGGCAAGACGTTGCGGGCGAGTGAAGCGTTCCTCGGGCGTGATGCCCGGCTCCTGATCACCAGTTCTCCGGCCTTCGTCGAGCACTATTTCCGCCCGCTTTCGGGCATCTCGGCGCCGACCATGATGCTGGAAAACAAGGTGCTCGAGCTCAACGAGACCATGGTGCGACCATTGGTTCCGGCAGCGTCGCCGCCAAAGGATGGGCCGTGGCGTATCGGGTGGTTCGGCGCATTGCGCTGCCGCAAATCGCTGGCGCTGCTGTCGGCCTTTTCCCGCAAAATGGAAGGACGCTTCGAGATCGTGCTGCGCGGTCGGCCGGCCTATTCGCAGTTCGATGACTTCGAGGGCTTCGTGCGCAACGAACCCTTCATGCAGTTCCACGGGCCTTACCGCAGTCCGGAAGAACTGAGCGACATCTATTCCGACGTGCACTTCACCTGGGCGATCGATTTCTTCGAGGAAGGCCAGAACTCGAAATGGTTGTTGCCGAACCGGCTCTACGAGGGTTGCCGCTTCGGCCGTGTGCCAATTGCGTTGCGCGGTACCGAGACGGCACGGTTCCTGGCCATCCGCGGCCTCGGCATGCTGCTCGACAAAGCGGAGCCGGAGGCGCTCGCCGCCCTGCTCGGCTCGATCGACCCCGAGCGTTACATTGAGGCATCCGGCCGGATCGCGACTTGCGCGGCTGATACCTGGATTTTCAGCCGCAGTGACTGCGAAAGCCTGGTCCGGCGGCTTTCGGCGGTCACGTCGGCGGCTCCGCCGCGGATCGCGCCTAACCTTTCCCCAACTCCTCAGAACGAAGGCGGATTGTCATGAGCAACAACACGCTGGCTTCGACACGAACCCTTATCGTCATTCCCTGCCTCAACGAGGCTGAGCACATCGAAGGCCTGGTTGAGGGACTGCGACCGGCAGCGGCGCGTCTCAACGGCGCCATTCTGATTGTCGACGGCGGCAGCACGGATGGCACGCGCGAGATTGCTGCGCGCCTCGCCAAGGCGCATGCCTCGGTGCTTGCTCTCGACAATCCGAAGCGCATCCAGAGCGCGGCGATCAATCTTGCCGTTGCCGAATACGGAGCGTCCTTCGATTATCTGATCCGCATCGATGCTCACGGGACCTATCCAGACGATTACTGCGAGCGTCTTGTCGAAGAGGCGCTTGAGACCGGTGCGGACTCCGTCGTCGTCGCAATGCAGACGGTCGGCTTCACGCCTTTCCAGAAGGCGACGGCCTACGCCCAGAATTCCAAGCTCGGCAATGGCGGCGCCAAGCATCGGCTCGGCGCCACGAGCCACTGGGCCGATCACGGCCACCATGCGCTGATGCGGATCTCCGCCTTTCAGGCAATCGGCGGCTATGACGAAATCTTCAGCCACAACGAAGATGCGGAGTTCGACTACCGCTTCAGGCAGGCGGGCTATCGCATCTGGATGACCGACCGGACGAGCATGGTCTACTATCCGCGCGCCAAGGTCGGCCCGCTCTTTCGCCAATACTTCGCCTATGGACGGGGGCGCGCACGCAATGTCCTGAAGCACCGCGCCTGGCCGAACCTGCGGCAACTTCTGCCGCTCGCCGTTGCACCCGTCGCCATTGGCGCTCTGCTCGCAGTCATCAACTGGCTCGCCGTCGTGCCGGTGGCGCTGTGGGCCGCCGCCTGCATCGGCTACGGCATGTGGATGGCGCTCGGCCAGCGGAACCCCTACGGCCCGCTTGCAGCCCTTTCAGCCATGGTGATGCATTTCGCCTGGTCGGCCGGCTTCTGGCGCGAGCTTCTTACCGCGCGAAACCGAAAGGTGGCGCCATGACCGATCTCGCCAGAAAACGGATCGATATTGCGGTCTGCACCTTCCGCCGTCCGCAACTTGCGGAAACGCTGCATTCGCTGGCGCTTATCACGGTGCCCGCCGATGTCGACATCCGCGTCATCGTTGCCGACAACGACACGACGCCGAGTGCCGAGGCGCTGGTCAACCAGATGCGCCCGACCATGCCCTTCGAGATCCTCTACGTGCATTGCCCGGCGTCGAACATCTCGATCGCCCGCAATGCCTGTCTCGACAATAGCGCCGGTCACTATCTCGCCTTCGTCGATGACGACGAGACCGTATCGAGGGCGTGGCTCCTGCAATTGCTCGACACGGCCGCTACGACCGGGGCCGATGTCGTGCTTGGCCCGGTTCGCGCCGAATACGCGTTGACCGCGCCGAACTGGATGCGCCGCGGCGACTTTCATTCGACCCGCCCCGTATGGGTCGATGGCGAGATCCGCACAGGCTACACCTGCAACGTCCTGCTCGATCTCACCCGGCCGGTCCTTTTCGACAGACGGTTCAACCTGGCGCTCGGGCGGACTGGTGGTGAGGACACAGAATTTTTTCGCCATATGCATGCGGCCGGCGGACGTCTCGCCTATGCCCCGGATGCATTGGTCTTCGAACCGGTTCCGGAAAAGCGCGCGCGCCTTGCCTGGCTTGCCAAGCGCCGCTTCCGTTCGGGCCAGACCCACGGGCGCCTGTTAAGCGAGCCGGGCCAACCCGGCAGGCAGTTGGTGGAAATCGCCCGAGCGATGGCCAAATCCGGCTATTGCGCTACGGCGAGCCTCTTTCTTCTCGGATCGCCGGTCGCCCGTTCGCGCTACGCCCTGCGCGCCGTCATGCATGCGGGTGTCGTCAGTGGGCTTCTCGGCGTACGTGAACTCCAGCAGTATGGGGCCGCGACCGCCGGATGACGCTCCCAGCACCAGACGTCAGTTTTGTCGTCGCGGCCTATAACGCCGCCGACACGATCCGCCGCGCCATTGAGAGCGCGCTCGCACAGGAAGAGGTCGACCTGGAAGTGATCGTCGTCGACGATTGCTCCACCGACGACACCTGTGCCGTGGTCGAAGAGATCGCGGATCCACGGGTGCGGCTGTTGCGGCTTGCGAAAAACCGTGGGCCTGGCGGAGCGCGCAATGCCGGGCTTGAAGCGGCGCGCGGCAATTGGATCGCCATTCTCGACGCGGACGATACCATCAGCCCCCGACGGCTCTCCCGCATGATCGCGTTGGCGTCGACGGCTGGCGCCCAGATTGCCGTCGATAACATCGACGTCGCAAACCTCGACGGGCGCGTCGAGCGCATGTTTCCCGAAGCCTTGCTCGAACACCACCGGGTGCTGACGCTTGCAGCCTTCATTCAATCCAATGTGCTTTTCCGCTCGACCTATAATTTTGGCTATATGAAGCCGATTTTCGAGCGCCGTTTCCTGAACGAGCATGGCCTTCGCTTCAAGCAGTCCATCCGGATCGGTGAAGACTACATCCTGCTCGCATCTGCGCTCGCCAATGGCGGACGCTGCATCGTCGATCCCTCAGCCGGCTATTGCTACCACATTCGCGAGGGCTCGATCTCCCGGGTGCTCGAACTTCGCCATATCGAGGCGATGATTGCAGCCGACAAGGATTTCCTCGCAATCCACTCGATCGATGCCGAAGCGATGACAATGCAGCGTCGTCGCGACAGGAGCCTGCGCGAGGCGCATGCCTTCCTGCGCCTCGTCGATCATCTGAAATCCAGATCGTTGGTTGGGGCCGCCCAGGTGGCCTTGTCCGACCCCCGAGCGCTTCGGCACCTCAGAATGCCGATCGCCGTGCGGCTGCGCCGTTTGCTTGCGCCGCTCGCACGATTGAAGTCCGCCACACCGACGGTGGCGGCTGAACGATCCACCTCGGGCAATAGCCCTCACGTACGTAAAGGATAAAGCCATGGACCGTATCAGGACCGTCAGGAAAGCTGTGATCCCGGTCGCCGGCAATGGAACGCGGTTCCTCCCCGCGACAAAGGCGATACCCAAGGAGATGCTGACGATCGTCGATCGTCCTGTCGTGCAATATGCGGTCGATGAAGCCCGCCAGGCGGGCATCGAGCACATCGTTTTCGTTACTAGCCGCAACAAGCAGGCAATCGAGGACCACTTCGACGACACGCCGGAACTCATCTCGTCGCTGACCCGTTCCGGCAAAAACGCCCAGATTTCCGAACTGGAGGAGATGCTGCCGCGTGCCGGCTCGGTCAGCTTTACGCGGCAGCAGGCGCCGCTCGGCCTTGGCCATGCAGTCTGGTGCGCGCGCGACGTGATAGGCGACGAGCCTTTCGCGCTGCTCCTGCCGGATATGCTGTGTCACGGCGCACGCGGCTGCATGGCCGGCCTCGTCGATCTCTATCGCCAGACCGGCGGCAACGTCGTCGGGGTCGAGGAATGCGCTCCGGAAGATGCGTCGAAATATGGCATCGTCGGCAAGGGTGACACCGTTCCACACGGTTTCGAAGTCACGAAAATGGTTGAAAAGCCGCGTGCCGGCGAAGCACCGTCGAATTTTTACCTGAACGGCCGCTACATCCTTCAGCCCGAGATTTTCGACATTCTCGCGCACCAACAACGGGGTGCGGGCAACGAAATCCAGTTGACCGACGGGATGCTGAAACTCTCGCAAAATCAAGCGTTTCACGCCCATCCCTATGAGGGGCGCACCTTCGACTGCGGTTCCAAGGAAGGCTTCATCGCCGCCAATGTCGCCTTCGCGCTCGCGCGCTCTGACCTCGGCGACGTGGTCTATGCCGCGGTCAAGGACATGGTTCTGTCTCATGAAGGCCGCATCCGCGCGGCATAAGGCTGGTTTGGCGCCTCTTTTTCGAGGCGCCTGCCTTCGGACCAAAAGGGAAACGGACAGAGCGACCCAATGAACCAAAGAAGTCTCCCCTTCAATAGCGTTGTGCCGAGGGAAATGGAGGAACCCGATAGGTTCATCGACCTTGACCGGCTCTTCTCGGTCATCGTTCGCCGCGCCAGGCTGGTTGGCGCGTTCGTCGTGCTGTTCATGGCACTTGGCGCCGTCTACCTCGTTTTCGCGACGTCGTTCTATACGTCGATGACGCAGATCCTGCTCGACGAGAACCTCTCGAAATACGCCGAGGAGCAGGCGACGCCACAGAACAGCCAGTTGCTCGACACCCAGATGGCAAGCGCCGTCGAGATCCTGAAGTCTGGCGAGCTCGCCTTGCGGGTCGTCGACAAGATGAAACTCGACGACAACGACACGGTCCTCAATCCGCCACGCTCGCCCTTCGGCGCCGTCAAGGACTGGCTGAGATCCGTGACCGGCGTCTTTTCGTTTGGATCCGATATTTCCGAAGAGGCGGCCCGCAACGGACGACGTCAGAAGGCGGCCGCGCTCATCCAGCAGGGGCTGGCCGTCGAGCGCGTAAACCGAAGCTCCGTTGTTGCGCTTGCTTACCGTTCCAGCGATCCGCAGCTCGCCGCCGCCATCGTGCGCGGCTATGCAGATGCTTATCTCAACGATCAATTGAACGCCAATTTCGATGCGACGGAGCGCGCCTCCGTCTGGCTGCAGGAGCGTCTTGCCGACCTCAGGCAACGCTCGCAGGTGGCTTCGCTCGAGGTGGAGAAATACCGCAGCGAGAACGGCCTGACGCTCGCTCGCGGTGAGCTGATGTCCGAACAGCAACTGGCAGATCTCAACAGCCAGCTCATCATCGCTCAAGCCGACACGGCAAGCGCGTCCGCACGGTTCAAGCAGTTCCAGGCGATCGTCGACCAAGGGCCTGAAACTGCGGTCAAGAACGCGACGATTTCCGCCAAAGAGGGCGACAACTCCGTCATCCGCGAATTGCGTACCCGTTACCTGGCCGTCAGCAAACGCGAACAGGAAGTGACGCAAAGCTTCAGCGCCGACCATCCCCAGGCAGTATCGCTGCGCAAGGAAAAGTCCGATGTCGGCCGGCAGATCTTCCAGGAACTGGAGCAACTCACCGCAAGTTACCGCAACGAATATGAGGTCGCCCGCTCGCGCGAGGCTTCGCTCAGAGAAAACATCGAAGGCACAACGGGCCGCAACTCGGATGCGAACCTGTCGCTCGTGCATCTGCGCGAACTCGAGCAGAAGTCGGCAGCGTTGAAGACCCTCTACGAGACCTACCTGAACCGCTATGAGCAGGCCTCGCAGCAGCGCTCCTTCCCGATCGCCAAGGCCCGGGTGATTTCCACGGCTGGTGTTCCAACCTCGCCCTCAAGTCCGAAGAAGACCTTGGTTCTGGCACTTTCGGCGGTGCTCGGCATGATGGCAGGCGGTGCGTTCGCAGCTTTCCAGGAGTTCCGCGAGAGGACCTTCCGGCTCGAAAGCGACGTGCGTTCAATCCTCGGACACAGGTCTTTCGGCTATGTTCCGCTGATCGGCCCGCGTCAACTGACCACGACCGACCGGGTTCGCGCGCGGTTGATGAAGGGCAGGACGCCCCAGCCGATGACACAGGCCGCAGAGCCGTTGCCGTTTGAACGGGTCAGTCGCATCGTGCTCGACGCGCCGCGATCGTCTTTCGCCGAGACCTTCCGCAACGCCAAGCTCGCCTGTGACCGGATGTTGCACGGCAACGGTTCGCGGGTGATCGGCATCGTTTCTGCCGTTCCGGACGAGGGCAAGTCGATCATCGCGGCGAACTTTGCCGCACTGCTCGCGGCGAGCGGCAAGAAGACGCTGTTGATCGACGCCGACATCCGCAAGCCGGGGCTGAGCAAGATGATCAATCCGCCGCCAAAGACCGGCCTCGTCGAGGCGCTGATCGGCGAGTCTTCCTGGCCCGCCGGCATCAAGATCGACCAGAAGACAAAACTGGCAATCTTCCCGGTTGGCGGGGAAGCCGGGGCAAAGAGCGAACCCTATGACAGCCACGAGTTGCTCGCCTCCCCGGCGATGGCCGACCTTATCGACAATGCCCGCAAATCGTTCGACTACGTGATTGTCGATCTTGCAGCACTTGCTCCGGTGGTCGATGGCAAGGCGTTTTCGCCGCTCGCCGATGGCTTCATCTACGTTGCAGAGTGGGGCCGCACGCCGTCGCGTCTCGTGCGTGATCTGCTCAACTCCGAACCGCAGATCAACGGCAAGATCCTTGGCGTGATCCTCAACAAGACGGACATGAACGAGCTGGCGAAGTACAGCGACTTCGGCGGCGCTGAGCACTATCGCCATCGTTTCGAGAAGTACTACGTCGAGAACGCCGGGACCTACCGCAGGACTGAGGCGGCCTGACCGCCCTCCCTTGCGCGTCGAGACATGAAGCCTCGGACCGGAAACGCTCCGAGGCCTCTCACTGTGGGTGGTCGCAGGCTAACAGGGCTGAGAATGCCATCCACTGTCGAGCGAAAGCGAAGAAAAGATGATTGCAGTGCCAGCGGAAAGCTATTCGGCGGACGGGTGTGGCAGCGAGGGCGATCCCAGCAACCTCAACCGTGCAAGATGGGGCGAAGACGTGGATGCAAGCAATCTGGGATCACGCACACGTTTCACGAAAGCAATTACGCCTACGTTCAGTTGAATAACGTTTGAGGCGAATTATGTTTCCAGACGAAATTACCGCGGCGGCGTGGACCATTTCAGCCAGACATCTCGCACGCGGACAACGCGACCCTACGATGATGATTGCCGAGGCGATTGCGTTGGAGCGGCAACGCTGTTTGGCCATTGCCACCGAATGCTGCGGAGAAGAAAGCGGCGTGGCCAGAGAAATACGAAACGCCGGCAGTTAGGTGACGTGTTTCAATCTACTCCGTTGTAGGTGGCCGGCGCCAACTTATGGTGCTTGCCGTACTCACGCGTTGATGATGCCTGCGGCGATCGCGAGAAGTTCGCTATCAATCGACTGGTACCATCCGCGGAGCTCAATCCCTCCAGAAGAGCGGTGTTAGGATGACGAGCACCGTCAGGATTTCGAGACGGCCAAACAGCATCATCACCGACAGAAGGTATAGGGCTGGCTCCGACAAGGTCGAGAAGTTACCAGCCGGTCCGATGATCGGCCCGAGCCCGGCGCCGACATTGGAGAGCGCTGTGGCGACGGCAGAAGCAGCCGTAACGAGATCATAGCCCATCGCGCCCATCGCCAGGCTGCCGAACGCCCAGACGAACATATAGGCTGTAAAGAACATGAAAACCGTGCGCTGGACATCGATATCGACGAGGCCCTTGCCGTAGCGCACCGTGTGGACCGCATTCGGATAGATCAGCTTGAAGAGCCCGGCCCGAATGGAATTGAAAATGATGATGAAACGGTAGGCTTTCATGCCGCCGGCCGTCGAGCCGGAGCACCCGCCCATGAAGGTTGCAGCGAAAGCAAGGGCGACGATGAACTCCCCCCACAGCATGTAGTCGTCGCTGGCAAAGCCGGTCGTCGACAGGATTGACGAGACCGTGAAGAACCCATGTGCAAGCGCATCGCTCGCTGTGACGTCATTGGCAAGGCGCTGATAAAGACTTGCGGCAAGCGCAAGTATGGTCAGATAGGACAGGAAGACGATGATTTGCGGATCCTTCAGCGTATCGAGCCGACCGCGAACGATGAAGAGAATAAGCACCGAAAACGGCAGGCTGCTCAAGGCCATGAAGAACGTTGCGACCCAGAGGATCGGCAGGCTCTTGAAGTAGCCGAGCGAGGCGTCGTGGGTGGCGAAGCCTCCGGTCGCGATCGTCGACATCGCATGGTTCAGGGCGTCGAAGCGGCTCATGCCGAGATAGGCATAGATAATCGCGCAGGTGACCGTCAGCACCACGTAGATGAGGATGAAGGCACGGGTGAAGGTGACGATCCTGGCGAACGGCTTCTCGGTCGTATCCGAGGATTCCATCTTGAAGAAGGACATGCCGCCGACACGCAAGTAAGGCATGACGAAGAGCCCGAGCGCCACGATCCCGATGCCGCCCAACCAATGCAGCAGTGAGCGCCAGAGCAAAATGCCCGGGGGAGCGAAATCGAGACCGGTGATCACCGTCGAGCCAGTCGTGGTGATGCCCGAGACGGATTCAAACAGGGCCATGGCAAAATCGAGTTTCAGCGACGAGAACCAGAAAGGTACCGCACCGACGAGCGAGATGACGAGCCAGAGCAAGTTGACGACGAGGAAGCCCATCTTGCGGCTGAAGGGCGGAGGGCCGCCCTGCGTCGCGGCCATGGTCAGAAGTGAGACGCCCCCGGTAATGAAGGCCGACACGGCAAATATCCGCCAATCCGGATGCCCATAGAACAGGTCCACCGCCGCCGGAAGAAGCATCGCAAGCGACAGGTAGAAGGCTGCCTTTGCAGCGATGTTGATCGCGGATTGGTAGAGAGATGCATGCAATGGTCGACGGCCCCAGCGCAGTTGTCCGAAAGCCCGAATCGGCTGTTGGGATCGACCGCCATTCAATCCGAAAGTCGCGCGATTCGCACCCGCCGCTGCCGGCAAGTCCATCGGACGCAGGCCGAGAGCCCGCTTCCTATCTCACATTCCGCGCGTTTTATCACTGCCGGCGGGACGAGCAGCAGCGGCAAACGCCGATAAGCTACGGTTTCCACAGCCGTTCTGCGGCATTTTGCCCATTCAACTCTAACTCACGAAAAGATCAGGCCTTTCGGGCGCGACAAGTCATCACCTTGACTTATTTCAGCGTGTAAAGCCTGCTGCATCCATTCCACATGCAACCTTGAGCACAACCGATGACACCCGCCCGTTTCACCCAATGCCTTCTCGTTCTTCGTTGGACGCCGATCAATCTGGCGAGCGCCCTGCATTGCAACCTGGCATGGATCGAGGCGATGGAGACCGGCGAGGAGAAGGTGCCGGACGAACTGGCGACCTGGCTGGAGACGCTGGCACGCACCCACGAGGAACTCGGCATCCCCGTCACCTATCGCGGCAAAGGCTTGGAGCCGGCGGCCAGCCGAACGGTGCGCCTCTGACCTACGCGGCCGAACGCGAATTCATCGTCGGTCCGCACTCTGCGTAGCGAGGATCAAGTGTATTCCGGGGCGACCGCCCAGAACGCTCTAAGCATTTGCTCCAAGAGAGCGGAATGCTTGGTAATGGACGAACGGTCACCAAAATACACTTTGCCTTCTCCGATTTGCGCTCGCCTGAATGACTTTGCGGCGAGTTCGATTTTGTCTGGAGGTCAGAAATGAACATCAAGAGCCTTCTTCTCGGCTCCGCTGCTGCTCTCGCAGCAGTATCCGGCGCACAGG
>NZ_JBWKZT010000014.1:0-170665 GCF_059424735.1 Ensifer sp. GW101-20A05 | reverse complement strand
AAATGCTGTCCCGGATTTAGTGAAATCGCTGTCCGGGATTTAATGGAATCCATGTCCGCGAATTACCGAAACCCGCAATCTTCATGTCGCCACTCATCGAAGATGCCGATTTGCATGCGTCCGGCATCGCCATCTGAGCCGACGCCGTTTCGGTCGCTGCGAGAAGGATGGCTGGTATGGCCGTCCCGGCGACTATGAGCTTAAGCAAGCTGTTCATTGTACTCTCCATGTTCGGAAGGACGTGTGTTTCAGATCGGGAGAGTGCTGGTCTTGGGCGGAGGATGAAGCACCCGGACGAGCAGGAACGCCTTCGCCTGCACTGCAAGCGGGCTGCGAAGATGCGGGGGGTGGATCTTCGCCGCACGCACGCAATCCACCAGAACCGCACAGCACTGAGATTTTGTGCAGCAGCCCGGCGGCGAGGCGAAGTCGGAAGCGTGATGGTTAGGCTCCGTGACGGAGGGGCAATGGCGTCCGACATGAACGGTGGCGCCCAGTGTGCCGTGCAGACTGAGAATCCCAAGGCAGAGTGCACCGATTAAGATGACCTGGAGTGAAACTCGGAAGGCAGGCATGGGGCGCGTTCCCTTCGAGCCTACAATCCGTCTGCCGATCAAAAGTTCCGCGCCGAAACGGGCGTTTGCGGATCGTCTGGTTGTGGATGTCCCGCGACGTACGCCCGTGATGGTACCTACGAGCGGCCGCACGGTTTCGAGGATGGCCGGAACAATGAGCGGCCGCCGATGCAGCATCATGACGGGGCGACGCACAACTACATCATGTTCACGGTCAACATGGTTCTCAGCCTGATCGTGATGTACTTCGTCATGTTCTCGATGATCGACGGCTGGGCGGATTTCCGGAACAATCTCAATACGGCCTACATGGCGCTGACGATGGTAGCTCCGATGGGCATCATCATGCTGGCGACGATGGGTGGAATGTACGGGCGCACCGGGCTGAACGTCGCCTTGTACATTGGGCTTGCCGTACTCTTCGTGGCCGTGCTTGCGGGGACGCGCAAGCAATCAGAGCAACGAGTTCGCTTGAACAGCTGGGGCACGTTTTGCAAGACGGCATCGCTGCAAACTCGTCGTCAACACCCAAAAGTAAAACGGCAAGTGGGAGCACACTTGCCTCGTTCGTCACACTCCCTGTAAGGATCGTAACCGCTCCAAGGCGGATCGCTTCCGGGCCCCAATAGGACGGGCCGACGATGACCCAAGTACGGAATGCATGCAGTCGGCATTGTATTGCGGTACGAAGTCGTCAGCGTCGATCGCCAGCCAATAGTCCGCCTTCTCCCGTTCGCCGAGATAGTCTTTAAGGACCGGCTCGTCGTCCAAACCTTCCTTCCTCCCTGAAAACGCGGGCGCAATCCCTCGGAGTTGGCTGGAATCCAAGCCGGACAGTTCCCGCCAAGCGTGTTCGAACTTCGAGCTTGCAGACTGCCAAGGGGGCATGGCCTTCGTCGCAGTTACACGCGCCAAAACCGGGCCACCTGCCCTTTCAACTGTTACGATTACGCTCCGGTGCCTGTCGTTTTCTGCGATCCCGTCCGCAACCGATCTCCCGCGCGCCACCGCCTGGCTGTCGCTAGCATGAAACGCTCCGGTGTGGTCGCGATTGACCGTCCCAAGAAGATGAATGTGAAAAAGGTATCGGCGCATTTTCGTACTCGAACATGGTCATCGCTTTCTACGTCTTAGCAGTTTCTAAAGTACTTTGCGCGTGACAGTTGCGTGACGCGCCCATCGCCGCCTGGTTACTTTGTCGGGGCGACCATTCAACATCCGTCGTCTTGAATAACGGGCGCTCGTGCTGTCTGATGCGGCGCCCCTCAGGGGCGACAGTCAGTGTCGATCGAGGAACGTATCGCCCACACCATGTACGTCCGCGCGGAGCCTCGGAACACCCGTCCAACATCCCGACAAGGATGTCGTTCCCGACGATACATTATGCGATCCCAGACCCACAAACCGGAAACAAACCCGGCATATGATCCTCGCGCTGTCTGTCTGACTCCGTGTTGTGCAATCCTGCCGCAACAGGTTCATCCGGTGGACCTCGTTCGCCGGCGACGATCATCCGAAACCATTCTTCGGATCGCCGTGATGTTTCCCACAGCCCATTCAAAGGTACTCCTCCCTCACGAAATCAACCAAATCGAACAGATCTTTGTGGATGTCCTGCGCGGGCTCGGCCTGTCGCGGAATAGTGAGGCCGCAGAGGCAATCGCAATACGCATTCTCAATTGCTACCAAGGGGGCGTTCGGGAGAGCGGCGTTCTGAAACACATGATCGGCTACTATAAATTGGCGGCGCTGGAAGAGAACGCGGACTCGCTTCCGCACGGCAACCACGAGGTTTCGATCCAGGAGATTACCGGCCAGCTACTCAGCCCCGACGAACTTGATACGCTCCAACGGACGTTCGATCGGGTGTGCGTCTGGTGTAGTATAGCCTCGCCCTAGCTCAGACGGTCATTGTTACTCCAGAGCAGGAAACGGTCGTTCGCGAATATGTTAAGAAGAAGCCGCTT
Source organism: Ensifer sp. GW101-20A05 (assembly GCF_059424735.1). Taxonomy (NCBI): domain Bacteria; kingdom Pseudomonadati; phylum Pseudomonadota; class Alphaproteobacteria; order Hyphomicrobiales; family Rhizobiaceae; genus Ensifer; species Ensifer sp. GW101-20A05. The sequence continues at coordinate 168,123 of NZ_JBWKZT010000014.1, read as the reverse complement.
GCCTCCATCAAACTTCCTGGAGTGGAGCTCAACGTCGGCTCGGCACTCCCCGAAACGGTAGAACTGCACACGATCGATGCACCGGATATCAAGTACCGCTATGTGGTGGTAGACAACCGCACGGTCCTGGTTGACCCGGGCACCCGCAAAATCGTTCGTGTTATCGACTAACGCTCGGACCGCTGCCCCTTCCCCTGGATGCGAAGGGGCAGCCTTCATGCTCCGAGTTTGGTTGTCCACCCGCACTCACTCCCCAGAAAGCTAATTATGCTGGATAAAAAAACGGTCCCGCGGAAGCAGGACCGGTGAGGTGAATCATATGCGAGCATCCGCTCGGTAGGCCCCACAGTTAGCGGGGACACTAAGGGCTGGTGGGGCCTAGAGGCATCTCGATTGGGTCGACGATCGAGAGTATTTTCAAAGCTAGGGCGGCGGAAAAGGTTCCGCCATGGGACTTCAGTCTCAAACGGCCAGCGCAAAGGTCTTAGGTTCGTTGTCGCCCTCTACCCTCGCGTTAGTTTTCTTCTGAGCCCAAGCAGCACAGCGCCTAACTGCCTTGGGCGGGCAACGGCGCCGGAGCGCCTCCTTGCAGTCCGCAGGAACAAGCTTTGCTGTCGTTGCCCGATTGGAGGATTGAGGATCTGCGAATGTACGAACCACACACTTACGCAACGCCACAGAGGAAGTTAACGACCGGTCTACCCGTCGGCATGGTGCTTCTGTCAATGGTTGCGACCACTGCTTCCCTGCTGGTCGGAGGCGAACCAGAGTTGATCCCGGAAATCGGTAGAGCAGCATGAGCGAAGCTGCCCGGTACCGTACATTCCAGTCGATACATTATGCGATCTTTTGAGCACAAATCGTGAGCAAAATAGGAAGAGGTCGGGTCATGGCGAACTGTCAGAGCTGGAGGCCATCGACGTTCTGCTATCGAAGAACTGACGCTGCGCGAGAACAGCCGTATCAAGAAGGGCATTGCGGATGGGCAGGCTCGCAACCATCAAAACCCTGGCGGGCTTATCAGCCTGTCGTCGCGGGCAGCGGTAACCTCTTCCCCAGTTCGTCAACGGTCGCTACGAACGCGGCGCTGTGATCCTCACCTCCAACCGCGGCTTCGCAGAGTGGGGCGACGTCTTTTGGCGATCGCGTCGTCGCCACCGCGCTGCTTGACAGAATCCTTTACAACGCCGTCGCATTCAGATCGAAGGATCAAGCTATCGCCTGCGACAACATGCGGAACTGATGCCAGAGCACGTGCGTTCCAAACCCCTCATCACTCCACCCCCTTTCTTGCCACCACCAAGATCACGGGGACGGCCACCGAAAAATGGTCACGCATTCCTGCTACCCACGTCGGCATAACTGGGGAATTTTACTTCGGCACTTTGAGGAAATTTCCAGCGGCATGACATCCTTGTGTTGCGCCTCCCGGGATCTACGAGCCTGCTGAGCGTAGCGCCGCAAGTCCAGCCGGTCCGAGAACATCTTCACTGCGTGTGGAGCGGCGAAAGTTGTCGAAGTAGAGCGTCCATTCGCCCTGAGATGCCGAGCGGTAGGGGCCGAACTTGAAATACTGCCGAGAGCCCAGCCCATGTTCGTCATGCCCGATATGGCCTCGGACCGTCACGATCCAGCGGTCGTTGGCGAAGAGTTCGATATGCCCTGTGCCATCCGGTCCCGGCTGGGTCATCACTGCAAAGTCAATCCAGCCACTATGCGGCGTCGGCAGCTCATTACCCCTGTGGATGACGGTGATGCGATCCGTGTGGGCCGTGAACAGGCGCCCGTCCTGTGGCTTCCAGCCAGGGTCGGTGGCAACCAGCGCACGCATCTGGCGCTTTTCCGGCCGCAGAAAAACCGGCGTGAGGGCCGATGTGCCGGTCGACAAAGAAGAGCGCCGAGGGATCACCGGAAAACTGGTCTCAACGGTCGCAAACAGTCGGCCGCGAACGAGACGAAGCGCCAGGAACGGGCTAAAGTCACCCCTCGCCTCCGGACCGATCTCGCGCTTCCATTGGGCGATCAGATGGCGGTGGTCCCCTTGCGGGATGGGATCGGCAAACCTGACGGAAAAGCCGTACCAGACCGCCTTGTCATATGGTACGCGCAGCGTCGTGCGTTCCCACACCTCCGCTCGCTCGCTTCGATCGTCTTCGCCCTCAAAAAGCGGTCGGACGCTTAGCTTCAACGCGCCGGCACTGCCAAAGGTGACATTTCGCTGGAATTCGACTGATCCGGCACGTTGCTCGACATTGTCACGATAGTAGAGCCCCCCCAAAGGCGAGAAGCTGTCGCCTTCGAAACCGTCAACAAGGTTGGCTTCCCAGGACAACGGCGTCGCCGCATCGCTATTGCCGTCAAGTGCGTTGTCAGCGGTTTCCAATTCTTTCTCCTGAATTATCCTCCGCGCTCGCAACGTATTTGTGCTTTAGGCCTCTTCCTGTCTCGCGACAGTCCATCGTGAACCTGCGGTCAGCGATGTGGTCGTTGCACCGGGTAACATAACGGCTATTGTTTGAAATCAGTCGACCGGGCCCACCGCAGACGTCACAAGTATGGTAGGAACGGTCTGCGATCTCATGATAGATCCCGCTAAGCGCAGCCGCCAGTTCTGCCGACAGGCGGAAGTCATCCGTCGGACTGAGGTAGCAGCGAAGACCACCCCACTTTTCCTCTATTTGCCGAACGTAGACCTTGGAAAGCAGCCCTTGATTGCTGAGGAATACTTCGACACGCCGTAGATATTCCTCAATCAATCCGTTCCAGCCGGTATTGGCAATCAGGAAAAGGGACCACGTCTCCTCGCTCGTATTTGGATCAAAAAGACAAGCATAGCTTTCACGAACGTGTACAACGAACTCCGCATGTGTCATGCAGAGACTCCTTTCGCATGAACCCGGGGGGCTGGAAATAACACGGGCTGTCAGCGCAGTTAGGCCTTCCCGTCTTGCAGCTGCCATTGGTATGCCGAATCTGCTCGGTAGTTCGATCGGGCACACTTCGGCTGCCTCAAACCCTCTTCTTGTCAAATCCCGGTCCGCGCCGAGCGTCGACGACGTGATAGCCGCCGACACCCGGCTTGCTGAAAGGACCGAGCGGAATGCGACGGCGTTCGGTGAGACCTGGCTTGCGACAAAGCCGAATCCATCGCGCGCGGGGTGACGGCCGTGAACGAGGCGGCGAGAGGCCGCCCCAGTCCCAGGGTGCAATCAGCTCACCTTCTTCACGGGCGGTATCGTCCATGAGCCGTCGATGATGGAAGGATTGCTCTCATTGGGCCAGTAGAGGCGCATCATGAGGATAAACTTGCCTTTGGGCGCCGGCAGCCAATTGGATTCCTTGTCCGGTCCGGGCGATTCATGCTGGATCAACAGGTCGATCGAGCCGTCCGGATTTGCCTTGAGCGGCTCCCGTGCACTGATGGAGTAGCGATTAAGCGGATTGTCGACAAAGAAGTAGTCCGCGTCATACATGGTCAAGGACCAGAACCCCGAAACCGGTGGCGTAAGTCCCTTCTTGAATGTCAGAACGTACTTTTCGGACCCGTTATATGCCCGCTTGATCACACCGCCGCCGGATTTCTGCGATGTCGGATAGATCGCATCCTGCGGCCGGTTTGCTCCCAGACCGATCGCGGTGATGAGGGCGCGCTGGATATAGTTGGTGCCATAAATGCCAGTCTTCGTCGTGAAGCCCCAGCCGTCGATGTCCTGCACGTCGCCGTCGCTGAATTTGAAATGCGTCATGATGCGGGCGAAGCCGAGCTCAGGGACGCGCTTCACAAAGGCCGGATCGAACTTGGCCTTGTCGAAGTCCTGGCCGGGAACGATGCCGAGTTCGGCGAGCTTGGCGACCATCGGCGCATCCGCGTCGGTCGGCGGGTTTCGTTTCAGGAGCTCGGCGAACAGGGTGAAGTACTCGATGGCGTTCATGCTGTTGACTTGCTCGCGAACGGCAGTCTCCATATCGATGGCCGGATCGACCTTGCCCTTGGGGGCGGTCCACTCCTTGCCCCATGCGCTCAAGGGATAGAGTTTGACCTCATCCTGGAGCTTATGAACCTCCGCGTAGTCCTCCGGCGTCCCGGTGCAATAGATGCGTCCAAGCAGCCAGACGATGCTCGTCGGAGACTTGTACTGGGTCATGCCCTCCGGTACCTTGCCTTCCCACCCAGGACCGGTCACCACGAAGGTCTGCGCCCCCGTACCGGTCGTCCGCTTTCCGGGAACGTCGAACACCGTCGTCCAGCCGTCCAGCATCGGAAACAGAGCATAACGATCTTTGAGGTCGGGCAAGCTGACCACCCAAGGTTCCTCACCCACATCGAAGAATGCCGTCGTATAGAGCGTATCGGCATTGGGCGCCGTCACGTCGCGGAATTTGGCATCCGGATACTGGCGCAACTTGATGACGTGCCCCATCGGACCTCGGGTTCCTTCGACCTCGGCGACGTTGGTAATCACGCGCCGGGTCATTTCCATCGTCACGAGAGGGTAGGCGTAAATGTACGCTTCGACTGCGAGCGCGAACTCATCGAGCCCTTCCGGCAGATCTGCCACCAAACCGTCGGCGGCGTTCGCCGACGAACCCACAGAACCAGCGGCCATCAGTCCAAGACCGGCCACCGTTAATTCACGGCGCGTGATATGCATTACTTGCCCTCCAAAAAACAATTTGTAACGAATGCAACTGTGCGGACAATCCGCGCGCAATCAAAAGTTGAAGCACCACTGGACACGGGCTATTGGACGAGACCGAGGTTGATCAATTGGACCCGCCGGTTTTCCGGCGCTTTCAGGTTGGCTGCATCGAGCGGCCACTCCTCGCCCACGCCAATCGAATACAAACGGTCTGGTGCGATCGCAAACGTGGTCGAAAGCGCCTCGGTTATGGCATTGGCGCGCTGCGCGCTAAGCTTGAGATTGTGTTGGGCGTCGCCGGTCGAACTCGTGTGACCGACCACGAGAAACTTGTAGCGCCGCAGGTTGGGGTGGTGCAGCGCATCGGCGATCAGGCCGACCGTGCGGTAAGATTTTGGCTCGATGGCGACGGAGTCGTTCTCGAATTCGATATCTAGGATCAATTGCGACAGCTTGGAGAGTTTCTGCCAGTTCGGAAGGTTGGCGACACCTTTACCCGCACTTGCCGTTGCCTCCTCCACCAGAAGCGCGACGTCAATTGCGGGCGCCGCGTTTTCCACCCTCCCGAGGGTACGTACAAGTTGCATGTCACTGATTTGCTGCGCCACCCCCTCGCCAGCGGACAGCATCAGCCCGATCGTCAGCAACGCCTTAAATTGGATTCGCTTCATTGGCTCACCTTTCGTTCTCAAGAAGGTCTCAACGCCACCCTGCGTCGATGATGGCTTGGCCGCATTGTCCTTCGTTCACGCGCGTCGCCTTGTTCAGACAGGAGAGAACATTGCCCTCGCCCTTGACGCTTTTGCAGTACTGGGCGATGTCGTGTTTGCAAATCGTCGCAAAGGACGACTGCGCCGCCTGGCGTTGACGTATCGAGGTGATCACGTTCGCCAGTGTCACGGTACACGCCGGCGAGACTTTGCCCTCGTTCTGCTCGAGACAGGACTGGATGCGGCCGCTGCCAAGGTTGAGCCCCTTGCAATATTTCCGGATGTCCGATCCGCAATCGTTGGCGAGCAAGCTCACAGCATCGGCATAGCTGATGGTGTCTGCCCGAGCGACGGTGGCGAGGGCAAGAACAGTGAGAACTATCGTTCCTGCGAAAACTGCACGTCTGTTCGTCATGGCAAGTCCGATCGAAAACAACATTAAACTCGGCTGCCCGGCCGATAGCCGAGGCGTTAGCCAGCGTTGACATGCGCAATGCGGTCGCCAAAAGGGAAGTAGCTTACAGTATGCAACGCCCCTGCTACGGTTACGCGGGCAATTCGCAGGCGCGGAGACTGCACGATGGCGAGCGCTGCCGACATCCCGTCTCGGCGGCTGTTTGCCATCTCCATGTCCCCGGCGGAGCGTTCGTCGCAGCGGGAGTGTGAGGTTCCATCGACCGCCGGAACGTGGATCGGCGCCGCGAAGGTCACCAACGAGCATTTGTCATCATCGCATGCCCAGGCATCGTTACGATTCCGTGAGCCGCAACCGAGCTGGGGAAGAGACCCCTGAGATGTTTTCTTGCACGGCACGGCCGCGCGCCCGTCACTGACCGTGGCATCCGCGAAACTCCTTCAAATTTTTCCTGCGAATCCGCCCAGAGATGCTTCGAAACCAACGCTTACCACTGGTGTGGCAAACTCTAGGGGGCACAAAAATCGAGGTGGTGGTCCGATATGATTTCTGGACGAGCAAAACGTGACAGCGTAGGTTACATAAAGGGACGGCAACTAAATCAGTGATTGTCGCAGCTGAGTGGGTAGGGGGCGATTGATGGACACATTGGTGGCACACGGATCGGAGGAGATGGCGGAATCGTCAGGATCTGTGCCAAGTCCAGCAGATATTCGTGACCAACTTGCACGCATCATTTCGAGTGCCGAGTTTCCAAAAGGAGGCCGCGGCCCGGCCTTTCTCAGTTTCGTTGTCGAGGAGGCCCTTGCGGGGCGAGCGCTGCGCCTAAAAGGCTACACAATCGCGGTTGAGGTATTCAAGCGGAGCGAAGACTTCACCCAGGATGACCCGGTCGTCCGCATCGAGGCCGGACGGCTGAGACGTGCGCTCGAGCGCTACTATCTCGTGGCCGGACAGGACGATCCCGTCAGGATAGATATTCCAAAAGGACGCTACGCGCCTTCGTTCACCTGGAACGCTCCGATCTCAGCGGCCCCCATCTTTGCCTCTGTCGAGGAGGAGGGCAAACAGCTCGATCACTCATGGCCGCGTCGTGGGTGGCTAATGCTCGGCCTTTTCGGCGTCATCGCACTTGCGGCGCTGACATACTGGGGAAGCGAGCGCATAGTTGAGGCTGCGAAGCGGAGCGGAACCGCAATCTCGCCTGACGAGCCGACGTTGGTGATCGCACCTTTTGCCAATCTCGGCGACGGCCCGCAGGCTCAACTTTACACATCAGGGCTGACAGAGGAACTGCTCACCGCCCTGCCACGGTTCAAGGAGATCATGGTCTTCGGCCGCGAGACGTCGAAGTCTCTCTCCCCACAGGTTGAGGCTTCCGAAATTCGTGGTGGGCTCGGTGCTCGCTATCTGCTTGCAGGCGCCGTCAGGGTGTCTGGTCCTAAGGTCCGAGTGACGGCGCGCCTATTAGACACATCCGACGGCGCAATCCTGTGGTCCCAGACCTACGACGATGACCTAACAAGCCGGGAACTTTTCGCCATCCAATCCGACGTCGCGAGCAAGGTTGCGGCCGCTGTAGCCCAGCCGTACGGCGTCATCGCGCAGGCTGCCACAGCAAGCCCGCCCCCAGATGACCTCGGGGTCTACGCCTGCACACTGCGCTTCTACGCGTATCGTGCGGAACTGAGCCCGGAGACCCATCTCAACGCCCGAGACTGTCTTGAAAGCGTCGTGGCACGTTACCCCAGTTATGCGACGGCATGGGCAATGTCGTCCATTTTATACCTCGATGAGGATCGCTTCCGCTTTAACCTCAGGAGTGGCCAGCCGGCGCCAATTGAGCGGGCGTTGCACTCGGCCCGACGGGCGATCGAACTGGAACCAGGAAATACCCGGGCGCTTCAATCCCTGATGATCGCGCTTTTCTTCAACCAACAACTCACCGAGGCGCTTCAGGCCGGCGAGGAGGCGCTGGCATTAAACCCGAACGACACGGAGCTGTTGGGCGAGTTCGGAACGCGGCTCGCAATCTGTGGCCAGTGGCAGCGTGGCGCGGATCTCCTTGACCGAGCTCTTACGCTCAACCCCGGTGGCGCAAGCTACTACCACGGAGCACGAGCGCTCGCGGCCTATATGCTGAACGATCCTGATAAAGCGGTGAGCCTCATCCGCAAGACGAATCTACAAAAGTTCCCGATGTTTCACCTGGTCGCAGCCGCAATCTTCGCCGACGCTGGATTGTTGGATGAGGCGAGGCGCGAGGGAGAGATCTTCATGAAGATGCGCCCGGATTACATCCCGAACATCATCGAAGAACACAGGAAGCGCAACATTGAGCCGAGGGACAACCTCCGGATGATCGCGTCGCTTCGAAAGGCGGGCCTTCCCGTGCCGAGCGCCGAGGAAGTTGAAGCGAAGGTATTGGCCACCGCCGCATTCAAAATCCCCTGAGGCTTCGGCGGCGGACAGATTCTACAGTCTGCCCGCACAGAGCCTACCAGACGTTACGGGTGTTCGTTCTCCGCGGTGTCTACAGTTTGTCGATATCAGACGCCAGCCGGCGGCTGACGCTTGCCAAGCACCAAGAGGCATAGGCCGATGATCCGCTGGAATACGAATAATGCCCTTTCAACCGCAGCGTTCTGTTTACTATTGGGGCTGATACCGCAAGCAGAAACGCTGGCGGCAGAAGCTGAGGCCAAAAGCCTCCTCAAGGCGATGTCAGACTATCTCGCTTCACAAAAGGCGATATCCTTCGCCTACGATTCAAACCTGGAAGTCGTCACCAAGGACCATCAGAAATTGCTGCTCGCGAGTTCCGGCAAGATCGAGTTGGGGCGACCCGACAAGCTGCGCGCCACGCGGTTTGGCGGCTTCGCCAATGTTGAAATGGTTTTCGACGGCAAGACGGTGACGCTGGTCGGAAAGGATATAAACCTTTACACCCAGGTGGATCTCCCGGGCACGGTCGAGCATCTGGTCGATGCAATGCGCGACAAGCTCGGCAAGCCGGTGCCCGGTGCGGACCTGCTCCTGCCCGACGCCTATGACAAGCTGATGGAGGGCGTAACCGACGTAAAGGACCTCGGCAGTGGGGTGATCGGGGGTGTCGAATGCGACCACCTCGCTTTCCGGGCGAAAGACGTCGACTGGCAGATTTGGATCGCGCAGGGAGAAAACCCCCATCCCTGCCGCTACGTGATTACCGCCAGCCAGGTCGACCAAGGTCCGCAATACAGCATCCAAATTTCGGACTGGAAGACGGGCGTCGATGTCGTGGCGGAAGACTATAGCTTCGTCAACAAGACCGACGCCAGGAAGGTCGACCTGACGGATTTTGCCGACATAGACGAACTACCCGATCACCTGGCCACGGGAGACGACAAATGACCGCGCACGGGAGACTGAAGACCGTTCTGTTTATTGCTGCGCTTTTGCTTCCCGCGATCGATGCCGCTGAGCAGGCAGCGATCCTTAGGCCCTACGCTTTTCCGAAGCCCGCCGAGGCTCGTGTCGGTCGGCCGCTGACACCTGTCAGCGTCGCGGGCGTCGCTCGGCGAACCGTGCGGCGCTGCGCCGTTGGCGTCTATTACTGCTAGGGCCCGAAATCTCAGGGGAAAGTTGGAAGCGTTTTGATCAACACAAACACCAGCACTGAGCGCGTCGCTTCATTCTCAAGCTGTCTGCGCCGGATGATCCTTTGCCTTACGCTCATCTCCGTTTCCGGATGCGGCGGCCATCCGAAGGGTGTGCTGACGCCCGTCGCCGAGACGTCCGCCGATGCAAGCCGCGTCGAAATGCTGATCACAACCACGCGTGACCGCTCGGAAGTACCCGGAGAAATGTTCACGGGCGAGCGCGCGCGTGCGCCAGCGTTTGCGGACATCACCGTATCTATCCCTCCTATCCGAAAGGTTGGCGATGTCGCGTGGCCAAAGAAGCTGCCTCCCAATCCGGCCACCGACTTCGCAACTCTGAAAGCGGACGAATTGACAAAGACTGAAGCTAAGGCCTGGCTGAACGCTTCGGTCAGGAAGAGTCCCGACCAAAGCGTGCTTGTGTTCATTCACGGGTTCAACAATCGCTTCGAAGACTCCGTCTACCGCTTTGCCCAGATCGTCCATGATTCCGGCGTCAAGAGTGCGCCCGTTCTTGTGACCTGGCCATCGCGGGGCAGCCTCTTGGCTTACGGCTATGACCGTGAAAGCACCAACTATACCCGCAACGCGCTGGAATCACTGTTCCAATATCTGGCTGCGGACGAAGAGGTGAAGGATGTCTCGATCCTTGCTCATTCGATGGGAAACTGGCTCACGTTGGAAGCGCTTCGCCAAATGGCAATCCGTAACGGACGCCTGCCGGCAAAGTTCAAAAACGTGATGCTCGCGGCCCCCGACGTCGACGTGGATGTGTTCCGCTCGCAGATCGAGGACATGGGCAATCAGCACCCGCGGTTCACCCTCTTCGTGTCGCAGGACGACAAGGCACTGGCTTTCTCGCGCAGGGTCTGGGGTGACATTCCCCGACTGGGATCGATCGATCCGGAGCGGGCCCCTTACAAGCAGGAGTTAGCGGACCACGATATCACCGTCATTGATCTGACCAAGGTGAAGGCCGGAGACAGCATGCACCATGGCAAGTTCGCAGAATCGCCACAAGTGGTCCAATTAATCGGCGCCCGGATTTCCGAGGGCCAGACGTTGACCGACAGCAAGATGGGCCTTGGGGATCACCTCATCGCTGGAACGACGGGGGTTGCGGCAGCAGCAGGCAGCGCCGCGGGCCTGATCCTCACCGCCCCGGTTGCTGTTGTCGATCAAGCCTCTCGCGAAAACTACGCTCACCACCTCAGTGGGTTAGCGGGCCGGTCGAGCTCTGAGCAGGAAATCGCGGTTAAGGACTGCACGTCAAAACAACGGCTGGAATCTAAATCAACGTGTGGCGCGACAGAATTGAGGGACAACCAATGAAAAGATGCGCCGGGGCTTCGGTGTCCCTCAATGGATAAGCCTCTGCCGCTCCGACGTAGAGTCCAAGCGGCGCGTAGCCTTTCGCGAAGCCCTACGCCGGCGCGTCGGTTGCGGCGGCCAATGATCATACGCCTTACGGCTTCTATCCTTTCCCTTGCCGCTGATGGATTTCTTGAAAGAACGGAGCATTTTATGAAGAGACTTGTTACGGCCGCCATCGTCGCGAGCGCGCTCTTGTGCGGGCCGCTGATGGCAGCTGACCTTAATGCTAATCGAGCACCGGACGACGTTCCTGCGATCGAGGAACGATGGACCTATTCGATCACGCCTTACTTCTGGGCAGCAGGTCTTTCTGGCGAGACCGCACAGTTTGGTCTTCCTACGGTCAACATGGACGCGAGCTTTAGTGACATTTTCGACAACCTTGATTTTGGCGGTATGCTCATGGGAGAGGCCCGGAACGGACGATTCAGCGTTTTCGGCGACCTGATCTACACCAAGCTTTCCGCCGACGATAACACGCCACATGGTTTGTTGGCGACGAGTGTCGACGTCGACACTCAGACATTCGCTGGCCTTTTCGGCGTGGGTTACTCGGTCCTTGAAGGACCTGAGGGCCGCCTGGATGTCGTCGGCGGCCTGCGGGTGTGGTCAGTGGAGACCGAGATTTCCTTCAACGGCGGAATTCTCGGTGGGCGCAGCTATACCGACAGCGCCACATGGGTCGATGGCCTCGCGGGGGTGCGCGGCACCTATAATTTCACACCAAACTTCTACGCGATTGGATGGGGTCTTGTCGGTGGTGGCGGTGCCAACATAGACTGGGATGTGATGGCAGGGGTTGGGTACAACATCAACGAGACGGTTTCTGCAACAATTGGTTACAGGGCGCTCGGCGTTGATTACCGTGACAACGGCTTCATTTTCGATGTCGTGCAACAGGGCCCGATCGTCGGTTTCACGATTCGCTTTTGAAGACATTTGCGAATGCTTGGAGTACCGCGCCAAAGGCATCAGAGCCGAACAAGATAAGGCTTTTCTGAAGGGACGAATTTCCGTGCAAACGAAGATCCGCTCTTGGACGGCGGTCGAACAACGCGCTGTGTTAATACGCGTAGCAACTGTGATCGCCCTGCTCCTTTTCGCAATCCCGCAGTCCGCCTTGGCGGAAACCAATCACACCGCCGGGTTAACATCCAACGTCGAAGAGTTTCTGGACCTACTCGGGAAAAGTGACGTTCAGGATTGGCTCCGCGCCCGACAACAAGCCAGTGGCGCCTCCGAAAGCCGCAAGGACCTGCCATCCGATGGTTCCTTCGGAAAAGCCTTTTCGGAACGTCTAAAGGCGATACAAGTGCATCTCAACGAGCTTTGGCAAGTTGCGCCACGCATGAATACCGAGGTGGAGAAGGCAACACAGCGACTGCGGTCAGCGAGCGACGGCGCGGGCTTTATCACAATCTTTGCCACGGCGGGCGTGCTGGTGGGTTTGGGACTTGCAGCCTTGTCTCTCGTCAAGAGCCGCCTCAGCACCGACTATCCGGCCGATGTAGCGGAAGGTGAAGCGCTTGGGCCTCATCGCCGCAGCCTGATGGGACGCTCCCTCGTGCAAGAGGTGGCCGGAATCATCGCATTCTGCATCGCCTGTTTCAGTCCCCTCCTCTTCTACGAACGGACTCCACTGGCTGATCCGATCCTTTTGACCCTTTTGACAGCGGTCACGGCATGGATGCTCCTGCGTGGGGTTTTACAAGTGCTTTTCTCGGTGAGAGAGGAGCAACGAGAACGCCCGTTGACACTCGCCGCCCATGATAGGGCTTCGCGCAATTGCAATCCGTTCTGGCCGCTCACAGCGGCTGGGTGGTTCTTATTTGGTACTGCAATCGCTGAAACATCACGGCTGAGTGGCATGGACCCCTTGGCTACGGAGCTGATCTCTTACGTCATGGGGCTCGGTTTGGTGGTGATCGGCATCACCGTTATCTGGCAAACGCCATCGCTCGAAGCCGCACGCGGTCCTAAAACGATAAAGAGCAGCACCTTAGGCCGATGGGCCGCAACATTCCTTGTCGTCGGCCTGTGGTTGATATGGGTTGCCGGTGCGACGCATCTCTTCTGGTCGCTTGCAATTGGTTTGTCGACCCCGATTGCGCTTCGCTTCGTCCGTACGCTGACGGCATATCTTTTTGCGAATGAGCAAGGTCAGGCAGACGACCAAATTTCATCCACTTCCATGGTGATGATTGACACGCTGGCACGGGCATTCCTGATCGGCCTCGCATTTTGGATCCTTGCAAGGGTGTGGGGGATCGGCTTCCCGCATTTGGCGACAAGCGATGATGCGATCCTAAGGTTGACGCGCGCATGTGTGATTGTTCTCGCCATCCTTTTTGCTTTTGACGCGCTGTGGCAATTCACACGCCTTGCAATAGACGCAAAGATTGCGCGGGTTGATAAGGCCGGTTCAAGCGGCGCCGAGGTGAGTGCGAAGCAAACGAGGTTGCGAACGCTGCTACCGGTCGCGCGGAATTTCGCCATGGTGATATGCGCGACCCTTGCTGTGTTGATGACCTTGTCTACGCTCGGAATCGAAATCGGGCCGCTGATTGCGAGCGCCGGAGTCGTCGGTTTGGCAGTTGGCTTCGGAGCGCAGACCCTGGTGAAGGATATCATCAGTGGGATCTTCTATCTCCTGGACGACGCTTTTCGTGTGGGCGAATACATCCAGTCGGGCAATTACAGCGGGACTGTAGAATCGTTCAGCCTGCGTTCCGTTCGTCTGCGGCATCAAAACGGCCCTGTGTTCACAATTCCTTTCAGTGCATTGGGTGCGGTGGAGAACGGCAGTCGCGACTATGCGATCGACAAACTTCTCGTCACGGTCACCTATGACACGGATCTTGAAAAGGCGCGAAAGCTGATCAACCGGATCGGCCAGCAAATGACGGAGGATCCCGAGCTCGCGCCGATGATCATCGAACCTCTGAAGATGAATGCTGTTGGTGAATTCGGGACTTACGGCATTCAACTCAAGCTCAAAACGACGACGAAACCAGGCTCCCAAAGCACGGTGCGCAAACGGGCCTATCCGCTCATTAAAAGAGCGTTCGACGAAAACGGAATCGAATTCGCCCATCCAACGGTGAAGGTCTCTGAAGGTGATCCCAAGGCAAAAGCTGCTGGTCTCCAACAAGTGCTGAACGCCAATCCGAAGCAAATCGGCTAAGCATTCCGGCTTTACCATGACTGGTCTTGCTTAGCGGCTTTTCACAGCTGGAACTTTTGGCGAAGACTGTCCTTTCTGCCAGCTCTTGGGAGACGAGCAAGCCACTCAGTGCCATCTTCACAGAACTGGAGTTGATCCCGAAAATCGATAGAGCTGCATAGCTGCCTGCCTCAGCACGGCACCTTCCAGTCGATGCATTATGCGACTTTCGAAGCACATAACGGGAACAGCCAACTCCGGACACTCGCCGGCGGATCGGAACAAACGCCACACGGGGTCGAGGCTATGTTCGGCTAACCTCTCCCCGAAAGGGTTGGGCTTCCCGCGGCTCGGCCTGGCGACTATATGGTGGGAACGTGCTGCAACGACGCCGCTGCCCCCACAGTCGACGACCCGGATAACGTCAGGCGATTGGCATGCCAGCGAAGGTGGTCGTCCATGAAGGTTGAGATGAAATTGTATGAGTGGTCGTAGCCCTCGTGCACGCGCAAGGTGAGCGGAATACCAGCTCTGTCGCAGGCGTCCTCGAACAGCCATGGCCTAAGACCTTCGTCCAGGAATTGATCCGAGGCTCCCTGATCGATGAGAAACTCGGGAAAGCGCTTGCCGCCTTCCACGAGGCGCGTCGCGTCATAGTAATTCCATTTGCCTTCATCCGCTCCAAGATAGAGTGAAAGCGCGGGTTTGGACCACTCCGCTGTCGAGGGTTCCACGATGGGCGCAAAAGCGGAGCAGCTTTTGAACCGCCCAGGATTCTTCAGTGCCATGATGAGTGCGCCATGTCCGCCCATCGAATGCCCCATGATCGCCTGTCGGCTCATATCGGCCGGGAAATATGTCTCAACGAGCGCCGGCAATTCGTCGATGAGATACGAATACATCCGGTAGTTCTTGGAAAATGGCTCTTCGGTGGCATCAACGTAAAAGCCCGCGCCCTTGCCGATCCGCCAATTGTCGGGCACGTCATCAACCTCGCCCCGAGGGCTTGTATCAGGGCATACCACGACAAGCCCAAGTTCTGCGGCCATCCTTCGGTATTCGCCCTTATCCATCACATTTGCATGGGTGCACGTCAAACCCGACAGAAACCACAAAACAGGTCGTGGACTTAATGCCGCTTGCGGTGGCTCAAAAACTGCAAAGGTCATTTCGCACGCGCAAACGCTCGATGAATGTTGATAGACCCCTTGCACGCCGCCGTGCGCCTTCGAGACCGAAACGGTTTTCATCTGTCTACTTTCGCCAATCATCAAAGTGGTCGAAGGCCCCTTTCACGAAGCCATCGACGATAGGCTGCAGAGGCGGCGTCGGCGCGGATCGGAACCTCCGAGCGCGAGTCCAGTGGCAAGCGCTTGGGCACCTGATTTTCAAGAATGGGCTTGTCTTGCCCGAGAATGGTCTGGTGAAAGCTGCGCATCGCGGCCAGATCCGTGACTTCGTCAAGCAGACAGATAACGATATGCACGAGCACCTGGTCCTCGCCGACGGGCTGGCCGAAGAGCGCGATAACATCGCGCCGGTCCGGACGCGTCGATCCCGTCTTGTAAAGAACGGCACAAAACGGATGGGGTATTCTGTAGACGTATTCGGTATCTGCGCCCGTCTCCGAACCGGCATTGGCCTGCGGTTGGTAGAACTCGCAACCGGTGACCAGAATTTCGGGTGGGTCGGAATAGACGTCGACCTTGTAAGGCTTGACCTCCGTATGGGGTTCCTCCCCCAGGATTCCTGTGTGAACGAACGGGAAATGCCCCATGTCCAGGAAGTTCTCGACCGCGCGCGGCGCCGAGACACCGACGCGTGTGACGCCCTGAACGATGCGGCTGCGATCCGGCTCGTCGAACTCTGGTATTTCGAACAGATCGCGCGGCGGGTCGCCCAAGGTGGCCCAGAGGTAACCGAACCGCTGAATGGTTGGCAGCTCCGTACCGGACGTCTGAGCGCCGCTCGGCTCGGCAGCGGCTTGCGGCTCACGCCATGCACCCAACCGATCGACATGCCGGCCGATCAATATCCTCTGACCGAGAAGGACAGTAGAAAACATGCCGGTGGACGGAAGTTCCTCGAGTGAGGCGACGACATGCCATTCGTCGCGTGCAATCGGGTCGATGTGACTGAGGTTTTCCATATCGCAATCCCATGGGTGTTTGCTGCTAGCGAACCGCGCACCCGCCCCTTGAGATGGAGGTGCTCTGGAAAATTGATGCATGAGGTTAAGGAAGACGACCATGCCTGCGCTTGGCGATTTAATACCGCTAGTTCGCCTGTCGTCGGATCGCTGGGGATGTCGGGCACTGAACGCGCTGGAGGCTCAGCCGTTCAGCATTTTCTCGCGGAGCTCGGTCGGGGAGCAGTCGAAGGCCAGCTTGATCTGGCGCGAAAAATGATAGGGATTCTTGTAGCCGACCTGGTAGGCAATCTCGCTCACGGACAAGCCGCTGCGTTGCAAGAGGTGCGCGCCATAGTCCAGCCGACAGCGCCAGAGATACCGAGCCGGCGTCATGCCCAAGTGCTTCTTGAAGGCGGACACAAGATACTGTGGGCTTACACGAACCTGTTGCGCGACGCGCTCGATGGAAACGTCTGCGGCGAAGTTTTCATCAAGAAAGCGGCGCGCCTGCAGGATCGTCTGCGGGATAGGCCTTTCCTCCGCAACAACTTCCGCCTCGTAAATATAGGCGTTGAGGAGAGTGTTCGTCAGAGCTTCGCGCAAGCCACCACGACCATCGCGGTCCCCGATCCCGAGATCGACACCCAGTTGCATTAATGTCTGGACCTGCGTCGAGGCGTTAATGAAGGGCGCATATTTGTGGCGCTCCTTGTAGAGCCAAGCAGCATTTTGTGGTCGGCCATCGCACCAGCTGATGTGAGTTAGCGTCTCGGGAGCGATGGTCGTCAAATAGCGGTCCCTTGTCAGGGATAGCGCACACTGGCCCGCCTCCAGCTGCAGCACTGTTTCATCGGCCTCGATCTTGAGCGATCCGAGATGCACGATGATGAAGGCAAGGTAATCCCCCCGGATGGGGCCATACTGCCCTCCGCTTTCGTAGGAGATCTCTCCGAACGTGTTTTCCCGACTGAGATCTATGGGCGGCAGTCGCATCGAAGCCTTTCAAAGCACCTGACGGCAGTGTTCGCCAAGCGTTGGGTTAGCGAACACTTCTGATACTCGTGGTTATCCCGTGCGTGATCAAGCATCGAACACCGTGAGCATCCGATTCCTGATCGGAGCCACGCTCTGTTTTAATGCCCCGCCGAGTAGATCGGGAAGGCCGCGCAAAGATCGTGGACCGACATTCTCGCGCGTCGCTCCTGTTCGGAACTTTGCTCGGTGCCAAGGGCGTCGAGGACGTCCGCGATCAACGCGCCAACTTCGTTGAACTCCGCTTCGCGGAAACCGCGGCTGGTGGCCGCTGGCGTGCCGACCCGGATGCCGGAAGTTACAGCCGGGGGCGCTGGATCGAAGGGGATGCCGTTCTTGTTGCAGGTCAGCCCCGCACGCCCCAAAGCTTCTTCCGCATCCTTGCCGGAAACCCCTTTGCTGCGCAGGTCAACCAGGATCAAATGCGTATCGGTCCCCCCCGAAACGATATCGTATCCTCGTTCGGTCAGCGCTGAGGCAAGGGCCCGGGCATTGACCACCATCTGGCGAGCGTATTGCCTGAAGTTGTCTTCAAGCGCTTCGCCCAACGCCACCGCCTTTGCCGCTATGACATGCATCAGCGGACCACCCTGCAATCCCGGAAACACCGCTGAGTTCACCTTTTTCGCTACGTCCTGATTGTTGGTCAGGATCATACCGCCGCGAGGGCCGCGTAGCGTCTTGTGCGTTGTCGTGGTGACGATGTCGGCGATTTCAAGCGGGTTAGGATGGACCCCTCCAGCGACCAGACCGGCAAAATGCGCCATATCGACCATCATGGCCGCCCCGACAGAATCTGCGATCGCCCGAATTCGCTTGAAGTCGATCAGACGCGGATAGGCCGACCCGCCGGTAATGATCAGCTTCGGCCGCGTCGCTATGGCCTTTTCTTCGAGCTCCTCATAATCAATGAGGCAATCGCTCTTCCGAACGCCATATTGGACGGCGTTGAACCACTTCCCTGACATGGTCGGCCGAGCCCCATGGGTAAGATGGCCCCCGGCGGCAAGCGACAGGCCCATGAAGGTGTCGCCCGGCTTTAACAGGGCGAGCATGACGGCGCCGTTGGCCTGCGCACCGGAGTGCGGCTGCACGTTGACGAACGATGCGTCAAACAGCATTCCAGCGCGTTCTATCGCAGCGGCTTCGACGAGATCGACATACTGGCATCCACCATAATAGCGGTGCCCCGGATAGCCCTCGGCATATTTGTTGGTCATGACGGAGCCTTGCGCGGCAAGAACCGCTGGCGACACGATGTTCTCCGACGCGATCAGTTCGATCTCGGATCGTTGCCGCCCCATTTCGCGCGCGATCGCTCCGGCAATGACCGAATCATGCTTGAGCTGTCTTTCGAATAAACCAGGCATCGATTTTTCTCCTGTCGGACGAGCACGACGACAGCATCGTCTGCCCGCCGATTGAACTGCAACGGGATGTGAAGGATCAGCAGACCGCATCAGGCGGCGAACGGCCGCTGAAAAACGCCTTCAGATTCTCGATGACGCGCATGCCCATGGCGATGCGGGTCTCCTTCGTCGCACTCCCCAGATGCGGCAACAAAACCACGTCCTGCCGCTCGGCCAGACGACCGGGAACACGCGGCTCGCCTTCGAAGACGTCCAGGCCTGCGCCCGCTATCCTCCGAGTTTCCAGCGCGCGGACCAGAGCATGTTCGTCCACGACGTCACCCCTGGCTGTATTGATAAGGAAAGCTGACCATTTCATGCAGGCGAGCCGATCATCGTCGATGAGGTGATAGTTTTCGCCTCCACCGGGGCAATGAAGCGAAACAAAGTCGGCGACCGCAAGCACGTCGTCAACGCTCGGCAATTGGCGCGCGGGCACGTCAAGACCGGTAATCGGATGGCTGTCAAAGAAGACGACGTCCATACCGAAGCCAAAGTGGCACCGCCGTGCCATAGCCTGCCCGATCCGCCCCATTCCAATGATGCCGACGGTCTTTCCGGTGACGTGGGATCCGCAAAGATGCGTGGGACGCCAACCTGTCCATTTGCCAGCCCGCAGTTCCCTCTCCCCTTCCCCTGCGCGTCTCGCGCACATCAAAAGGAGGGTCATCGCCAGATCGGCGGTCGCATCCGTCAGCACGCCTGGCGTGTTTGTGACAACGAGTCCGGCCCTTGTTGCCGCCGCTACATCGATATGATTGAAGCCAACGCCGAAGTTACCGAGAATCTTTGCTCGAATACCCCCCTCGAGAATGTCGGCGCTGATCTTATCGGTTACGGTTGGCAGGACCGCATCGGCTTCTTCAAGCGCGGCGCGCAATTCACGCCGATCCAAAGGCTGATCGGTTTCGTTCAGCCGCGCATCGAATTCTGCAGTCAACCGGTCTTCAACTTCCGTCGGCCAGCGCCGAGTTACGATGACCTTCGGTTTCACAATCCTGTCCCTCCTCATGCCGCACGTTCCTGAAGGTTGCGAGCGGCAAGTCCGATTTGCGAGCGATACCATTCCTGCGCCGCCGCAACGCCGGACCCGGCTTCGACTTTTGCTCCAGCATCACGCAGAGACATCTCGGCCGCCGCAAGCGCTGACAGACACATCACCTCGTTCAGGTCGCCGAGGTGGCCGATCCTGAAAACCCGGCCCGCCACCTTGCTGAGCCCGGCACCGAATGAGGTGCGGTACTTGGAATAGCCGTTCGCGATAACCTGCCTGGCGTCGATGTCCTCAGGGACCACGATGGCGGAGACCGTGTCGGACCACCACTTCTTCTCTGTGGCACAGAGGGTCAAACCCCAGGCATGAACACCGCGGCGAACGCCTTCCGCAAGGCGGTGATGCCGAGCAATGACTGCGTCCAATCCTTCCGCTAAAATCAGATCCAGCGATGCTCTGAGGCCAAGAAGTAGCTGTGTCGGCGGCGTATAGGGGAAGTAGCCGGTGGCTGACGGCGCTTTCATATCCTCGAAGCTGAAATAGCAGCGTTCGATCGTCGAACTCGCGTGCGCCTCAAGCGCCTTTGAGCTGACGGCGAGGATACCGAGGCCTGCCGGCAGCATCAGGCCCTTCTGCGAGCCGGTAACGGCGAGATCGACACCCCAGTCGTCCATCCGGAATTCGATGGATGCTATCGAGCTGACCCCATCAACGAACAGCAGAGCTTTGTGGCCGGTATCGTCGAGTGCGGCCCGCACGGCGGCCACGTCCGAAGTCACGCCCGTCGCCGTCTCGTTGTGCGTGACAAATACCGCCTTGATCCGACGGTTCTTGTCGGCGTCCAAGCGCCGACGGTACTCTTCGACGGGAACACCCTCGCCCCATTCGACGTCGAGGCATTCAACATCGAGCCCGAGACGGCTAGCCATGTCTGCCCAAAGATGGGAAAACTGGCCGAAACGAGACATCAGCACCCGATCACCACGGTTGAGGGTGTTCGATATCGCCGCCTCCCATGCTCCGGTTCCAGAACCCGGGAACAGGAAAATCGACCCAGTGTCAGTTCGGAAAACCCGCTTGAGATCGGCGAACAGCGGCAGAACCAGGTCGGGAAAGTCCGGCGCCCGCATATCCTGCATGGGCACGTTCATGGCTCGACGTACCACATCCGGGATATTTGTCGGTCCGGGCACGAAGAGATGTGATGTTCCATTTCGCATTGCATGGTCCTCCCATGATTTGAGGCACGACGGCCCGCAGCCGCCCGTGCATCGCTTCTCAATCAAATTGCAAGGCCGCACAGCTGTCGCCTTAGGCGAAGACGACAGTCTTTCGGCCGTTGAGCATGACGCGTGCCTCAAGGTGCCGTTTGACAGCGCGCGCCAGAACGCGGCTTTCGATGTCTCGGCCAGCTGCGACGAAATCCTCGACACTCATCGCATGTGATACGCGTTCGGTTTCCTGCTCGATGATAGGTCCCTCATCGAGGTCGGCAGTGACATAGTGTGCCGTCGCGCCGATCAGCTTGACGCCGTGCTCGTGGGCCTGGTGATAGGGACGAGCACCCTTGAAGCTGGGCAGAAATGAATGATGAATGTTGATGACCTTTCCGAACAATCGACCGGCGATATCGTCGGAAAAGACCTGCATGTAGCGCGCCAGAACCACCAGGTCGGCTTCCGTTTCTTGAACGATCGCGAAGATGCGGTCCTCTTGCTGTTTTTTGTTTTCCCGGTTGATCGGCAATAAATGGTAGGGGATGCCCGCCCACGCGGCCGTCTCGCGACTGTCGTCGTGATTGGAAATCACCGCCACGACCTCGGCATCGAGCCAGCCGACACGGATCTGGTAAAGCAGGTGCAGGAACGCATGGTCAAACCGCGAGACCATGATGACAATTTTCGGCGCCTTTCGACAGTCGATCAGCCGCCCCTGCATCTCAAACTGTCCAAGGACTGGCGCCAGACCGCGTTCGATCCGATCAGCCGACGTCTCGCCCGATGGTGTGAACGCGATCCGCATGAAGAAGCGGTTGGTGGCGCGGTCCCAATACTGGTTGCTTTCAACGATGTTGGTGCCGAGGACGTGAAGCTGCGAGGTTACTGCAGCCACGATCCCTGCCCGGTCATCACAAGTCAGAGTGAGAACGAAGGGCTGCGTCAGGCTGGTCATCGCACGCCGGCCCGCAACTGCCTGGCCTCCCGATAATCCCCGAGCCAGGTAAGCGTCTTCTCCCAACCACCAAAGGGAAAGAAATGAAGGTGCAGTGGCGTTACCGGATCAGGGTAGGCCGACGAAACCGCATCGATCACATCGGCCGGATTGCGGTCCGCGACGATGTTGAGAAGACCGCTCGCCGAACGCCTTAGAGCAGCTATCGACGGCCCCACACCGCACATCGCGGCAAAGCGGATGAGCTTCGTCAAACTCGTGACTCCGGCCAGCCCAACGTGAACGGGAACCTCAGGAAAATCGTCGTGCAATCGCTTTGCCCAGGCGCCGATCATCGCTCCGTCGAATGCGAACTGCGAAACGACGCGAGGTTCGAGCGACCGACGTGCGCAAATCTCAAGCTTGCGCTTAAGCGCATCCTTGAGCCGAACCTCGGGAATGTTTGGATGTCCTTCCGGATAACCGGCGACAAAGGCGGTTCGTATCGAACTATCCGACAGCACCGGATGAGCGAGCAGTTCGGCAGATTCGCCGAGCGGCCCGGGGAAAAGCGCCGGGTTGCCGCCAAGGAACAGGACCTCGTCGATCCCATTGCGGCTATGGGCCTCAACGAGATTGACGTAGTCCCTTTCCGTCTTGAAATTGCGGGCTGCCAGATGCGGCACCGCAACATAGCCCAACTCAGTAATGCGCGCCGCCGCCTCGACCTGAAGTGCTTCCGGCTTGCCGGCAAGATGCGTCAGAAACACCCTTGAGCCCAAGGGAAGCGTATCGGCTTGCGGTGCGAAATTGCGAACCTGCTCCGGCGCGAGTTCGATCGATATGGTCGTATTGGCGCCGTCGCCCGGATGAACCCGTGTATCAGTGCATGCTTCAGCTGGATTGGTCATCGCCTCACCCGGATTTTCAAGCAGGGCAGATCCGTTGGCCGCAGCGAGAGCAGCGACCATGGTCTGCGGAGCATCGATGGAGGGAGCCCGACCGCTTCAGCAGCCGGGCAACAGGGTACTCAGTTGCTTGCGGCGCGTCGCAAGGAGTGGAACGGAAGAGCCACGACCCGGGCAGCAACGTCGCGCGTTGTGCCGTCATCCTCCCAACGCAGCGTCACCTGCGTCCCGACCTCCCCGAACGCCTGCTGCAGATGACCGAAGCCGATCAGCTTGCGAAGGGTGGGCGACCACCCGACACTGCTCGCGTGACCGATTTCAACGGAGCCATCGAAGACAGGGACTGGGTACCATCGCACACGCCGCAGGTTTCCAGGTTCCTTGCTTTCCAGCCCACTGCCGGCGATCTGCTTCCAGTCGATTTCCAACCCCACGAGCTGGCGATGTTCGCCATCTCTCGACATTCGCTCCAAGGCGGCCCTGCCAAGAAAATCGGGTTTCTTGAAATCAACGAGCCGGCCAAGACCGAGGTCAAAGGGGGAAGCGCGGAATTTGCCTGCGGCCTGAATGCCGGCGCCTCCGTGATCCGGCCCGGCACTGGTATAGTCGTAGCCGACGATCAGGAGGCCCGCCTCCAATCGTGCGACGTCGAGTGCCCAGGCGCCCGCCGGACGAATACCGAAGGGGCGGCCGGCCGCTTCTACCGCATCCCAGACGATCGGCGCGTCATCGGCCTTCACCCACAACTCGTAGCCATGCTCGCCGGTAAAACCCTGGCGCAGGATTTCGACTTGCCTTCCCGCAATGCTCACGACCGCAAGCCGGGAGAAGGGGAGCTCCTGAAAACCCGCCTCGGTCACTGCCTCGAGCACCTCGCGCGAACGCGGCCCCTGTAGCGTCAGAATGCCATAGGTGTCGGTGATGTCCGTAACCTCGACGTCGAGGCCCTCGGCGTGCTGCCTCCACCAGGTAAAGCCCGGGTCGGCCGACACGCGAAACGTATTCTCGTCCATTCGAAAGACGAGACCGTCGCCAACGACATGGCCGTTTTCATCGCACCAGGGCGCATAGTAGATCTGCCCGACCTGGAGTTTCTTGATGTCGCGCGGGATCAACTTGTCCATCATCGCTTCGGCGTCGGGACCTGCGATCACATACTTCGACAAGGGCGACATGTCTCCCATGGCAACAGCAGTGCGAATTGCCGAGAGCTCTGCGACCATGTCGGAATAGGCATCGACGACCATGTTGCGGTCCCAGCGCATCCAAAGTGCGTTTTGGTTCAGCGGAGCCGTCCGTTCGACAAATGGCGTTCCGCGAAATGCAACGCGCGCTCCGTGAGCTTCCGTCAAACCGGTTGTGAATTTGATATCGTCCATTGATACGCCCTCTCCTCCATAGCCGGACTTTCGAAGGTCATCCTTCGCAAGTGCACTGTGCGGCTGCCTAACTGAACTGGAGAAAAGCTTTTCATGGAGGGGCCAAAGCAGGAATGCCTGTCGTTGCGAACGACATACCCGCAGTTCAAGCAAGTGCCGAGAGATCGCAGGCGCTCTGATACCGCGAGACAAAATGCAGCAAGTGGCAATTGAGCTACCGAGATACGGCCAACTTGCGTCCGACCGTCGGCATCTGCCCCTTACCTGGCCGGCCGCGCCAACGACCGGGCAATGTCGATGACGTCGCCGCGAGACGCCGTTGGATCCTCCTTGTTTCAGGCAAGACCAAGCCCGATCTTGAGATCGACGCCGCGCACGGGCTTGAGCTCGAAGTTGCGGTTCGGCAGATCCTTCATCCATTCCGGCGCAAAGCCGATCCCGAGGCCCGCTGCAATGGTCATGTGCGATCATGACACCGCGTGATCTTTTTTCGGAAATTGAGGGTCAAGCGCGGCCTCTCACAGGAACGCCTTGCGCTCGAAGCGCAGTTGGAACGGGTGTCGATTTCTCAACTCGAGCGCAAACAGGTCAATCTCGGCGTGGATTCATTGGGCAAGATCGCGCCGGCGCTCGAATGCAAGGTCTTCGAATTGTTCGTCGAGCCAAAAGTCGGCGAGGAAGCGCCCTCCAACCTGCCGCGGGGACGCAAGCCCTAATCTGCCAAGCAGAGTTCCGGTCGATACATTATGCGATTTCTTGAGCGAAGTTTTGACGAAGCGCATCAGCGCCCCCACGCTCCTCGAGCACACGCAATTAAACCTTAAGCCTTTGGGAAGATCGTTACCAAACAAGCAGAACGTCTGGGTGCTGCAACGTCGCGGGAGCAAGTCGTGCCGCGCGTCCAGCTCGGTGCAATCGCAAAGGAAGCGCCCGCCTCGGCGCAACCGAGGGAAACGCCGGAATTCGTCAGCACCGGCGCGCTCCGAATGAGTGCGCAGGGGATTTCGAGCTACTTTTGCATACAGCGAATGGGTGCTGGATACCGCCCGACCAGTTCATCGACAGTCAACAGGGTGACACCCTCCACGATCGATTGAGCGACTAAAATCCGATCAAAAGGGTCCCTATGGATCGCTGGCAGTCCATCCACCGCTACTGCGTGTTCGCTGGTGATTGGGAGCTCTTGGTAGCCGTTATCGATGAGACCGCGGCGAAGTAGGCGAGGATCCACGGTAAAATCGGCGCGGCCAAGCCCGCGCTTGATGGCCACCTCCCAGAGACTCACCGCGCTAAATAGCAAAACATTGTCGGTATTTTCGATTTCAGCCAGAACGGCGGGCGGCAGTTTCCCAGGCTCTCCCGCAGCCCAAAGCAGAAGATGCGTATCCAGCAGGAGTTTCATCATTCGCCGCCAAACAGTTTCTCGATATCTTCGCCACCCATCCGATCGAAGTCTTCCGGTACGGAAAACTGCCCCGCCATGAATCCGACGCGACGAGCTTCATCGGCGGCAGGGGCCTCGACCGCGACGACCTTCACCAACGGTTTACCCGATTTGGCAATTATAAAGGACTCGCCTTTCGCTGCCTTCTCAATGAGCCGGGACAAATGAGTTTTCGCCTCGTGAATATTTACAGTGTGCATGGCCCTGCCTCGAACTTAGTCCTGTAAACTTAGTTCAGTTTCGACCTGATAGCAAGCATGACCGCGCCGAAGTATCGACTTTGACGCCCAGCGGTCCAGAGAATGCAGGCAACTCGGCGACAGCAGTAGTTCGAGATGGCAGTAGCCATCGTCGCTGCGATGGTGACCCGGCCGGAAGATATCGCTCATCCGCGTCTTTCAGACAGGCGTGCGCGGACCGGTAATAGTCCGATCAGGGTCAGAAACGGCAACGCGCCCAAGAACTGCGCCAAGATGGGGCGGCCACAATTCAGAGCTCCGCAGTTCGACGCTCGTCTAACGCCAAGTTTTTTGAGATATTGAGTACGGTAGATCACCCGATCTGCCCAATCAGCAAGGGAGGATGTACTATGCCACTGTTCATAACCACAGGGTGCTATACAGCCACGTCAGCGAAGGGAATGATTGATAGTCCATCGAACCGAGAAAAGGCGGCCCGTGGCATCATGGAAGCAGCGGGCGGGAAACTGCATTCCTTCTACGTCACGACCGGCGAAACCGATTGGATGGCCATCACGGAATTCGACGATGGCGCTGACCTGGTCCCTGCACTTCTCGTCGTTGGCGCATCGGGAGCCGTCTCGAATGTCAAAACCGTGCGAGCCTACACGGGCGCGGAATTCAAGGCTGCGCAAGAGAAGGCGGGCAAAATCGCATCTTCCTACAGGCCCCCGGCAAAATAAGCAGACCACTGGTTGAAACATCTCTGGCAGCGGACCGAACCTCCGCTGCCAGATACGATGTGTTGGCGCGCGAATAGGCCTCGGAGACTCGGCCCATGGGTGACGATCCTTCTGCATTAATGAGTATGGGAACATATCTAGAAATATGATTTTATTGCGAAATTTAATGTTTTCGCAGAAAATACTTGTTAGTTAACGACTGAAAAAACTTGCAAATGCACAGCATCATTGACTTGTCACACGCAACGGCGAGCCCGCTCCGCGTCGATTTCCGACACGCACCACGGATGGCCTACGGCTTCCGCGACACGCACAACAGCGCGCGAAGAGGCATCTATGGGATGGTCAGCGGATGACCCGTCATCAGAATGACTGTCAATTGGAAGTGTATCGAGCAAAATAAAAGCGCCTTCACAGATGAATCACGCCGCGCCGCGCGGCGTGGGCGACCGCATCGGTGCGGCCGGTGGCATCAAGCTTGTCGATGATGCGGCCGACATGAAATTTCGCTGTATCGACAGAGATGCCGAGTTTGCGAGCAATCTCCTTATTCGAAAGGCCTTCTGCGAGAAGCGCCACGACTTCGCGTTCGCGGGAAGTCAGACCCGCCTCCTCCGTGGCGGCCCGCGCCGTGGAGAGGACCAGCTCGGACATCTCCCCTTCCGGCGCCAGACGCACCCAATCGACAGACGTAAGCAGCTCGCTCAACCGCTCCGCAAGCACCGGATCGTCGATGCGCACCGCGATCGTAACAGGGCCCGTGTCACTCATCGGCGGGGTCGGGTCGCGATAGTGACCGCCGCCTCGACATCAGCGCCCGCACGCCTGATCCCCAAGGAGACCGATCTGCCAATCGATTGATGATCAAGGGTCCGCACGAGCGCATTGACCGAAGGAACGGCCTCACCGTTCCAGTGGACGATGATGTCTCCTTGCAGGACCCCACCAATAGCACCGGGTCCGTCGGGGTCAACACTCATGACCATCGCCCCCTGGCCGCCACCGGTAACGGCGACCTGATGGAGCCCGAGGCCGAGATAGCCACGCGGGACTTCGCCATGCGCCAGGAGGAGAGCCGCCGCGCGTTCAACGGTTGCAGAGGGGATGACGAAGGTTCGGCCCCGGGGGCCGCGCACCGCCATTCCAAAGACATTGCCCTCCGCGCTGATCGCCAAGCCCCCCTCCGCGCGACGTCGCAATCTCACGTCGAGCTCGATACGTGCATCGATTTTCCCGCCGCGCATCGATCGCCACGCAGGACCAACCGCGATCGCGCTGCCGAATGAAACAAGTGGCGCGCTCTCGGCGGCCGCGGCGACCACGACGAGTGCACCAGGTCGAGGCACCACTTGGTCGAGCACAGCCGACGGCGCGGGGGCTCCCTCGACTCGAAG
This sequence comes from Ensifer sp. GW101-20A05, assembly GCF_059424735.1. NCBI lineage: Bacteria > Pseudomonadati > Pseudomonadota > Alphaproteobacteria > Hyphomicrobiales > Rhizobiaceae > Ensifer > Ensifer sp. GW101-20A05. Next base: position 140,416 of record NZ_JBWKZT010000014.1, on the reverse strand, counting down.
CAGCGCAATGTCAGTCGACGGATCGCGCCCCACCAGGCTGGCTGGGTGTTGCGTGCCATCCGAGAATTCGATGAGGATCTGACCTTCGTCGGAAAGAGCTTCATCTGCGGTGATGATGAGGCCTTCGCGCCAGACGAATCCGGTGGCGAGCGAACGGGTTGAGGCAATTTCAACAATGCTCGGCGCCACCGCAGCGGCGGCTTCGACGATCGTGGAAGATAATTGAGCGAGGAAACTAGGTTCAGTCATGGGTGATCTCCTGTAAAGCCTAATGTGTGTCTCTACGGCGGTGATAGCCACTGCCCGTTCAGGTAGGCCGATCACGCTCGGCTTGCCCGCATCCCAACGCCTCGGCGCTCATCACTTGTCGACGTACGCGGCTAGCCTATTATTTCAACGCGATCTGGAAAGTCAGGATAGCGCCCGTGGCGTCGTAGCTGGGGAGCGAGTAATCTCGCTGAGAGAGTACAGCGGACCGAACCTCCGCTGCGAGAAGCGATGGTTGGCGTGCAAAGCGGCCGCGAGATGCTCGATTCGCTGGGGACCAATCGAACTGGTCGCGATCGCGAGGAGGCAGCGGCAAAGGCGCGCGAGGACGGCGATCCGGTTTCGCGTAAAGGAGTCCGTTACGCACAGGCGACCTCATGAACGCAGCAATTATCCGTCCGTGCTAGTTCGGAATGACCTACAGGCCGACTTGCTCCATTCGTGTCGACCCGGCGTCAGGGGGCAAGCGGCTTGTCTTCCCGATTGCGAAAACTGGCCCTCACCAGCCTTTGCACCGCACATGTAACGACGCCGGTTTGAAATGCCTGCTTTCCCGCTTCAGATTACCCGTGCTGTTACAGTGTGGATCGAGTTGTTGCCGTAGCCCAGCCGGTTCCACACGGCGTGTTCGGGTTGTGTCCGGCCCGCCGTGTCGGTGGCGCGCGCCCGCACGGAGAGTGGCCCCGTCTCCTCAAGTCGCGTGATCAACTCCCACCATTGCCACGCAGCCCGTCGTCGTTCGCCAACGAGCCGTGCCTCGCACCAAGGTCCGTCGTTCAGGCATACATCGACCCTGGAGATGCTGCCGGCGCCCGACCATGCGACACCCCGGATCGCGGTCTCGCCGCGCGGCAGGTTCTCCCCCTCATCAGGCGAAGATACCAGCGCTCGCACATTCATCAGCTTCACCGGCGCGCGCTCGTCATGCCCGTTGCGCACCCAATGGTACCAGTACTTCTCCGCCTGATAGTACGCTTCACAGGGCTTGTCGGTAACGACGATCTCGGTCAGCCACTTGACGGACGCCACCGCATACCAACCGGGCACGATCAGCCGCAATGGATAGCCATGGGGCGGTGACAGTGGCTCGCCGTTCATCTCGTAGGCAAGAAGCGCATCCGTTTCACCGATTTGGTCCAAGCTTAAGCCACGTTCGAAACGAACCGGCGCGACGTGCCCGTCGACGACCCCGCTGTCGGCACCGCGGAAGGTGAGTTCCGTCGCCCCGGGTCGCAGGCCCGCGCGCTCAAGCACTTCCATCAGGCGAACCCCGGTCCACTCGGCGGTGCTGACGGCGCCCAGTCCCCAGGCTTCGCCGGGTACGGCAGGATCGAATAGGCTGCGGCCGTTGCCGGCGCATTCCAGTGTCACCACGAGGCTCTCCGCATGAAGGTTGTGAAGCTCCCTCATGCACAGTTTCAGTGGCCGTTCGACCAGCCCGCCGATCGACAGCCGGTAGTTGTCACCGCCAAGGTTCGGAATATCGAAGTGGTTACGCAAGTAGAACCGACCGTTCGGCATCACGGCACCGCCTGCAAGGTCCGGCACCGAGGTCTCGCCATTCAACGGATTAACGCTGTGAATGAGAAGGCCAGCCTCGATGGCATCCTGGCACGCATCTGCGGGGTTGAGCACCTCTGCAGACACGTCCACCGGGCGCCCATCACAGCCGCCGCTCGAAACCATCGCAGCGCAGGTCATCGCTGCCGTCACTTCGACCTCGCCGGCTTGACGGAGAGGCGTCAAAAAAGCCTGAAGCACGGTCTCATCCGCTGCCTCGGCAATGAAGAACAATGAATGTGAGCCCTGCGCAACAGCTTCCCCCTTGATCAGCACACCGTGGCGGGCAGCGCTCGGCCGGCTCAAATGATTCAACAGCATCGCGCCCTTGGCCGGATCGCGCGCGGGACAGGTTTCGGGTGAGTGCCGATGGTGCACAATGAACAGAGGCATCGAAAACTCCCTGCTGGGGCTTCGTCGAACTGGCTGGTCGGTCTGATACGATCAGTGGTGGTCCTTCGGTCTCTTAGGCACCTGCATGATCAGATAGAACCGCACCGCCTCCCGGCTAGGATTAGACGCCGGATTTTTGGATGAACATGCCTTGTCAGCCGCGCTAGGAATAGGTTGGCGGTTGATGTTGTGAGGCTGAAGGTCCGCTTTAGACCGGAATCCGAGACACATCCGTTGCCTTGAAAGGAATCGAACTGTTGACTTCCAGAGACCTTCAGAGCGCCAAACTGTCAGCCCACACAAAGACGATATTTCGCGAGCGCCAGATCGGACCGGCATCCGTGTATTCCCCGGCCCGCTTGCCGCCGAGCGCGTCGTAGAAAGCGATCGCAGGTTCGTTGCCGTCGACCACGCCCAGCCCAACTCCGGGAAATCCTCTCTCCCGCAAATGCAAAGCAAGCCTTGAGAGCAATAGGCGGCCGATGCCTTGGCGTTTGACATCCGGATCGACGTACAGGTTTTTGATCTCGCCGAGATCGCCAAAGATCCCGGCTGAGGGCGCGCCGGCGGCGCCGATCGCGACCGGCCTTCCCTCCAATTCGGCGAGAAGCACGATCTGGTCGGGATCGTTCGCCGTGAGCTTTTCGCGCCAGGTGCTGCGGCGACGGGTTTCATCGAGCAGAGCGTAAACCTCCGGTGGGGCAAGACCACGATAGGTTTGCCGCCATACCCTCACGTGCAAATGCGCGATTGCATCCGCGTCGGCCGGGGCTGCTTGCCGTATCGTCACCTTTTCCATCGCCCGCTCCCCTATTCCACCTGTGTCATCAGCCAACGTTGGAACGCCTTGAGCGCCGATGAAGGCTTGCGGTCCGTTGGGGTGGTGAACCAGTAGGCGACCTTGGATGCGTAGCCAATCCCCCCGGGATTGACGAGGCTTCCGGCCCTCAGTTCCTCCTCGACGAGCTGTGGTGGAACGAGGGCCATGCCCTGGCCGGAGATCGCGGCGCGCAGGACGAGCGTATAATAGTCGAAGCGCATGACGCCCTGTGGCTCGAGGTCCGGTTTCCCATGTTCCGCCACCAGGTCGATCCAGCGCAGCGGAGTGCTCGGATGCTCGATGATGACACCGCGCGCCGCATCCTCGAGGGTTTCACAGGAGCCGAGCCGCGCGAGATAAGCGGGTGCACAAACGAGCCGGACATCCTCGCCGAAGAGGTAGACCGAGTGTTCGTTCGCGAATGGCCCACGGCCGAAGCGGAACACTGCGTCCGGCTGAGCCGCCGGGTTGTCGGTCGCGAAGGTGGTGTACTGAACGTCGATATCCGGGTGTTTCTGATTGAAGTCGGAAAAGCGCGGCAAGAGCCAGCGGTCGCCGAGGATGGGCAACACCTTCAGCCGAAGCGTATGGGAATCGGGCTGCAGGCTCGCGGCGCGGAAGGCGGCCTCCTCCATCGCCTTGATCGCCACCTGCGCTTGTTCCAAATAGATGCGGCCGAGGTCTGTCGGCACCATGCCCGACGGCTTTCGCGTGAACATCTGCGCGCCGAGAAGGTTTTCGAGGGTCAGCAACTGCTTGCTCACGGCGCTTTGCGACAGGTTGATGCTTTCCGCAGCCGCCGTCGTCGAGCCTCGCTCCGCAATCGCAAGCATCACGCGAAGGGCAGTCATCGAAGGCAGTGGTACGGAGGTATGAACCAAGGGCATTCTCTGGCAAGGGGCTAGTCGGTTTCGTCATAACGGTATCGCTTTTTCGCGTTTGTGCAAGCGGTCCCTAAAAGGCAACCTCAACTCGGGAACATAATTACCGAGATGGGAGACTGTCATGACAGAACAAGCGACATCGCTTTGGGGAGGCCGATTTTCCAGCGGTCCCTCTCCGGAACTCGCGGCGCTCTCGCGAAGCAATCCAAGTTTTTTCCGCCTGTCCCCCGAAGACATCGCCGGGTCTCGCGCCCATGCGCGCGAACTTGCGCGCGCTGGCGTACTGAGCGAGGACGAACTGCCGCGGATGCTGCAAACGCTCGATACGATCGCGGCCGATGTCGCGGCCGGCCGCGAAAAGCCGAAAGCCTCGGATGAGGATCTTCACACCTTCCACGAGCGCCTGCTGATCGAGCGGCTGGGTGCCCTCGGCGGCAAGCTGCGTGCCGGCCGCTCGCGCAACGACCAGACCGCCAACAACACCCGGCTATACCTTCGCCGCACGGCGCGGCGACTGGTGAAGCTGGTCCTTGCGGTGCAGGACGCACTCGCCACCCAGGCGAATGAGCATATCGAGACGGTCATGCCGGGCTTCACCCACCTTCAGCCCGCTCAGCCGATATCGCTTGGCCATCACCTGATGGCGCACGCACAGTCGCTCAGCCGCGACATCGAGCGCTTCATCGACTGGGACCGCCGCTTCGACCGTTCGCCGCTCGGCGCCGCCGCCCTGGCCGGCTCGGCTTTCGCCCGCGATACCGAAAGCTCTTCGCGCGATCTCGGCTACGCCCGTCCCTGCGAGAATTCCATTGATGCCGTCGCGAGCCGCGACGTGGTCTCGGAATTCTTGTTCGTGACCGCGATGCTGGGCGTGAACCTCTCGCGTCTGTCGGAGGAGATTTGCATCTGGGCTTCGCGCCAGTTCGCCTGGGTGAAGCTGCACGATTCCTACTCGACCGGCTCGTCGATCATGCCGCAGAAGAAGAATCCCGACATCGCCGAGCTGACGCGTGGCATGTCGGGCACCATGATTGGCAATCTTGCGGGCATGCTCGCCACTCTCAAGGCGATGCCGCTTGCGTACAACCGCGATCTCGCCGAGGACAAGCGCGCGCTTTTTGAGACGATCGATCTTCTCGACCTGATCCTGCCTGCCTTCGCCGGCATGGTCGCGACGTTGACCTTCGACACCGAACGCATGGCAGCCGACGCGCCACGCGGCTTCACGTTGGCAACCGAGGTGGCGGACTGGCTGGTGCGGCAGGGCATTCCTTTCTCGCATGCCCATGAGATCTCCGGCGCCGCCGTACGTTACTGCGAAGAGCGGGGCATGGAGCTTGACGGACTGACCGAGGCCGACCTGCCGAACATCGACGAAGCATTGACCCCGGATGTGCTTAAGGTGATCGACCCAGCCCGGGCGCTCGCCGAACGTTTCGGGCAGGGGGGAACCGCCCCCGCCCGCGTGCGCGAGCAGATCGCGGTCTTTGCCGACACCTGCAAAGAGCAGCGTGCCTGGGCCGAACAGGATCTCTCGGGTGTTGCCCTTGTCCCCTTAACGGGAGAGGAAGCATGACCGACACGCCCCTTCCCCAATCCAGCCGCGATGCCCATGACATCGCCCATCTTGAACTCGTCCCGCGCAGGCATGTGGGGCGCAAGGTCTTCGCCGCCATCGTGCTGCTCATGGTGGCGCTCCTGATCCGCGCCTTCGTCGTCGGCCAGATCGAATGGCCGGTCGTCGGCCAATTCCTGTTCGCCCCCGTGATCATCCAGGGCATCTGGAACACACTGCTGATGACAGTCGCGGCGATGTCGCTCGGCATCGCACTCGGCGTCCTCATCGCGATCATGCGCATTTCCGGCAATCCGGTGCTCGAATACATCGCGCTCGTCTATGTCTGGATCTTCCGTGGCGCGCCGGCGCTACTGCAGCTGCTGCTCTGGTTCAACCTCGCGCTGATCTTCCCGACGATGGGCATTCCGGGCCTGTTCGAATTCAACACCGTCGAGGTGATGACGCCCTTCGTCGCCGCCATGCTCGGCCTGGGCATCCAGCAGGGCGCCTATACCTCGGAAGTCGTGCGAAGCGGCCTCCTGTCCGTGGACGCCGGCCAGTACGAAGCCGCTCGGACGATCGGCATGACGGGAATGCAGACGCTGCGCCGCATCGTGCTGCCGCAAGCCATGCGCGTCATGGTTCCGCCTGTTGGTAACGAGGTGATCAGCATGGTCAAGCTCACCTCGCTCGCCTCGGTGATCCAGTATTCGGAGATCCTGCACAATGCGCAGGTGATCTACTACGCCAATACCCGCGTGCTGGAGCTGCTGATGGTCGCAAGCTTCTGGTATCTCGCGATCGTCACCGTCCTCTCCCTGATCCAATCCCGGATCGAACGCTACTACGCCCGCGGCACCCGCGGCCGCACGACGATCTGAAGGGGGCGCACATGACAAGTGAAATCCTGGTCAAGGCCGTTGACGTCTGCAAGAGCTTCGGCACATTCAAGGCGCTCAATGAGGTGGGTCTGGAAGTGCGTAAGGGCGAGGTGAGCTGCATCATCGGCCCCTCGGGTTCCGGCAAGAGCACGTTCCTGCGCTGCATCAACCTTCTGGAACGCATCGACTCCGGCGCGATCTGGGCCAATGGCGAGCTGATCGGCTATCGCCGCGACGGCAACAGGCTCTATGAGCTGAGCGACGTGGAAATCGCCCGCCAGCGCCGGGGCATCGGCATGGTTTTCCAGCGCTTCAACCTGTTCCCGCACAAGACTTCGTTGGAAAACGTGATCGAAGGGCCGGTACAGGTTTTGGGCGAAAGCTCGAAGGCCGCCCGCGAACACGCGATGGAACTCCTGAAACGCGTCGGCCTTGCCGACAAGGCCGGCAACTATCCCTCGGAGCTTTCTGGCGGCCAGCAGCAGCGCGTCGCCATCGCCCGAGCGATGGGCATGCGTCCCTCGCTCATCCTGTTCGACGAGCCGACCTCCGCACTCGACCCCGAACTGGTGGCCGAGGTGCTCGATGTGATGAACGATCTCGCCGCCTCCGGCATGACGATGATCGTCGTCACCCACGAAATGGGCTTTGCCCGCAACGTCAGCAACACCGTCGCCTTCATGGACGGCGGGCGGCTGATTGAGCACGGCCCTTCGGCGCGGGTCCTGACCCAACCCGACAACCCCCGCACCGCCGATTTTCTCAAGGCTGTGCAACGATAACCGTAAAAAACCGACAGGATGGGAACTACGATGAAAAAAGCAATTCTGGCCGCCTCGGCGTGCCTGCTCGCCTTTACCGCCCACGCACAGGATCTGCCGGAGAAACAAAAATCCGCGGGCAAGCTTGTGGTGGCGAACACGCCGAATTATCCGCCGATGGAATATCGCGACCCGGCGACGAACGAACTGATGGGCGTCGACATCGAGCTTGGCAAGGCGCTGGCCAAGCAGCTCGGCACCGAGATCGAATGGTCCGAGATCGGCTTCGAGCAAATGGTGTCTTCGCTGAACACCGGTCGCGCCGACCTAGTTTTGAGCGGCATGAGCGACTTGCCCAAACGACGCGAGACCATGGACTTCGTCGACTATATGAGCTCCGGCGCGCAGTTTTATACCTCGGCCAAACGCAAGGATGAATTCAAGGAACTCACCGACTTCTGTGGCAAGACCGTGGGCATGAGCCGTCGCACCTCCTTCCCGGATGAGGCCAAGAAGTGGAGCGCCGCCAATTGCGAAGCCAACGGCAAGCCGGCGCTTGTTATCGTCGGCACCGAAGGCTCGGCCGATGCCCGCGCCCAGTTGAAGCAGGGCCGCCTTGACGGCGCGGTCCAGGGCTCGGAAACCCTGCCCTACCTGCTGCAGCTTGAAAAGGACACCTACGCCATCGTCGGCGAGCCCTTTACGGAAGTCTATCAGGGCATCGGCTTCTCCAAGCAGACGCCCGAGCTGCGCGACGCGATTGCCGGCGCCCTGAAAGCCCTCATGGCCTCCGGCGAATACAAGGCGATCTTCGAAAAATATGGTCTCGCCGCCAGCACGCTCGACGGCGTGATGATCAACGGCGAAGCCGCAAAATAATCGCGGGACGGCCCGGCGAGTATGCCGGGCCGCTCCCCTCGCCTGCCCGAACGAGGATATCATGATGCCCGATGTAGCCCGAGGCGGCGTGCAAGCGTTGACGCATGTCGAGGCGCTTGCCGATTTCTGCGCCCGACTTGCGCCTGCCGATCTACCGGCCCGGATCGCCGCCCGTACCAAATCCCACTTTCTGGATACGCTCGGCGCAGCACTCGCTGGCACTCGCTCCATCGAATTCCGCAAGGTACGTGCGCTCGTCGCACCAGGGGGAACAACACCGCTACTGGCCTCGCCACAGCGAACCGGACCGCGCGACGCGGCCCTTGCCAACGGGGTGGCCACCCATGTCTTCGAACTCGACGATTCCGGCGGCTGCGATCATACAGGCGCCGTCGTTCTGCCCGCGCTACTGGCAGCTCTTCCGTCCTGCGAGGCCCCGATTTCCGGCGGCGATCTCATTTGCGCGCTGACGGCGGGTTACGAGGTCGGCCGCCGCGTGCTGGATGCATCCGGCGGCTACGGCGTGCACAATGCTGCCGGTTGGCACTCCACCGGCACCTGCGGCACGCTCGCGGCTGCGGCAGCGGTCGCCCGGCTGCGCGGCTATGACAGCACCCTCTTTCGCCACGCCCTGACGCTGGCCACCAGCTTTTCCTCTGGCCTGTGGGCCTTCAATCATGATGGCAGCCAAGCAAAGAAGGTCCACGCCGGCCGGGCGGCTGAAGGCGGACTTCTCGCCGCCGATCTCGCCGGCGCCGGCTTTTCCGGTCCCTCGCAGGTGTTCGACGATGTTTGGGGCGGTTTCTTCCGCACCTATGTCCGGGATGCCGGGCATGCCGCCGAACTCTCCGCCGGGCTGGGCACGAACTGGAAGATTGAACGGGCCTCGCTCAAGCCCTACGCTGCTTGCCGCGGCGCGCATTCCGCCATCGACGCTGTCGGCGACATCCTTGCCGAGACCGGCCGCACTGCCGCCGACATCGCGCGGGTTGACGTCCGCCTCAGCTCCTTCCTGATGGACATGTGCGGCCGGGCGCGGCTGAAAACACTGGCGGGCGCACAAATGAGCCTCGGCTATGCGCTAGCGGCGCTCCTGGTCTTTGGCCGCGTCGACCTCGAACAGTATTCCGCCGCCGCCCGTGGAGACCCGCGCATCGCCGATGTTCTCGGCCGCTTCCGCTTTCATCCCGATGCGCAGATGCCGCAGATGGCCGAGCCGGAGGTGACCGTCATCTTCGCTGATGGCGAAAGCAGGACGGCGATGGTGCCCCGCGCCACCGGCTCCAGCGAGCGGCCGATGAGCGACGCCGCCATCCGTGCCAAATTCGACAGCCTCGCGTCGATGGCATTGCCTGCGGCTCGTATCGCGGACCTCGCCGATTTCGTGGGCGTGCTGGAGGAACACGCGGACTGCCGGGGCCTTTCTGACCTGCTGGTCGCAGACGAACCCGAAGCGCCGGTCTTCATTTGAGAAGGAAGTTTCATGACCTACGATCTCAGCCCTCGCCCACTCAACCCGGCGTCACCAGCCCCCGTTTTTGACTGGCCGTACGGCAAGAAGAGCGCCCTTTTTATCGGTTTCGACGTCGATGCCGAGACTGCCTGGATCGGCAACAACCACGCCAATGTCGACCGGATGGTGACGACCTCACTCGGCGGATACGACGCCCGGGTCGGAATCACAAAGATCCTCGAACTGCTGGATATGCTGCGCCTCAAGGCGACCTTCTTCGTTCCGGGCTGGACGGCCGAGGCCCATACAACCGCGTGTGAACCGATTGTCGCTGCCGGGCACGAGATCGCCCATCACGGCTACCTGCACAAATGCCCGGATCGCAACAAGCTGGACGAAGCAAAAGAGGAGATCGACCGCGGCCTCGAAGCGCTGAAATCCCGGCTCGGCGTCACACCCGTCGGCTATCGCGCGCCATCCGGCGAGAATTTTCCCGAGCTTCTCGCCTATCTTTGCGAACGGGGCCTGCGCTATTCCTCATCCTTCCGCGATGATATCCGCCCCTATCGTCACCGTCTGGCGGACGGCCGCCCGGGGCCGGTGGAAATTCCGGTCAACTACGCCTTCGACGACTGGAATTTCGGCATTACCGGTCGGCTGGATGCGCGCCCGCTCTTCGGGAGGGACGCTATCCTACCCATCTGGCGCGAGGAGTTTGTCGGAACCCACGAGTGGGGCGGCGTGACCACGCTTGTCCTGCATCCGCAGGTTTCCGGCCGGCCGATGCGGTGGCGGATTCTGCGGGATTTCCTCAGCGAGGTCGCCGCGCGTGACGACGTCTGGATCGCCACCGGCGCGGAAATCCTCGCGCACTACGAAGCCGAAACCGAAGCAGCATAGGGTCTCGCCGGTCGCCCACCAAACCCGCGCGAATGGACTTCAACCGTCTCCACAGCAGAGGCGACCCTTACAATATCGCAATATCGCCATCGTGGTTAGCTACCGGTCTACGGGCGCGGCCTTTCTCTTGCTTGAACACCGCCGGCCTTTGCGATCGCCGGCACGGCGACCGGGCCACCGCCTCTGGGAGCCGCCGTCCATCAATGGCGATCGCAGTTTCAGTCCGCCTTCAGCGCGGCCTCAATGGTCGCGAAGATCGTCTCGACCTCATGTTCACCGATGGTGAGCGGCGGCGACAGCACGATCGTGTTTGCCACCGGACGAACGAGCACTCCGTGTTCGAAGCAGTGCTCGTGGGCTATGGACATCAGGCAAACCATTGGATGGAATCTGCGCAGGTGGCGTGTCGCCAAGGGCTTGTCGCAAGAGAGGCTTGCTCTAGAGGCAAGCATTGATCGTTCATATGTCGGGCGTATTGAACGCGGTTTGGAGAACGTGACCGTCTCTGCTTTGGAAGCTCTGGCGAATGTCCTTGAGGTCAAGGTTTCCGATCTATTCGCTGAGGTGGACCCTAACTCGTCGCGTCCCCCGGCTATGCGCTCAGGTCGCAAACCGAAGCACTGATTGCAACCTTGACAGCTCCGCAAGCACAGCACACTTGCCATTGGCGTTCGTTAGCGCGAATTTAATCCAAGTCGAGCGAACGGGGCACTTAGTCTCCGGGTCATGGTTCCGGTCGATATATTATGCGATCCTTTGCGCACGTAACAACTCCCTGCCGAGAGTCACCGTATGGCTCGCGAAGGTGCCCGAGATCTTTTGTTAGTAGACCGTGAAATATACCGCAGAGTCATGTACAATCTTTGGCGGAGAATTCATGTTGGGGGGTAAGACATGGAGCGCAGGTTATCTGCAATCCTGGCCGCCGACGTGGTCGGATATTCCGCACTCATGGAGCAAGACGAAGCGGCGACCTTTGAGCGCCTTCGAACGCGACGTACTGAGCTCTTTGAGCCAGAGATTGCGAGGCATCATGGGCGGGTCTTCAAACTCATGGGCGATGGCCTACTCGCGGAGTTTGGTAGCGTTGTCGACGCTGTCGAGTGTGCAGTGTCTCTCCAGCGCGGAATGGCAGAGCGAAATGCTGCCGTCGCCGAGGAGGAGAGGTTTGAAGTCCGGATCGGCATTAATATCGGAGAAGTAATCGTTGACGGCGAGGACCGGTACGGCGAAGGCGTGAACGTCGCGGCCAGGCTGGAGCAACTCGCGCTTGCCGGCGGAATCTGTGTTTCAGGCAAAGTGGCGAAGGAGGTCGAGAAAAAGCTCGCGTTTGGCTTCGACTCCGCGGGGCGGCAGAAGGTTAAGAACATCGAAGAGCCCATCGACGTCTATCACGTGCGCCTCGACGCCCCACCACGCCGACGCATTTTATACAAGCGCAGGCTCGGCCGGCGACAGTGGGCACTTGGAGTTCCGGCAGCCATCGGGGCGGCCGTGGTGGCCATATGGGTGGTTTTGTATAATCCGCTATCGATGTCCTCTCGTGGTGGATCCTCCACAATCCCGTCTGTTGCCGTACTCCCCTTCAAAGATCTGAGCGCCGACAAGAGTCTAGGGTACTTGGGAGAAGGCCTGGCGAACGACGTCATCGCCATCCTTTCGCGCTTTTCTGACATTGCGGTCATATCGCGAACCTCGTCATTTGCTTACCAAGGCAAGGAAGGCGATATCCGCCAGATCGGCAAAGAGCTGGGCGTTGGCTATGTCGTCGAGGGCAGCGTGCGCAAGGAAGGCAATAGGGTTCGCATTGTTGCCCAATTGGTCAACGCCAACACGGGGGACCATGTCTGGGCAGATCGCTTCGACAAGGCCGGAACCGACCCGTGGGCGCTTCAGGACGAGTTAACCGGAAAGATCGTGGGGGCGATGACGGGTGAATTCGGAGCCATTCGCAAAGCTGATTACAGTCAGGCTTGGGGCAAGGACAGTACCAACCTCGCTGAATACGACTACTATCTGCGCGCGGAAAGCCAATTGAACCTTTATACGAAGGAAGGGATCGAGCGATCAGGTGAGATCTGTCGACAGGGGCTGCAGGCGTTCCCCGGCTCCCCCTTACTGACTGTGGAGCTAGGATGGTCTCACTGGTTAAAAGTTGCGCTGCTCTACAGTCCGGACCCGCAGGCTGACCTTCAAGAGGCCGGGCGATTGGTCAACCAGGTCCTCGCAGACAAAAACCTTAGCCCGCAGGTAACGAGACTGGCAAACTGGCTCAACGCTTGGCTCCTGACGCTCAAACGGGATCACGATGGAGCTGTTGCCGCAATGAATAGGGCCCTCGCGGCGGCACCCTATAACGCCTTCACCCTAACCGACGCCGGAAGCATCTTCCTACAAGCCGGTCAAACCGAAAAAGCGCTGGAGCTGACCGACGCTGCGGCCGCGCGGGACCCTGGCTTGTCTTGGTTCTTTAACTATGTGCGAGGTTTCATTTACATCGTGCTGGGCAAAAACGAAGAAGCCGTAGAAGCGCTGAAGGCTACGGAATTTGCCGACGCTCCGTTGCAACTGGCCATCGCTTATATGCGTCTTGGGCGCGACGCAGACGCCAGAGCTGCCGTCGCGAAGATGCTCAAGTCGGCGCCGACTGCGACGATCGAGTCCTGGCGGCAGACCTGGAACTTCCGCGATCCTTCCATTCTCGATGAGGCCGCGGCTGACCTTGCGCGCGCCGGCCTTCCGAGTGGCTCTCCGCAATAGCCCAGATGCACGTCCGGTGATTGCTCGTCCCACCGCCTTGCAGGGAATCGAACCGGCGCGCCGCAGCTGTTGCTCGTTCTGCAGCTCGGGAACTGGCAAACTCGCCTATTATCGCGATAAGGAATTCGCGAGCCTGCTCGATCCAGGGTGAGCTTCGAGCAGAAGACTCCTCTGCCACTTCAAGTAATGACGGTGTAGCGCATTCGAACCAGCGACCCTCCCATCTATCCCCGAACAAGGCGAGGGCTCAGGTGGCGCCCGCTGCTCGAGCCAGCCCGGTCATTGTATCCCGACCGATCGTCTCGACGGGACGAAGAAGATGTCCCGTCCGCTCGACAAGCCAACCAAGCCGTTCGTCGGTGATCTCGAAGTGCTTGCGCGCATTCACATAGGCTTTGTCGATGCTGTACCCAAGCGGCATAACGATGCTGGTCGCGACGCCACCTCTCAAGGAGCCGTCGGTCATAGTCCTCCGCTATGCCGCGCAGGAAATCAGTGCCGCTTAAAAGCGGCGGCAATTTACGAGGCGGCCGTCGCCGCGCTGAAAAAAACTTCGGCGAAAGCATGGAAACCCGCTGGCCGGGCGGCGCAGACCGGTCGAGTTAAGGTGGCGCGCCCGTCCACTTGTCATCGAGCCCATGTCGAAATAGCCTCCATCCTGGGAGCGAGCATCGAGTGGATACCAATGTCGTCATTGTCGGCGCCGGGCCGGCTGGCCTCGCGGTCGGCGCCTGCCTAAGACGGGCGGGGCTCGATTTCTTAATCCTTGAAAAGGCGCATGAGATCGCGCCTGCCTGGCGGCGCCATTACCGGCGGCTGCACCTGCATACGGTGAAGGCGTCCTCCTCGCTGCCGCACGTGCCATTCCCGAAAGACTATCCGCGCTACCTGCCGCGCGAAAAGCTGGTCGCCTATCTCGACGACTATGCCGAGCGTTTCGAGCTCCGACCGCGCTTCGGCGAAAAAGTCAACTCCATCCGCCGCGAGGACGGCGGCTACCTGGTCGAGACCGAAAGGGACACCTTCTCCGCGCGCCACGTTGTGATCGCGAGCGGCAGCAATGCTGAGCCCTTCGTTCCCAGCCTGCCCGAGATCGAGGCTTTCAAGGGCAGGCGGCTGCACAGCGCTGATTACACCGAGGCCGCGCCCTTCGCCGGCCAGTCGGTTCTGGTTGTCGGCATGGGTAACACCGGCGCCGAGATTGCGCTCGACCTTGCCGAGTACGGCGCCCGCCCGACGCTGTCGGTACGAAACGGCATCCACATCGTGCCGCGCCAGCTGTTCGGCGTGCCGATCCAGATCATCGCCATCGCAACCCAACCGCTGCCGCAAGCGGTGAACGACAGGTTGTTCCCCATCATCCTCGACCTCGCGCTGGGTAAGCTCGAAAAATACGGCATCGCCAGGCCGAAGCAGGGCATTTTTGAGCAGGTCAACGCCGGACGCATCCCGGTCATCGATGTCGGCACGGTGAGAGCGATCAAATCCGGCGACATCAAGGTGGCACCAGACATCAAGCGTTTCACCGAGCGCGGTGCCATTTTCGTTTCCGGCAGGCACGCGGAGTTCGACAGCGTCATCCTCGCCACCGGCTTCCGGCCGGGTTTCGAGAAGTTCCTGCCGGCGGCATTGCGGCCCGGCAAGAGCGGCGTCACTCGCCAAGCCGCCGAGCTCGGCCTTTATCTCGTGGGTTTCCACAATCCGGTCACCGGCCTGCTCAGGGAGATCAGTAGGGAGGCGGCCGCAGTGACCGCTGATATCGAGCGGCGGAGCAGCACAAAGTGAATGCGTCAAAGTGTCTGCAATGGTTGTTTCGTCCGCGCGCGCCCCGAACTTGAGTGTGTTTTCGTCTGTGCTAGGTCGGGATTCCAAATTGTTGTCGTGACCGCCCCTGATTCTGAAAGCATAGAGGTCGCTACCCGGTCCGCCGATCAGCGTGTCATCGCCGCCGACCTGCAACGGGCGGTCCTCGTGATGGGAAAGTCCAAGGCTAGGCGCTCCGCAGGACCGGTGACCAGTTCCGGTCGATACATTATGCGATCTGGTCGCGTCCGGAAGGCGCCTGACGAGAACACGTTGGAGGACGCTTGGCAGACTGGATTTTCGCGGGGCTTTTACCAAGGCGCTCGAATTCGGCTTCGCCTCCATATCCAATCGTTACGAATTTCGGCATCGGACACACTCCTACCGTTGCGCTTCTGAGTTTGCCGGGGCTTTCCGCGAGAACGCTTCCCAGAACCGACTTCCATCCTCCGAGTGGGAAGGCTTGAGTTCTGGTTCGTCGGTTCCATTTGATTGCCGACAGGCTCAACATCATGAAGGAGGTGGTCGAATGACGCGGAACATCATGGCACTGGCTTTCACGGCCGTAATCGGAATGTGTAGTGCAGGCGTGGCGCATGCCGAGCAGTTGGCAGCCAGATCGAGCGCCAGCATACAGAATGATCTCAACTATCTGATGTACACGCCCGACGACTATGCTTCGTCCAGCAACGCGTATCCGCTTGTTGTGTGGCTACACGGCGGCGATCAGGGCGGGACCGATATCGAGAAAGTCAAATCGAGTGGCATTCCGAAACTGATTGAGGATGGAAAGACATTCCCCTTCCTAGTGTTTTCGCCTCAGAATCCGAGTGAAGAACTGCTTTATCCGATCGAGAAAGTGGAGGCGGCACTCGATGAGGTTATCTCGAAGTATCGCGTAGATCGCACGCGTGTCTATGTCATGGGGTTCAGCCGCGGGGGGTTCGGTACTTGGGCCATGGCAGAACAGTTTCCCGAAACATTCGCCGCTGTCGTTCCGATCGCTGGTGGCGGTAATCGCCACTACCTTAGCAGGACAAATGAAAAGGCAGCTTTCTGGGTGTTCCACGGCACGAACGATGAAGTCATCCCTTTGTCGGATTCGGTCGTGCTGTACGAGCGCCTCGTGGGTCTAAAGCGTAATGCTCGTTTGAGTGTTCTGGAGGGCGTGGACCACTCGGGCGTCGAACGGGCCGCCTTAAATGATCCCGAGCTTTGGGATTGGCTTCTGAAACAGCGCCTTGAGGTCGCGCCTGAGTAACCTTTCAATCCTCTACGCGTACCGCGGAATGCGAACGGCGTCTGCTTAGCGCGCCCTCATGTCGGTCGTAGAGGTCGTCATCGCGCGCGCCCGAAAGCGGACATAGCTCCGCGGCGGCGTCATGTCTCCTGCGCGCCAATAGTGGTCGCCGAGGCAAGTCCTACAATCCTACAGCCGAGACAATCTGCCACAAGATGTGTTTGGTATGTTTCACGCGTAGTGGTTGGCGTTCGCGTCGAGCTTGACACGGGCCACGTACAGGGCAATTTCATGCCTAACATAATGGCACCTCAATCTGGCCTGCTCTCCAGATTACTCAAGCTTTGGTATAGGGACAAATGCGGTCCAAACCGGGCGGTGAACCAATTTGCACCGAAACGCTGCGGCGCATACATTGAGAGCATCAGGACATCACAATGAGACACACAAAATTTTCATTCCAGCAGGTTGATGTCTTTTCCTCCAAAGTTTTGCTAGGCAATGCGCTGGCGGTTGTCATTGGAGCAGATTCTTTAACCGCATCGGAGATGGCTGCTTTCGCGCGGTGGACGAACCTTAGCGAAACGACTTTCCTTCTACAGCCGAACTCGGCAGATGCCGACTACCGCGTTCGCATCTTTACACCTGTTGCTGAGTTGCCCTTCGCGGGCCACCCCACTTTGGGGAGCTGCCACACATGGCTGTCTTCTGGTGGAAAGCCAAAGAGTAGCGAGATTGTCCAGGAGTGCGAGGTGGGACTAGTCCACATTCGGCGCAACAATGGACGACTTTCCTTCGAAGCCCCCGAACTGCGCCGATCAGGCCCGGTGGAAATCGACACACTGAAGCTAGTACTCAAAGGCTTGCGGTTGACATCCGATGACATCGTCGACGCCAACTGGGTGGACAATGGCCCTGGCTGGCTCGCTGTCCAACTGCGCTCCAGGGCTGACGTCCTCGCGCTTCGTCCGGATTTCGCCATCCTTTCCGGATTGCGGGTCGGTGTCGTTGCCCCCTGGGATCCAACAAAGGATGGGCGGGAAGCGGATTTCGAGGTGCGTGCCTTTACCGCGGCCGGTTTTGAAGACCCGGTAACCGGCAGCTTAAATGCAGGCATTGCTCAATGGTTGATTGGTAACGGCATCGCTTCCTCATCATACATTGCCAGCCAAGGTACCGTCCTTGGACGGGAAGGACGTGTTCATGTGGAGTTGGTCGAAGATCAGATTTGGGTCGGTGGCGACGTTACAACTTGCATCGAGGGCGTCGCAGCCTTTTAAAGTGCTGGTTGTAAGACTAGCTGGCCGCCACGATCGCATCGCTATCGATGATTTCCGCAAAGTCGGATTTGAGATGGGCTATCGTTACATCGAAAATCGCACGCGCGGATAGCTGCTCGTCCGGCATATCAAAGCCCATGACGGCATCACGGACGACGATCATCCTAAAGCCGAGGTCCGATCCAACTCGAACTGTGGTATTGATGCAAAAACCTGCAACTGCGCCCGTCACGACGAGGGTGCCGATGCCATTGTCGCGGAGATATTTTTCCATCCCGGTGGAAGCAAATGGCGAAGAAGTCGTCTTGACGAAAATCGGTTCGTCGTCGAGCGCTTCTGCGCAGGGCATCACCTGTTGAGCGGGTGAACCAAGGTGCATCGGGGATGTTGGATCAGGGTCGCTGTGGCGAACGTGGATCACCCTTTGTCCAGCCCTGCGGAATTCAGCAGCTAAGGCGGCGATCTTGGCCGGAGCATCACCGTGGACGTGATCGCGCCCTGCATCGAGACGATGCTGCATCAGCATCTGCATGTCGATAATTACAAGCGCTTGTTCCAATTTCCAATCCTCTCAGGCCCGTGAGGCGACGAAAGGGGCCTACCATGGACCAATCATGTCCGCAAAGGGCCGCTGCTCGGTCGTTCAGATCACTCGACGACCGGAAGCCGGCAGCACGGACGTCTCCTATCCCTCGCTTTGAAGGGATTCGAACCGCGGCCAATGCGCCCGCAGGCTCAATGTCGCGTCGTCGTGCGTATCGCGGCAGATCGGGGATCGCTTGGGCATGGCGCTGCTTCAACGCGAGGGTCATCGCCTCAAACTGACGTCCGCCGGCGAAATTCTTCACCGGCAGTCCGTCGCGTCGCATCACCTCTCGAAGCGGCGGTGTCCGAGCTCGACATTCTCAGGGGCTTGAAGACGGGGACCGTCGAGAGCGTCGGGCTCTCCTTCCTGCCTTCGCTGATCGTGGAGCTCTCGCGGCGCCACCCGACGCTGCATCTCGATGTCGAGGTCACCTGGTCTTCCGATGTAATCCAGCGCGTGATCGACGAGACCGCCGATGTCGGCTCCCGCTTCCTCACGACATTGGCGCGCGACATCCATCGGGATAGGATTGCCTCCTATTGCCCTCGTAGCGCGAATAAACGGTTGCCCGCCCCTCGGGCGATGCATAAGCTCCCATCGCGGCGCGCCGCGTTCTACCGATGACGGTCGGATGCCGCTGCAAGCCGCCTCCCCAAATTTCCCAAGGGCCAAGAACAACAATCATGACTGTCGCCATTCCCACCATGACGCGTCCCAAGACGCATCTCGCTGTGCTGGTCATTCTGGGTCTCACCCATCTCCTCAATGACCTGATGCAGTCACTGATTCCGGCGGCCTATCCGATCCTGAAGGACGCCTATGCGCTGGATTTCGTGCAGATCGGCTTGATCACCATGACCTTCCAGATTGCCGGGTCGCTGCTGCAACCGGTAATCGGCATGGTGACGGACAAACATCCCGCGCCCTATTCACCGGTCGTGGGGATGATGTTTACACTCTCTGGCTTGGTTAGCCTTGCCTTCGCCCATAGCTACGCGGTGATTCTAGTTTCAGTTGCGCTGATCGGCATTGGATCGTCCATCTTTCACCCGGAAGCGACGCGCATGGCGCGCTATGCCGCCGGCGGGCGCCAGGGGTTGGCGCAGGGACTGTTTCAGGTCGGCGGTCAGGCGGGCGGCGCGCTCGGCCCGGTCTTCGCTGCGCTGATCATCGTTCCCTGGGGACAGCCGAGCCTCGCCTGGTTTGCCGTTCTCGCATTGATGGCCATGGCACTTCTTGTATGGATCGGTAGCAAGCAGCGGGAGATCGGCGCCGCATTCATGGCGTTGCGGGCAGACGGCAAGAAGGCGGGCGGCGCCGTTCGTCACGCGCCAGCGACGATCGGGGTAGCCCTGGGGGTCCTGACGCTGCTGATGTTTACTAAGAACGCCTATGGCGAGAGCTTCCGCTCATTCTACACCTTCTATCTCATTGAGAAGTTCGGCCTCTCGATCCCCTCCGCACAGATGATGCTGTTCATCTTCCTACTGGCTTCGGCCGCGGGCGCGCTGATCGGCGGCATCGTCGGTGATCGCATCGGGCGTTATCGTATCATCTGGATTTCGGTTCTGGGGCCGCTTCCGCTGACGCTGATCCTGCCACACGTCGACCTCCTCTGGACCGGCGTGCTGACGGCGATGATCAACCTGATCATGGCGAGCGCCTTCGCCTCCATCCTGATCTACGCAATCGAGTTGCTGCCGCACCGGATAGGACTCATTGGTGGGCTGTTCTACGGTCTGAATTTCGGCCTTGGCGGTATAGCCGCAGCGCTTCTCGGAATATTGGCCGACAGCTATGGTGTCGGAACGGTTTACTACGTCTGCTCCTTCCTCCCGCTTGCGGGGCTTCTCGCGTGGTTCCTTCCGAGGATTGAAGAGGGCCACGCTTGAAGACATCGGTCCTATGGCCGGATGCCCCGTGGTAATAAGGTCCAGTCGATACATTATGCGATCTTCAAAGTCCAAAACATCAACATAGGCAGAATTCCGCCCTTACATGGGCGACCCTTGCCACTTGGCCTCGAGCAAATACACCTCGTTGCCAAGCAGGACACTATTTAATCGCGAGACTGTGCCTCTAATATTTTCAACAACATAGCGCGCCACCTTATTTGAGATTAAGCAGTTAATTTGAGATTTTGGCTCGTGAGCTGGCACCTAATTTGAGATTTTCCACAATGGCAGCAGCGTCATATCTTCGGAGATGACCCCCCGCTAAACCCGCATGTTTACAGATGCTTAAACCCTCAAATGTCCAATGATGCGTGGGCATGCGATCTCAAATTAACCGCCAAAAGCTGCCGCAACGAAGGCAATCTAACGGATCACTGCCAAACGACATCTACGCCAAGGCCCTGCCGATGGAGGAATTCAGGCCTTCTATCGAAGGGGCTCCGCTCGAAATGCGTCCTGACGCAGGACCAGAGCAGTTCGGGGACGTTTTTCATATTCGAGAAAGGCAGGGACGCCCTTTCGTAACCGACCATCCTTTCCTGCGTGAATCTGCCGTAGCGGCGAATTTTGTAAGAAGATGCACCGCCTTGCGGAGTTTACGTTATGGTGGCAGGGCGTCCTGTACCGGGATATCGCAACGGCCATGAAGAAGGTAAGGCAGATGAGAAAAATTGCGCTGATTTCGTTGACACTCGCATTCCCGATGGTCGCGCATGCCGAAATCGTCACCCCCAAAGTTTTGGTGATCACCATGTTCGGGGAAGAAACCAAGCCCTGGCTGGAAAATCTGCAATTGCGCAAGCGCATCGCGGTGACAGGGCTGCCGAAAAGCGCTCCCGACGTCGTCTGCAACGAGGATCTCTGCGTCATGACGACCACGATGGGTTTTGCAAATGCGGCCGCGTCCACAGCAGCGGTCGCGCTTTCGGACAAATTAGATCTGTCGAAGACCTATTTCATCATCGCAGGAATAGCCGGAATCGACCCTTCGAAGGGCACGCTCGGCTCGGCTGCCTGGGCCGATTATGTCATCGATGGCGGCCTTTTCCATCGCATGGCCACGTCCGAGGCGCCGGCAGAATGGAAGTCGACCGTCGTCGAGCTTGGTGCAGGCGTGCCTGGAGAAAAGCAGGCCTGGGGCGCCGGAACCGAGGTGTTTGAAATGAACAAGCCGCTGCTCGAGGCGGCGCTTGCGGCGAGCCGGAATGTCACGCTGGCCGACGGCGAGACCGCAACCGCCTATCGCGCACTCTATTCGCAGCCGGCCGCCAAGGCCAAGCCGGGCGTAACGAGCTGCACGACCATTTCGGCCGATACCTATTGGCATGGCGCGGGCGTTGCTACGGAACTCGCCGCGCACGCAAAGGTCCTCACCGATGGAAAGGCGGATTACTGCACGAGCCAGATGGAGGACAACGCCACCCTGACCGCTCTCAGCCGCGCCGCGGATGCCGGGCGACTGGATTTCGGCCGGATCGCCGTATTGCGCACGGCATCCAACTTCGACCGTCCGCATGACGGCCAGAGCACGGCGGAGTCGCTGGCGGCGAAGTCCGGCGGCTTCGGCCCGGCAACCCAGAACGCCTTCCTCGTCGGCAATGCGCTCGCCGAAGACATCATCGCCCATTGGAGCCGCTATGAAGCAGGGCTGAAAAACTGACCGGAAGTTGGCGCGGTCGCAATTGTCCGCGTCTGGGTCTGTGAATCGGCGTTAAGTTTCGGCGCCTGTTGGCAGAATAGCCTAGCCGACTGCTATAGAGAGGACGATGCACGCAAGCTCCCTTCATCAGCCGGCGTCCCGCATCGAGTACTTGAGGAGGACGCGCCATGGAAATTCCGGGCGACGACGAACAATCTGGAGGCGAACGGGCCGCGCAGATCCGGCCGTTCAGCGTGCGCTCGACGTCTCACAACCATGCCTCCAACTTTGCTGACACATCGGTCGCGGATGGACCCGATCTCCGCGATTGGCTGGCCGCAATAATCGAAGGCTCCGACGATGCGATTGTCAGCAAGGATCTGCGAGGCATTATCCAGAGCTGGAATCCCGGCGCGACACGCTTGTTCGGCTATCGGGCCGAAGAGGTCATCGGAAAGTCGATCACCATCTTGATTCCGCAGGACCGACTGGATGAGGAGCCGGCGATCATCGCCGAAATCCAACGCGGCATGCGCGTCGAACACTTCGAGACACTGCGGCGACGCAAAGACGGATCATTGGTCGATATCTCGCTGACCATCTCGCCGATTCGGAATGCGGACGGCGTGATCGTCGGCGCCTCGAAAATCGCGAGAGACATTACTGAAAGACGCGTCGCCGAGGAGCAGCAGCAGCTCTTGATGGGCGAAATGCGGCATCGCGTGAAAAACCTCTTTGCACTCGCTTCCGCGATCGTCTCGATCAGCGGCCGGTCGGCCAGCGATATCGACAGCCTCCTTGCGACGATCCAGGCGCGGCTATCGATGCTCTCCCGCGCCCATGAACTCACCATGTCGGATTGGCAAAACGGAACCGGAAACACGCAGACGATTTCGCTGCACGCACTGATCAGAACGATCCTCGAACCGTATGCGGCAGAAGAGAGGATAACGATCAGCGGTCAAGATCGTGTTGTGGGAGGCCAGGCGATGACGCATATAGCGTTGTTGCTGCACGAACTTGCGACCAATGCCGCAAAGTATGGGGCGCTCTCGGTGACAAACGGTCATCTCGATTTGAGCATCCGGGAAGAGAACGACTGGACGCACCTTGTCTGGCGCGAACTGGGAGGGCCAAAGCCGGCGCGCGAACAGCACATGGGGTTCGGCAGCCGCCTGGAAAGGGGGTTGGCAAGCGCACTGAACGCGACGATCGACCGTGATTGGCGAGAGACGGGGCTTGTCGCGTCGATCGACGTCCCGACTGAGATGCTCGCCGCTCGCGGCTAGGTGTTCAGGGCCGATTTTGTAACTATGCCGTTGATCGCCCTGCCGACAATCCGCATCACGGGCTGGCTATCTCGTCGGCAGCCAAGAGATGAACAAGAAGCCTCTTCCGCCCAAGGCCGAGATGGCCTGGTGGTATCAATTCTACTTCGCCACTGAGCGCGGCCGGCTCGGCTACCAGGCCAATACGCGCGATTTCGTTCGTCTGATCTGGGAGACCGCCTCGCCGACCTGGCAATTCGACGACGCGATCTTCGCGCGTTCGGCCACGGTGTTCGAAAATCCGGACCATGTCGCTATCACCGTCCATAATTATCGCTGGCGGCTGGGGCTGGTCGAAGGCGAATCCCGCTTCGACGCATTCGAGGAAATACTAGCCAAGAGCCCGTTGATCACGATCCCGACGATTACGCTCGAAGGCGACCAGAATGCCGCGCCGCATCCCGAGCCTGAAGCTTATGCTGGCATGTTTTCCGGCAAGTATCAGCATCGCAACATCACTGGTGGCATCGGCCACAACCTGCCGCAGGAAGCGCCGGAAGACTTCGCGCAGGCGATCATCGACGTCGACCGCCTGTGAAAGCGATGGCGTATTGATCAACCGCGCTGTCCGCAAGGCGCGCTGAAGGTTATGCCACAGCTGGTGCCGCCGACATCGAGACGGTGCGGTCGTTTGGCGCAGGTATCGTCGTGGACTTCCACAAGCAGTGCTCGGCGGATCATGGGCGCGAGTGGATGCCGTGATCGACCTGCAAGCATCGGATCTTCCGATGTCCGAACGAATGTCAGGGCGGCTGATCGAGGATCTAGATTCAAGGCTGAGGTCTGCGATTCGAGCGGAACTTTGCTTATGTTGATCGGTTTTTGCAATAGAAAGCGCGAGCAACGTTCCGCGGATGCGCTTCCTCGAAATGCGCCCTCTGTTGGAAAAGAAAGCCTGACGCCGATGCATCAGCGACAGGCTATATCGGGACGCGATACCCGGCGATGCGCTTGGGAGGAACGGCATCGCATAACTGTCGTATAATGCACAGTTGCCCAAAAATAAAGCAAAATCACACGTGCATAATCTGTCGGCAATCATCCAGGCCGACCGCGGCCAGCACGTCGTCACCTGCACCCGAACTGGCACCCAGAGCCGCGGCCCGTGGGGCAACGGTCTCGCCGTATCGCCATGGCCAGGCTTGGGGTTTAAAGGCCAACCCCGTTTGTCGCTCGCTGTTTTGGCCAGAGGGGGAAGTTGGCCGTTAATTCAACACCCGCTCCGCTAGTGTCGGAAGACGCTGGCATGCGGTGCGTGCGCCTTGGTTCCACCCAATACATCATGCGTTCTTTTTGGCCCAGAGCGTGAACATGCTCGCAACAAGCCGTGCTCGGGGCTCGTGAAGAACGGCTTCCTTCGGGCCGAAACGACCTTCGAGCCACGGTTCATGTGGCCACGAGCCTCCGAGCATATCTCAGCAACGCGGTCAAAGGTTGTGGATATCAAGCGCCTTTGCCCTTGAGATGCTCGGTTGGTAGCGCCGTCGTGTACTTGATCTGGCTCAGTGCAAAGCTGGACCGGATATTGGCGACACCGGGAATGAGCGTCAGAAAATCGACTACCAGCGCCTGGAATTTTGCAAGATCCTCGACGACGACGCGCAACATGTAATCCGCCTCGCCGGTCATCAGATAGCACTCGACGATTTCCGGTTTGGTGCGGATCGCCGCGTTGAAGATGTCGAGGGACTGCCGATCCTGCTGCTTCAGCGAGACCTGAACGAAGACGTTGACCGCCAGGCCAAGCGAAGGCGCGTCGACCAGCGCCACCGTCCCCTTGATGACGCCGCTTTCCTTGAGATCATTGACGCGTCGCCAACAGGGCGAGGCCGATAGGCCGGTCGCTTCCGCCAGCTCCGAAATGCTCCGTTCGGCGTTCTGCTGAAGGAGATCGAGGATGCGGATAGTGGCGGAATCCAGTGAAGGCTTCGACTGAGACATGATTGACCTAAGAATTCCACCCTTGAGGTTAGATCTTTCGCATCTCGCGAAAAATCCGTCAACTTAGGTCAGATTTGCCGATATCTCCGAGTTAGCCTGTCGGTGGGAGCATGAGGGAGGATATTCATGACGGAACCGGCTTTGACGCCCGAACGCTTGGCGCATCTCAAAAGCCTGGAGCGACAGGTCTTGTGGCACGCCTGCTGGATGATCCACAACGCCAATCACCTGCGCGAGAAGGGCGAGGTGAAGGTTGGCGGGCATCAGGCCTCATCGGCTTCGCTCGCCTCGATCCTAACGGCGCTCTATTTTCATGTGCTGCGGCCGGAAGACCGCGTGGCGGTAAAGCCGCATGCCTCGCCGGTCTTCCATGGCATCCAGTATGTCATGGGCAACCAGACCAGAGAGAAGCTGCAGAATTTCCGCGGCTTTGGCGGTGCGCAATCCTATCCGAGCCGCACCAAAGACATCGACGACGTCGATTTTTCCACGGGCTCCGTCGGCCTCGGCGTCGCCATCACCGCCTTCGCCTCCATCATTCAGGATTATATCACCGCCAAGGGCTGGTCGAAGCGCCCGGACGGCCGGATGATCGCGCTGGTCGGCGATGCGGAGCTCGACGAAGGCAATATCTATGAATGCCTGCAGGAAGGCTGGAAACACGACCTGCGCAACACCTGGTGGGTGATCGACTATAACAGACAGAGCCTCGACGGCGTCGTGCGCGAGGGGCTGTGGCAGCGCATCGAGGGCATCTTCACCGCCTTCGGCTGGAATGTGAAGGTGCTGAAATACGGCGCACTTCAGGAGGCCGCCTTCCGCGAGCAAGGCGGCGAAGCGCTGCGCGGCTGGATAGACCGCTGCCCCAACCAGCTCTATTCGGCGCTCACCTTCCAGGGCGGCGCCGCCTGGCGCAAGCGGCTGGTCGACGAAATCGGCGGCGAACCAGGCGTCGCCGACCTCCTTGCCGCACGCAGCGACGACGCACTTTCCGACCTCATGAACAATCTCGGCGGCCATTGCCTAGAAACACTGATCCGCACCTTCGAAAGCATCGACGATGACCGGCCGACCGTATTCCTCGCCTATACGATCAAGGGGTGGGGCACGCCGCTCGCCGGTCACAAGGACAACCATGCCGGCCTGATGACCAAGGCGCAGATGGAGGTGTTCCAGACGCGCATCGGCGTCAAGCCTGGCAGGGAATGGGAGACGTTCAGTGCGATCCCCTCGGCAAAGCCTGTTGAGGATTTCCTGAAGACCGTACCGTTCTTCACCGAGGGTACCCGACGCTTCGCCTCGCCCGCCGTGTCCTCGGCAGGTCCGGTCTTCCTCGACGATCGTGAACTGTCCACACAGGCAGGCTTCGGCAAGATCCTCGATGCACTTGCCCAGCGTGACGATGCGCTGTCTGCCCGCATCGTCACCACAGCACCCGACGTCACCGTCTCGACCAATCTCGGTCCCTGGGTGAACCGCCGCGGGCTATTTGCCCGCGAAAAGCTCGCCGATACGTTCCGCGACGAGCGCGTGCCCTCAGCGCAGAAATGGGAATTCGGGCCATCCGGCCAGCATATCGAACTTGGCATTGCCGAAATGAACCTCTTCCTGCTGCTCGGCGCTGCGGGCCTTTCCCATTCGCTGTTCGGCGAGCGGCTCATCCCCATCGGCACCGTCTACGATCCCTTTGTCGCTCGCGGCCTCGATGCGCTGAATTACGCCTGCTATCAGGATGCCCGGTTCATGATCGTCGGCACGCCCTCTGGCGTCACGCTGGCGCCGGAGGGTGGGGCGCATCAGTCGATTGGCTCGCAGCTCATCGGCATGAGCCAGGATGGTCTTGCAAGCTTCGAGCCCGCCTTCCTCGACGAACTCTCCGTCATCATGGACTGGTCGTTCGACTACATGCAGCGCGACGGCGAGGCAACGCATGACACACGCACCTGGCTGCGTGACGAGACCGGTGGCTCGGTCTATCTGCGCCTGACGACACGACCGCTGGAGCAGATCGCACTTAGGCGTGAAAATCCCCTTTTCCGGCAAGGCGTCATCGACGGCGCCTACTGGCTGCGCCCACCATCCGCCCGCACCCGCATCGTGCTCGCCTATCAGGGATGCATCGCGCCGGAAGTCCTGATGGCCGCCGGGCGGCTTGCCGAGCGCCACGGCGACATCGCCGTTCTGGCGGTGACCTCGGCCGACCGCCTGAACGCCGGCTGGACCGCGGCGCAACGCGCCCGCCGCCACGGCAACGGCGCGGCCCGGAGCCATGTCGAGGCGCTACTTGGGGCCGTGCCGCAATCGGCAAACCTCATCACCGTCACGGATGGGCATCCGGCGACCCTCGGCTGGTTGGGCTCGGTCGAGGGACATCGCACGGTATCGCTCGGCGTTGAGCATTTTGGCCAAACCGGCACGATCGCCGATCTCTATGCCCATTTCGGCATCGACACACAGGCCATTATGGAAGCCGCGGATTCGTTTGCCCGCACCGGCACCGCCCCGCCCATGCGGGTACACACGGCCTGAGGCTGTACGGAAAGGCCCGGGCGGAAGGGCGACGCGACGTGCCCGCCCTTCCTAGCTTTCTGCGACGCTCAAGCCGTCCTTGCCGCCTTCACGAAGGCGGCGATCTTGTCGATGTCCTTGCGGAAGCCACCTTCCGGCAGCGGCTTGTTCGTATGCGTCAACGAATCCACCGCCCAGGGCTGCACGGCGGCGATGGCTGCCGCGACGTTGTCCGGGCCGAGACCGCCGGCGAGGATGACCGGCAACTTGCTGCGCTTGACGATTTCGCGGCTCAGCGACCAGTCATGCGTGACGCCCGCCGCGCCAATGCCGCCGATGTGGGCGGCAACCGAATCGAGAATGAAAAAGTCCGAATAGGGCTCGAAGGCAGCCGCATGGTCGAGCGCCTCCGGCCCCGTCATCGGAATTGCCTGCAGGATACGCAGGTCCGGATAGAGCGGCACGAGCCTCTCGCGCAGCGCCCTCACCTGCTCTGGCGTCACCAACGAAATATTACCGCATAGGTGCAGAACGTCCGGCTGGACCGCGGCCACCATGTCGGCAATAGCGTCGAGGTCGCTCTCAACCGACAGAGCAACCCGCTGTGCCTTGCCCTTGAGTGCGTCCGCAATCTCGCGGGCGCTCGCAAAATCGATCTCGCCTGGCAGGCCACGATTGGACGGGGTCAGGCCGAGATAGTCGACGCCGGCAGCGGCAGCGGCAAGGGCCTCGGAAACGGTCTGCATGGTGTAGATCTGGACTTTCACGGCACTACCTGTGTCTGGGTATTAGATGGATTTCGGCAGGATGGCGTTGACCATCCGCTCTTCGGTGAGTTGCGCCCGTTCGGCATTGCGCGCGACGAGCGCCGAATAGAGCGCGTCGATCAGTGCCATCTGCGCGATCTGGGCGGCCATCGGCTCGCTGCCTTGCTCATGCGAGACGCTGACAAGCGCGACATCGGCAAGGCGCGCCAGCGGCGATGCGCTGTTGCCTGTAATACAGAGCGTCGCTGCCCCGCGGGATTTGGCTTCCTGCAGCACGAGGACCGGGTCGCTGGTAATGCCGGAATAGGAAATTGCGACGACGAGATCATCAGGTCCGGTCAGTGCCGAATGCATGATCTGAAGCTGGGAATCGATCGGCGCATCGCAGCGCAGACCAAGACGGATGCAGCGCTGGTAGAAGGCTTGCGCTACGATTCCGGACCCGCCGACGCCACCGACGACGATGTGCCGCGCGCCTGCAATCAGATCGAGCGCCTTTGCAAAGGTTGCTTCGTTCAGCACGCCTTGCGTATCGCTGATCGCCTGCGCCACGGCGCGAAAGAGGCGGTTGGCCGCCTGCAGATCGCTCGCTTCCGGATCGCTCGCCGTCTCGGAACGGCCACCGCGTGGCTCCTGCGCCAGCGCGAATTTCAGGTCAGTAAAGCCTTCGAAACCAGCCGTGCGGCACATCCGCAAAACCGTCGTGTCGCTGACATCGGTCGCCTGGGCGATGACCGACATGGAATTGCGGATCGTCGCCTCGACATTTTCGAGAACCCACAAAGCGACGCGGCGCTCCGAATCCGACAGCTTCGGCAGGACGCTGCGCAACCGGCTGCTGGCCGGGCCTACTGTAGCGCGCGGGTCGACACTCATGAACGGTTCTCTCGCTGGCAAACGCTTTCCGTGAATGAAGCTAACATGGCGATGTTGTGGTGTCACTATGGACACATGATTTTTGATGTGGCATCACTACATGAATGCAGCTGGAGGTGCTGCACAAGCTTTTTGGGGAGGAAACCGTGAAGCTGAAGTCTGTTCTCATTGCAGGCGCATCCTTGGCGCTGTCGACATTTCCGGCAACGGCCGGCGAGCTTACCTTCTGGCACGCCTATGCCGGGCAGCAGGATAAGGTCGATTTCATCAACTTCGCGTTAGAGGCCTTCGCCAAGAAGCATCCCGACATCACGCTCGATGTCGTCGCCGCCGAACAATCGGCCTACAAGACGAAGCTGAACACCGCGATGGCCTCCGGCAATCCGCCCGACGTGTTCTATACCCTGCCCGGCGGCTTCCTGAACGCCTTCGTCAAGGGCGGCCAGATGTACGCACTCGACCAGGACCTCGCCAAGGACGGCTGGCGCGAAAGCTTCCTGGAAAGCGCCATCGCTCAGACGAGCAAGGACGGCCATACCTATGCCGTGCCCGTCGACGTCGATTCCGTCGTCTTCTGGTACGACAAGGCGCTGTTTGCCGAAAAGGGCTGGACGGTCCCCAAGACCTATGACGAGCTTATGGCGCTTGCCGAGAAGATTAAGGCCGACGGCCTCGTGCCTTTTGCGCTTGGCAACAAGGATTCCTGGCCGGCAACCTTCTGGTTCCAGTACATGGAAATGCGGCTCAAGGGCTCCGGCGTGGTCGCCTCCTTCGTCAATGGCGACGCGAATGCCTCGCTGGGCCCGGAAGGCGAAAAGGCCTTTGAAAAGGTCGCCGAGATCGCCAAAAGTGAATACTTCCCAACCGGCTTCAACGGAATGAGCGACCAGGAAGCAAACATGCTCTTCCTGAACGGCCAGGCCGCGATACTGCTCAACGGCACCTGGCAGATCGGTGCGTCCGCCGACGCGCCGGAAGGCTTCGATCTCGGCTGCTTCGCCTTCCCGACGGTCGCGGGCGGAGCCGGCGACCAGACCGACGTGCTGGCCGGCGTTGCTGCCTCCTTCGGCATTTCGGAAAAGGCCGAGAACAAGTCCGATGCCGTGACGCTCCTGAAGTTCCTTTCCTCGCCCGAGGTGATGACCAAGTATGTCGAGCTGCGCAAGACGATGGTTACCGTGAAGGGCGCCACGACGGAAGCGGCCGCCGGCCCCGTGCTCTACGGCATCAGCAACGACCTGATGAATGCTGCTGGCCATCTCGATTCCTTCTACGACACGGCCATGCCGCCGGCTGCGACCAACACCTATTACACAGCACTGCAGGGTGCACTGGATGGGTCCGTGACGCCGGCTGATGCCGCCAAGCGCCTCGAGGGCGCCCTGAAGGACAACAAGTAAACCTTCGAAAGCCGCAGTCGCCGGCCTCCGGCGGCTGCGCGCATCTCCAGACGCCGGCGGAATCATGAGCACGGACATCGGCCTAGCGAAAAGACACAATCGGGCGACACTGCTCTTCCTGGCGCCGGCCTTGATCTTCGTGTGCGCCTTTGTCGCCTATCCGGTGGTCTATGCCGGCTGGCTGTCGATGTTCGAGTGGGATGGAGCGTCCGACCCCGTCTTCGTCGGCGCTGGCAACTTCCTGAAGCTTGCCGCCGACCCCGTTTTCTGGGCATCGCTCGGACGCAACCTCCTGGTCGCCCTCTCCGCCATCGTCTTCCAGGTCTTTCTCGCGCTCGCCATCGCCTATTGCCTGGTGCGCATCGTCCCGGCCTTCAGTCGCATCTTCCTGTTCTTCTATCTCGTGCCTGTCATGGTCAGCGAGATCTGTATCGGACTGCTCTGGCGCTTCATGTACAACCCCTATTTCGGGCTGGTGAACGCGGCGCTCAAGGCCGTCGGCCTCGACAGCTTGAAGCGCGGCTGGCTGGGCGAATCCGAAACGGCGTTCCTCGCTGTCGTCGTGGTGATGAGCTTCACTTACCTCGGCCTCTATGTGCTGCTCTTCACCGCAGCCGTGCGCAGCGTACCGGAAAGCGTCTACGAGGCCGCCGAGCTCGACGGCGCGGGCGATTTGCGAAAGTTCTTCTCGATAACCGTGCCCATGGTTTGGGACGCCGTGCGCGCCAATTCGCTGCTCGCCATCATCGGCTCGCTGAAGACCTTCTCGCTGGTCTTCGTCCTGACCAATGGCGGCCCTAGTCACGCCAGCGAGGTCGTCTCCACCTATCTCTACAAGATGGGTTTTGCCAGCTTCCAGATGGGCTATGCGGCAACCATTGGCTTCGTACAGATGGCGTTGACAGCGCTTGCCGCCTGGGTCGTCTTCCGCTTCCTTCGCCGGAAGGGGGACACATGAGCGCCGTCCGCCGCTGGAACCGCACAAGCACGATCGTGCTTATCGTGCTCACTTTGCATGTGCTGATGGTGATCTTCCCCTTCGTCTGGATGATCTACAGCACGTTCAAGACCAACAAGGAGTTTATGCGCTCGGTCTGGTCCTTTCCGACGAGCCTCAATTTCGATGCCTATATCGGCGCCTGGAGCGGCGGCGCACTCGGAAGCTACGCGGTCAATTCGCTCATCATCATGGCTGGCGCGACCATCATCACGGTGCTTGTCTCGACGCTCGCCGGCTATGCACTTGCCATTTACCGTCCGCGCTGGATGCCGGCGGTGGAGCTGTCGCTGACGGCGGCCATGGCCATCCCTGCCTATGTCGCGCTGGTGCCGCTGGTGGTAATGCTGCGCACGGCAGGCTTGCTCGATACACATCTCGGCGTCATCCTGCCGACCGCCGCCTTCAACGTGCCGGTTTCGATCTTCATCATGCAGGCGTTCTTCAACACGCTGCCGCGCGAGCTTTTCGATGCCGGCCGCGTCGACGGCGCCTCCGAATGGATGATCTTCCGTGTCATCGCCCTGCCGATCGCCCGGCCCGCCATGTTCACGGTCGGCATCGTCAACATGATCTGGGTGTGGAACGACTTCCTGTTCCCGGTCGTCTTCCTCAACAATCCCGCCCGCAAGACGCTGCCGGTCGGCCTCACCGATTTCGTGGGCGAACATGTCACCAACTATCCGGTCATGCTTGCGGCAATCCTGATGGCCGCCATCGCGCCCCTCATCCTCTTCATCTTCTTCGAACGCCAGATCACGGCCGCGCTCATCGGCGGCGCCGTGAAGGAATGATCTTTTCAGGAGAAACGCCTATGTCCGACACCTCTTCCAAATCCCTCGAATTTGCCAGCCGCGCCGTCTTCTACGAGCCGGAGGAGCATTCCCAGTCGATCAGTTACCCGATCTACATGTCGGCGAATTTCCAGTATGGCGGCGATATCTATGACCAGATCGTCGCCGGCGCGCGCAAGGAAGTGAACATCTATTCACGCTGCGGCAACCCGACTGAGTACAAGCTCGAAGAGCATATCGCGCAGCTGACCGGCGGAACCGCATGCCTTGCAACCGCCTCCGGCATGGCCGCAATCTCACACGCCCTTTTCGGCATCTTGAAGGCCGGCGATCACATCGTGGCCGACCTCACCACCTATTCCTCAACCCACGAATTCTTCGACCACCGCGCCCAGGATTTCGGCCTCAAGGTCAGCCTCGTGGACTGCTCGGACGTGCGCGCCGTCGAAAACGCCTTCACGCCCGAGACGAAGGTCCTCTATGTCGAGGCCATCGCCAACCCGACGATGAAGGTTCCGCCGCTCAGGAAACTTGTCGAGATCGCTCACGCGCGCGGCATCGTCGTCATTTGCGACAACACCTTTGCCTCCCCCGCCGTCTGCCGCCCGCATGATTTCGGCGTCGACGTCGTCGTTGAAAGCGCAACGAAGTTCATCGGCGGCCACAACGATGCGGTCGGTGGCGTCATTACGCTGAAGTCCGATATCCTGCCAAAGGACTGGCTGGAGGACGTGCGCTGGAACACGCTAAACAAGCTCGGCGCGCCGCTATCGCCCTTCAACGCCTGGCTCTTGCTGCGCGGCGCGCAGACACTGGCGCTGCGCCTGGAAAAGCAGTGCGCCAACGCGCTGGCGCTCGCCAAACACCTGGAGGCCCATCCGGCCGTCAAGCGTGTCTTCTATCCCGGTCTGCCGTCCCATCCGAATTATGCCTCTGCCTCGGAACAGCTCATCGGCGGCGGCGCCATGCTCTCCTTCCAGGTGGATGACGAAGCCTGCGGCGTGCGGCTTCTGAAGCGCCTGCAGCTCTGCTCGTTCGCGGCCAGCCTCGGAGGCCTTCGCACCACCACTCAGGTGCCCGCCACCATGGCCTTCCTCGATATTCCGAGCCAGGAACGCGAGGCGATGGGCGTCGTTGACGGCCTCGTGCGTTTCTCGGTCGGCATCGAGCACATCAACGACATCATCGCCGACGTCGACCAGGCCATCGCCCTCATGCACGTAGAGCTGTGAGGCGGGATATGGCCGCCATCGTCCTTCTAGGCGATATCAACATCGATCTCGTGCTCGCCATTCCCGCCTATCCGGGCGAGGGTGGCGAGGCGATCGCTACCGGCCAGACGGCGATGATCGGCGGTTCGGCGACGAACACTGCCATCGCACTTGCCAAAGCCGGGCACGATTGCCGCTTTATCGGCAGGGTGGGTGTCGACTCCTGGGGCCACGAGGCATTGTCCGAGCTTACCGCCACCGGCATTTCCACGCGCTGGATCGGCCGCGACGACCGGGAGCCGACCCAGATCAACGTCATCACCGTCAGCCCTGCCGGCGAGCGTACGATGTTCGCCTACCGCGGCGCAAATGCACGGCTTTCGGCCGCAGATGTCGATTCGGCAGCCCTTGCCGACGCTCAGCTGTTCCATCTTTCCGGCTACGCCCTGCTCCAACCGCGCCAGACGGAAGCAGCCCTCGCCGCCATAGACCTTGCCGTCGGTGCGGACATCTACGTCACCCTCGACATTCCCGGCGGCGTGGTTGCCGCCATCGCTGAGCAAGTAAGGGCGCTCCTTCCCCGGATCGACACGATCGTGCTCGGCAGCGCCGATCTCCCTGGTCTTTTGGAACAACCGAAAGAAACGGACGAGAAAAAACTCATCGGAATGCTGCTGGAGAGCGGCGTCCGTCGGGTGGCGGTGAAGGGGTCCGGCGGAACGGCATCCGTCCTCTATCAGGTCGGCAGCACGGACAGCGCGCCGTGGTTCCCCGTGGAAGTGGTCGATACGATCGGCGCGGGAGACGCCTTCGCCGCTGGCCATATCCATGGCCGCGTCACGGGCCTGTCCGGCCCCGATTGCTGCCGTCTCGCCAATGCCTACGGCGCGCTCGCCGTCACGCGCAAGGGCGCCGGGCGGGCCATGCCCTCTCGAGACGAGGTCTTCGCCTTTCTAGAGAAGGTCGAGAACTAAAAAAGCGGGGTTTCCGCAGGCTCCGGCAAACCCTTCGGCGCAATCGGATAGCGCGGGTTGCCTCCGCCCGCTCCGCTCGTCAGACGGCTCGCTCCGGCCGCTGACGCCCCGTATCACGGGGCCGTGGCTGGAAAACCTTGCATCTCCATCTGCAAAAATTAGGCCCCGTGTTCGACGGGCCCGAGCATGCATTGCAACGGGCTCCACTCCAATGGGGACAGAACAATGAAGCCCCGCCTTGATCCGCAGGGGTGTGGATCGTTGGCGGTATCAAAACCGCTATCGAGGCAGAATGTTCCCCGTTGCGGTGGTGTGGCGTTTATGCGTCTGGGCGGTATCGGGCGGCGTCGGTATTCTTCTCCAGCCACATGGCGTTCTCGAAAAGCGCTGCCTCGTCGCTCAATCCCTTGCGGAATTGATCGGTGATATGCCGGGCTAGCCGATCGGCGCGCTTGCCGTAGCGCGGGATACTGCACCAGATGCATACTCGATCGAAGGTCCGTTGAAGCATGTCGAGCTCATCCGGGCTGATCTGAGCGCCCTTCTCTCGTGAAATATGCAGTATTGAGACCTCCTCGACGAGTGGGCGCGCGTTCTGCCAGGGGCGACTTGCTACCGGCTCGTCGAGATAGGCCAGGTACCTGAGAGCAACGCTCTCGCGGACGCCGCTTAGGTAAAGATCCATAAGTCGTTTTGCGATCGCTTCGGCCGACTTGCACTGCCGAGTCAATCCGCGTTCGCGCAGGACTTCTCCGAAGATCTGTTCGATTTGATTCATTTCGTGAGGGAGAAGGACCGTTTGGTTCGTCGCGAGGTACATCGCGCGACCTCCGGAGTTGGGGCGAAAGCGCGATGATCTTCCAGCCGCCGGGGCCCGTAGCAACCGCCCAGCGATGGCGCAGTATGCGCCAATCCATGGACAAAACAAAGCACGCGCGAGGTAGCCTGCAGCGGGTCCGCGGTTACTGGCGTCGTGTTAGTGCCGTGTAATCGGCCAGTTGATGTCGGCGAACCTGCCGATCGACCGGAGGTAGTCGATGGATCTCCAATTTCAGAGGATCGCGGTCGCCGTACTTCCCTCCTGGGGTCAGGAAAAGAAATGGCCCTCCGGGAGCGGGGACGGAGGGCGGCGTTGCGTGAAAGACTCCAATCGGCGGGACCTATCGATGGAGCTAAGCCGCGATCCGCGGGGGCATGCGTCGGCTATCAAGAACGCGTTCTGACCGCGAAAATTCCCGGAACTAAGCGTCACCACGGCGGTTGGAGTGCGGGCTCTAAAGAGAGCCGCTAGGCCCTCTTTGAAAAGTTAGAGGAGACTCACAATGGACTGGGATCGTGTTGAAGGCAACTGGAAGCAGGTAAAGGGTATGATCAAGGAACAATGGGGGCGTCTGACGGACGACGATTTGGATGAAATTGCTGGGAGGCGCGACCAACTCGAAGGCAAGATCCAAGAGCGGTATGGGATTGAGAAGGATCGCGTGCGCCAGGATATCGACGATTGGTATTCGCAACAGACGTGGTAGCCCACACCGCACTCCACATGTCCTCCTTAGCTACCGCCACGTGGGGCGGCACTGGAAACCGCACGACAACCCGGTCGCCGCCCCTCAAGGCGGAACCCGGAGACAATACCCTTAAGGGCGATGTGGCGAACGATGCGACGAACCAAGGGCGGAGCGATTCCTGGCCATCGCGGTCGTTGAACAAATAGGACAAGCAGCAGCACATAATTCAGGGCCGCGAGAAGACTTCGAACGCGGGCAAGGATTTCAATGCCGAGGCCGACCTCAAGCGCTCCGACGCGCTGCGTAAGGCCCAGGGCGATGGACAGGACCTGGGCACGGCGCATGCAGATGCGTGTGAAGACAATGAACGCAAAATCGTGAGAGGCGAAAATCAGGAAAGCAGACACCACAAGAAGAGCGGCAATAGTCCAGGGTGAACACGTCGCCTGCAGCATTTTACGGAAAGGAATGATTGATCAAGAACGCGACGGCCGTCGCTAACCAGGAGAGCCTTAAGAGCACGATGACTGACCACGAGAACATTGTGACGGTGTTCGGCGGAACGGGGTTCCTTGGACAGCGGATCGTAAGCAGGCTTCTCGACAAGGCTGTCGATGTTCGTGCCGCCTCGCGTCATCCGCACAAGATTTCGGGCGGCGCATCCGGCAAGTGGCCATTTCAGCAGATCGAGGCGGACATACTAGATCCATCCTCGATCGCCGCTGCCGTGGTGGGATCTCGCGCGGTGGTGAATGCGGTCAGCCTCTATGTTGAGCGCGGTGAGCAGACCTTCGAGCGCGTCCATGTCAAAGCTGCGACCGATGTGGCGACCGCATCGCGCGATGCCGGCGCCGAGAGGTTCGTCCAGATTTCGGGCATCGGCTCGGATCCGCAGTCCCGTTCTAACTACATCCGCGCCCGGGGCCGCGGCGAGGAGGTTGTGAAGGCGGCATTTCCAGGCGCGATCATCGTCCGTCCCGCTGTCATGGCCGGCCCCGGTGACACATTCATCACAACGATCGCGAGGCTGGTACGCCTCCTCCCGATTTATCCGCTGTTCGGCGACGGCCGCACTCGCTTGCAACCGGTTCATGTCGAGGACGTGGCGGAGGCCGTGACCCGCTTGGCCGCGGGGCAGAATGCCACGAGTGCTTCGATCTTCGAGTGCGCCGGTCCGCGCATCGTAAGCGGTGTGCCGGACGCTCCTGGTCTTGCCGCGGGGAACCTTCAGAGCAATCTCGACGAGCTTACCAATTTTCCTCTGCGCTCTGAAAGCTCGCGATATCGATTTGCTAAACGGGAACGTCATATGCTGGCGCTTTCAATTAGCGTTGACAAGAATCTTAGAGCTTTGGACCGGTTTGAAATGTTTCTATCTGAGCCGGAGGCCCTGCGATCGAAAAAGCACCGCCAGCCAGTGTTTTCGAGGGCGCGGGAAAGCCCAGATTGATCTGCCGTTATCGATCGGATGGATGAGGTCGCCGGTCGCAGCGGTAGTTGGCGCTAGGAATGCGGGCATGACGTTGGTCGGGCGGCCCAGACGGTTACATCCGGATCGAGTTTGCCTCTTGCTAGCACCACAGCGTTGCGCGTCGGTCGAGTGCCCAACATTGCCGAAAAGCCGAAGCACCGGCAGTAATGTAATCGGCGGAGCCGGACCCATCCAGGAGACATTAGTCGGACCGGCAGCTCTCGGGACGGCCCTCATTAATTGTCTTCTTCCAATTGTCCCGAACCGGTGGACGCCGGTTGGTTGTCGATTGCACCCGGCGTCCAAAACACCACGTAGATGCCGGCTAGCAACAAGGCAATTGCCGAGATTGTTACGACGAAGCCGCTCATGTTGGCCTTGGCTTTTCGGTCTGTGTCTTTCATACGTTGCGAACCATTCAGTCTAGATTAGGTTCCATCCGCTTAACGCCTGAACTCCGCCGGTCAGGTCTCCGAATAGCCGGTCGTTGCCAGAGATGTCTTGAACCCAGCAGGCTTCTCTCGCGCCGTCAGCAGGGATGCCGCGATTTCCTTGATGGCGGCAATGTCGTCAACGGGCTCAGCGGTCCGCTCCTCAAGCTTTGAGACCGCGTATTCTCAATGGAGATCGCTTTTTTCCTGAGCAGATTGCGCGCTCAGCAAGGCATGCCGCATTGGTAGAGGCACTCGTGGCGGCAAGCTTTGATCGCGCTTGCTTGTCGGGGTTCCGCTCGTGGACGGTGTGGATCTTACTCCGCTGGTCGCGACTTTTCTTGGTGGCGATCCAGCCAAGCGCGACGCGAACAGTTCCCAGCAGGGCAGGCAAGTCGCTCCTCCACCCAAAACATAGGATCATCTAGTCGCAAGAAACGCACGCTTGTGCTTGCCCGACCAGCAGTTCCGACAAGAGCTTTGCATTTTTGATCGCATGACCATCACGGTCATTGTTGAAATAAGCCCAAATAGTTTTCGCTCCGCATTGACGTATGCGCTCGGCCCAAATCATCAATTCAGCCTCGCTGTAGTCATGTCGATACCATTGGTGGGTCCCGTGAAACCGCACGTAGATATCATCGGACGTCTTCACCAGTTCGTCGGGCAGCCGAGGGCCACTGCAAGAGCAGAAGATAGTCCCCGTTTTCTCAAAAGCGTTGAAGACGTCCTCGTTCCACCAACTCTTGTGGCGGAACTCCACAACGTTTCGACGGCGAGGTTCAAGCTGAGCTAGGATAACGTGGAGCATCTCGTCGGAGTACCGAACGCTCGGCGGCAATTGAAACAGAAAGCAACCCATCTGGGGGCCGAGCAGTTCGGCTATGTAGCCGAAGTCACTGACCAAGGTGCCGGTGTCGTCGAAGCGCCTGACGTGGGTAATGAGCTCGCAGACTTTCACTGTGTAAACGAAGCTGGGTTCTGCTTGTCGCAGCCATGTTTTCACCGTGGCGATTGTGGGCCAGGAATAGAACGGCGCGTTGAGCTCCACCGTCTTGAACTGTTGTGCATAGATGGAAAACCACTGGCTCGAAGGTACATCTGCAGGATAGAACTGCCCCTTCCAATGCCAATAATACCAACCCGAGCAGCCGATATGGAAGCCATCCGACGGAGTCCGGGCAGCGGTGACCGAGCCACCATTCACCTCATGCACAAGTCTCGCCGCATGCATCTTCTCGGCGCGCTCGATGTTCGCAAGCCGCTGTTTTTGTCTGCGCTCCGCACGCAGCGCACGACGTTTAGCAAGATCTTCTGGAGAGCGTTCCACCACCTGACAACCTACCGCGTTTCATGGTCGCAAAGTTTTCGAGGGCGGTATTTGTTCCTTACCGGCTGTTGACCATCGAACCCTGTCTTCACGGTTGAACCCACTCTCTTTCACGACACATGTGACGCACGCGTGTCTCGCGAAAAAATATCGTGTTTGCTCTCAATCTCTTTCAGGAAAGCCTCGATCGTTTTTACCTGACTGTCCAACTGATCGGCTAGCGGCTGATAAACCTTGCGAAAAGATGGCGTGGGCTCCGCTGATAGCAGGCCGTTCTCGCAGGGCCGATCGTCGTCCCACCCTGCATGGTTTGCAATGGGGTAAAGACACACAGCCTCTATCGGCACTCCCCACTTCATCGCAGCCCTCACTTCTTCCCCCACATACGCCAGCCAATCGGACCGGCGATCGCCTTCGATACCCGTCTCTGCGATCAGCATCGGCCTTCCATATCGAGCGTAGGTTTCGACAAGAATTTTGCGCAATGGTTTGTAGAGGGGGTGCTCGACGTCGATCGTCGGGCCGCCGTGGATCCACTGATTGTTATGGTAGTAGTTGACGCCGATGATATCGAGATACTTTTCCGCGCCTCCTAACTGGGGCCACAAGCGTCCCGAAATCATGTCCCAAGCCTGATATTGTGCCAATCGGTGGCCTTCAGCAGCAGGTCGGTCGGCTGGACGCTCGGGATCGACAACAACATTGATGGCGGGTTCGCAGTGGACAAATCGGGAACGAGGCTCGACCTCCAGAATGGCATCCATCGCAGCGATCGAGGCGCGCGCAAGCTGCGCTTTCAGCTCGAAGCCTCGGCGCCCCGCCCATGGATTAAGGTAACCCGCGTCTCCGCCCGCCCATGAAAGGAACGAAATTTCGTTAACAGGCACAAAGAACGGCGGATTGTTGATTTCGCTTCGCAGGAGTTTCGCGGCAGCACCGGCAAAACGCGAAAACCGTCTTACAAATGAAGGCGACCATATATCGATATCATCAGGCCAGCCGTAGTGCAGCAGATCCCAGATGACCTGCGTGCCCGT
This sequence comes from Ensifer sp. GW101-20A05, assembly GCF_059424735.1. Taxonomy (NCBI): domain Bacteria; kingdom Pseudomonadati; phylum Pseudomonadota; class Alphaproteobacteria; order Hyphomicrobiales; family Rhizobiaceae; genus Ensifer; species Ensifer sp. GW101-20A05. The sequence continues at coordinate 100,224 of NZ_JBWKZT010000014.1, read as the reverse complement.
CGTCCGGGCCGCGCGTATCAGGGGTAGAACGCTGTCCCAGTCATATGCTCCGGGTAATCGCTCGACCAGATGCCAGCGGAAACCGTCCCTTACACTGCTGATATAATGGCTCGCCAACTGACGGTAGTCATTCTCTGCATGCTGCTCGTGTTTTATCGAGGCTATCATGTCCAGCCGCCGACCAAGACCCGTGCCGCCCGGTGGTCGGATTCGGTGCGTCGAGCATTCAAATCCGCCGAGGAAGAAAGATTGAAATAGCCCGGTCGGACCGCATGGCGCTCTTTCCGTAAGGACCTCATCAAACAGCGCCTCCCATTGCGGAACGACCGCTTCGACGCTGTAATTTTCCTCTACGTGCCTGCGCAACTGTAGACCGAGGCTGGCGCGCAACTCCGGCGAGCCGGCAAGCAATGTGATGGCGTCCGCAACTGCCTGCGGATCGGCATGTCCTACAAAATAGCCCGAGAGGCCATGTTTGATTTGTTGTCTCGAACCGTTGTCGGCCGTTGCAATCACTGGAAGGCGGGCGGCCCCGGCCTCGGAAATGACATGGGGCATGCCTTCGTCCCGGGACAGCCAGACAAACACGTCGAGCGCTGCAAGCAGATCCGGAACATCGGCGCGGTCGCCGAGGAAGCTCAAGACAGCATCCAGTCCACGCTCGTTACAGAGAGCATTGAGTTGCAGCGCATATTGCGGCATGAAGGCATCTGGTCCGCCAACGATCACAAAGCGCATGCCCCCATCTTCGGCATGTATGATCGAGGCCGCCTCGATGAAAGTCTCCACATTCTTTTTTGCGTCGAGGCGCCCGACCCAGCCGACCAGGATCGTATCATCGGAGATGCCAAGCTGCCGGCGCATGGCACGCCGCCGGCTCGGCTGGAACTCCTTGAGATCGACCATTGAGGGAATTTCTCTGGCGTGAGATTCCCGCCCGGGCATTCGGGAGGCGGCTGCGTCGCGAATGGAGCGACAGACACCGACGTAGCGACTGGTAAAGTGTTTTGGGCCGCTCAGAGCTTCCAGGACCAGACCACCATGTTCGATCAAAGGCGGACGAATGTGCAGTCGTTCGAGTGCCGGATAGATGTCGGCAACGTTCTGGCACGAAACCACCACGTCATAAGCAGGGATCTTGTCGGCGAGATAGGCAACGGTTTCTTCCAGGGACATCGAATAGGGTGCAATGTCCACCTCGATTCCCAGAGCCCGCAGCTGGTCATGCGTCTGCACGGGCATGGTGTCCTTGCGCAGACAAGCAACCACATCGATCTTGTAGCGGGAACGGTCGATGTTGGCAGCAAGCAGACGGACCTCCGTCTCCTCTCCCCCAACGACCAACCAGCCGAAGACGAAGAGGACGGTCTTGGGGCTCGGCACCGTCATGGCTGCACCTTAAAGACGATCTGCAGGAACTCAAACCGCCGCTCCAGCAGGTCTGAAAGGAACTCCGGTGCACCCTCAAAGGGAACCACGTGGGTGATCATGTGCTGTTTGATCAGTTCACCTTGGAGAAACAAGAGTTCGATTGTCTCGCCCGCAAGCCGGCGTCGGCTCCAATGAGGTGAGAGTCCGCGCGGAACGCGATTGATCTGCGCGCAGCGGATGTTGAGGCCATTGTGGTGGAATTCCTCACCCAATCTCAGTCTGTCGGAACCATCCTGATAAAATGCCAGGTCAATGACGCTCCCCTGGGGGCGCACGGCCTTGAGCGCGACGTTGAGGCTTTCCAAATGCGCTCTAGTTTGAAAGACGAGATCGGCCCCGCGGTTGGCCACGCCATCGTGCCAGTGTGCCTTGGCATGCTGCCACGCGTGTTCCTCGGTCATCGCAAGAATGCCCATCGCCTCTGCCTTGTCCCGGCGGAACTCTGAAGGATCGGCGATGACGACTTGCGTAGCGCCGACGGTCTTGGCAAAGAGCGCCGTGAGCAAGCCCACAGTCCCGGCTCCGATAACGAGCACGCGTCGACCGATGACCCCGCATCCCAGGAACGACACTGCCGGTCCGAACGCATCCGCATCGGCATGGAGGATGCCATTCGCCGCGATCGGGCCCATCTGTGCGACAAAGATACCCAGCACGGGATCGATCGTGACGGGAAGCGGGACGAGAAGATCGCGAAACGGGTCGGCCAGGTGGCCGGTCTTATGCGCATAGGTCGCCGCAACGATATCGTTTGTTTTATAGCCAACGGCGCTTGTGTGAGCGACCCGCGCCACCTCCATGTAACCGAGAAACGGTATGGGGTAGGTTAGGTCAGGCTCCTTCTCGATGAAAACGCCCCGCTCGTTGTCGAAACGTGAGCGAAAATATGGATTGGTGTTTTTGAGGAACGTTAACTCGGTCCCGGCTGAAAACCCGGTAAAGAGCGTGTCAAGTTGTACCTGGCCATCGGTTGGCGCTTCCTCATCGTAATCCAAAAAGTACATTTTTCCGGGGCGTTCCACGCCGAGTGATCTTATGGTGCGGCTGGACATCGGCATAACTTCCTAAAAGTTGTGGAGGTCGATCGGCTGACCGGTTTCGGCAGACTTGGTCAGGGCCAGTGCAATGCGGTGGGTCGCGAGCGCTTCGTGGTAAGGACAGCGGATGCGACTTTCGCCGCCCCGCACCGCATCAACAAAGTCGCGATCCTCCAGCCACACCGGGTCTCCTTCCGCCCGGCGAACAGGCCTCCCTGCTCCGACGTCTACCATGATGTCATGGTCTGTCAGTTCGATCGCCAACCCATCGGCAAAGATGTTCAATCCGACATGATGCCCCCACCTCAGGGCACAGGTGGAGGCGATGTTTCCGATTGCGCCGGTTGCGAATGAAAGACTGGCCGTGCTCGATGTGGCGACATCAAGATCAGGAAAATCATCCCTTCTTCTATGGGTAGTCTGGCCGAAAACGCGGGTGATATCGCCGACAAGGTAACGCGCGAGATCGACGATATGCGTCGTCTGCTCCACCGTTTGCCCCCCTGAGGTATCCTTCTTCCACCACCATCGCGGCGGCGGGGTCTGATCGAGCCAGTACCCCGAGATGAGCTGTGCGGGGTTCTCCGCCAGGTGTTGGCGGGCTTCCTCAACGATGTCGAGGTATCTCCAATGGTAGCCCACCGCGGTAATCAGACCGGCCGTGGCAATTGCGGCGGCGAGCTCTTGTGCGAGATCAAGATGCAGACTGACAGGCTTTTCGACAAAAAATGGAATACGCTTGGCAATAAGCTCCCGCTCGACATCGCCATGTGCAAACGGGGGAACGCAAATATAGGCGGCATCAATTTCCAGTCCGTCCAGCATCTGGACGCAGGAACTGAAAGCTCTGGCGCCAAAGCGGCCTGCCGCGTGCCTGGCGCGTTCCATGTCCGGATCGGCAAACCCCACGAGTTCCACGTCGTCGAATCCCGCCAGAATATCGAGATGGCGGGTCGCGATCCCGCCCGCTCCAATAAAACCGATGCGCGTGCGTTCCATGGCTGGGTGCTCTCTTTCGTTGCCGACCCCCGCATGGAGAACGGCTCGGTAAATTTCCTCGGTTTCCTCGACCATCCGCCTTGCGGTGAAGTGTTGTTTGAACCTCAGCCGCTCCGCCTCTCCTGTGCGAGCGGCCGCTATCGGATCGCCTAGGACGGCGATAATTCCCTCAGCAAGTGCTTCCGGACTACCCGGTTCGACGAGGAAGGGGTGATCGTCACCAAGAGCGTCAGTCGTGCCTCCGATGGCGGTCGCAACAACTGGCACTCCAATGGACATCGCCTCAAGAACAGCCAGTGGCAGCCCCTCGAAAAGCGAGGCGAGAACGAAAACATCCGCTGAAGCCAACAACGAAGCTATGTCGTTGCGCTGCCCCGCGAACAGCACCGCCTGTTCAATCCCGAGCCGCACGACCAGGTCCTTCACAGCGGTGACCTCAGGACCAGTTCCAACCAGCAGCAACACCGCATCCGGGAATTGTTCCAGGACAGTGGGCATCGCCCTTACCAATGTCGGATGATCTTTCTGCGGTGTAAAACGAGCAATCGAGATGAGGGTGTTTGCTCGTTGGCCACCCCACTGCGACCGCACGCGGATTCCCTCGGGAAGCCGTGGAATTCCGTTGCGGACAACAGAGATCTTCTTTGGATCGATGCTCTCCCTCGAGAACGTCAACTCCGCCGTGCGGGAGACGACGATTAGCCGCTCTACGGAGCCGAGGCCCTCCCGAAAAGTCGCCTTCTGATCCTCGTCGGTGAGGAGAAACGGCAAGTGTTCCGTTCGGATAACGGGAACACCAGCGGCTTTTCCGGCGTGCGCAAGCCCATGCCCCTCCCAGCCAATGCCAGCGTGCACATGGAGGAGATCGGCGTCAAACGACTGCAGCCACAAGCCGCACTCTGTGATGTCGTTGAACTCTTTGACGGCCAGGCCGAGCGCGAAGGCTGTCGAGGTAAGATTGCCTTCGCACCCGCGCGGCACAGCTACCGTAACCTCAAAGCGATCGCACAAACACGCGCCGAGAACAAGCATATGAGCGCCCATGCCAGATGCGTCAGAGCTATCGGTCGCAAGGATGAGTTTCCGCTTTGGCTCAAGGGGCGGGGTCAACGGACACCCAACCCGACCTGCGCCGTCTCCCTGGCCTGAAATCGACTGAATGTCGAAAGTGCCTGACCGACGACTTGGTCCATGTTGTAATAGCGGTAGCTCGCCAGTCTTCCGACGAAGGTTACATCGCTTCGCGAGCGAGCAAGAAGCGCATACTGGTTGTAGAGCTCCTGATTTTCCGGTCTGGGTATCGGATAGTAAGGGTCGCCTTCCGAACAGGCGAACTCGTGACAGATGCTCGTCTTGGGGTGGACTTGCCCCGTGATGTGCTTGAATTCGGTAACCCTCGTATAGGGGACCTTCTCCGAGGGAAAGTTCACGACCCCAACGGGCAAAAGTCGCCGCCGGTCGTAAGTCGTGTGTTCGAACCGCAGACTCCTGTAAGGGAGCCGGCCGTACTGATAATCGAAAAACTCGTCGATCGGCCCGGTGAAAATGATATGCGCGTCGGGGAACTGTTCTCGGACATCCCGAAAGTCGGTATTGAGCCGGATGTCGATGTGATCGCTATCCAGCATATTTTCGAACATTTTCGTGTAGCCATCCTTCGGCATCGCCTGGAATGTGTCCTGAAAATAGCGATCGTCTGTGTTCGTACGGGTCGGAATGCGCGCGGTAACGGCCTTGTCGAGTTGGGAAGGATCCAATCCCCATTGCTTGCGGGTGTTGCCCTCGAAAAACGTCCGGTACAAATCCAGTCCGACCTGCGCGACAACGACATCCTTCGAAGTGCGTATCCGATCCATCGGCCGCGCCTTGGAGGCGAGATATTGGGCAGCCGCGGCGTCGTCCTTAAGTTCAAGTCCGTAAAGTCCATTGAGGGTTGTGCGGTTGATCGGGATCGGCAAGAGTTTACCCGCCACCTGTGCAAGCACGCGGTGTTCGTAAGGCCTCCAAGCAGTAAAGCGCGACAGATAGTCGAAGATCATTTCGCTGTTGGTGTGGAAAATGTGCGGGCCATACTTGTGAACAAGAATGCCGTGCTCGTTGTAGAAATCGTACGCGTTGCCACCAATGTGGGATCGTCGATCGCAAATAAGGACATGATGCTTGCCCTCATTTGCCAGCCTCTCGGCAAGGACAGATCCCGCAAAGCCGGCACCGACGATTACAAAATCATAGGTACGGCGTTTCGACGTCGATTTTGCCGTCCTTCGCGAGGCGGGGGCAACCGGCGGACGCGCGTTTGTTTCAGCCGCCTCCTGCACCAGTCCGTTCATTCGCCGGTGCGTCTCGTCCCAGGAAAACGTCGACAGCAGTTCGTCCGCGCCCGTCAGCCATTTTCCTGACCTGGGCTTGAGTTTGAGAGCGGCTTCGCATGCCTCTACGAATTTACCCGCATCAGACGCGAAGAATATGCCGCTGATGTCTGCGTATTGGCGCATGACATCAACGATCGGCGTGGTGACCACGGCAAGCCCGGCGGCCAGGTATTCCGGCGTTTTTGTGGGGCTGATGAATCGGGTTGCTTCGTTGAGGGCAAACGGCATCAGAGCCACGTCCCAACCGGAGAAGTAGGCAGGAAGGTCCGCGTAGTGCTTCTGGCCCAGATAATGGATGTTGGGTGCGCGTGGCACGTCCTCGACTTTGATCTTGGCCACGGGACCAATGAGGACGATTGACCAGTACGGCCGGTGATCTGCCAAGGCTCTGATCAGTTCGAGATCAAGACGCTCGTCGATGACGCCGCAAAAACCGAGGACCGGGCCAGCGAGGTCCGCCTGATCCGGCGGATTGATCGGCTGCTTGCGTGCCGACCGGAAATGCCGCACATCCACGCTGGACGGAAAGGGATGAATGTTGTCGTGCATGAGGCGTTTGGCGTCGTAGAGGCTATGGCCGCCCGTGAACACCACATCAGCCCGTTGCATCAGCTCACGCTCCAGCTCCCCGATATTTGCCGGAGCAAATCTGAAGTTGGCGAGCTCGTCCATGGAGTCATAAACTATTGCGGCCGCATCGATATGCCGGGCGAACGGAAACATCATCGGCGTGTAGAACCACAAGATTGGCTTGCGATGACCTGCAAGCTCGAGAAGCTCGTCAAGCAGTCCCGCCAAACCGGAGTTTCGTTGCGCCTCGGTCCATCCTCTGGGGATTCGGGGTCTAACGGCTTTTACGGTCGTGCCCGCGAAAGAATGGATCTCCAGGTAGGCAAGATGGTGATCGGTCGGAATGACCTCTTCAAAGAAGTATACGCGCCGCTCCCGAGCAAAGCGCTCCATGAGGTGTTGTGGCCGCTGCACGACAAAATCCCAGCGCAGGTGTGAAAAACAAATCACCGGTGCGCAAGCATTGCTGGAATTGTCGTTGGTCTTTGGAACTGCAGTTAGAATATCCATACTCATTCCGCGCTGAGCTGTTCGTAGGCTGAAACAACTTCAATTGCCGCGCGCCTCCTTCTTGGCTGACTGTTCGGCTCGAATTAGCTGGCGAAGTTTCTTGATGGAGTGGGGCCAAGTCCAAGATCGAAGGACTGCGGCGCGTGGGCTGAAGTCCGCAAGCCGCGACAACATCCCGGCAATGCCGATGTGAAACTTGTCCGACTTTGCGGTGGCCCCGGTTTGCGGAGTGATGTATTGCTGGCCGCATCGCAATTCGGCGTTGACGAGCACCGGCAAGCCCGCGAGCATATATTCGGTCAGGACCGCCGGCGCCCCGTCATCGACACCGCACACCACTCCCATCCGAGCGAGGTTCATCAATCTGTTGACCTCCCCGAAGGAGACGCCAGGAGGTCCGACAAAATCGACGTTAAGCTCCAATTCTGTCGCTTGATGACGCAGTTGCTCGGATTGATCGCCGTAGCCGAATACACAAAGTGCCCGCACAGTTCTGGGCAACTTGGCGAGCGCGTGAAACAGGATATCGTGGCGCTTGTAGGCTTGCGCGGCAGCCACATAGATTATGTCGTAAGCCTTGGCCCCCTCGATGGGAAAGAACATCGACGGTGCAGCAAATTCCGGGCCGATCGGAAGGATCGCGGTGCGTTTGCCCGGGTGACGTGCCTCGACGTCGCGGCTCTGCTCCTCTGATCCTGTCAGGATTAGATCGAAATGGCGGCTTGTGGTCGAAGGGACGCGCAGCGCCGGCGCGTCGATTGAGTTATAGATTTTGAAGCTGGTTTGGCAGGCCTGGAGGATTTCCTCACCAACCCCCAGGCCCCAGACACAAAGAATATCTGGAGCGCCATAAATCTCGATATGGGCAAGCATGTCGTCCGACGAAAATGGGGAAGTACTTCCATCGAGGTAAAAGGAGCGTCGCGTAAGGAAGGAATTCTCCTTAACCTCAGGGGGTGGGTTGCTGGCCCGCCAATGGCTCCAGATCTCCGCCCGATCGACTAGGCCGTCAGCCACGCTGGCCAGTGGCAGTCGCTCCAGATATCCGCCCGACACGTGCACTACATTTTCATGCGTTGGCCAAGCAGCCATCTCATCCTTGAAACGGGATGCCCAGGCCGCCAAACGTTCCGTCTTGGTGGGGGCTTGTGAAACCGGTGGCCAGCCGTCCTGGAAATCACTGATGACGACGATCTTTCGCATTACTCACTTCGCACATCTACGGTCGCGAACGTCGAGACGACGATCGCGTTTTGGGAAACGGAATCTGTTTTTGTCAGGGTTCTGATAGTCGTGGCTTGCAACCGACGAGAACACAGTTTGTTCCAGTTGCGTGGCAACTTTAAATTCTTGACCGAGGTATTCAGGACTAGCGCGGCGCTGGGTGCATCCCTGAATCGAGACCAATTCTCCTTGCGAGCCGCACCTCAAACGGCGCTAAGGCGAAAATTGTCAGAGAGAAAAGGCATCTTGCAGAAAGCAAAATGATGTCTGGAGACAGGATGAAAACATTCAATACCGAACAGTCATTCTCCTTTTAATACTGCGAGTTTTCGATCTCCCCACACCAAATTCGGAACATACCCGGCGCCGCAACGTTTGGGCTTGTCTGACATCGTTCGGATTGATGACTTGGTGACCCCCACCTGACTGTTCGAGATTTGAACTCCCTGAAGTCCAACTCGAAAATGGAGAAAGATTACCCAATGACTCCCAAGACGAAAGACTTGAGCGATCTCTTTCACGATACGCTTAAAGACATCTACTTCGCTGAAAAGCAGATCCTCAAGGCACTTCCGAAGATGGCGCGGGCTGCGCAGTCTGAAGAAGGCAAGGCCGGCTTCCTAAAGCATCGGGATGAGACTGAAGGCCAGATCGAGCGGCTTGGTCAGGTTTTTGAGATCATCGGAAAACCGGCCCGAGGCAAGACGTGCGAAGCCATTCAAGGGATGATTTCCGAAGGCGAAGAGATCATGGAAGAATACAAGGGCACCGCCGCCCTTGATGCCGGCCTCATCTCGTCGGCCCAGACCGTCGAGCATTATGAGATCGCCCGTTATGGAACACTCAAATCATGGGCGGCCCAGCTTGGCCTCAATGGAGCCGTCGCACTCCTTGATGCCAATCTCCAGGAGGAGATCGCCACCGATCAGAAGCTGACGGCACTTGGCGAAGCCGCGGCAAACCCCAAGGTGTCCAGGCAGGCCGCCGAGTAGTCGCACTTCGATATCGGGAAGCCGCCTTGCCAGGCGGCTTTCTCCCCGCGCGAGCAAGTGTGTGCCTCGAGCGCAGTCCTCGGCCAGAAAATTCAGCACACCGGAGCATCTATGCCTATCGGGAACTCGTCCAGGAAATCGCCACTCAGCTCGAGACGCGGATCAGGCTGGTGCCGGTGCCTTTCGCGATGTGGAGCATGTTGGCGACTGCTGCGGAGTTTCTTCCGGCCGTGTCTCTGACGCGCAACCAAGTCGACCTCATGCGTCGTGACAATGTCGCGGCAGTTGATCTGCCGGGCCTGGAAGAACTGGGCATCCAATCGCGCGGCATCGAGGACGTCATCCGAATGCACGAGACTTGAGCCGAAACCGATCGCCGCTCGTACGGTTCGTCGGACTGAACAGGAGGACTACAGCCATGGCCAGATGCGACCTGTGCGGAGTTTCGAATGCGCCATCCAGAAACTCGCTCCGACTTTCCCGCATTGAGGCGTTAGGATTATCGGGCATGGTGTCGAGCAGGAGGGAGCCGACGCTCTCACCGATCGCGCGCCTTGAGGCCGTCACCGTGCAGCCCTAACGGACCAAGAATTCATCAAAAAAGCCCAGTGTTACCTTTAGGAAGGTCGGTCGGAAACCGCGCGGGAACCATTCGCCGAGGACAGCATTAGTGCCATCGATCTCGGATTGTGTCCGGCGGGCGACAAAGTCATGGTGCATCAGATGCCCTCGCCGTAAAACTGTGGCCCGACGACAGCGGCATGCCTCCGCACGTTTCTCATGCTTATCGGAGTGATTTTGACTCACTTCGACTTCGCGGCCGGATCGCATGCCGTTCCCTGTTCGAACCGTCCGCTGGCTGTAGCATCTTGCGAAACTCATCCCGTCGCTCATGAATGGATGCTATCACTGGGCCCATCGGAATGCCGATGCCAACGAGCACCGCCTGCGACAGTTGGAGGCTGGCTTCGATGGTCTCTGGCACCGCATCCGTCACTTTGAGTTCGTATAACTCAGTTGCGTGCACCGCATCCCGTGCGCGGGCGACAATAGTGAGATCCGCCCGCTCGGATCTTGCAGAGGAGACGATCGAGGCCACAGCCTCTGCGTTATCCAAGGTTACAACAAGTGCGCGAGCACTCTGGATTCCGCAGCGTCGAAGCAACTCGATTCGTGTGGCATCGCCATAATAGATCGTAGAACCGCGCCCTCGCTCCTTGCCGACAAGCACTGGATCGGCGTCGATTGCCAGGAACCTCAACCCATGTCGCGTGAGCATCTCCGCGACCAGTTGCCCGACACGTCCATAGCCGACGACGATCACACGCTCTAAGCCGTCATCATGCTGGGGCGTTAGTCCTGCAAACGAAGGATCAGCCGTCCCGGCATATGCCCTATCGCGGCCCAGCAGGCGCACCAGCAAGGGAACGCCGATCATCGTCAAGGTTGCCGCGACTGTGGCAGTGGCGGCAACGGCACCAGGGACAACATTGCCTGCCACAGCAGCGCCGATAAGGATTAATGCGAACTCGCCGCCAGGTCCTAGCACAAGTGCGACTTCGCCGGCATGGCGGGTCGTCAGTCCTGACAGGCGCGCGATCGGAAAGAGGGTCAGAGCTTTTATGGCAAACAGCCCGATCGCGACGCCGACTGTGACGACCGGGTTGGCAATGATCTCGGAAAGATCCAGACGAGCTCCAACGGATACGAAGAAGAGCCCAAGCAAAAGCCCCTGGAAGGGCTGGATGGTAACCTCGATCTGACGACGATACTCGGTTTCAGCGAGCAAGAGACCTGCAACGAAAGCGCCGAGCGCCATCGACTGACCACTGAGGGCTGTGATTAGGCCAGAACCGATTACGACCAAGAGGCATGCAGCGACGAACAATTCGTTACTCTTTGTTGTCGCGACCAGTTTGAACAAAGGTCGCAGGATGAGGCGACCGATGCCGGCCATCGCGAAAAGCGCCACTGCGGCAGGCGCCAGAGCATACAACAGGCCGGCGCCGAGCCCCGTCCCTTCGCGCGAGCCCAAAATCGTCACCATGAACAGGAGAGGCGCCACGGCGAGATCCTGGAAGAGCAGTACGGCGAAACTTGCCCGCCCAACGGTTGTGTTCAGCAGTTTGCGCTCAACAAGCGACGGTAGAATGATCGCCGTCGACGACATGGCGAGCGCACTGCCAAGCACCACCGCTGAAGCCGGAGTTTGGCCCAGCAAGCCCGCGATGGCCGCGAGGACGGCTGTCGAGGTGAGAACCTGAAGGCCGCCCAATCCGAAGACGAACTTGCGCATTAACAGAAGACGGCTCCACGACAGCTCGAGCGCGATCATAAAAAGCAGGAATGCCACGCCGAATTCCGCAAGAAGCGCGATCTGTCCAACGTCGGTGATTGAGATTGCGGAGAGCCACGGCCAATCTCCTACGAGCGCTCCAAGACCGAAGGGACCAAGCAAGATGCCGGCTGCGAGAAAGCCAAAAACCGGGCTCAGTTTCAATCGCCCAAACAGTGGCACGATAACGCCTGCCGTCGTTAGAAAAAGCAGAAGCTCCTTGTAATTTTCTGGTCCTGGCGTCATCGATAGCTCACAACCCTTGGTTCAGAGTGACGGGCGCATAGTGTACCAAGCCGACTGGCATCTCTTTTCTCCCCTGAAGGATCCTACTCTCATTTTCAGAGGAATGTCCCGGGAGTGGTACCCTCGCTTTTGTGGCTGGTGGCGACGACAGTTCCGTATTTTCATGCACGGACGGCTTCGCACTGTTAGCAGGTTCGTACGCCTTCCCGAACCGCGCCGGGAACCAATGCCTAGATGGCTAACGGCGCTGGAAACGGGAGAACAGGCTTTGTGTCGTATGCCGAGCCAGCCAAGACTCGGCACGAAGCGACGACCGAACGCGCCAATCACGCGATTTAGGGCATCGAACTACGCAGGAGCGGGCCATATGAGGCTGTGACAGAGCTTTGTGCACTCGGAGCAGTTGTGCAAACGGCCGCCGAAAGCACGATTAAAGCCTCTGTTTCAGATCGTACCCCTCGCAGGGCCGCCAACAACTTCTTTGAGCGAAAGACACGACAAAGCTTGGAGAGGTATTGCAAGAAACCTTCATGTTGCCCGTAAGGCCATATCACCGCGAGAAAGATATCGACTGGCTCGTCGTCGGGTGCGTTGAACTCGATTGGTTCGCGCAGGGTAACAAGCACTTTAGCCGGAGTTATCAATCCCGGAATAAACGCGTGCGGTAGGGCAAAGCCTTCCCCGAAACCCGTCGAACCAAGAGCCTCCCGCTCGAGCAGGCCGTCTAGAATGACACTGGCTGGGACACGAGTACGTTGCGCTAGGTGAGACGAAATGGCCTGGAGAACCGCCCGCCCGCCCCCCGCCGGCACGCCGAGCATCAAATCATCTTCGAAGCCGAGTTTTTCATCATTCATTTTCTCCTCCCCCGCTTCTCTCTGGCCGGCAAAGATCGCGCTGGTTTCACTCCATATTGCCCAATTTTGAACTGGTGCCTTGTGCCTCCGATTTCAAGCGACGTCGCAGCAAACGCCCAATAGTCTTTCGGAGCGGGGACGACCGTCCTCAAGAAGTATTATTGGTCGCCAAACGACCGACGCTCAATCGCGGCCAGACACGTGGAAGCGGGTGCCAGTCGATACATTGTGCGATCCTGAACGCACAGAACGGGAACAAACGTGGCACAATCGTCATGTGAATCATTCGCAACTGGAAACCAAGATTGGGCTGATCGCTTCCAGTTTTCCGTCGAAAACCTGCACTTCCCGTCTGATTTTGACTAGCAGTGATGATGTCCCGGGGAGTGGGGTAGCATGAGCGCCGTGCTTTTCGGACGAAGCCGGGAATAGGTCACGTTGCCGTAACGGGCAGGCTGATGAGCGGATCATCGCTCATCGCGCCGACGCGTTTTGTTGGTCGTGACTAGAGAACCTGCGGCCATTGCTGGTGAGCGTGCATGACGGTGAGGATCTCGACGTCTCGACTTATGCGGTAGGGGATGATGTAGGGAATGTCGGCCAGCACGAGCTCGCGCGTGCTCTTGATACGACCAGGCCGCCCACTGGCAGGGTACTCCGCTAACGCATCCACGGCAGTGACAATCCGCGCCACGACGCGAGCCGCCGCATCCGGATCGTCTTTCTCGATATACGCGCCGATCTCATCAAGTCGCCGCAACGCCCGCAGCGTCCAACGAATACGCTTCCGACTCATGATTGGCGGGCAGACTTGACGTACTTCCTGACGACTTTCGCCACATCTTCATCGCTGGCGAACTCACCCCGGTCGGCCTCGGTCAACCCGGCTTCAATCTCGGCAAGCTGCCATTCCTGCTGCTCAACGAAAGCTTCGATGGCCGCTGCAGCCATATAAGAGCGGGACCGATCCAGCTTCTCAGCGAGCTGATCCAGCTTGCTCGCGGTTTCATCTTTTATACGCACGGTAAACGCAGCGGTCATGGGATCTCACCTTCCTTGGTTCACCTTGATTATCGATGAACCGCACTGGTGCGTCAAGGTTCAAGACACTTCTTCAAAGCATCCGCTACGCGGCTGATCCATCGGTTTTTCTGTGCTTAGAAACGTCCTGGTGGGGCCTGTAGCTCAATGGTTAGAGCCGTCGGCGCATCACCGACTGGTTGCAGGTTCGAGTCCTGCCGGGCCTACCACACCATACTTAGCTCTTTACGTATGCGCCTTTCCATTCAAAATAGCCGACGGCAATGCGGCCCTGCCTTTGACGGCGTTGGTGAATTCCGGGTGTCGGAGCGTTCCAGATAGCCGAGGCGCTGCACGCGCGCTATGTCCATGGAGCCCGACGTGTCGACCGCTAGCACGAGTTCCAAGTCGACGTCCGCAGGTGAGGCGGTGGCCCGCAATGCTGCCTCGCGGGATGGGTGCGCTTGATCCCATGCTCTCCAACTGCAAAAACCGGCCATCGGCCGTCACATGCAAGGCCCAAGGCCGAATGGCCCCGGCTCCGTCGCCTGTCGGGGAGTTGGCGCGGCTTGAAAGAACTCTCTGCCCACGCGCGCGCGGAGGCACATTCCAAATCTGGAAGAAATGAGCCACCCGGTGTCCAAATGATGGTCGTGCCGGCTCTGTCGCTACCGAACGAATGCCATGTCTTGCGAACGCTGCAAAACCGGCGGCTCCATACCGCAGGCCCGCGAACTTCAATTGAAGTTAAGCCAACTCTTCACCCCGTGAGTGCACGCGCCACTCAACCGTGCCCGATCGCGACGAGGCCGGACGCCATCCATGTACTAAGATCGACTTCGCCCAAACTATCTGTTGTCCGGGTCTGCCAGGATACTGAAGGATACAACACCTTCGGCTTCTAAAGTCGAAACACTGAGCAAACGCCTGTCGTTTACGTTACCGATCTTATACACTGAAAGAAGACTTTTCTTTTGGACGGTACGTTCAACGAGAACTGGAAAGTTCTCGTCCCATTGTCGTGGCAGCGCACATTGCAGATCACGAATTTGTTCAGCAGAGAATGTGCCGGCTTTAGTCTTCTTGCCCGTAACGTCTCCTTTCATCAGGCTGCGGAACTGGGCCCAGTAGGATGCCGTCAGCTCTTCTCGATCGTCGACTACGGCCGGACATTCAGGAATTTCAAGACAAGGAGATATTATACCGGCGACGGCTCGGACGATTGAAACCGGGCTGCAATGATTAGCATCGAGGTTGCACAGGGCGACAATTGTTAGCTTATCGTCCACATAGCGTGAGAATGACGTCGAGAAACCCTGCCATGCCCCATTGTGCCCAATCACGCGTCGTCCGTTTATGTATTGTATCCTCCAACCAAATCCGTAGCCTTCCTTCTCTGACTTCCCGCCATAGGGATAAGGAGTCCACATCTTTTCTAGCGAGGCCGCTTTTAAGAGGGTGTCACCACAAAGTGCCCGCTCCCACTGCTCGAGATCGCGAACAGTAAAATAGAGCGTACCGTCAGCCGTCGAGTTGAAGGTGGGCGATACCCATTGTTGATTTCTAAGCACTCCTCCGACCATCTCGTAACCCGATGCCCTATTCGGAACGACATCGAGATCCGATATGACTCTCGATGACATCATCCCCAACGGACCGAAGATGTTCTGCGCGAGGAATTCGCCGTAGGATTGGCCTGTAACTCTTTCAATGAGAATGCCGAGCAGGACGAAGTTGGTGTTCTGGTATGCCCAGTCATCGCCCGGATCAAAATCGCGCGGCAGCCTTGCGATTGCTGCCAGCAACTCGTCTTCGGAGAAATCCCGCCTGATATCGAACGGACCATCGGTGACTTGAAGCTCCGGATTGTCATACGCTGCCAATCCGGACGTGTGGGAAAGGAGATTGGCTATCTTGATTGCTTGCCAGCTATCCGGTCCTTCTGGAAAATAGTCCTTGATGCTGTCGTCCAATTGGATCCTGCCCCGCTCAACCAGCATCATCACCGCGGTCGCTGTGAATGATTTGCCGACGGACCCAGATTGCAGCACGCTATCCGCCGTCATTGGAACGTTGAGTTCGATGTTGGCCTTTCCATACCCTTTCGCCAGGACGATCGAGCCACTCCTGTAGATTCCAAGTGCGACCCCTGGAATCCGTTGACGACTCATTTCAGCGAAAACGTACGTGTCGATCGCGTCTGATACGCTCGATTTCAGACGGCTTCCGTCAATCCAATTCAACGGGGACATTCTATACCTCTTTACATGTTTGGAATTCGCGATCGATGTTGGAAGGCATGGTTCGGGAGCTAAGAGAACCGATCCATCGCGTAGGGACGCGGGTCTGTGAAAGAGACCCGCCCCGTCATCATTTCAGCCAACAGCCGTCCAGTAACCGGCCCCAACGTCAGACCGTGATGGTTATGACCAAATGCAAACCATAAGCCCTTATGTCGTGGCGCTTTTCCAATGATCGGACGCATGTCAGGAAGACAAGGTCTGGACCCCATCCATGGCTCCGATTCAATCCTGCCTTGGAGCGGAAAAGTTCGTCGAGCGAGCGGTTCGACAAAATCTAGTTGGGAGAAATTCGGGCGACTGTCTCGGGGCGCGAACTCAATTCCGGTGGCCAATCTAACGCCTTGGCGCATGGGCGACAGGACATAGCCTCCATCCGCGTCGAATACCGGGTGGTTTAGCATCGCGCCGTCTTTTGCCGAGTAGTGGACGTGGTAACCTCGCTTAACGACAAAAGGCAGCCGATATCCGAACCGTCGCGCCACATCGTCCGACCAAGGACCCAGCGCAACAACCACCTCCTGCGCGAACAGACTCTGGCTCTCCAGATTCAGGCGCCATCGAATCCCGTCATTCACGAGATTTGATGCGTCTGCCTTGTGGAACTTACCGCCCCGCTGGAATAACGTCTTCGCATAGCTTTTTACCAGCCCTCCGGGATCACGCACCGTTGCGGGATCGAGCCAATGGACACCTCCGACGAACTCGTTCGAAAGATGTGGCTCGCGTTCCCTCAGCGAATCCGCGTCGAGCACTTCATACCGGACGCCAAAGGGAGCGAGCTCCCCGACCGCTGCCTTGGCTTTTGCAAGTGACCCCGGTTTCCGGAAGGTTTCAATCCAACCTGAACGATGTAACTCGGAAGTCACGCCCGCTTCGGACGCCAACGCTTCATGTTCCGCCACGGAACGGCTGATCAGCGGCCACATGTCCGACGCCGCCTTCATCAACCGATTTGGAGCGGACTCGCGCCAGAACCTCCAGAGCCATGGTGCGATTTGGGGCAAATACGACCAGTCGAAACGCACGTCTGCCGAACGGTTCAAGCCATACCGTAGCAAGGTCCCAAGCTCTCGCGGCGCCCCGTAAGGCATCACACTCGAGCATTCGATCAACCCCGCGTTCCCGTAACTCGTCTCCTCCCCCGGCTCCTTCCGGTCGACCAGAACTACTGACTTGCCACGCTTTTGTAGATGCAGTGCGATGCACACCCCGACGATCCCAGCGCCGAGTACGATAACGTCTGATTGCTGTGCGGCAGATTTAACAATCACGCCATGCTCCGTAGTAAACATTGTTTTCACTTTGGCGTTCCGAGGAACGCTCAGTTCGGTTTTCAAGCCAGTCGAACAACACAGGGCGCTCCGCATGAGGGAGAGTTCGCGCCAAGACCAAGGCTGCTAACAATTTCCGGAGGCTCTTCGGAGAACTCGGTCCAGGACAGCGCCTCAGCCGCAGCTTAGCCCTGGTCGTGGGAACGTCCTCAGAACGCGTCGAGCGGGTAGATTGGGCGAGGCACATTCCGATAAGGTATCTTTGAGTAGTCCATGGTGCAGAGTGCCCCGCTGTCGCAGACGATAATCCGGCCAGCAATCTGTTCGAAATCGGCGCGAAAGTGCTGCATGGATTTGACGACGATCACCCGATACGCTGTCGGCTCGATGCCAAAAGCTCGGAATTGCTGTTGGTCGCGCAATTGTGAGCGTTCAGTCACCACAAGTACGACGATTCCATCGATCTGGATGACGGCGGTTGGTCCGAACGAAAATTCGAGTCCACCGAGTTGTGCGCCGGTCCCTATCAGTTTTCCGTCGCTGAGGTGCAAGACTTTTGCATTCACCTCGAGCGGCGCGCCACCAAACCGGGCATCCGATTTTCCGCCAAGAAAAATTGACGCGCTATCGCCAATGTTCATCTGCGACAGGATCCGCGCCGCTTCGGGATCCACCATCGGCCCGAAGCATGCATCAGCGACCTTCGCGCTCAGCAAAGCGTCTAGGATAGCCGTCGCATCACCGTACGCTCCAGCTCCTGGGTTGTCCGCATACTCAGCAATGATGAGCGGCTGCTCGCCCTCGTAGTCCGAGGCTAACTGCGCGGCTTCTGCCGGCGTATGAAACGTGTTGAGGATGTTGGCCCGGTTGCTCCACATTTCTTCGGCAATGCGCTCAGCAAAGGCCTGGTGCGGCGCGAGGTCACCTTCGTATGTCACCAGGATGGTGGGCCCCACTTCAGCTATGTCAGCGTTCGGAAAAGCGCCATTGATGCTGGCCGCCAGCGCTCCGGGCGTTTTTTCGTGTCGTCTTGCTTCGGCAATCCACTCGATCATTGGCCCCATGTCGGTACGCCCGGCATTGGCTTCTTCCAGCATTGGGCACCGCACGAGGAGGGTCTTCGGCGTGACTACGCCTGCCATTGCTTGCTGCAATAAATCCGCCGCGTGACGAGCTGTCTCGCGCATGTCGACGTGAGGATAAGTTTTGAACGACATGAGGATATCGGCGTGCTCGCACATTTTGGCGGTCACATTCGCATGTGGATCCAGAGTGACGGCGATCGGAATTCGGCGCGGGAGTATTTGCCTCAAACGCTCCAGCAGCTCGCCCTCGCCGTCTTCCGAGAACTCGGTGACCATCGCGCCATGAAGGCCGAGCAGGATGCCATCCAGACCACTCCCGAGCTCTTTTGCCTTATCAACGATCTTGCCGGCAATATGATCGAAGGCAACTCGGGTGACAGGACCCGCAGGCTCGGCATCCGTACTGATCGTGTGCACGACGTCCCAACCATACTCGCGGCTTCGATCCAGGAAGCCGGCGAGTTCAGTGTTGGCGTCGCCACGCGCCTCGATCGCCGCGGCACCTTCATAGAGGCCATGGGCGACGAATGCGTCGAGATCGGTCTTCCTAATGTTGAACGTGTTTGTTTCATGGGCGAACTCGGCCGTCAGGACACAATAGCTCATTGTGTTCTTCTCCTTCAGAACAGGTGTGATGTCTGCTGCTACAATTCCGCTCCGCTAAGCTCCCACGAACTCCTTGTTGGCTTCACGGAAGTAGTGACAAGCAACTTGATGGTCTTCATCGAATAACTGCAACACAGGATCGTCGCGGCCACACATTTCCGTCGCCTGCGCACAACGTGCTGCGAATGAACAGCCACGCGGTAGGTTGTAACCGCTCGGCGCTTCGCCGGTTAAACTTGAAATCTCACGCCGATTGCTTGGATCAGGCTCAAACATGCTACTCATGAGCATGCGGGTATATGGATGGGCGGGTGGGACACCCTTTGGCAAAACTTCCACGATCTGGCCTGCGTACATGACGATCGTTCGGTCGCAGAAGTAACGCACCAAATTCAGGTCATGCGATATGAAAACATAGGTCAGATTGAGATCGTTGCGCAGCCCATCGAGCAGATTAATAACCTGCGCCTGCACGGAAACGTCGAGAGAGGCAGTGGGCTCGTCGAGCACTATCAACGAAGGGTTCAGCGCGAGTGCACGGGCAATACCCACCCGCTGCTTTTGGCCGCCGGAGAGCTGATGCGGATACCGGCGGGCCAAGGACGCGTCCAACCCGACCATGTTCAGGAGCTCCGCAACACGCTTGTCCGCAGCACCTGGAGACAGCCCCTGAACCCTGTACGGCTCAAGCAAGGCGTTCTGAACGGTGAAACGCGGATCGATGGAGGAATACGGATCCTGGAAGACCATTTGCATCTTCTGACGCAGGCGCCTCATCTCACGCTTTGAGAATGAGGCCAGATCCCTTCCCTCGAAAGCAATCTCGCCGGCGCTTGGCTCCAGCAGCCTCAGGATTAGCCGGGCCAGCGTTGATTTACCGCAGCCAGACTCTCCGACGACGCCGACAATCTCACCCCGAACAACGCTGAAGCTTACATCGCGTACGGCAGAGAAAACTTCCTGCTTTCGGAAGAAGCGCTTGGTTGCGAAACGCCTGCTTAGATTTTTAACGGAGACTATTTCACTCATATTGCCCCGCCAGATGACAAGCCACGCCAACATGGCGACCGAATTGGCGAAACTCCGGTACACATTCGTGGCAGATCGTGTGAGCTTTGCTGCAACGCGGATGAAAACTACATCCCGACGGCAATGCCGCGGTGCTTGGTACCATTCCCGGAATTCCGACCAGCGTGCCCGGGCGCATGCCGTTTCTCGGAATGCAGCCGATGAGCGCTTGCGTGTAGGGATGCGCGGCCTCCGCAAACATCGAGCCCACGGATGCACGCTCAACGATCCGCCCGCAGTACATTACGGCAACATGATCGCAGGTCTGGGCAACGACGCCCATGTCATGAGTGATCAAGATCATAGCAAGCCCGCGAATCTTCACCAACTCGACGAGATTCCGGATGATCTGTGCCTGAACTGTTGCGTCCAGGGCGGTCGTGGGTTCGTCCGCGATCAACAAATCTGGCTCGCCCGCCAGAGCCATTGCGATAACTATCCGCTGTTTCATGCCACCGGACAGCTGATGTGGATACAAGGTGTGAACACGTTGCGGATCCGGGATCCGCACATCCCTCATAAGATCGACGGCTTTTCTGTACGCGGCCTTCCCATCCAGCCCCATATGAATCCTTGCAGCTTGCTCGATCTGCTTGCCCACACGGATCATAGGATCCAACGAAGTCATCGGATTTTGCGTAATGAGACCAATACGCCTCCCACGCAGGCGGCGCATGTGTTCTTCCGGTAAGCCGGTAAGATCCTCGCCGTCAAACAGGATGCGCCCTCCGGCGACATGGCCATTCACGTATCCCAGCAGTCCCATTAAAGCGGTAGCGGTAAGCGATTTCCCGGACCCTGACTCGCCGACGAGGCCCAGGATTTCTCCGCGGTCGACACTGATAGTGACGTCCTTCACCGGGGCAAAGGAGCCAAACGCTATTCGCAACTTCTCCACGGAAAGCAACATCTATCCCTCCCTAGCCTTGTTGCGAAAATCCAATGAATCAATCAATGCATCGCCCACAATGTTCAGCGCGATGACCGTCAGCGCCACGGCACAACCCGGAATTATGATGACCCAGGGAGCGACGAACAGCTGCGCCGTGCCCGAGCTCATCATCGCCCCCCAGCTTGGCGTCGGCGGCTGCGCTCCAAGTCCGAAAAAGCCCAAGGTGGCTTCGAGGATGATGGCGTCACCGGTTGCCAGCATCGCTGCGACGAGAACAGGAGCTAGAGCATTGGGAAGGAGGTGCCGGAACAGAATATGGAAGTCGCTTGCCCCAAGATTCACCGCCGCATCAATGTAGGCTTCCTTCTTGAGTTGGATGACCTGGGTCCGGGTCAGCCGCGTGAATTGCGCAAGGTAGGCGATTGCGACCGCAATAATCACACCGTGCAATCCAGCGCCGACCACGGCTACGAGCATGAGTGCGATAAGGATCTCAGGAAACGACCACGTCAGATCGATCACCGTCATCAATATGCGATCGACAAGTCCACCAAAATATCCGCAAACTGAGCCCAGCACCAATCCGGTCAACACCGAAAAGCCGACTGCCGTCACGCTCACGGACAATGAGGTCTGAGCGCCGACAATTATTCGGGACAACACATCGCGGCCGAATTCGTCAGTGCCGAAGAAATGAGCGAACGACGGGGCCTCGTTCATGACCTCAATGTTCTGCGCGTCGTAGGCATAGGGTGCGATCGTCGGCGCGAGCACCGCAGATACCACGAGCAGAACGATAAACAGTCCTGCTACTACCGCCGGCACGGTGACTGGCAACCGCAAACGCCGGCTCTCAGAAACAATAGTCGTCATTTCGAAGCCTCACGCTGTCGCGGATCCATTGCAGCGTGCGCGATGTCTCCGATTATCGTTCCAAGAATGACCGCCATGGACAGCATCAGGAGGCACCCCTGGACAAGTGGGTAGTCCCGCTGGTTGAGCGCGCGAATTAGCAACGAACCCAACCCAGGACGAGCGAACACGACTTCGACCGTGATGGCGCCGCCCAGAATCCAACCTATCCGTAACCCGAGAATGGAAATGACGGGAACGAGCGCATGACGGAGGATGTGCTGCAGCCTGATGCGGCTCTCGGAAACGCCCTTCGCGCGTAGCAGCGTAACGAAATCCTGCCGGCCGATCTCGATCATCGAGACTTTCGTGACCCGGGCAACAAGGGCTACGCCGCCCAGGCCGGTCGCAATGACAGGAAGCACCAGTGAAGACCAACCCCGTGCGCCCGACACGGGCACCCAACCCAACCAAACCGCGAATACGAGGATTAGCAGCAAAGCAAGCCAGAAACTGGGTATGGTCGACCCGAGCAGAATACCGGACGTGATACTGCTATCGATGCGAGTTCCGTAGTATTTCGCCGCCAGCACGCCCGCCGCAATCCCGGCAAGGGAGGAAAACAGAAATGCCGTACCGCCCAGAGTGAGGCTTGAGGGGAGGTTCTGGGCAATCAACGCGGCGACGGGTCGCCCCTGAATGATCGACGTCCCGAAATCCAGTGTCAGGACCTTACCCATCCAGATGATGTATTGCTCGAAAAGGCTTCTATCCAATCCGTACTTCGCGGCCATCTGCTCGCGCAAAGCCGGCGAAGACCCGGCACGCATAAGACTGTCGATCGGATCTCCAGGCACGAGGTGGATCAGGAGAAAGACCGTGAGGGAAACAACGAAGAAGGTCGGGATGACGGCAAGAAGGCGTCGTAAGATGAAGGATGACATCGCCAATCTTACTGCCACCTTGTGTCCAGCAGCGTAGCGCTGCCAACGGTCGTCTCGCGGATCCGTTCCGGTATGGCTAACCTGCTGCGATTAACAGCGACCGTCTTTTCGAATTCGTGCAGGGGGACGAATACGAAATTTTCAAGCAAGTTCTCATGATATTCCTTGTACTTAGCCACGCGCTCGCGCCAATTACGAGCGCCGCTCATGGCGTCCTCACGCAGTTTTTCGGAACGCGGATTATCCCAACGCGAACTGTTCGGATGCGGGATATTCTTTGCGCTGAAGCACCAATCAAGAATATCGGCGTTGTCCCAATCGTAGTGGCTGATCACCAACTGATGGTCACCCTTTCGCAAAGCGTCCCGAAGACTGGCGCTGTCAAAAAGGGCAACTTCGGCTATCACCCCGACGGGCTTCAGCTGCGCCTGAACAATTTCCGCCATACGTTTGTAGGCGGTTTCGGAAGCCGACCAGAGGCGCACTTTCAGCGGCTGGCCGTTTTTCGTTCGGATGCCATCAGACCCAAGCAACCAACCGGCCTGGTCGAGAAGCTGCTTGGCTTTCTCGGTATCCTTGCGGATCAAAAACTCAGGTTGAACCTTCGACTCTTCGAGCGATGAAACAAGAAATTGATGGGCCGTGGCGCCTGATCCGCTGAACACGGCCTTGAGAATAGGCTCCTGATCTACGGCGTGCGCAATAGCCTGCCGCACTAGCCGGTCAGAGAACGGCGCGCTGCTTGTGTTGAACTGGAGGTAGGAGACACCGGTCGCGGGCATGTTCCGGAGCTCGACGTCGGCGTTCAAAGCAAGACGCGGCACGAACTCGGTGGGCACGCCCATCAATATGTCCGCGCCGCCGGTGTCCATTTCCAAAAAGGTTGCCGATGAATCTTGAATTTCACGGAGAACCAGCCGCTTGATCTCCGGCACCCCCTTGTTTTCGGACAGCTCACTGCCCCATGCATACTCCTCGTTGGCGACAAGGACCGTCTCCTGCCCGACAGCAAAGCTCTCCAGCTTGTACGGACCTGTCCCTACGGCTTCGATCACCCCGAAATTCCCTGCAGCGGCCTCATAGGCCTTGGGTGACGGGATCCCCATAAAGTATGAGGCGAGATTATAGAGGAGATTGGGATCCGGTCGCTTCATTTCGAAACGAACATTGTGCTCATCCACCACGACAACACGATCAATCGCGCTGCTCACATGCTGGTTCGCGCTACCTTCGAATTTCGAGATCCACCAGACGACAGTGTCGGCATTAAAGAGCTCTCCGTCATGGAAACGGACGTTCTTCTTCAGCACGAATGTCCAATTCAGCCCGTCTTCGCTCTCGTCCCATGACTCCGCCAGATGCGGGTGAAATGTATGATCGTTGGACATCGCGATAAGCCGATCATAGATCAATCCGGCAGTGACGCTCAGCAAGGTTGCTCGGATCGGATCCAAATGTGGTGCGCCATTCTCGTCGCTAGATAGTACGATTGTAGCTTCCGACGGAGATGCAGCTGCTATGGCAACATTAGAAAACAAAGATGTTGAGGCGATAGCAAGAATTGACGAAGATATTAACAGTTCGCGGCGATTCATGAGTCCTCCACAAAGCTCTAAAATACTAATATTCCGCACTAGACTCGCGTTTATTGTGATTTTTGTTCTGCAATCGATAAGATGACATTTTTCTGTCGTCAACATAAATATGACAGAAAGATATCAAATCAATGAAACGGACTCCCATTCGAGCCCGCTCAACGCGCGCAGAGGCAGTCGGCAATGATGACCTTTTTCGCAGCCGGGTTCCTTAGGGATCGTCGCGGATCCTCTTTCGGTAAAGGAGGACGAATTGGTCCGCTATTTACCCGGCCTTCCTTCAATGGATTGTAAGCCGCGCCCCGGGGTCCACACTGGATCAGGTTTGGTCCACAGCGTTGGAAGCTGGATGAGCTTCACCAGTTCTGATGCCTGCAGATCCAGGAAGCGCTCGCCCTTCTCCGCCGTCGCGCTGCGAGGATCTCCCCATGTTCCTGAGACCGGAGCATACTCGGCAAAGGAGTAGAATCGCGTGCCGCCGAGTTGTGGGTTCAATGGATGGGTTTGCTCCGCGAACGCTTGCTCGAAACGATCTGAACGAACCGTTTCAGGAGTAATCGCCAGCATGACGGACGCTTCACCCTCGCAAGCGTGCTGAGAGCGCTTATCGACTTCAAAAATCTTCAAAGCTTCCTCTCGCGCCAATCCCCAGGGCAGACAAGAAACAATCGGGATCTCAAATTCGACCGCCAGCTCTCGCACCGAGACGGCGAGCGGCTCAACGTTACCTCCATGCCCATTTACGATCATCAGCCGAGCGAAGCCCAGTGCCTTCAGCGAGCGCACGATACACCGCAGGACCTTGTTCATTGTCTCATAGTCGACCGAGATCGTGCCACCGAAGGGAATGTGGTGCTCGCTCATTCCAAGCCACAGCCCCGGCAATACTGCGACAGCAGTCTCAGCGGCCACCCGCCGCGCGGCCCGAATGGCCGCTTCCGACGCGCTCGCTGTATCAGTAACAACGGGGAGATGCGGTCCGTGTTGCTCAAGGGAACCTATGGGAAGGATTGCGAGCGCGTTTTTCTGCATCGCGATTGCCCGCAGATCCGGGGCAGTCATGCACGTCCATTCGACTTCAATCATTCAATACCCCTCCAAAGATAAACAAGTTTGCCGGCTGCGATGCGTGCACCCTGCGTCGGGCCAGATCGAGCGCGCGCGGGATACAGGGAGAACGGACGCGTGCTGCGCCGAACACCATTCCTATAGGCAGTCGCGGTCGGGGACCCGGACGTCTCGGGAGGTCACCACCCCATGTAAGTCAGTTACGAGTGTGCCCCAGTCACCCAGCATGCAACCTTTCGGGGCCCCATCGCCACAAGGGGCGGACTGCTCTGTGTGCACTTCTCGATTTTAGAACTGCACCTAGCCGCAAAGGCGCATCCAACTTGCTTGCTCGCCAAGTTTGGCGGCCGCCCTTCGATCGGGACCAATCCGTCCGCAAGACGTTCATCAAGCGGAGGAACCGATTTTATGAGCGCCGAAGTGTAGGGATGATACGGTCTCGAAAAGATGTCCGATGTTGAACCTTCTTCGACTATACGCCCGGCGTACATGACTACCACCCGGGAGCAAAACTCCGACACCAGGGCGATATTGTGAGAAATGAAGACAATCGACGAACCGGTATCGGTGTTCATCTTTTCGAGGAGCTCGATGACCTGCGCTTGAACAGTGACATCGAGAGCCGTGGTCGGCTCGTCGGCTATGATCAATTTGGGCGTGTTCGCAGTTCCCATCGCGATGACAATACGCTGACGCATGCCCCCGGAAAACTGGTGCGGATACTGGCCGGCGCGGACGGCTGGCTCAGGAATCTTGACGGAGCGCATCATGTCGACCGCCGCGCTGGCCGAGATCTTTCTCGAGACGCCCTTATGAGCCTCGATTGTCTCGCCGACTTGGCGCCCTGCGGTCATCATCGGGTTCAGGCTCGCCGCAGGGTCCTGAAAAACCATTCCAATCTCGTTGCCGCGCAGTCGGCGCATCTCCGTTTCCGACAGCGCGAGCAGATCGGTTCCAAGAAACTGAATGCTACCACCGACGGGAGCCGCCCCCGGAGCGAGCAGTCTCATGATGGCGAGAGCCAGAGTTGACTTCCCGCATCCCGACTCTCCTACAACACCAATCCGGTCACCTGCATTGACGTGGAAGGAAACACCGCGCACGACATGAAGCACACCGCGCTTGCTTTCAATGTCTATCGACAGATTCTCAACTGACAATATCGCATCATGATCGGCAGAATGTCTGATTTGATTAAGCATTCTGGGCTCCGCGCTGTGCGTCGACATGTTCTTGAAAGTGACAGGCCGCCTGGTGGTCACCCGTGCCCGACAACATCGGGTCGACGGCGGAGCATACGTCCGGTGAACCGAGCTTTTGCCTGAGCCAGCATCGCGCTTGGAACCGACAGCCGGGTGGCAAATGCATCGGAGAAGGAGGATCGCCCGGCAGTGAGATCGGTTTGCGCTTGGCTGAAGATGTCAGCATTCTCGGCACCGCAGACAGCAAGGCTGCTGTGTAGGGATGACGCGGAGCTGCAAATATCTTATCCGCATCCGCTAGCTCGACAATTCGACCAAGGTACATGACCGCAACCCGGTTCGCCATCTGCCGAACGACCGCCAAGTCGTGGGATATGAACACGTAGGTCAGGTTTAGCTTGCGCTGCAACGATACAAGCAAATTGACGATCTGAGCCTGAACGGACACATCGAGCGCACTGACGGGCTCGTCGCAGATTATAATTTCGGGGTTTGCGGCGAGTGACCGGGCAATCCCAATTCGCTGCCGCTGCCCGCCGCTGAACTCACGAGGAAACTTCGCATACCCGGACGCTCCGATCGAAACGAGATCAAGCAGTTCATTCACCCGCGACTGCCGCTGCTTTTTGTCGACGCCGGCCAGAAGGAGTGGCTCCCCAATGATCTCGCCCGCCCGCTGCCTTGGATCAAGGCTGCTGTACGGGTCCTGGAACACCATTTGCAGGCTCTTCCTGGCCTCACGCAAGCTGCTCCCCTTCATATCGCTGATGGGCAGGCCATTAAGCGCAACGCTTCCGCCAGTCGGGGCCTCGAGCATGCACAATGTGCGCCCAAGGGTGGATTTGCCACAACCGCTCTCCCCCACGACCCCGAGCGTTTCGCCGCGATAGATCTTGAGATTGATTCCATCCACCGCCCGCACACCGGTGCCAAAAATGACATGCAGGTCTCGAGCTTCGAGGATCGTATCGCCCAGGCGAGCACCGGCATTATTTGTCGTCTCGCCGATTTGTTTCAGGAGTTCACTCATGAGGCCTCTCCGCCGCGTCTGAACGAAGGATCGAAGTGTTCGCGCAATGCGTCGCCGACGACGTTTATGGACAGCAAGGTGAGCCCCACCGCTATCGCTGGCGTTATGAGCAGATGCGGATAGGACTGCATCGACCTCACGCCCGACGCGATCATCGCTCCCCAGCTCGGTGTGGGTGGATCGACGCCAACGCCCAGGAAGCTCAGGCCAGCTTCAAGCAGAATCGCACTTGGCACGACAAACGTCGCGGCGACGATAATCACCGGCAGGCAATTCGGCAGAATGTGGCGCCGCATTACGAATAAGTCTGAGGCACCCGCCAATCGAGCGGCCGCAACGTATTCCGCCGATCGAAGTATGATCACCTCTGCGCGTACAATGCGGGCGCAAACCAGCCAAGAGGTAAAACTCAAAGTGAGGAAGACGCCGAACAGCCCTCCCGACATTTTATAAAGCGCCGTTATCGGTGAAAAGAAGTCAGTGGAAGACTGGCTCAACTGCCCCTTCACAACTCCGGCGATCAGAATTGCAAACAACGTGTCGGGGAATGCGTACATGCTGTCCACGAAGCGCATGCAAACACTGTCAATCCAGCCTCGCTTGTATCCTGCGATAGCGCCGACAGCGATGCCGATGAGAACTGCCGCCACGGTGGATGTCACGGCAACTACCAGTGAGACACGGGCTCCGATCGCAAGACGAGCCAGCATGTCACGTCCCAACTCGTCGGTCCCGAGTATGTGGTTCCAACTGGGGGGCGAATTTCTGTGAAGCAGATCCTGGCGATACGCGTCGTAAGGCAGGAATGAAGCGGATGCAGCAACAACGACGATCAGCACCAGGAATGCTATGGCAACGGCTAGACCGGGCTTGCTGCGGATAGATGTGGGTAGCAGTGAAACACCACGCCGCTGGGTAGATGGCACTATCGTCATCGTACGTCCTCGCGGGTTCGGGGGTCGATTATGAAATGAGCGATGTCGACGAGCAGATTGCAGAGGACCACAATCACCGCGTACACGAGGGTCGTCGCAATGATGACGGGATAGTCTCTTGCCGACACCGCCAGCACGAAGTACCGCCCGAACCCAGGCACGCCGGCGATGGATTCCACGAAGAATGAACCAACGAGTACCGAGGAGGCGTATGAACCGGCAACTGTCACGACAGGAATAATGGCATTTCTCAGTATATGAACCGCGATGATGCGCCCTCGTTTCACTC
Source organism: Ensifer sp. GW101-20A05 (assembly GCF_059424735.1). Lineage (NCBI taxonomy): Bacteria > Pseudomonadati > Pseudomonadota > Alphaproteobacteria > Hyphomicrobiales > Rhizobiaceae > Ensifer > Ensifer sp. GW101-20A05. The sequence continues at coordinate 71,491 of NZ_JBWKZT010000014.1, read as the reverse complement.
CTTTCGCCCGAGCTGAACGGACAAAATCCTTGTGCATGACCTCCAGAACACAGTTTCGACAGTAACGGGCAATCGCCGCCATTGGAGCGAGAGCGAGGGAAACCACGGGAACGATGGCCGAGGTGGAAAAGAGCCCCTTCCACCCAAACGTTGGAACAAGTCCAAGTCCGACGCCCAACGTTACGATCAACACTGCAGTGATGATGTAGGTTGGTAGAGACACGCAGAAGGTACAGAAGAACAGTATAGCAGTCTCCAGAGCTCTCGAACGTGTCAGGGCCGCCAAGACGCCAAGCAGTAGCCCCATGACGATGGCGAGGGCTATCGCCATTGAGCCGAGGGCAAGCGACGTCGGAAGAAACTTCTTCACGATATCGGTGACGGATTGCGTGGGGTCACGAAACGACGGCCCAAGATCGCCTTGAACGGCACCCCAGAGATAACCGACGTACTGAATGTGCAACGGCGCATCCAGATTGTATTTCGCATCCAGGGCAGCCTTCGCGGCTGGCTCCATCGGCCGATTTGCGCTCGCGCTGTCCCATGGCGAGCCAGGCGTGAGATGGGCTATCGCGAATGTTACCGTGTAAACAACCAAGAGAGTTGGGATACTGGCAAGCACTCGCTTCAATATAAAGGAGAACATGTCTGTCCCAGCCTACCGAACGATTTCCGTATCGCGGATGGGATAGAGTCTAAGAGTAGTGTCGGGCCGAAGGTTTTTGACATAAGGCTTCACAAGCCAGAGCGACGTTTCCCGATAAAGGGCGCTCATCGGTTGTTGCTCTTCGAAGATCTTGTTTGCTTGCCGGTAGGTCTCAATCCTCTGAGTTTCGTCCGTAGCTACCTTCGCTTGTTTGATGAGCGACGCGAAGTCCTCGTTGCGGAAATGGCTGTTGCGATAGTCGTCGGTGATCAGATCGCCATACCAATTTTCAGGATCCGCATAGTCGGATACCCAAAGAGCAGTTATCATGTCGTAGGGCGCATTCTTGCGGGCGTTCACCCAAGCGGCGAAAGCCTTCAGCTCCATGACGTTGATCGTGGCGTTGATGCCGAGATTCTCCGACCACATCTGCTGCAGCAGTTGTGCTACGATCGGCTGCGAAGCGCTATCACGTACTGTGAGGGTGAATGGAGGGAAACCGGCGCCGTTCGGGTAGCCAGCCTTGGCTAGAAGCTCGCGGGCAGTCTCCACATTTCCCTTGATGGCGTCGTCCTCGTTTGCACCAGGAATACCTGGCGGAACGATCGTATTTGCCACTGCCGCGGTTCCATCGCTAATGACTGACGACAGCGCGTTCCTATCAATGGCCAGGCTCAATGCGTGCCGCACGTCCTTGTTGTCCCACGGAGCATGCGAATTATCGTACTGGACCCACCAGGTTCCGGAATCAAGATTCGTAATCAATTCTTTTGCGAGAGTGGCGTCCTGCCGAACCCGCTGAATGTCCTGTATCGGAATGCAGGTGGCGAAGTCGATCTCCTCAGCTTCATAAGCTCGAAGTTGCGCTTCGCAGATATCGCCCGACGCGACCGTCATTCTGATTGTGTCAATTGTCGGCTTCTTCCCGGCATAGAAGGAATTGGCGTTCATTTCGATCGATTGATCGTTTACCCGGGCCACAAGTTTGTATGGTCCATTGGAAACGATATGTTCGGGAAGCGTCCATCGCTCGCCCCATTGAGCCACCACGGCCTGCGGAACGGGAGTAATGTAAGGGAGCGCAAGCTTCGCCAGGAATGAAGGCGCCACTCGTTCTGTTTCGATAACCAGCGTGAAATCATCCACGGCTTTGATATGGACCGCCGAGGCGTCTTTGGTCTCGCCGGAGTTGTACGCCTTGGCGCCCTTGATCTCCGTCAAAAATTGCGCGTTTCCGCTCGCGATGCTCGGATCCAGGATGCGCTTGAGAGAGTACTCCCAATCCTTGGCGGTTACGGGCTCGCCATTCGACCACTTATTCTCCGGCTTCAGCTTTACGGTCCAGGTCAAACCATCGCTGGATCGCTCGATCGAATTGGCTTGCAAATAAACGAGCGTGCCGTCGTTCTGAATCTTTGCGAGCGGCTCGAAGAGCTGGGTCTGGATGGCAACCCCACCGTCGTCCACCAGATTGGGGTCCATGAAACGTGGCTCCTGGACGATCATCCGGAACGTCTGGCCCTCGCCGGCAGCGGCCGGCGTTGAAAACGTCGGAGCCGCCGACGACAAGGCAGCAAGCATCGAGGCCAGAAAGACCTTTTTCCTCATTTTAGTTCCCCTATTTTTAGCCCGTAGATCGAACTTTCTGCGACAGGCTATTTGTAAGTTCTATAAAGTCAATATGTATTTTGTAATTTAAATTTCAGTTTGACACCCTTCCAATTCGGGGCATATGAAATGTTAGAACGGCTTTCGGATGAAAGTTTCCTTTCACCGGAACGGCACGATTACGGAACTATCAAGGCTTCAAATGTCCGCGAAGACGGTAGAGCAACGCTTAAATGATTATCTTGTCACGGGGTCGAAGGCGGAGCGCCGAATAGCGACTTTCATGCTGGCAAGCATCGCTGAACTGCCGTTTGACACCGCCGCCTCAATCTCGAAGCGGATAGGTGTGAGCGAACCGACTGTGGGACGCTTTTGCCGTACTTTGGGCTATCAGAACTTCAAAGCTTTGAAGGAAGACCTGCAGCATGACATCGGTGGAGGTCCCTGGCTGCTCGGTGACCGCCTGAAGGAGTTTCATGATCGAAACAAAACCGGTGAAGACGAACCGGGACGCGGGCTCGAGTTAGAAATCGCCAGCCTCGTTCGGATCTATGAACTCGCGCGAACAGAGCAGTGGGCCCGCGCGGTGAAAAAAATTGCTCGCGACCGGCAGGTCTTTATCGCAGGCTTCCAGACGGAGCGGGGTCTTGCACACTACTTTGCCCATCAGCTCCAATATCTGCGGCCTAACGTGCATCTTGTCGATATCGCCGGCGGCAACTTCTCCGAGGCATTGTTAAATGGAGAAAAATCGACTGCGCTCGTGATCTTTGAGGCGCGAAGATACTCGCGGCTATCGGAATCATTGGCCAAGAGCGCGAAGTCGCGCGGCATCCCGCTAACGCTAATAACTGATGCCTATTGCGATTGGGGTCATGATCTTGCCGATGAAATGTTCGTCGTGCGAACGGAGTTCGATATGTTTTGGGATTCGACGGCTCATATGGCGAACCTGAGCAACCTCCTGATTAACTCGGTATTCAAGGAGCTTGGCCCACAAGTGGAGGAACGCCTCAACGCTGTAACCCGCCTACATGGCGATTTCATCGGATATGTCGGTGAAGCTGCCCGGCAGGATTCCAAATCATGACCGGCGAACTTCTGAATTTGAGAATCTGTCGCAATCCAACTTGGCCCTGACAGCCAAGATCGGAAGACACGAACTTACACCGAACTAGCCTGCCGCCACGCGAGGCAAAGGCCGCCCTGAGGTACTCCGGGTGTCCCTTTGGCTCGTGCGCATTTTCGTACGCAAGGGAACCCAACATGAAGATTTTCATCAGCTCGGATATCGAAGGCACTGCAGGGATTACGGCTTGGGACGAAGCCAAGAAGGGCCAGCCGGAGTACGTAGAATTCCGCGAATACATGACGAATGAACTCGTAGCCGCCTGCGAAGGAGCGCAAGCGGCCGGCGCAACGGAAATCGTCGTGAAAGACGCACATTCGTCGGCTCGCAACCTAATCCTATCAAAACTGCCGCCGTACGTGAGCGTCGTCAGGGGCTGGAGCGGGCATCCGGATGAGATGATGTTCGGCATCGATACGAGTTTTTCAGCCGCTCTCTATATCGGCTACCACAACAAGGCGGGCACCGATACGAATCCTCTCGCTCATACGCTGAGCGGAGCGGTTTCCAGACTGCTGATCAACGGCGAAGTGGCTTCGGAATTCACACTCAATGCCCTCTGTGCTTCGCGCTACGGTGTCCCCTCGGCATTTCTTTCCGGTGATGCAGGAATGTGTGCCGAAGCTGAGGTCGCGGTACCGGGCATCGCGACACTAGCCACCAGTGAAGGCTTTGGTCCGGCGACAAAATCGTTGGTCCCGGCGGCTGCGGTAATCGCGATCCGTGAAGGCGTGGAGAAGGCCCTGTCGGGAAACTACAACAACTCGCTGCCGAATCTTGCCGAAGAGTTCGAGCTCGTCGTTGAATACACCAATCCGACGGACGCCTATAGGAATAGCTGGTACCCCGGCATGGAGCATATCGCGCCACGGACGTTGCGCTTCAACGCGCAAGACTACTTCGAGATCCAACGTGCGATACGCTTCGTCGTCTAGATGCGCCGTCGCGGGATGTTCTTGTCTTCCGAATGATAACCGAGGACCCGAGTGAGGGCTAAACAGTTGAGCCGAATTGTATATCTGAATGGGGAATTTCTGGAGGAGACCGAAGCGAAAATCTCGATCTTCGACCGTGGGTTTGTCTTTGCCGATGCCGTCTACGAAGTGACCTCGGTTGTCGATGGCAAGCTGCTTGATTTCGGCGGCCATGCCGCGCGTCTTGAACGCTCGCTCGGCGAACTGGGCATTCGCCATCCGCTGTCCCAGCAAGTGCTGCTGGCCATCCACCGCGAGTTGGTCGAGCGGAACAAGATTATCGAGGGACTGGTCTACCTACAAATTTCGCGCGGCAATCCTGGCCGCCGCGATTTCGCCTTCCCTGCACCCGACGTCGAGCCGACGGTCGTGCTTTTCACCCAGACGGTTGCCAATCTCGTGGATGCCCCGCAAGCGAGGACCGGCATCAAGGTGATCTCGGTCCCAGACATCCGCTGGGGTCGTCGCGACATTAAGACGGTGCAACTCCTCTATCCTTCGATGGCGAAGATGATGGCAAAAGAGGCGGGAGCAGATGACGGTTGGTTCATACAGGACGGCTTCGTCACCGAGGGAACCGCAAACAACGCCTACATCATCAAGTCTGGCAGGATCATCACTCGAGCCTTATCGAACGACATTCTGCACGGCATCACGCGCGCCACGCTGTTGCGCTACGCCAGGGAAGCACGGATGGAAGTCGCCGAACGGGCCTTCACAATCGAGGAGGCTAAGGCTGCTGACGAGGCATTCATCACTGGGGCATCCTCCTTCGTCATGCCCGTGGTCGAAATCGACGGCGCAAGGATCGGGACAGGCCTGCCGGGACCGATCGCCACCGGCTTGCGCGAACTCTATATCGATGAGGCGCGTCGAGCGGCGATTTAATCCATAGGGCGTCTGGCGCCATTTAGCCAACGCCCCATATGCCCCCAATTGGTTCGTTCTAACGACGTTTTGTACGGCGGCGGATTAGCGCGACCTTGATGCGGGGAGCCGAGTTGCAAGTCGGCGAGCCAACTCGCTGTTGACCCACACACAGTATCACAACCCTCTAAGCTGCCACGGAGCAGGAGTCGAATATGGGTGAACCACTGCTATTAGACGCCAGACAGACCGCCGCAAAGCTTCCCTTCCCGGAATTGGTTGCGGCTCTTCAACGGGGCTTTGCGAAGGGATGCCAGACACCCGCGCGCCACCATCACACATTACGCAGCGAAGGCGAACCTGACGGTACGTTGCTCTTGATGCCGGCCTGGTCCAACGCCGATGACGAGGATCATTTTCTCGGCGTGAAACTGGTGACCATTATGCCGGGCAACATGAACCGTAGGCTGCCTGCTGTCGTATCGACATACATGCTCTACGACGCCATCACCGGAGAGCAGTTGGCCCTCATGGATGGAAACACGCTGACGAGCCGGCGCACTGTGGCAACCTCAGCACTTGGGGCCAAATATCTTTCTCGAGAGGACGCCTCATCGCTTGTCATTATAGGCGCGGGCCGTGTGGGAAGCCTGATCGCGGACGCCTACTCAGCTGTACGACGGCTTCGGCGCATCGTCATCTGGGACATCAATCCCGAACAAGCCGACCGCCTCGCCTCTTCCCTCCGTGACCAGGGTCTTCCCGCGAAATCCACGACAGACATTAAAACCGCAATAGAATCCGCCGACATAGTCAGCGCCGCAACGCTTGCAACCGCACCCATCATTCGAGGCGAGTGGCTGAAACCGGGCACTCACGTCGATCTCATTGGGGCGTTCACCCCGGAGATGCGAGAGGCGGATGATGAAGTGATGCGCCGCTCGTCGATCTACGTCGACACTGCGGTAGCGCTTGAGGAGGCGGGAGAGCTTATCAAGCCACTCGCCGAGGGGGTAATTGGCAAGAACGCCATTCTTGGCACTCTCACCGACCTGTGCCGAAAGGACGAATTCGCACGTGCGAACGCAGACCAGATCACTTGTTTCAAAAGTGTAGGCTCTGGGCTCGCCGACCTTACCGCGGCCCAGCTCGTCTATAGACGCATTTAAACTATCATATGCAGATTCGGAGCTCCGGCGAGCTCCGAAATGCTTTCGCAAAGCTCCAGACACGCTCTGCCACGGCGTAGCCCCCAGTAGGGCTGGATGCAAAGCGCCGGTTACGCCACTATGAAATCGTAACGGCCGAATTTTCCGTCACTCGTCGTTCTGATATCGAGCAACAAGGCTGCGTTGAATATGCGGTCACGTTCATTGTCCGGCTCACCGGCAAAATACAGCTGCGTCGTCAGCACGTTCCCGCCGGGCCTTTGGACTTTCACGTGGTAATGCCGGGTGCGACCAGGATAGAGTCCAGGCACGATCGTCTCGAACCACCATTTGCCTTCTGCATCCGTGAATTGATGTCCGCGGAGTTTGTATCCGCTATTGTCGTAGGTGCCGGTCTCATCGGCGTGCCATAGCTCGATCAACGCTTTTGCTACCGGTTGGCAGTCCTTGGTTAGCACGTAGCCAACAAGTGTCATTCTTTCACCGCCCGGTGCATCGCTCGCGAAGTCCTGTTTTTCAGGGCTCTGCGGCGTAAAATACGGGCCTTCGGTCTGTGCCGGCGTCAGATGGTGGTCATCACCGCAACTAGCCGTAAGCGGCAGCTCCACGGGAGCGCCGGCTGCATGGCCGAATCTCGGCAGCACAATCGGCGTGGCGACGAAGCTGATAAGGAAATGTCGCCGGGTCGGCATGGCGTTGTATCTCCAAACATGGAAGCCAAGATCGTTGCGGGTCCATTGGGCAGAAGTGGGGCGGACATTACCAGAATTCGCGACCGGCAACTTCATCAGGCGAGGGCTGCTGCTGAAGCGTCGCCGGTCTACACGGTTTGCACGCCGGCATCTGGTGTCTGACTTGGAGCAGTAACAATGCCGTTCCATTGACGTCGTCTGCTTTAGGTCGAAAGCTACCCAAATCTCACGCCTTGATGGGAATTGACATCCTCGACCAATCTAATCGTTTGGCCGAGCCTGCTTTCATAAAAGGCAGCGCGCTCGCATCCTCACAACGACACCGTGCCAGGACATATCTCGCCGGTGCAGAGAAATTATCTTGACAGAACACGAAAGTCGAAATCTTATTGTAAAGCGCTTTAGTAAATCGGTTTACAACGGCAGGGGATAGAGCCAAGGTGACCACACGACGCGTCACAAGCCTCAAGGATGTAGCCCGCGCTGCCGGCGTTTCCGTGACGACGGTCTCGCGGCTGCTGAACGGATCCCTCGACCTTCCTCACGAGACGAAGAAGCGGATCTCCGACGCGATCCACGACCTCAATTACCAGCCCAACCCGCATGCCCGCCGGCTCAGCCGCGGTCGTTCCGATACGATCGGTCTTGTCGTTCCGGATATCGCCAATCCGTTCTTCGCCACGCTCGTAGCCGCGGTCGAAGAAGAAGCGGATACTCGCGGGCTTGCCGTCTCTCTTTACGCGACACTCAACCGCGCCGGTCGCGAGGTCGCCTATCTCCAGCTCATCGAGCGCAATCACGTCGATGGCCTGATCTTCGTCACCAACCACCCGGATGACGGTCAACTCGCCACCCTGATAAACCGAACCGGCAAAGTCGTGATCGCCGACGAAGACGTTCCGGGTGCTCAGGCGCCAAAGCTGTTCTGCGACAATGAGCTGGGCGGATCGCTTGCCGGCAGGCATCTGGCCGAATTCGGGCACAAAGATGTACTGTTCGTCGGCGGCCCGGAAGCGATGATCAGTTCACGTCGGCGCTTCAACGGTCTTGAAGGGGCGCTGCGCGACGCTTTTGGCGAGGATTTCCGTCTTTCTAAATACGCCGGCGACTACACGGTGACTTTCGGACGGCAGGCAGCAAAGCGCTTCATCGAGGAAGGCCGCCCGGCAACGGCGATTTTCGCCAGTTCGGACGAAATCGCCATTGGCATGATCGAGGTCTTCCGTGACCAGGGGGTGTCGATCCCGGACGACGTCTCGGTCATCGGCTTCGACGATGTCGGCCCGCTCCACCTTTTCGGTCCGCCCATGACCGCCATTCGCCAGCCGGTCCGCGCGATCGGCGAGCGTGCCCTCTCCCTTCTTCTCGAAACAAACTGGCAGGACAAGCAGGCTCCCATCGAGGAGCTCCTGCCAGTCGAAATCGTCGTGCGGAAATCCGTTGCTCCGCCTGCGAAACGATAAATCACGCAATGGAGAACCAACAGAGGATGAGAACATGAATTGGACTTTGAAACGCAGGACCTTAGTCGCCACGCTTGGCTTCACGGCATTGACGACCCTCGGCGCGGCTCTCTCACCGGCTCTTGCCGCCGAAAAGACCTTTGCACTCGTGCAGATCAACCAGCAGGCGCTGTTCTTCAATCAGATGAACGAAGGCGCGCAGAAGGCGGCCGACGCCGCCGGCGCGAAGCTCGTCATTTTCAATGCCAACAACGATCCGGCCGCGCAGAACAGCGCGATCGAGACCTATATCCAGCAGAAGGTCGATGGCATCGCCGTCGTCGCAATCGACGTCAACGGCATCATGCCGGCCGTCAACCAGGCGGCCGAAGCCGGGATCCCCGTCGTTGCCATCGACGCGATCCTGCCGGAGGGCCCGCAAAAGGCGCAGATCGGCGTTGACAACGCCACGGCGGGTGCCGATATGGGCAAGTTCTTCCTCGACTACGTCAAGGCCAATGCCGACGGCAAGGCCAAGATCGGTGTCGTCGGCGCGCTCAACTCCTTCATCCAGAACGTTCGCCAGGAGGGATTTGAAAAGACCATCAAGGGTGTCGACGGCATCAGCTCGGCCGGCGTCGTCGACGGACAGAATGTGCAGGACAACGCGCTCTCGGCCGCCGAGAACCTGATCACCGGCAACCCTGACCTGACGGCGATCTACGCCACCGGCGAGCCGGCCCTGATGGGTGCCATCGCCGCGGTCGAGAGCCAGAGCAAGCAGGATAGCGTGAAGGTCTTCGGTTGGGATCTGACGGCCCAGGCGATCGCGGGCATCGATGCCGGCTACGTCACCGCCGTAATCCAGCAGGACCCGGCCGCCATGGGTGCCGCTGCCGTTGACGCCTTGAAGAAGATATCCGACGGCGGCAGCGTCGAGAAGACCATCGCCGTGCCGGTAACGATCGTCACCAAGGACAACGTCGAGCCATATCGGGCGATCTTCAAATGATGACGACTGAAAGACAGCATCCTCCCGCTGTCGCTGGTGTCGGGGGGGCTCTGCCCTCCCGCACCGGTGCCAGTCCCCGCGTGTCCCTCAAGGGGATTATCAAGACGTTCGGATCGCACCAGGCGCTGCGTGGTGTTGACCTCGACATCTATCCCGGCGAGTGCCTTGGCCTCGTCGGCGACAATGCCGCCGGCAAATCGACGCTGACCAAGGTCATCTCGGGAACCTACATACCCGATGGTGGGACCATTACTCTGGAAGGCGAAGAGGTTCGGTTTTCGGGGCCCGCTGATGCCCGCAACCGCAATATCGAAATGGTTTTCCAGGATCTAAGCCTTTGCGACCACATCGATGTGGTCGGCAATCTCTTTCTCGGTCGAGAAATCAGCAAAGGGCCATTTCTCGATACGAAGACCATGCTCGCCGAAGCCCGCAAGATGCTCGACGCTCTGGAAATCCGCATTCCGCGGCTGACCGGCAAGGTCGCTCAACTCTCGGGCGGACAGCGCCAGGCGATCGCGATTGCGCGTGCCGCTTCGTTCAATCCGAAGGTCCTGATCATGGACGAGCCCACTTCGGCACTTGCCGTGGCGGAGGTCGAAGCCGTGCTCGCGCTCATCAACCGCGTTAAAGCGAAAGGCGTGTCCGTCATCCTGATCACCCATCGCCTCCAGGACCTGTTCCGTGTCTGCGACCGCATTGCCGTCATGTACGAAGGCACCAAGGTGGCCGAGCGCGAAATCGGCAAGACCAACCTGGAAGACCTCGTCAAGCTGATCGTCGGGGAAGGAGCCAAGCAATGACGGCCTATACCGAACGCGCAAAAGGCTCGCCGGCGGCGGATTTCCTGTCTGAAAACGCCCAGGTCCTTTCGATCGCCTTCTTTTTCCTGGCCTGCGTGGTCTTCTTCGCTGCCACGACCGACACGTTCATGACGCTCGGCAACATTCTGAACGTCATCCGCCAGGCGGCGCCGATCCTCATCGTCGCGGTCGCCATGACGCTTGTCATCATCACCGGTGGCATTGACCTCTCGGTAGGCTCGCAGGTCGCGCTGGTCAATGCGGTTGCCGCCATCGTGATGGCGATGGGCTATCCATGGCCGCTGGTCGTCGTCGCCATGCTTTTCTTCGGCGCATTTCTCGGCTTCGTCCAGGGGTGGTTCACCGCCTATCAGGGCATTCCGGCGTTCATCGTCACGCTTGCGGGCCTGTCGATCCTGCGCGGGCTCGCGCTCTATCTGACGCAGGGCTACTCGATCCCGATCAAGGACGCACCGGGCTTCTTCATGCTTGGCCGCGGCGAACTGTTGGGCATCCCCGTTCCGGCGCTGATCGCAGTCGCGGTCGCAGTCGCAGGCTATGTCGTCATATCCTCGACCAAATACGGCCGCCAGGTCGTTGCAGTCGGCTCCAACATGGAGGCCGCCCGTCGCGTCGGCATGCCGGCGAAATGGGTGATCGCTTCGGTCTATATGATCGCCGGGGTTGCCTGCGCCCTTGCCGGCCTGTTGATCGCAGCACGGCTCGGCTCCGGCTCGTCGAATGCGGCCGTCGGCTTCGAGCTCCAGGTCGTCGCCGCGGTGGTGCTGGGCGGAACGTCGCTGATGGGCGGTCGCGGCACGATCCTCGGCACCGTGCTTGGCACCATGACGATTGCGGTCATCGGCAACGGCCTGATTCTGATGCATATCTCGCCGTTCTTCACGCAAATCGTCACAGGCGCGATTATTCTCGTCGCGATCTGGCTCAACACCCGGATCTTCACCGCCAACTTTCGCCTCGGCGGCAAGAAGAGATAGCCGTCATGACACAAGAACTGTCTGAAGCACATGTGCGATCCGGCAAGGTGATGACCGTGACGGGGGCGATCGATGCGGAAGAGCTTGGCATCACGCTGATGCACGAGCATATCCTCAACGATTGCCGCTGCTGGTGGAACGCGCCGCAGACGAAGGAGCGTCAGTATCTCGCCGAAGGTTTCGTCTGCATGGAGATCCTCGGCGAACTGCGCCAGGATCCCTTCGTCAACAAGCACAACATCACGCTTGACGACGAACCCCTGGCAATCGCCGAACTGAAAGCCTTCGCCGCCGAAAGGGGCCGCACGGTCGTCGAGCCCACCTGCAAGGGCATCGGCAGAAACCCGCTGGCGCTCAGGCGGATTTCCAGGGCGACCGGCCTCAACATCGTGATGGGTGCGGGATATTACCTCGCCTCCTCCCATCCGGCCGAGGTAGCCGGCATGAGCGTCGACCAGATCGCCGACGGCATCGTTCGCGAGGCGATCGAAGGCGTCGATGGCACGGATGTGAAAATCGGGCTGATCGGTGAGATCGGCGTCTCCGCGGATTTCACCCCGGCGGAGGAAAAGTCGTTGCGCGGCGCGGCCCGGGCGCAGGTTCGAACCGGTCTGCCGCTGATGGTGCATCTGCCGGGCTGGTTCCGGCTCGGCCATCGCGTGCTCGATGTCATCACTGAAGAAGGTGCTGATCTCCGCCACACCGTGCTTTGCCACATGAACCCGTCGCACGATGATTTCGCATACCAGAGCGAACTTGCCGCCCGCGGCGCGTTCATCGAATACGACATGATCGGCATGGACTTTTTCTATGCCGACCAGCAGGTGCAATGCCCCAGCGACGAGGAGGCCGCACGGGCGATCGCAAGGCTGGTGGAGGCCGGCCACATCGACCGCATCCTGCTTTCGCACGACGTGTTCCTGAAGATGATGCTCAGCCACTACGGAGGCAACGGCTATGCCTACGTCCTGCGCCACTTCCTGCCGCGCCTCAAACGACACGGACTGAACGACGATGCGCTCGACCGGATGATGCGGGGCAACCCCCGCTCGGTATTCCAAACCGGAGCCTGACAGTCGGCTCCAAACGCAATTCAAGACCTACGGATAGACCATGACCAAGAAAGTACTTCTCGTCGGCGAGAGCTGGGTTAGCTCCGCCACCCACTACAAGGGTTTCGACCAGTTCGGCAGCGTCACCTTTCATCTCGGGGCGGAACCGCTCGTCAAGGTGCTGAAGGGCAGCGAATTCGAGCTGACCTACATGACCGCGCACGACGCGGTCGAACAGTTCCCCTATGAGATGGCCGGCCTCGACGCCTACGACGCCATCATCCTGTCGGACATCGGCGCCAACTCGCTGTTGCTGCCGCCGGCCGTGTGGCTGCACTCCCGCACCGTTCCGAACCGGCTGAAGCTGATCAAGGCCTGGGTGGAAAAAGGCGGCGCATTGCTGATGGTCGGCGGCTACTTCTCCTTCCAGGGCATCGACGGCAAGGCGCGCTGGCGCCGTACGGCGGTCGAAGACACGCTTCCCGTCACCTGCCTTCCCTATGACGACCGCGTCGAAATCCCGGAAGGTGCTGTTGCCGACGTCGTCAAGCCGGATCATCCGACCATGGCGGGGCTTTCGGGCGACTGGCCGCTGCTTCTCGGCGTCAACGAAGTGGAGGTGCGCCCGGGCGCGGAGGTCATCGCCCGTCTTCCGGCAGACCAGGGCGGCCACCCGCTGCTCGTCCTTGGCAGCTTCGGCAAGGGCCGCACCGCCGCCTGGACGTCCGATATCGGCCCGCACTGGCTGTCGCCGGCATTCTGCGAGTGGGAGGGCTACGGCCGCCTCTGGAAGAACATCCTCGGATGGATGACGGAGACGGCGCGCTAGGCACGGCAAAGCGCGCTGGGTTGAAAACTCAGCGCGCGGCGAGGATCGCCGTCAGTTGCTCGACCGAGGGGAACGCCGAGCGGGTGCCCGGGCGGCTGACGGTGATGGCGGCAGCCCGCGTCGCATGTTCGATGGCCGTCTTGTCGAGGCCGCTGCCACGCAGTGCCGCGGATGCCAGCGCCACCGCCATGAACGTGTCGCCGGCACCTGTCGTGTCGACGACGTCGCATTCGACGGCAGCAACACGGACGCTGCCCTCGGCTGTGACAAGCATGGCGCCGTTGCCGCCGAAGGTCAGGACGACTTCGCGAACGCCAGCCGCAAGCAACTTGCGGGCAGCCTCTTCGCCACGTGTGCCGGTCATTGCCTGCGCCTCGCCCTCATTGAGAAAGGCGATGTCGGTCAAAGGCCACAGGTTGCTGAAATAGGGACGCAAGGGAGACGGATTGAAGGCAGTAGTCATTCGGCGGGTGCGAGCGGCCTCAAGCACGCCTCGGGTCGTCTCGTCGGACAGATTGCCCTGGAGCACCGCGAGGTCTCCGGGAGCGGCATTGGCAAAGGGCGCGATGGCATCGGCAAGCGTTAGGTTTTGCGCGCAGTCGGTCGTGGTGATGTTGACGTTTTCGCCATCCGGTGTGGTCAGCACGATCGAGAAGTCGGTGGACTTCCCGGGGATGGGCACAAGGCGACTGACGACCGGTTCGCTCGCCAGGTGCTGGCGGATCATGTCGGCGCGAAAGCCGTCGCCGAAAGCGGCAACAAGGCTCGTCGACAGGCCCGTCCGGGCCATCACGACCGCCTGGTTCGCGCCCTTGCCACCAAGATCCCGGGATCGCTGGCTGCCATGGATCGATGCGCCCGCGGCCGGCATTTCCGACACGGCGATGGTCTCGTCCACCGTCACATTACCGATTACGTAAGCGTGCATGAACATACCTTCGAAAGGGAGAGAAATGCAGGAAATATCTGACAAGTCCTCAAGCGCCATAAGGGAAATATTCGGGACTGACAAGGTTCTGATCGGCATGATCCATTGCCCGGCCTTCCCCGGTGCGCCGCGCTATCGGGGCGCCGATATGTCGACCATCTACGATGCCTGCATGCGTGATGCCGAGGCGCTGGTCGAGGGTGGCCTGCATGGCCTGATGATCGAAAATCATGGCGACGTGCCCTTCTCCAAACCGGAAGATATCGGCCACGAAACGGCAGCCTTCATGTCCGTCGTCACCGACCGGATCGCGCGGGCCACCGGTGTGCCGCTCGGCATCAACGTCCTTGCCAATGCGCCGATCCCGGCCTTTGCGATCGCCATGGCCGGCGGCGCCAGGTTCATCCGCGTCAACCAGTGGGCCAATGCCTATGTCGCCAATGAAGGCTTCATGGAGGGCCGTGCGGCAGAAGCAATGCGATATCGTTCGCTGCTGCGCGCCGAGCACATCAAGGTCTTTGCCGACAGCCACGTGAAGCATGGCGCTCACGCGATCGTCGCCGACCGGTCGATCCAGGAACTGACGCGTGACCTCGCCTTCTTCGATGCCGACGGCGTGATCGCCACCGGTCAGCGCACCGGCAACACGGCAACCATAGAGGAAATCGAAGAGATCGGCTCGGCCACGCATCTGCCGCTTCTGGTCGGCTCGGGCGTGACCAAGGACAACATCGTCGAAATACTCAAGCGCACCAACGGCGTGATCGTTGCCTCGTCGCTGAAGCAGGGCGGGGTCTGGTGGAACCCGGTCGACATCGAGCGGGTCAAAGCTTTCCGCGCCGCCGCAGAACCGGCGCTGGAGGCATGACGATGGCGGCTGAAACGCTTTCGGAACAGATCCTGCGGGAAAACGCTGCCGTCTTCGAAGCCATGGTGAACCATCGCTTCGTCGACGACATCGTGCTGGAGCGCCTGTCCGCGCAAGTTTTCGAACGCTATCTCGTCTATGAGGGTGCCTTCGTCGAAACCGCGATCTCGATCTTCGCCTTTGCGACGGCGAAGGCCGAGACGATCGTACAGAAGCGCTGGCTGATCGCCGTTCTGGATGCGCTCGCCAACCAGCAGATTGCCTATTTCGAACGGATTTTTGCCGAGCGCAGCATCGATCCCGGCGCCTACGATCTCAATGTTGCCGAGGTCGAGGCTTTCCGAACGGGCATGCTGGATATCGCCCGCAACGGAGGCTTCCTCGATACCGTCGCCGCCATGTTCGCCGCGGAATGGATGTACTGGACCTGGTCGAAAAGGGCTGCGCAAGCAAACATTGCCGATCCGCATCTGAAAGAATGGGTCGAAATGCATGCGGATGATGATTTCGCGGCGCAGGCGAAGTGGCTGAAGCAAGAGCTCGACGCCGCCGGCGACACGCTCGAGGTTTCCGAGCGCAAACGTCTGAGCGCTATCTTCGGGCGCGCACAGCAACTGGAAATCGCCTTTCATGATGCAGCCTACGGCTGATCGGGACGACCTGTCAGGAGCCGACCATGACCTCTCGCATCGAAATTGACGGCAAGCGACTGCTGCAGCGCCTCGATGACTTCGCAAGGATCGGGGCGACGCCTGCCGGCGGCGTCAACCGACAGGCCCTGTCGGCCGAAGATCGCACCTCAAGGCGCCTTCTGGCCGAGCGCGCGCTCGCGCGCGGTTTTCGCGTGTTTCAGGATCCGATGGCGAACCTGTTCATCCGGCGCGAAGGCCGCTTTCCCGAAAAGCCCCCCTTCGTCATTGGCAGCCACCTCGACAGCCAGCCGACCGGCGGACGCTTCGATGGCGCTCTGGGAACCCTTTCGGCCTTCGAGGTGATGGAAAGCCTTGAGGATGCCGGGATCGCAACGGATCTGCCGATCGAGGTTGTTGCCTGGACCAACGAAGAAGGAAGCCGGTTCCAACCGGGGACCATGGGTTCCATGGCCTTCGCCGCGGCCACGATCCCTGACGCCTGGTCCGATCTTCGCGGTCGCGACGGCGCCCGGTTCGTCGAGGAGTTGAAGGCAACGCTGCACGCCTTGCCGGAGGCCGAAATGCGTCCACTCGGTTTCCCGATCTCCGGCTATATCGAACTTCATATCGAGCAGGGTCCGTCGCTCGAACAGGAAAACACCCCGATCGGCATCGTCTACGGCATCCAGGGTACGCGGTGGCTGGAGGTGACGATCAGGGGCCAGGCAGCGCATGCCGGCACGACGGCACTCGAGTTCCGTCGCGATCCCATGGCGGCCGCCATAGCCGCGCTCGAACCGCTCTACAAGGGCACGATGCCGGGCGATCCGCGCGTCCGTTTCACCGTCGGCCGGTTTGCGGTCGAGCCGGGTTCGGTGAATGCCATTCCGGGCTTGGTGACGTTCACCATCGACCTCAGGCATCCGGAAACTACGGTCATCGACGCGTTGGAAAACCAGACCCGGCGCGCCTGCGACAACGCTGCCGCAGCCGCCGGCTGCCGGAGCGAATTGAGGCAGATCTTCGACATGCCGCCGGCTGCCTTTTCGGAAGACCTGCTGGCCGGCCTCGATCGCGCCGCCGCGTCGCTCGGATTGAAGACCAAGCGCATGCTCTCCGGCGCCTTCCACGATGCCTTGTTCGTCAGTCGTGTTGCGCCGGCGGCCATGATCTTCGTGCCTTGCCGCGATGGGCTTAGCCACAACGAGGCCGAATATGTCGAGCCAGAGCACTCCGTAACAGGTGCGCGCATGCTGCTTGCAGCCGTCATGGAAGCGATTGTCCTAAGCGCATGACGGTCGGGGCAAGATCAGTGATCCGAGTGATGGTGAGGCAGCCGAGCCGCGCCTCCATTCACCGCGCAGCCCTTTCTGACTGACCAAAAGCGCGCGAACAGCGGCCTCGCACCGCCAGAACGCTCGGGTCCCAACATTTCTGCCGGGACGAACGAGGCAGCCTAGTCTTGGGGTAAACAGTAACTCCCGACGTGTTGCAACCATCATCGCGCCGCCTGTTGAGCATCCGACGTCCGCCAGAATGGGCGCTTGATTTCCACGAGCTGGCGTCGGGGGTCACCGGCCTTGGCTCTGTCGCGGATCAGCGCAACCAGGTCTGTCTTGATCGTAGCGTCGGACAAGAAATAGCTGTGGCCGATAAAGCCGCTGCCGCCGGAATACTCGACGAAATTGACCAGCCCTCCCATGTGCAATCCTGCCCATTTGGACGCCGCCTCGCCCCTGTCACTGGGAAGGTTGCCGACGGCGAGCTGACCAAGCCGCAACGCGCTGCCGGAGATCAGCGTCGAGGCTTTCAACGCCTCATCCCTTGGAGACGAATAGACCGTAAGGTGCATGGAGCCTTGCGAGGGCAATGCGCTTGGGGTCGATTTGCTTCCGAAGGCAAGGTCCGGGTCAGAGACCCAGGCAAACAACTTGGAAGACGCGACATCGAGATCGATATCGGGAGCGAAAAACACAGCATTCGCGATCTTGTACCGCTGCCAAAGCGAGGATCGGCTGACATACGCTTCGATGGCAAGCTGCTGGACGACACTCGCCAGCACGTCGGTTCCACGGCTATGGGCCAGGAGGTGAAGCCTCTCGACACCCTTCGTTCCGGCGATGACGCGAACGGCCTTCTTGAAGTCCGCAACCGCAAACTCGCTCGACTCGCGGTCGATGTTGTAGCCAAAGAACGAACCGCCGGCGCCTCCGGCGGGCCATGTCAGGACAATGCAGACAAACTGGTTTTGCAGCGATCGGCAAATCTCGTCGGTGGCGAGTGCCGCATCTTCGAAGCTGTTGTTGTATCCGTGAACGAAGACGACGACTTCCTTGCGTTCGGCCGCTGCGAGACGCCGGCCAATTTGAGCCTGCAGCGACGCGAAGGCCTGTTCATGCGCCGCGACCGCCTGCGGAGTGCGGCGTAGTCCGTTCGCCGTCGCGACGACGCCGTAGGGCGTTGCCGGAAACCGGCCGGCCTCGGAAACGGCGTCGACCCGGAATTCTTTCCTCCCGGCAGAAGCGTAGCGTCTTGGGGCGATCGATACCGATCCGAAGCTCAAGTAGATCGCCCGCTTTGCACCGTAGGACAGCCGGTTGCCGGAATCGGCGGTCGGCTCTCTGTCGGTGATGTACAGGAGGTCTTGTGCCCCGGACCCTTGTTGCGTTCGAACAGGCTGGCCGCCTTGCAACGTCGGTGATGTGGCAACGGGCTGCGCTGTGACCTCGGCCCGCTGCGCGGCACAGCCGACAAAGCAGGCAAGCATAAAGAGGGCCGCCATTGCCCGACAGATATCCATCTAGAGACCGGCCTTGTCCAACCCGTAAGCCTTGTCGGCGGAACCAGGAACGGCGCGGGCCGCGACACTGATGCGGTTCCAGGCATTGATCGCCATGATCCGGAACGTGAGATCGGAAATCTCCTGCTCGGACAGTTCACCCCTCACTCTGTCGTAAACTTCATCGGGAACGCCACCGTCGGCGAGCTTCGTCAGCGCCTCCGTCCAGGCAAGCGCGGCCCGCTCTCGCTGCGAGAACAAGGTGGACTCACGCCAGGCCGAGATATGGAACAGGCGCAGCCGCCGCTCGCCATGGATGATCGCTTCTTTGGCATGCATATCGATGCAGAACGTACATCCGTTCATCTGGGACGCCCGCATGTCGACGAGGATGAGTATCGTCTCTTCGATCGAGCCATTCCTGATCTCGTTGCCGAGCGCCATCATGGCTTTGACCATGCCGGGCGAAAGCTTGGAATAATTGAACCGCTGGGTCATGTTGCTTCGTCCTCCGCCTGACATAACCGACCGTTATGGTCGCTTGTTATCGTGCCGGAAGCGCGCCGCGTGCGGCAGCTATACATCCGTTTATGCGCCGCACGATCGCGGGCCGCCCGCCTCCAGCAGGTCAGATTGAAAACGAGGGCCTTCGGGATATAATGCGGCCATCCATTCACCAAGGCTGCCGGTCCGCCGCCGAGCTTCGGCGTGAAGTCCTTTTCTTGACCGTCGTCTTCTGCGGAGCGACAGATGTCCAACGACGACGGACTAAGGAAAGACGCCGCCTTTCGCGAACATACTCGCAACAGCGCCGAGTTCGCGCTTGACCTTCTCGACAACGTCCCCGGCCACATGTGGTCGATGGATCCGGCCGGCCGGTTCATCTATCGCAACCGAAGCATGGACGCATATTTCGGCAATGGCCTGCAAGACCACGGTGCGTGGCTTGAACGCATCCACAAGGACGATCAGCGATTTGTGGCGACGACCTGGCGGCGGAGCATGGACGCCGGCGAGCCGTTTGACAGCGCGCACCGTCTGCGTGGCGCGGACGGCGCGTTTCGCTGGTTTCGCGCGTCGGGCAGACCGTCAAGGGACGCACACGGTCGCGTTACGGTCTGGCATGGGCAGACCATCGACATCGAGCACCAGAAGAAGGCCGAGGAGAGCCTGCGTGCTCGCTCGGTCGAGCTATCCTTGCTGGTCGACATGGTTCCGAGCAATCTTTGGCGCCTGACACCCGACGGCACCACTACGCTCGTCAACCGGCGCATGGCGGACTATCTGGGTCTTGATCTCTCAAACGTGAGTGACGTTGCATCCGTCATGGATACGATTTTCCATCCGGACGACGCGGACGCTGTTTATGCAGAGCTCACCCGCTGCCTTGCGACCGGGGAGCGATTTTCGATGCGGTACCGGTTGCTTCGGGCAGACGGCGTCTATCGCTGGATGTCCGGCCGTGCGGAGCCCATGCGGGATCAGGACGGCAACATCGTCCAGTGGTTCGGCCTTTGCCACGATATCGAGGATCAGGTGCAAACAACGGCTGCCTTGCGCCGTTCGGCCGAGAAGCTTGCGCGGGCGACCCAGGCGGCCAATCTGTCGCAGCTTTCCGCTTCAATCGCACACGAGGTCAACCAGCCGCTGGCGGCGATCGCCGCCGACGCTGACGCATGCCTGCGCTGGCTTTCGGCCGAGCCTGCGAACATCGAGCGCGGCAAGCGCGCAGCAGAGCGCATCACCCTGGACGTTGCGGCGGCCGTCGAGGTGGTCAGCCGCATCCGAGCGCTTTTCAAACACCAGCCGCAGTCACGGGCGGTCGAAGACGTGAACCGCCTCGTTTACGAGGTGCTTGATCTGATGTCAGATGAGATCGCTGCAACGACGACCCGCATCGACCTGGTTTTGGACCAGCATCTTCCCAAAGTGGCGCTCGATCGGGTTCAGGTTCAGCAGGTCCTGGTAAACCTCATCCGCAACGGCATCCAGGCCATGGACACGACGAACCCCCTGCGTTCACTGAAGATCGTGTCCAGCCACGATCACCTCGACACCATCAGGATCTCGGTCGAGGACACCGGAAGCGGATTCAAGGATCCGGAGCGCGTGTTCGAACCGTTCTTTACGACGAAGGGCAACGGCATGGGCATGGGACTGCCGATTTGCCGATCGATCGTGGAAGCCCATGGCGGGAAGCTATGGGTGGCCAACAACGAGACATTGGGCGCCACGGTCACCTTCGCTCTGCCCGTCGCCTCGGCGACCTAGGATATCAACCTAAGCCGGCGAATTGGGGAGGCGGCCGACCAGGCGACGTCCGTTGAAGGCGCGGGCGACGACGGACACGGCAAGGGCCCAGGCAGCAATCGTCATGCTGACGCAGACCGCCGCGAGGCTTGCATACCCCGACGCTGCAATCACGGCCCCTGTAAAGACTGGCCCGGCGGCAAATCCGAGCAGATACGCCGATCCGGCTGCGGCCGCCCAGCGCCCGCTTTGGTCCAGCGCTGCGGCCAGGCCGAAAAGATACGGCAGTGAAAAGTAGTAAAGGACGGCGGAGACGATGACCGCAACACTGTAAGCAACCGCGTTCTCCCAGAGACAAAGGACGAGCGTCACCACCACGTAGCCAAGGCAGAATGCGGAGATCGGGATCGTTCGTCCCCAGCGAACGTTCAGTGCCGTCGCCGCGCCCGCCCCGGCAAGGCCAACTATGGTCGACAGGGTGAGGATGTATCCGACCGCGGCCGTGTCCAGACCGATGCGCTCGCCCATCGGTCCGCTGAAGGCAAAGAGACCGGCGGAGACCGCGACGTAAAGAACAATCGCAGCAAACAGCAGGCTTCCGAAAAGCGGCACAGACGGTGGCGTCCGGGTGACCGGATGCTTCAGGGTCTTGAGATCCGGCATGAGAAGAAGAAGCGGAGAAAAGGCCAGCGTCAAACCCGCCAACAGCGCAAAAATCCCTCGGTGGCCATAGGCTGCTGTCACCTCGCCACCGATGCCAAACAGTGCCACGCTGCCGATTGCCCAGACGAGTTGGAACAGACCGAAGATCCTTTCGGGATTGCGGCAATGCGACGCGACAAGGCTGAGTGACATGGCATAGAGCGCTCCCTCACCGATGCCCGCAATGCCGCGCAACAAGACCAGCGAAGTCCATCCGTCCGGTACGACAGAGGCGGCCTGGGCCGCCATGGTCACGACAAGCGCAGACATCCCGGCGCGCCGGCAGGATAGTCGCGGCAGCACTGGCGCGACGAGGATAGCGGTGACGGCCAGCGCCAGGAGTTCGACCGACGCGATAATACCGGCGTCGCGCTCGGACAGCGCAAGACCGTCAATCAGTCCCGCGACCACAAAAGGCGACATTTGCGGAACGAGGCCACCGATCACCTGGCAGGCTGTTGCACCGACCACAAGTGAAAGCGGGTCGCGAGACGCAGCGGGTTCGATAGAAAGATTGGCCATGGCCCGGTCCCCCGACCGTTTCCTGTTCGTCGAAATAACCTTGGCATTTCATATCATGTGCGCCGGCGATTTGCCGGCACGGGCCGGGTTTCTGTCGAACATCAAGTCTGCGCGAACCAGCCTCTGCGAGCTTCGAGACGGTCGCCGGCTGCCATTTCCATCATGACCGATGAAGACGTGGATCGTAAACCTTGGATTCTCTCTTTGCTTCGAGCGCGTGGCCGCACCGGAGACAAAGGCGTCGGGGCCGGTGCGCGTCTCGTCGCCGCATCGACCCCGACGGAAAGATCTTAGGCTGCCGCCTGAGGTTGTTGGGCATTCCATGTCCTGAAGTCGAGTTGACCCAGCTTGGCGGATCCGAGAGGAACCAGTGACTGATCGTCGACGCGCGTGCCGAAGTACTTGGCGTCCGGGTCGGCAACAACCTTTCGGCCATCGCCGACAGCTGCCAGATACTCGGAAATGAATTCGCTCATGGGCTTCTTTTCGGGCCCGGCGATTTCGATCGTCTGGTTTTCAGGCTTGCCGATCGTCGCTTCTGCGACGAAGGTCGCGACGTCGTCTGCGGCGATCGGCTGGAACGCGCCGGACGAGACCCTGGCGGTCCTGTCGACCGTTGCCTCATCGGCAATGCCGCCGAGGAACTCCAGGAACTGCGTCGACCTTACGATGGTGTACGGAACGCCACCTTTCTTGATCAGGGTCTCCTGTGCGACTTTGGCGCGGAAATAGCCATTGTCGGGCGACCGTTCGATACCGACGATGGAGAGTGCGACGTGGTGTCCGACACCGGCCGCCCGCTCCGCCGCAAGCAGGTTCGAGGTCGACCGTTCGAAGAACGAAAGCACGGCGCTCGGTTCGAAGGATGGCGAGTTGCTGACGTCGAGCACCACCTGAGCGCCGGCAAGCACCTCGGCCAACCCTTCACCAGTCAGTGTATCGACGCCCGTGGACGGCGCCGATTGCACGACGTCGTGGCCCTTGCTTCTGAGGCGCTCTGCGACTTTTGACCCGATGCGGCCGGTCCCGCCGATAATGACGATTTTCATGGTTCTGCTCCTTGCAAGCTCGTCTATGGATCACCGTGTTTGAATGGGAAGAAGGGCTTTACTTTGCGGGCAGCACCATCTTCGTTTCGGTCGTATCGAGAACGAAAACAGCCAGGATCTTCGCCGGCTCGCTATCGCTGGCGTTCGCGCTTACGCGGTGATGATCGCCTGGGACTTCGATCCAGTTCTCGCCGGTCTTGTAGACTTTCACCGCACCGTCGTTGATCTGGCTCTTGATGCTGCCCTCGATCACCGTCGCATAGATAAAAGCGCTCTTGGGGTGGGTATGTGACGGGTTGTGGCCCCCCGGGCCGTACTCGACCAGGACGCCGCGCATGCTCTTGCCCGGCACATTCGGAAGGGCGTGGTCGAACACCACTGTGACCTTGGCATTATAGGGCTCGTCGGAGGCCGCTACCGGTCCGGTGATCAGCGTCGCAAACAGCAAGCCAATCGCTAGTTTTCGCATGGATTTCTCCTCCATTCACGTTGTTGGCAATGCGTGGGATCGTATGGCCGGCCTCCGGAGAGAAACAGATATACGTAGGTTTGCCGCAGCGGCGATTTTGTCTCGGCAGAAGTTGTGCCCGCGTGCGAACTGCCGCGTCTCCGCTTCAACCGTTCGCGCTTTCACGCTGGCTTCGAAAGATGGATCGGATCGCATGAAGCAGGTCCAGCTTGCGTCGCTCGCGCTGGTTCGCTGGCAATTCCGAACTTGCTCCGATCGCTTCCCGTTGCGCCAGGTGGATTGCCAGATCCTCCGCGATTTCCGGGCGCTTCGACAAAAGCGGCGCGAATGCTGCCTGATCTACTTGATAGACCGTAAGGCGGGTGACGGCATGGAGGTCGTGTTTCTCCTTCACTCCTGCCAACAGGCCGTCCTCGCCGAAGAAATCACCGGGGGCCAGGCGCGCGATTTCCACATCGCCGCTCTTCATCGCCACCACGCCGTTCTTGATCATCATCAGGCTTTCGAGCGACCGGCCTTCTCTGACAATTTCGGCCCCGGCGGCAAAGCTGCGCGGCGTCGCCGCGGCCGCAAGCGTATCGCGTTCTTCCTGGCTGAGATTGGAGAAGATCGGGATCGCGTCGATCAGGTCCTGTGCCGGCGCGACGGCGTGCTGCGGGTCGGACATGCGAAGGTCCTGCATCAGCGGGCTCTCGGCAGGCAGGGCCAGTTGCACACCATGCGCCCTGCAATGCCGATAGACCAGGTCGATGATTTCGTTGCGCGCTGGGCCGCGCTGCGCCGGGCTGGTGACCCGAAACTGGAGCTCCACCGTGATCGCGCTGGCATCGATCCCCACAAGCCCGACGGTTGGAGCCGGCTGCTTCACGATCGCGTTGCAACTGTCGAGGACAGCATTCATCACGTCGACGATCATATGCGGCATGCGGGTTGGAGCCACGCGAACCGACACGACGATCTGGTGGTTCTCGTCGGGCTGGCTGATGTTGGTCAGCCCCACCTTTGCCAGGACACTGTTGGGCAGGACCACGAGATTGTGGGCCGCGGTCAGCAGATGCGTCGACCGCCAGTTGCTTGAGACCACCCGGCCTTCCGTTCCGTCACTGAGACAGATCCAATCACCAAGGACATAAGGGCGACCGAGGGTCAGCGCTATGCCCGAGAAGACGTCACCCAAAGTGCTCTGCAACGCGAGGCCGAGAATGATCGCAATGACGCCCGACGTCGCCAGCAGGCCCCCTATTGGCACACCGAAGACGAATGCCAGGGTAGAGAGCAGCACGCCGAGATAGACGACGGCGACCACCAGATCCTGGATCAGTCGCGCTTCCCGCGGCCGTCCGTCGAGGACAAGGTAAAGCCGGACGAACCCGATCACCGCCCAGGAGAGATGAACCCACCAGAGCGTCTTTGCCGTCACGAGCAGTGTCTGCGCGCCATCGAGACCGGTCCGGTCGTAGCGAAACGGATTGAGGCCGCTGCAGGCGAGCGCTGCCGTCATCGATGCGAAGAAGGCGATCTGCACGACCAGCCGCGCCGTTGGGCGCGCCCTGCCCTGCAGATGCCAGACGACAATTCCGGCGATGCCCAGAATACAGACGAGGACGGGAAACAATTGCGTTTGCTGGTCCATTTCCACTCCCGTGGCGAGGCAGCGTTTCTCCCTCCGCTACGGCCGGCTAGCGGCACCTTGCTCTGAAAAGGACAAGGGCGAACCCGCCCTTGTCGCCATGCACGCGAACCGATGGTTCTTGCGCGCCATTCGCTCAGTTGGAGACGTCAGTAGTCCCAGAATACCGGAACCCACCGGAAGCGATCGCCATCGATCGCCACATGTCCGACGGACGGGAAAGGCAGGTGCGTGGCCACCAGCGACGATCCTGTCTCGGCCAGTTCCTTCATGAGACGCACCCGAACGCGAGCAGCCTCCTCGGGGTCGTGCTCAAAGCCGTTGTACCAGTCGGGATGGTCGAAGGCGACGGCGAACAGGGCATCGCCGGCAAACATCAGCCGGTCGCCTCCCGAGGCCACGCGGACCACGCAGTGCCCGGGCGTATGGCCGCCCGTGCGCTGCGCAACCACGCCCGGCGCGACCTCGCACTCGTCCTCGAACGGTCGAAGATGGTTGCGATACTCGTTCGCGAAGCGCTTGGCAGTTGCCCGGAGCGCGTCCGGGAAACCCTGCGGCATGACCGCGTGCGAGAAATCCGGCGATTCCCAGAATTTGATCTCGGCGGCCGCCACGTGGATCCGCAAATCCGGGCGCAGTTGCTCCTTCACGCCATCGACGAGCAGTCCGCCAATGTGGTCCATGTGCATGTGGGTAAGAACCACGTCGGTCACTGCTGCGAGATCGATACCCGCAGCCTCCAGGCGCCTGATCAACTGACCCGCCCGAGGCAGGTTCAAGTCCGGATCCATGCCGAGCCCGGCGTCGATGAGAATGGTTTGGGCACCGCTTCGCACCACGACCACGTTCAGCGACCAGTCGAAAGCATCCTGCGGCAAGAACATGTCTCCAAGCCAGGCTGCCCGATCGGCCGGGTCGGCATTGTGTCCCAACATCGTGGTTGGCAAGGGCAGCACCCCATCGCTGACCACCAGCACCTCTATGTCACCGACCCGCACCGCG
The DNA here is from genome assembly GCF_059424735.1 of Ensifer sp. GW101-20A05. NCBI lineage: Bacteria > Pseudomonadati > Pseudomonadota > Alphaproteobacteria > Hyphomicrobiales > Rhizobiaceae > Ensifer > Ensifer sp. GW101-20A05. The sequence continues at coordinate 45,439 of NZ_JBWKZT010000014.1, read as the reverse complement.
TAGCGCGATGGAACCAGCTCTTCTGGAGCCGACCGACCGGGCGGCGCGGGCTCCAAAGTCGTGTTCGTATGGGATCTTGCTTCTAGCGGCGACATGACGCCCTCCTGTTTGCCTGATCGAAGAGTTCACGGCTTGGACTCTAGGTTCGAGCGATGTTGACGGTCGAGCTATACCTGGGTTTAGGGCGGCCCGTTCGGTCAACGGTCGGGGTGCGTGTGGCGTGCTTTGGCTCGCCTGGCGAATCCGACCTTGATGGCCACGAGCACGGGCGCTGCGACGACGAACAGCAGCGCCACGGCAGTGAACGCCGTGTCGAAGGCGATCACGATTGACTGTCCGGTGACTGCGCGGCCGAGAAGCGCCATCGCGGCTCGGCTGGCGGGAACAGCATCCATGCCACGCGCCGCGAGCATGGCTGTCGTGCCGGCCAGACGTTCGATGACAGCCTGACCTCCCGCATTGACGCTTGATCCAAGAACCGCGACGTTTGCGGCGACGTTATGGTCGATAAGGGTCTGAAGCCCGGCAACGCCGACAAGACCGCCGAACTGGCGCCCGGTGTTGAACAGTCCAATGCCGGAGGCGAGGTTTCGCCTGTCGAGATTGGTAAAGGCAATCAGCGTGATCGACAGGAACAGGAAACCAAGGCCGAGGCCGCGCAAAAGGATCGCAGCCATCATGTCGGCGGCACCGCTTTCACTGGTCGAGCCGGACAGCATCCACATGGCCACCGTGATCATCAAGATACCGAAGGGCACGGTCGCGAACGGAGGAAGCCGACGGACCTGCATGAGAAAGGCGGCAAAAAGCAAGGCCCCGACGAAGAGGGTACCGCTCGGCAGGAGCAGCAGGCCCGCATCGGTCGGCGTGAAAGCAAGAACGGAGACGGCAAAAGACGGGATCAGGAACGCGCTGCCAAACAGCGCCGCTCCGGCGACAAAACTGACGATGAAGGCGAAGGCGAAATCGTCCGATCTGAACACGGTAAAATCGAGGAGGCCGGTGCCCTTGCGCAGCACCTGCTGCCCGAGAAACAAGAATAGCGAGGCCACGCCGACCACCGAGAGCCAAAGGATGCGCGGCTGTTCAAACCAGTCCCAGCGGCTTCCCTGGCTGAAGACATAGGTGAAGCAGAAAAGTGCCAGCGAGACGAGCGTAATCCCGACCCAATCAAATGGACGTTGCCTCGTCATGAAGGGTGTCGGATCGTCAACCATCAAGAGGAGCCCGGTAGCGCCGAGAGACAGGACGACGTTGCAGTAGAAGATCCAGATCCAGGACTGGCTGTCGAGCAGCCACCCCTGAAGTGTCGGAGCGAGCGTTGCGGGCGCGACCACCGCGCCCATTGCAAACAGCGCCTGAAGGATTGGTTGATGGGCGCTCCGAAAAGCAAAGAAGATGGTGGCCTGCCCTGCAACGAGCAGGACCCCGCCGGCAAGCCCCTGAACGATCCGGAGGGCAATCAAAAGATCCAGCGACGTCGTCGCGGACGCCATCCCGGACGCAAGCCCCATGATGAGCGTCGATCCGATCACGAGACTGAGCGGACGGATGCGGGTCAGCATCGAAGCGGCGACCATGAAGCCGATGAGCTTGAAGGCGGTATAACCGACGTCGAGCCAGGCGAACTCGTCCGGAGTGGCGTAGGTATCACCGATGATATCGCCGCGTCCGAGCGAAAGAACGGTGCTCGCAATCGCCTCTGTCAGTGCCGCCAGCACGATACCTATGACGAGCAACACTCCGGACGCAGACGTGTCGCGGTTCCTGGTGATGGCTACGTGCCTGGTCATGACCCGCTCCTGAGATCAACGTCCACCCTTGCGGACAGACCTGGCACCAGCCGCCCAGTCAAAGGGTTGTTGGCAAACCGGATCTTGACCGGGACCCGCTGGACGACGCGCACGAAGTTGCCGGTTGCATTGTCTGACGGCAGCAGGCTGAAGGCTGAGCCGCTGCCCGGCGCGAAGCTGTCGACTGTGCCGTCAAGCGTCTGACCCGGATAGCTGTCTATAGTGATGCGAACGCTCTGCCCCGGCTGGATGTGTTCAAGCTGCGTTTCCTTGAAATTGGCAACAACCCACACATCGTCGACCGGAACGATATCGAGCAGGGTGGTGCCAGGCGCGACGAACCGGCCGACGCGAACCTGGCGGTTGCCGATAACCCCACCGACCGGGGCGCGGACGGTCGTGCTCTCCAGATCGATCTGAGAAAGGTCGCGCGCCGCTTCTGCCTGTGCCACGGCCGCGACGGCGGCTTCACGCTGCGCCGCGAGCACGGTGATGCGTTGCTTCTGCGCCTCGATCGTCGCAGAGGCCGCAGATACGCCTGCCTCCGTTTTCGATCGCGCCGCTTCGCTTTCGTCGACATGCGCCTGACTGATGGTGTTGCTGCGGATCAGTTCGCGCCGGCGTTCATATGCCTTGGCGGCAAGATTCATCTCTGCGATGGCCGATAGCTTCTGGGCTTCGGCCTGACGAATAAGGGCGTGCTGGAGCTCAGTCTCCGCATCGACGTTGACAAGCCGAGCCTTGGCAGCTTCGACATTGGCCGCCGCTTGCGCAAGGCGAGCGCGATAGTCCCTGTCATCGATCCGGAAAAGCACTTCGCCCGCCCGAACGCTCTGGTTGTCCTGGACCTCGACGGCCACGACGTAGCCGGCAACCTTTGGTGCAAGCGAGGTGACATCGCCACGAACATAGGCGTTATCCGTCGACGCCTCACTGCCCGGACGGGCCCAGGCCCAGCCGCCTGCGACGGCCACCACGGCGCCGAGGCAAAGCAACACGCCGAGTTTCTTCTTCTTGCTGGATCGCTTCGGAGCGACGCCGACTGAGGCGGTGCCGGTGGCGGCGGCAATCTTGTCTTCGAGCGTATCCATTGTCCCAGTCCCTGTTGGATTTCGTGGCGTCGTCACGGCAAAGGGGATGTCGGACCCCCATGTCGAAGCACGAGCATGGCCCCATTCCCGATACTTGCGATTTCAGTGTCCGACCTGTTGGCCGACCCAATCGTCGAACCGAGTTGCACCGAGCCGCGGGTTCTTGCCGGGGGTCAGCGACTGGTCGTCCAGGAGTGCGCCGAAATAGCGTGCGTGAACGTCCGGGACGACCTTCCGATCATCCTTGATCGCCCGCAGGAAATGCCGGACCACCTCGTCGAGCGGTATGGCCTCCGGTCCGGCGACTTCGATCGTTCCGTTGACGGGCGGCGCGAGTGCAATATCGGCAAGCGCCGCCACGACATCGTCGGAGGCGATGGGCTGGAACAACGCGGGTGAAAGGCGAACCTCTCCGTCGACTGTTGCCGATTGCGCGATGCCGCCGACGAACTCAAAAAACTGCGTGGCCCGCAGGATGGTGTAGGGGATACCGGCTGCCTTGATGAGGTTTTCCTGCGCGACCTTTGCCCGGAAGTAGCCGTTATCAGGCAACCGCTCGCTGCCGACGATCGACAGCGCGATGTGATGACGCACGCCGGCGGCAGCTTCGGCGGCCAACAGGTTGCGCCCCGACGTCTCGAAGAATTCGAGGACGGCCTTGTCGTCCCAAACCGGCGCGTTGGCGACGTCGACGACCACATCGGTCCGATCCATCGCTGCGGCCAAGCCTTCACGCGTGATCGTGTTGACGCCGGTATTTGGCGCGGCTGCAAGCACATCGTGTCCGTGCTCGCGCAGGCTCTTCACAAGTTTCGATCCGATAAGGCCGGTGCCTCCGATGACGACGATCTTCATGGGTTCACTCTGCTTCTTCTCGACTGCACCATTGCCGCCGATCTGCGCTGAGACTGCTCCTATGCACCAGGGAAGTCCTTGGGCCTGTCTTGAATTTCCCTTGTGGATAGCTTGATTGTCCGTCCAAGCGGTTGTGTGATCGTGGGGGGATGCTCTAACGACGCGATGGCGTGGCAGTTGTCCGCGGATGGCAATCGCCAGCCAGGGAAAGTCGACCAGGAGGGCTGAGGTGCAATTCAAGTTCGCAGGCTATCTGCTCGATCCGGAACGCCGGGAACTGACGCTCAGCGGGCAGGTTGTCGCCGTCGGTCCGCAGGTCTTCGACCTGTTGGTGCATCTCATCGAGAATCGCGACAGAGTCGTTGGAAAGGATGATCTGCTGCTCGCCATCTGGGGCGGCAGGATCGTCTCGGAATCGACGATCACCAGCCACATAAACGCCGTTCGCAAGGCCATCGGTGACAGCGGCGAAGAACAGCAACTGGTGCGCACCATCCCCCGCAAGGGCTTCCGCTTCGTCGGCGAGGTCCGTCTTGTCGATGTCGGAAACGATATCCTTTCGCAAGGTTCGGGCCGCGTCGATGGCAGCTCTGGAGATGCACCCGTGGTGGCGCCGGAACTCCCTCTGCCCGACAAACCCTCCATAACCGTCTTGCCCTTCCAGAACCTGAGCGGCGATCCGGAGCAGGAGTATTTTACGGACGGGGTAGTGGAGGACATCATCACCGCACTGTCACGGTTCCGCTGGCTCTTTGTCATCGCGCGCAATTCGAGCTTCACCTACAAGGACCGCGCCGTGGAAGCGACCGAAGCGGGGCGTGAGCTCGGCGTGCGCTATGTTCTGGAAGGGAGCGTGCGCAAATCGGGAAAGAAGGTCCGCATCACCGGCCAGCTCGTCGATGCCACGACCGGTGCGCATCTCTGGGCCGAGCGCTTCGAAGGCACGTTCGACAACATTTTCGAGCTGCAGGATGAGATAGCCGAAAGCGTCGTCGGCGCGATTTCGCCGCAACTCGAACGGATCGAGATGGAGCGCGCCAAACGCAAGCCGACCGAAAGTCTCGACGCCTACGACTACTATCTTCGTGGCATGGCAAAACTGCACAGCGGCACCCGCGAGGCGCTCGAGGCTGCGCTGCCGCTGTTCTACAAGGCGATCGAGCTCGACAATGAATTTGCCTCCGCCTATGCCGGCGCCGCCTGGTGCTTCTTCTGGCGAAAGCTCAATGGCTGGATGCTCGATCGCACGGCAGAGATCGCCGAAGGCGCGCGACTGGCGCGGCTTGCGGTTGAGCTTGGCCGGGACGATGCCGTGGCGCTGACGAGAGGCGGCCACGCGCTCGGTCATCTCGCCGACGACCTCGATGCCGGCATTGCGTTGGTCGACAGGGCCCGACTGCTCAATCCGAACTTCGCACTCGCTTGGTTTCTGGGTGGCGTACTGCGCGTCTTTCGGGGTGAAACGGAGAGCGCCATCAAGGATCTCGCCCATGCCGTTCGCCTGAGCCCGCTCGACCCGGAGATGTTCCGCATGCAGACAGGAACGGCAATCGCGCATTTCTTTTCCGGTAACTATGACGATGCGCTGGTCTGGGCCGAGAAGGCACTCGCCAACCTGCCGAGCTTGCTCGTGGCAGTCGCGCTTGCCTCGGCAAGCCATGCGCTTGCCAACCGTCCCGACGAGGCAAGTCGGTATATGCGGCGCCTGAGGCAGCTTGATCCGGCGTTGCGCGTTTCCAATCTGCACGATTGGTTGCCGATCCATCGACCGGACGATTTCAAGCGGTTTGCCGACGGATTGCGGCTCGCAGGATTGCCGGAGTGACCATGGCCGCTTGCGGCGCGTAATGAACAGAGCGCGCGCTGTGCAATTGTCCGGCACCTCGACCACGACAGGTTTGCGAGCGTGCGTTCGATAAGGCGACCTTGACTGTTCGCTAACGTGCACGCATTCGGCGCTGTACGATGTTCATCTGGAGTTCGTGGCAGGACGCCTGTCGCCCAAGAAGCAACAGCAGTCTCCGTTCCTCGGCTTCGCAGATGCCCGCGCGCCGGCAGTACTCCGATACGTCCAGCAGCGGCTGCGCACCGGACAGGGCGATCAATTTAACCTCTGTGGGTGTCATGGAGTTCAGTCCGCCTGCGGTTGTGCCAATCATCACGTTCGTGATGTCACGGACCGAGCAACGCACCCAGGCTAGGCGATTGAATTGACCGCCGAAACTATACGCATGTTTGGTGACATTCGCTCGATCCACCGTTGACAAGCATGGAAGCAAAGCGTGCGCGTGGCGCGCCGATCGAAGCGCACGAACTCGCTTCACGGGGGCCGAGCACGAGCAGCCCCATACTCAGGTGTAGCTCGACCGCCAAAAGACCCGAACCTAGACTCCGCGATGTAACCCTGACCGGCACATCTCAACCGCGAAAACAGGAGCGCATCATGTCGAATGCACAAACAATTCCCCGAAAAGTCGTCACGCAAGAAAGACCCGCGCCGGATGAACTGGTTCCTTCACGCTACGCGGTACGGGTCGGTGACATCGACGTACTGGTCATCAGCGATGGCATCTTGACCCCACCGGCCGAGTCGATGGCCACCAACGCCGAACCCGAGGTGCGGGACGCGTGGCTCGATGACAGGTTTCTGTCAAAGGTTGCCTTCGATTGGGCCCTGAACGCCGTTGTCGTGCGCAGCGGCGACCAGACGATCCTCATCGACAGCGGTCTCGGCGAAGAGTATCCCGATTTCCCGCGGGCCGGACAGTTCGTCCATCGAATGGAAGCCGCCGGCGTCGATCTTGCCGCCGTGACCGACGTGGTGCTGACGCACATGCACTTCGACCATGTCGGTGGGCTCCTCGTAGAAGGCGTGAAGGAGCGCATGCGCCCGGATCTTCGCGTCCACGTGTGCGCCGCCGAGACCAAGTTCTGGCAGGCGCCCGATTTCTCGCTTACCGCCATGCCACCGGCGCTCGCAGATCTGGCGCGCAAGGCGTCCCTCGATTTTCTGAAAGCGTATCGCAGCAATCTGCGGACTTTTGACGAAGAGGCCCAAGTGGCACCGGGCGTGGTGGTCACTCGTACCGGCGGTCACACCCCCGGGCACAGCGTGGTCCGCATTTCGTCCGGTGGCGAGCGGCTGATGTTCGGCGGCGATGCCCTCTTCCCCGTCTCCTTCGACCACCCCGAGTGGCACAACGGCTTCGAACACGACCCTGAAGAGGCGACCCTAGTCCGGCTTCGGCTTATGCGTGAGCTTGCGGAGACTGGCTCCTGGCTGGTTTCAACACACATGCCGTTCCCATCGGTCGGCCGTGTCGCAACCGCCGGCGACCTTTACCGCTGGGTTCCGGCCTGGTGGGACTATTGACCGAGAGCTTCTGTCAGGAATGAACCAGGCGACTGCCTTGGCCTGAGTAACGGTCGATTGTTGCCCCGTACGGCGCTTTTTCGCCGCGAGGCATCGATCGGCCGTTGACCCTGGTTAGCAGCGAGGAGGCTAAACTTGCCGCACCGTGTTCTAGACAACCCTGAGAGCCGCCGCTTCGAACTCCCTATCGAAGCGGACGCGATCGCAGCCGCATATTATCGGTGAACAGCTTCTTCGACGCCGTCGGAGAACCGATTGAAAAGCATGGCGGAGAAATCCTGAAATTTATCGGAGACGGTCTGCTTGCCATTTTTCCGATGGATCGTAAGGAAGCCTGCATGGACCTGATCGCGGCGGTCCGGGAGGGGTATCAGGCTGCGTCTCGCCTTTGGCTGCAAGACGACCACGTGCGCTTCGGCTTGGGCATCCACCTCGGCGCGGTCAATTACGGCAACATCGGTTCAAGACACCGTCTCGACTTCACTGTGATCGGTTCTGCCATCAACAGGGGCTTCAAGCTCGAGGCACTCACCAAACGCCTGCGCCGTCCCGCACTTCTCTCGCAAGAGTTCGTGGACACAGCAGGGTGCCATGCGCAAACCGAACGCCTCGGGTCTCATATGGTGGACGGCATCGCAACCTCGATCGAGGTGTATGCCTTGCGCCTTGAAAGTCCGGGCAGCGGCGTGACGTTTGGTTAGGCTGCCGCAACGCCACTTTTCGTGACCACGCCATCAGGGTCCAGGCGGCCTGCGAGAGATCGTCGAAACCAAGGTATACCTTTCCCGCCATGCGCCAGGTGCTAGCGTCTTCACGCCGCCTGCCAGCCGCTACTCCCGCCGAAATACGGTTCCTGCCAGGGGGTCAAAACGGTCTTGTGTTAGCGAAGGGGCCTACGTCAGGGCCGTGTTTCGCGAGCTGAGCATCGCGGCTTGAACGCATCATTTGATGCGGCAAAACCAGCACAGAAAGGATTGGCCATGACAGCCGAGCAACCCGGTCACGGATACGTAACGACAGAAGATTGGACCAGGATTTTCTTCAAGGATTGGGGGCCACGCGACGCGCAGCCGATCGTGTTCCATCACGGGTGGCCGTTGAGCGGAGATGACTGGGACAACCAGATGCTTTTCTTCCTCGCAAAAGGCTATCGCGTCATTGCCCATGACCGCCGTGGCCACGGGCGATCCGAGCAGGTGAGCGGTGGCCATGACATGGACCATTACGCTTCCGACGTAGCCTCCCTCGTGCGGCAATTGGATTTGCGCAACGCGATCCATATCGGGCATTCGACGGGTGGTGGCGAAGCGACCCGGTACGTCGCCCGTCACGGCGAGGGCCGCGTGGCCAAGCTCGTCCTGATCGGCGCGGTACCACCGCTTATGCTCAGGACGCCGACCAACCCCGAGGGGCTCCCGATCGAAGCGCTTGACGGCTACCGCGAGGCGCTCGCAACCAACAGGGCGCAGCTCTATCACGACATCGCAAACGGACCCTTCTACGGCTTCAACCGTCCTGGCGCCACACCATCTGCAGCCGTAAGCCACAATTGGTGGCGACAGGGGATGATGGGAGCCGCCAATGCCCACTATCTTGGCGTCAAGGCCTTCTCGGAAACCGACTTTACCGAAGACCTCAAGATGATCGACGTGCCGACCCTGGTACTGCATGGCGATGACGACCAGGTCGTTCCGCTGGCAATTTCCGCCCCCCGTTCAGCTCAACTTCTGAAGAACTCCACCCTCAAGATCTACGAGGGCTTCCCTCACGGCATGGCGACCACGCACGCGGCCGTCATCAACCAGGACATTCTCAGCTTTATCACCAAGTAGAGAGTGGAAGGGCGCCTCGGCGCCCTTCGTCGCCACACGCGACCTGAAACAGAACTGAGCTTCGAGCGGTTGCGAATTGCGGCCGCCGCCTACCCGGAAGGAATGGAGGATTTCATGTGTTCCCCGAAAAAACGGACCGCAAACTTCGGTGTGCCGTGGGAAAAAGCCTACGGCTACTCTCAGGCCGTGCAGGTTAAAGGCATCATCTATGTCTCCGGCCAGCTAAGCCACGACTGGGCCGGCAACCTCGTCGCCCCGGCAAAACTGGATCCATCCGGAAGACCGGTCGATTTTTCAACCATGGAAGAGCAGATGCGGCAGACCTACGCCAATGCCGTCGCCGTGCTTGCCGAATTCGGCGCTTCACTCGACGATGTGGTCGAAGAGACACTCTATGTGCTCGATGTCGATGCCGCATTTGCGGCTTCTGGCAAGGTCCGCAAGGAGATGTATGGAGCCGAGGTGCCTGAATGTGCGAGCAACCTCATTGGGGTTTCCCGCCTGGCATTTCCCGAACAACTGATCGAAGTCACCTTTCGGGCGATCGCACCGTGCGTTTCGCTTTGCGGCGCCTGACAGCAAGCCAGCGGCTGGTCAACCGGGCGGACAGTCGAGGTAGAGCAAACCTTCGTTTTATAGCCAGCAGAACCACGTCGGATAAAATGGGTGGATGTTGGTACCTGACGATCAAGGGAGCTAAACAATGCCCGAACGTTCAAACCCCATCGAAGCAGCCACCGACGTGAACATAGTCCACATCATCGACGACGATGAAAGGATTCGCTCGGCGCTGCTGGAACTCTTCTGTTCTTCAGGAATACAGGCCGAAGCCTTCGTCGACACCGCGGATTTCGACGAAAGGGGGGACCCGGAGGCCGCAGGGTGCCTGTTGCTCGATGTGAAACTGCCCGGCATGAGCGGTATCGAGTATCAAAGGAAACTGTCGGATGCGGGCTTCGACCTTCCGATCGTTTTCATGACCGGCGATGGAGACGTCCCGACGAGCGTCACTGCCATGAAGGCGGGAGCCGTCGATTTCCTGTTGAAACCCTTCGAGGTGGATGACCTGCTTTGTGCGGTGGCCGCAGCTATGGAGGAAGGAAAAAAGCAGCGGGAAGTGGCTGCAAGGAGAAAACATGCCCGCCAGTGCGCGGCCAGCCTCACCCCCCGCGAACGGCAGGTAATGAAGCTTGTCACCCAAGGTCTCATGAACAAGCAGGCCGCATTCGAACTGGGGATCAGCGAAATCATGGTCAAGCTTCATCGCGCAAGCGCGATGAAAAAGATGCAGGCACGTACATTCAGCGACCTCGTAAGGAAGTCGGAACTGCTTCAGTGAGGTCGCTGCCTGAGCTTGCGACCGCAAGAGTCGGTCGCGCCCCTTTTCCGGCCGTCCTGGCCCCATTGCGGTCCGCAGCGTGATGTGTCCAACAAACAACCGGCTTCGCGTCGCGATCGGCTTCGCTATACGAACGTATAGTGATGCAGGTGCGTGAAAGACGGTAGGCTTCCAGCACCATCCTTGGCCGGCACCTTCGTCAGGAGGTGATTATCTGAGTGCCGCAGTCCCCTCCCCGCGGCACGGCCGCCCAAGGCCGGCACACCTAGGGGCCGTTTGACCAAGGGCAGGCGGCCTCCTTTTCTTGACTAGGGTCGAATCCTGCGGGTCCGCGCGTCGCTCAATTGCGTCGTAGCTGTTCGGTTTTCCGAACGAGATCTGCCAGCGAACGGCTCTGCATCTTGCGCATAAGGCTCATCCGATGGAGCTTTACGGTCATTTCGCTAATTCCGAGTTGGTAGGCCACCTGCTTGTTCATAAGGCCACTGACCACCGCAAACATCACTTCCTGCTCGCGAGGAGAAAGGGTATCCACCAGCGCCTGGATCCGGTCGCGTTCCGCCTCGACTTTGCGGCGCTCGGCGTCGAGCTTTATGGCACGATCTACGGCCTCGAGGAGATCCTGGTCGGAGAAAGGCTTTGTGAGGAAATCCATGGCGCCAGCCTTCATCGCCTTTACGCTTGTTGGAATGTCTGCGTGACCCGTCAGAAAGATGACAGGCAGCCGGCTCCCGGCAAGCAGGAGATGTTCCTGTAGGTCCAGGCCGGTGCCGCCCGGCATACGCAGATCCAGGACAAGGCAACCGGGCGCCTGAATGTCGGCAGTCTCCAAGAACTCTGGACCGTTCGAGAAGGCAGTCGCCCGCTTTTGGGTCACCGTGAACAAATCGAGCAACGCTTCCCGCATCGCCTCGTCGTCGTCAACGACGTAGACGATAGGTTCCGCAAGCTTTTCCGCCTTGGTTTGAGCGTGTTGCATCAGATTGGCCTCTGTTTCATCCCGCGCGCATCATCGACGATCACGACGAGCGGGCGTTCGCTTTGACGGTGCGCGTGCGAAACGACCGTCGGTTTGAGCAGTAGTTCAGGCTTCATCGCTCCCCTCCATATCTCGGTCGGACAATGCAGCGGCAAGCGTGGCAAGCAGAACCTGCGCATCGAAGGGTTTTCTGAAGCAGCAAGTCCGGTCGTGCACACTCAGCTGATCGGCGATCTCGTGCCGTCCAGTCATCAGGAAAACAGGCAGACTCGGCTCTTTCCTCTTTACCAAGTCTCTAAGTTCGAACCCGTCCATTCCCGGCATACCGATATCCGTGATGAGCGCATCCAAACCCGGTAGCCCAGCGGAAAGAAGCGATCGGCCCGACGAAAAGCTGCGAGCCGAGTAGCCGGCCGACTCCAAGAGGTCCTCCAGCGACTCCAGCAATCTCGGATCGTCGTCAACAATCGCGACGACCTGCCGATGCGGCAAAGCCATCGATTTCACGCCGGTCTTGCGGGCATGCGTGATGGGGATCTTCAAACGTTCCGCGATCCGGACCAAGTCGGCAAAAGAACCCGCCTTCATCTTCTGCATCACATTTCGCCGGTGGATCTGCAGGGTCACCTCGCTGATGCCGAGTTCCGCGGCCGCCTGCTTGTTGAGTAGCCCGCTTATGACCAGCGGCAGCACCTCGCGTTCGCGCGGTGTCAGGTCGAGATAGCGCCGCCTCAGCTTTGCGAACTCTGCGCGCTCGGCTCGTCTTTTCTCGTCTTGGGCAATGGCCGTGTGAATGGCGGCCATCAAATCCGCGTCGGTAAACGGTTTGGTCAAAAAGTCCACCGCGCCATCCTTTATGGCGCGCACCGACGAACGGATATCTCCGTGACCGGTTATGAATACGATCGGTGGATGTTCCCCTGTCGCTATTTCACTTTGAAGATCCAGACCGTTGATGTCCGGCAACTCGATATCCAACAGCAGGCAGGCTGGCGTGTCTGGTTTCTCTGAATTGACATAGTCTCCGGCCGAACCGAAGGCGATCGACTGGATACCGTGTGAGGCCAAAAGCTCGCACAGAGCCTCGCGGATCCGATTGTCGTCATCGACGATGAAAACTGTGTATTCGTCCTTCGTCATGCCGCCGCTTCCACTTCAATCGGCAACGTAAACGTGAAGATTGCGCCACTCGGTTCATTGTTTTGCACCCACAGTCGCCCCCCGTGCGACTCAATGATCGAACGACAAATTGCCAGGCCCATCCCCATTCCATTCACTTTCGTCGTAAAGAAGGCTTCGAAAATTCGTTCAGGAAACGCGACACCCATGCCACGGTCACTGACCTCGGTCGCAACAAAATCACCAACGCGATGGACCCTGACGCTAACAACGCGGTCGCGAACAGCGGCGTCCATCGCGTCCATACCGTTACGAATGAGGTTCACCAGAACCTGCTGGATCTGCACCTGGTCGACGACAACATTCGGGAGGGCTCGCTCGATATCGAGCTCGACCCGGACGCGACGGCGCATGGCCTCCTCTGTGATGAGATGAACTGCTTCGGCAATCACGTTCACAAGATCGGTATTGCTCTGCGGCTCGACGCGCTGTCTGAACAGGGCGCGGATGCGGCTGACGACCTCCGCCGCAGAGTTGGCGTCACGGATGATGCGTTCGGCTGTGATCTTTGCCCGATCGAGATTGGGTGGTTCGGCCAGCAGCCAACGGTGACAGGCGTTGGAGTTGGCCACGATCGCTGCCAATGGTTGGTTCACCTCATGGGCAATTGATGCGGAAAGCTCAGCCAGGCTCGCCGACTGGCTGGCTCTGGAAAGCCTCTCTTGCGCAAGACGCAATTCGTCCTGCGCCTGAACCTCGCCATCGATATCAAGGCAAATCACGTTCCACTGGATGATGGCGCCCTCCAGATTGCGCATGGCAGCCGCTCTGGTCTCGACCCACCGATACTCGCCGTCAAACCGCCGCAGACGGTGTTTGCGCGCATAAGGTTCACCAGTGGCCAGGGAATGCGCATACTTCTCCTTGACCCCTGCAACATCGTCGGGATGCACCCCTGCATCAAGCGTTGCGTCCAGCCGAGACTTCCCGGTTCCGTCCAGATCTTCAAGATTATACCCGAGAAATTCCCGCAACTGCTGGCTGCGATAGACCGGCTCGCCGTTTGGCGCGGCGCAGTCGATCATCGCCGGCAATGTCTCGACCAGTTGCCAAAGCGATCGCTCGCGTTCGCGCAGCGCTTCTTCGACCCGCAATTGATCGTCGATATCATGTGACAGCCCGTACCATTGCACGATCTTTCCAGTGTCGTCGCGCAGGGGTTCTGCATTGCTTTCAACCCAGCGATAGACGTCATCCGAGCGGCGCAGCCGAAACCTTTTCGAGAAGTTTTCGCCGGTGGCGATAGATCGGCTCAGTGCGTCCTCAAGACCGGATGCATCGTCCGGGTGGACGGCTCCTCTGAAGATGGCCGCCAGCCGGCGCGGGTCCGGCTGATCGGAACTCGCTGCATCCAGACCCAGAAAGCACATCAGCCGCTTATTGAAAAATGTTGGCTCGCCCTGACGGTTCAGGCGCCAAAGCAGGCTGGGAACGATATCGACGAGCTGTAGGAGTTCTCTTTCGCGGTCGCGCAACGCGTTCTGTGCACGCATCTCATCATCGATGTCGATCGAGATCGCATACCAATTTGCAATCCCCCCCTCCGGGTCGATCAGCGGCGCCGCACGCCCGTCGACCCAACGGTAGACGCCGTCCGAGCGGCGCAAGCGGTACTTCATTCCGTAAGATTCGCCTGTCGCAACGGAATGGCGGACCGCTTCCAGGAGGCGCGCGGAGTCGTCCGGATGCACGAGCATTTCCATCGCCGTCGCCAGCCGGCTGCCAGCCGGTGTTTCCAACTGTGCGAGATCTTTCCACCCATAGAAATCAAGCAGGCGCTTGTTGAAAAAGGTCGGTTCGCCGTTGGGGCCCAGTCGGCGGATGTGAACCGGGACCATGTCGACAAGCTGCGAGAGTTCGAGCTCTCGGCCACGCAACGCCTCAACGGTCTTCTTGTAAACATCGATGTCGAGCGCGATGCCGAACCAGCCCACGATGCGGCCTCGGGCGTCGCGGGCGGCCCGGGCGGCAGTCCTGGCCCAGACATAACTTCCAGATACGCGGCGGAAGCGAAACTCGACGTTGAAGTCATCCCCCGTTTCGAGGCAACGATTCCATGCCGCTGCGGTCCGCTCGTAATCGTCCGGATGCAGCAATTGCTTCCAGGCCGTGTGACCTTCGTCAACGGAAACGTTCAGTTGTTCCGCAGTGACGCCGAGCGAGTTCTGCGCAAATGGATGCAGGTAAATCCAGCGTCCGCGCGCATCGAACGCCCAGCCGTTGCCGAATATGCTCTCGACAGCTCTCGCAGACCGCAATGGTTCTGGCTCACCAGCGGTATCGGATGCCGTAACCATACGAGGCTCGCGATCCGTCACCAACTCGTCGATGTCGACGCTGACGCTGTACCCCGGCTCGGCACGGGTTTCCGTCCACCTATACTTGCCGTCGGGCTGTCGCTGTCTGTGCCTCGTGACCTGGGGAACACCCGTCCAGAACGCACGCGCGGCCGCATGCGCCGCTGCAGTTCGATCGTCGGGGTGAATTGCGCTCAATGAGCTTGGCAATTCCTGTACGGCCGCCTCCGCCGTATCGGCAAAACGAGCGGCCGCGTCAGACGTTTCGATGTCGATTATGGCGCCGTACCAGCCAAGGATACGATCATCACCATCGCGCAAGGGCTGAGCAGACGTGCGGCTCCAACCGTAAGCGCCGCTTTTGCGCAGAGTTCGATGCTCGATATTGAAGTGCTCGCCCGATTCAAGGCACCAGTGCCAGAGCGCCATTGACCGTCCGTAATCGTCCGGATGGATCATTCTCCTCCAGCCGAGAGGACCACCATCCGACTGTGAGCTGAACTCCTCAAGCGTCAGGGCCAGCCGCGACAGCACCGCAGGGCTGACGCAAACGATCTCACCGGCCGGGTTCGCAGCCCAAGCGTTGCCGACCACACTTTCGATGATCCGCACCGCCTGCATTGCTTCCAGCCCGATTTCGTCAGGTGTGTCGAACGCTTTCGTCATTGCCTTCTCCTGCAGGACGAGGAAGCCACTATCAGCGCTCTGCATAGCAGTCGTTCTCGATATCCGGACTGCGCGAACTAGCCGCCCATCCTATTCTCGCCGCGTCTCCCCTGCATCCTATGGAAATCTATGACAACTCGCCGTGTATTCTAAGCTGTACCTCCGCATAGGCGAAGAGTAACTCTCGGCCTCGTCTGGCAGCTCGACCTGGACGGCAAGACGGTTCCCTAATGCACTGCAGCCAGGCCGATAGATGGTTGCTTCGGCACAAACGGGACTATCGTCTCGTCGCGAGACCGGCAGATGAGCCAGCCTTCGTCAAGATAGCCTTGTCACCACCCGTAAGGCATGGTTCCGATCGACCGGCGCACCTGCCGATCGCCGCGACGTCTCGAAGCGCTCGGTCGAGGTTCTGCGTGAAACCGCAGGGCAGAGCGCTGACAATCCCCGCAGGCATCATGGACTTCCATAGGCTGCGGCATGGCTGTGATTGCGATAGGATCAAGGGAAACGGGTGAAGGTTCGTCCCATCCGAATGCGTTTATACTGCCTTGGTAGGGCCTACTGCGCCCAGGCTTTCTCTGTCCGATCGGAGCAGCCGATGGAATCAGCTTCTAGAGTTGGCGACAGCCATTCAGAGACAGTCAGCCAGCCTATTCAGGGGCGCGAGCGAACGTCGCCAGGGCCCGCGGCGAGCGCGTTGCCGCGCGCGCCCACCGACCGACCGTCCCTCGGGCCTGCTTCACAGTGGTGGCGGTTTCGATCAAGCCGCCCACAGCTGTTGCATCTGGTCGCGTTCTTCGCAGCCTACGTGCTGGGCTGCGGATTCGCGAATGTGCTCGCTATCGTCCCGGGCATCACCGTCTCGATCTGGCCTCCCGGCGGCGTATTTATGGCGACACTCATCCTCACCTCTCCCTACAGTTGGCCATGGTGGATCGTCAGCGGTTGCCTTGCCGAGATGTTTGCCCAGCTTGTCTGGTTTCACAGCCCAATTCCCGCAGGATTTTTGATCTTCGTCGGCAACGCGCTCTGCGCTTCCGTGGGTGCGATGCTCGTAAGCAGCGCCATAGGTCGCCCCGTCCGACTGGAAACCCTCCAGCAGGTCCTGGCTTTCGTCATATTGGGGGCGGGAGTAGCACCACTCGCAAGCGCGACCGTCGGGAGCGCAACCCTTGCCTGGTTCGGCGTGAAATCCCAGACATTCGCGTCCGTGTGGCCACTGTTCTGGATTGGAGATGCGACAGGCATCTTGCTGGTAGCACCATTGGTGCTAGTCCTCGTCCGCTCCTGGCGCGGAGAGTCAAATCCATCTGTCGAACGCTGGACGGAGGCTGCCGTTCTCTGCCTCATCTTCCTGGGCGTTGCCGCCCTTTCCTTGAGTGCTCGCTTCTTCCCCTCTCCATATATCATTTTGCCGTTTCTGCTTTGGGCCTCCGCACGTTTCGAATTCCGAGGTGCCGCCGTTGCCTTGACGCTCCTGACGCTGATTACGATGGCGCTCACGATATCCGGAGACAGCCAGTTTATCGGTGATGCCGGATCGCAAAGGCAACAGCAGGTCATGCTGCAGCTCTTCCTCGTCATTTCCGCATTCTCGGCGCTTGTCGTCGCAGCCATTTCCAGGCAGCACCAACTGGCACTCGCCACCGCTCGTCAAAGCGAACTCCGGCTGCAACGCTTGATCGACGCCGTTCCGGCTCTCATTTGGAGCGCCACGCCTGACGGAACGCCGAGCTACCTCAACAAGTGGGCCACCGACACGACCGGGCTGGCGCTGACGGATCTGGTTGCGGCCAACGGAAGACGATCCTTGACGGACATTCACCCGGATGACCGCACTGCCACCGATGAGGCGCTGAAACGCGCCTTCGAGGCGGGCACGACCTTTGCGGGCAGATATCGTCAGCGGCGCGCAAATGGTCCCCATCGATGGGTCGAGAGCCGGGCTGCGCCCATGCGTGACGAGGCCGGAACGATCTTGCAATGGTATGGCGTTTCCGTCGACATCGAAGACGCAGTAAGCGCGCAGGCAGCACTGCGCGAACGGGAGCAGGAGCTGCTGCACCTTGTGAACATGGTGCCAAGTCACGTTTGGCGCTTGACCCCCGATGGCGAGCCGACCTTCTTTAACAAACGCATGGTCGACTTTCTCGGCTTGGACATTAGTGACACGGACAAACCGGGAAAAACCCGACTGGCAGCCATGGTCGAAGCCTCCGTGCATCCCGCCGAGGCAGGTGCATTCGTCGACCTGCTTCGACATTGCCTCGAAACCGGTGAAGACTTTGCTATGCGGTATCGCCTGCGCCGGGCCGATGGCGTCTTTCGCTGGATGTCGAGCCGGGCAGAGCCAATGCGGGATCAATCAGGGCGGATCGTTCAGTGGTACGGCATTTGCCATGACATCGATGATCTGACCCACGCCGAGGACGCATTGCGCCGTAGTCAGAGGCAGCTTCAACTGATGATCGACGCAGTGCCGGTCCGCATCTGGAGCGCGACGCCATCGACCGGCTCAGTCTACTTCAACAAACAGTTCCGAGACCGTTTCCGCTCGGTTGTCGCAAGCTTCGAAGCGCACGGGGAGCAGAGTATCGAAAGTCTGCTTCAGAAGCTGATCCATCCGGACGACGCTTCGGCCGTCGGGGACACGCTGCAAAGATGTTTCGAGACCGGCAGTAGCGCGACGTTGCGCTTTCGTTGGCTTGAAATTGAAAGCGGATATCGCTGGGTGGAATGCCGGGTCGAACCTCGTCGCAATCATGAAGGAGAGATCGAGGAGTGGTATGGCGTTTCGCTTGATATCGACGATCAGATGCGGGCTCAAAACGCATTGCACGATCGCGAGCGCGAGCTGTCCCTGCTCGTAGACATGGTGCCGGCCTTCATCGCCCGCCAGACCGCCAGCGGAGAACTGAGCTTTCTGAACAAGCGGTTGGTGGACTTCCTCGGATTCGATGCCATCGACGTGAACAAGCCGGGCATGCCCCGCGCGGGCGCGATGATGCGTTCTGTCGTCCATCCAGACGATATTGCCTCCGTGCGTGAGAACGCCACGCACGGCTTCTCCACCGGTGAACCATTCTCCAACAGATATCGCATGCTGCGCGCCGACGGCGCATACCGCTGGGTGGATGGACGCTGCGAGCCATTGCGCGATCAAAGCGGGACGATCGTGCAGTGGTATGCCGTTGCCATCGATGTCGACGACGAAGTGCGCGTCCAACAACGGCTATTCGATCGGGAACGCGAACTCTCGCAGCTGGTCGATATGGTGCCCAGCCCACTCTGGCGGTTAAACACGGATGGGGAACCGGTCTTCTTCAGCAAGAGCCTGATTGAATTCCTGGGCCACGACGTGAAAGACTATCAGGGGACCGGCAGCGTTCTCGCCGCTGCCATAACGGCCGCGCTTCACCCGGATGACGCAGCGAAGATGGATGCCACGCTTAGAGAGGCTTTCGTCACTGGCGAGAGCTTCTCATTAAACTACCGGCTACGCCGCGCCGATGGCGTCTATCGCTGGATGTCGGGCCGCGGCGCCCCCTTGCGGGACGCCACCGGTCAGATCCTGCAATGGTTCGGCATTTGTCACGACATCGACGATCAGCTCCGTGTAGAACAGGTCTTGCGCGAGCGTGAGCGCTCGCTTCGACAGCTCATTGAAACCTTGCCTGCGATGGTCGAATGCACCGACCCGAACGGTGATCCTGTCTACCGCAGCGAACAGCTTCGCGAGTATCTGGGGTACAAGTTGGAAGCGCCGGACGCCTCGGGCGAAGCAAGGCCGTCGGGCGCGCTTGGTGCTGCCGTCCATCCCGACGATATACCTCAGGTCCATGAGAGCTGCGGCCATGCCTTGTCGACCGGCACGCCCTATGCACAGAAGCATCGACTTCGTCGGTCGGACGGAGAGTATCGCTGGGTGGAAACCCGAGCAGCGCCTATGAGGGACGCAGAGGGGCTGGTCGTCCAGTGGAACGTCATTTGCATCGACATAGACAGCGAAGTTCGGGCCCAGGAAGATTTGCGGGCTGCGCGCGACGGTCTCGCGCGTGCGTCTCAAGCCGCTAGCCTTGCCGAACTTTCCGCCTCGATCGCCCATGAGGTGAACCAGCCGTTGGCAGCGATCGTGACAAATTCCCATGCGTGCCAACGCTGGCTATCTGCTGATCCGCCAAACCTTGAGCGAGCGCAAAGGACGGTGGAACGCATTACTCGCGATGCAAACGCCGCCGCAGACGTCGTGAGCCGCATCCGTGCATTGTTCACAAGGTCGGTTGAACCTGGGATGAGCACAACGGTGGACGGAGTCATTGCCGAAGTGCGCAGCCTTATGGCCGAGGAAGCCATGCGGCGCCGCGTCCGCATACAGGTCGATGTCGAAGGTGACCTGTCTCCGGTCGCCATGGATCGCGTCCAGCTTCAACAGATACTGGTCAACCTAATCCGAAACGGCATAGAGGCGATGGCATTCACTGCGAATCTGCGAATGGTCAGCCTGCATGCGTCGCGTATCGATGACATGATCCGCATCGCTGTCAGCGATTGGGGCGCTGGGGTCCAAAACCCCGACAGGATTTTCGAACCGTTCTTCACCACCAAGAACGACGGCATGGGCATGGGATTGGCGATCTGCCGTTCGATCGTCGAGTCTCACGGCGGACGTCTGTGGGCAGAAAAAAACGCCCCTCAGGGATCGACGTTTGTTTTCACATTGCCGATCGAAACCAACCCAACGACATGACGATTGCCTCACAAGGCTGCGTGCAAAAAATCACGCTGTTAGTCTTCATCTCCGACTGCCGTTAGCGTCGGATGCCGCTCAGCCAGCGGTAAGGAGTGTCCAACACAGGGCGGGTAGCAGCCAAGGCGATCGTCGTGTCCTGATCTGAGATAGCGCTGCGTGCGAGGAGCGTCCCCCGCTCTCGTTGTCAATGATGTGGTTCGCAAGACTACCGGCCATCTGTTCTAGTGTGAACGCAGGTCAACTTTCATCGCGTGCACTCCAAAGGCAGTCCGTCTTCTTTCGACCCCCGCCGCTGACGGGCCTTCGCTCCGGCCGGAAAGGCTGGTGGAGTCACTTCCCAAGAGCATACGTTCCCCCGAGGCGAGTTACCCGACTACTCGTCTTTGCTGGAAAGCAATTCGTCGAGCTGCTCCAGCTGTTCCGGCAATGCGGCCGCCGAGCCCTGCAGTGCTTCCTCAAGCGCCTCCGCGGACGGATAGACTTCGTAAAACGTCAGCAGCGTCTTTCCGCCCTGGTCCTCGAAAGTCACGGTCGTGACCGCGCCCTCTTCGCCCTCGTCGTTGGTCCAGACGATGCGCTCGTTTTGCACCACCTCGAGATACTTGCCGTAGAAGGCCATGGTGTCCGAACCACCGACGCCGAATACCAGCCGGTATTTGCCGCCGGTACGGACGTCCATATCGCACGATACGAGCGAAACGCCGGATGCCGATTTTGGCACCCACCAGCGCTGGAACAGCTCGGGCTGGCTCCACGCCTTGTAAACCGTACTCGCCGGCGCATTGAATGTCCGCGTTACGACGAGTTCGCGATCTCCTCTGCGCTCGACTGACATGCGGTTCTGCTCACCACCTGGACTGTTAACTTGCTGATTCATCGCTTCCCTCCTTTTGCATTTCGCTGATGATTTCGTCCAATGCTTCGAAGCGGGCCTCGAAGAGCTTGCGATGCGCCTCGATCCACTCGGCCTCCGCCTTGAGGCCGCGTTTCCCAAGTTTGCAGGTTCTCACCCGTCCGACCTTCTGCGTGACGACGAGCCCCGCCCGCTCGAGAACCTGGATGTGCTTCTTCATGCCGGTCAGTGTCATCTGGAACTTATCCGCGAGACTGGTGATCGACGCGTCCCCTTGCCCAAGCTGATCGATGATCCCGCGGCGGGTCGCATCGGACAGCGCCGCGAAAGAGAGATCGAGGGGAGGACTTACATACTGAACCATATAGTTCAGTGATTAGCGTGCTCGCGCAGGAAGCGCAAGCGTCCCAAACTTTCCCTGCCGTAGACCGGTCATTCGAGGTCATGCATAGGCGCCGGAAGCAAAAATTGTCTGCAGCGGGCCAAGCGGACATTCGAGTCGCTGATGAACGAATGTCAGCTTTCAGCGCCTGCTCCCCGAAAGCAGTCCGCCAACTAACGGCTCCAATTGCGACGCTCGGATCACACTGGCCAAGTATCAGCTCCTGACGCTCCCCGGGCGTTCAGATCAGGGATAGCAACGCGAACTCTCCACTCGACGACCGGAAGCCGGCAGACGGATGTCTCCTATCCCTCGCCTTGAACCAAGTCGAACGCTCGACCCTGCCTAGCGGGCTCCGGTAACGTTCATCGGGACCGGTGCCACGCTCAACCAAGTGGCGAGCCGTCACCACGATATCTCGGCAGCCGATCGCTGACATCGGGGTGCTTTACAACAAGGGCGCAATGCATAGCCTATCAACCCCTTTGTCTCGCGGCGCGGCCTTGTTTCTAACGCTATCCGACACCCCAAAGCCGGGGATTTCATCGATCTCGGCGGCCGATCATGACGTCTCAAACCCCAATATCGAGAGTACCGGTCGCCCGCAGCGTTGGATCGCTGGCGAGCGAATGGAGTTGCAACGACTCAGGTCACAAGTCGGGAGCGGCTTTCTACCGGATGGACATTAGTTCTAAAACCGACAACTAATTGGCGCGGTTCAGGAGCGCTTTCGCATTTGCTTGTCAGGCGATACTGTATTTTCTTGGCGGAGGGGCAAGCATGGAACGTCGCCTTACCACAGTAATGGCTGCCGATTTGGTCGGCTATTCTCGTCTCATGGCGGCGGACGAGGAAGGCACCATTTCGCGGCTGCGCGACGCGCGAACCTGCGTGATTGACCCGGCGATTATGGAAGGCGGTGGCCGCATCGTCAAAACCATGGGCGACGGGCTCCTAGTCGATTTCTCATCGCCAGTGTTGGCGGTAAGAGCGGCTCTTCTAATGCAGCGCAACTTGATCTCGCGCGAGTCTCCTCAAGGGGAAGACCGACGTCTGCGTTTCCGGATCGGTATTCATCTGGGAGACGTGGTGATCGATGGGGACGACATCCTCGGCGACTGCGTCAACATCACTGCGCGTTTGGAAACCATCGCACCCGCCGGAGGCATCTGCATATCTCGTGCAATCTACGATCATGTGCAAGGCAAGATAGAGGCTGGGATGACGCGGCTCGGGCCGCAGTCCGTTAAGAACATCCCCGAACCAATTGACGTGTGGCAGGTCGAGGTGGACGGCACGGCGCCGAGCCCGGTTCGGCTCTCTGGGCAGGAACGTGCTTCGATCGCGGTTCTCCCATTTCAAAATTTTTCTGCCACCCCCGATCAGGACTTCTTTGTCGACGGACTGGTCGAAGACGTCATCACGGAACTAGGTCGCTTTCGATGGTTGTTCGTGATCGCTCGCAACTCGACTTTCGCCTACAAGGGAACAGCTAAGGACGTACGCCAGATCGCCCGAGAACTTGGTGTGCGCTATGTCGTGGAAGGATCGGTTCGGCGGTCAGGTGATCGGTTGAGGATTACTGTACAGCTAATCGACGCGCTGTCCGGAGCACACATCTGGGCCGAGCGGTGGGATCGTCCGATCGCCGATTTTTTTGATGTGCAGGATGAGATAACGCGCCGAATTATCGCGGGCATCGAACCAGAACTGGGAGCGCACGAAAGGGGCCTCGCCCTCGCCAAATCGACCGACAACCTTACTGCTTGGGAACTTTGTCACCGCGGCCTTGCTGAATTGCTTTCCTTCGAAGCAGGTTCTCAAGCCACTGCCGAGAAATTCCTTCGACAAGCTCTCGAACACGATCCGAATTTCGCACTTCCCTACGCCTATTTAGCTCGTCACCGATACGCACTCGTCCTTTGGGGGCGTGCCGCAGACGTGCCTGTCGCTGTCAAGGAAGGATTATCGTTCGCCACGAAGGCATTAAAAATCGACAGGCGGAGCGATATCGCGTACGCGATGATGTCGCTCCTTCTTACGGTGGACGGGCGAGCGGCTGAGGCCATGCCTGTCGCTGAACAGGGCCTTGCATTAAATCCCAACTACGCGTTTCTTCACTTCGCACATGGAATGGCAGCTGTGCGGCTCAGGGACGCCGATACGACGATTAGGGCCGCACAAAATGCCATCGATCTCAGTCCTCACGATCCATCTACGTTTGCGTTCAAGACACTACTCGGTATTGGCTTAATGCTGAGGGGCGAGCCCGATGACCTCTCAACGGCCCGGATGCATCTACGGGAAGGCGCGTCCTTCGAACGCACAACCTATTATCCATTCATTGGGGCAGCGTTGCTCGCCCTCAGGGCGGGCAATACCGATGAAGTAAAGATCTGGATCTCTGACGCTTTGAAGAAGTTTCCAAACCTGAATGCGGAATACGTCCGAGAGGCGGCCCACCCATTCTATGAAGGCAGTCCTTACTGCGACTACCTCGACAGGTTGATCGAGCATGGGCTTCCCCCGGGAGAGAAGCGTCGTATCGAAGAATAATCGCGTCGTACTGCCAGCACAAAAGCACCGACGAAATCATCAGGCGGATGCCGGACGAGCATCGCTATCCCCGACCCCAGCGCGCCGTGGCAGAAGGGTGCGGTGGAAAACACCAACAAGCGCATCCGCCGGTTCATGCCAGGCGATACCGACCTTGCAGGCGTGTCGCAACGCAAGCTCATCCAGCTTGCTCGCCATCTCAACGACCAGCCGAGAAAGTGCCTCGACTCAGAACACCGGCCGAAGTGTTTCGGGCACATTTGCAAGAGGGAGGCTGAACCCCTACCCTAAAACCGGCGTGTTGCACTTCAGTTAGGATCTCCCAGGCCGCCCAAGCCGCGTCTCCCAACCGGATAATGCAGAGCACTGGCGAGGTTCTCGGCGGCTCGGATGTGGGTTTCGAGATTCCGGGTGAAGGTGTCTTTGTTCGGCGCAACATCCCGCCCGACAAGGAGACCGGCATCGGCACCTGGAACAGCAGGGCACATCGTCAAGGCGATTCAGACCGGCGAACCGCCGGATGGCCGCATCCTTGCGCCGATCATGCCCTGGCATGCTTTCGCGGAACTCACCGAGGATGACGCTAAGGCGATTGCGGCGTTCCTGCAAAACCTGGCTCCGGTCAGCAAGGGCCGTTCAAACCTGGGGACAAGGTCTCGACCGTCGCCGGGGGAGACCGCAGCAACCGCCCAGAAATAGCCGGATTCAAAGCAATGCTTGTCGCTCGACTGAAAGCCGCACAAACGGACAGTCGCCCCTGAACGTGGTTCGGTCGTTCGACCTGATGACACTCAAGAATACGAATTTTCCGAGGTCGTTGGAGTGAAAGTTAGGCTCGCGGCAACAGCGCCCCGTTAGCCTCAGTTCCGTTGTCGCCTTGGTCGCCGGCCGGCATCATTGCCGCCCGGCGCCGTCGCCGCCCGTCAGGTGGCCTGGCTCTCGGTCGAGTGAGGGCTCCACTTGATCAGCCGGGCCTCGGCGATGTCGAGGATGCGGTCGATGATCAACACGAACACAGCGAGGATGATGATGCCGGCGAAGACGCCGACCGCGTCGAAGTTGCCTTCGGCCTGAGCGATCAGATAACCAAGGCCGGCGGAGGAGCCGAGATACTCGCCGATAATCGCCCCGACGACGGCAAAGCCGACCGAAGTGCGCAACGAAGACAGAATCCAACTGGCCGCCGCCGGGAAATAGACGTGGGTCAGCAGGCTTGAGCGCTTGGCCCCGAGAATCCGGGCATTCGCCAGTACCACCGGGTTGACTTCCCTCACGCCCTGCATGGCGTTGAAGAAGGTGATGAAGAAAACCAACGTCACCGACAACGCCACTTTCGACCAGAGCCCCAAGCCGAGCCAAAGCACGAAGATCGGAGCGAGCACCACGCGGGGGATGGCGTTCAGCGCCTTTATGAAGGGGTCGAGGATGCGATAGGCACCGCGGCTAAGCCCCAGCCAGACGCCGGCCGCCACGCCGAGGGCGGTACCGATCACGTATCCGAGCACCGTCTCTGTGAGCGTGATCGAAACGTGCTTATAGAAGCCTGGATCGATGATCCAGGCCACGATCTGTTTCATGATGTCGAAAGGCGCAGGGAAGAAAAAGACGTCGATCACGCCTGCTTCGACACCCAGTTGCCAGCCGCCCACAACCGTCACCAGCAGCACGGCCTGGATTAAACGTTCAGTCATGGCGTTCATAGCTTTTCTCCACTTCACCGCGCAGCGACGACCAGATGTTGCGATAAAGATCCATAAAGCGCGGATCGAGCTTGATTTCGGCGACATCGCGCGGGCGTTCGAGATCGACCGGGAAGCTGTCGATCACGCGCGAGCGTGGTCCGGCGGCAAGCACCACGACCCGATCGCCGAGAGCAATGGCCTCCTCCAGGTCGTGTGTGATCATCACCACGGCACGCCGCTCCTCTTGCCAAAGCCGCAATAGCTCATTCTGCATCAGGTGGCGGGTATGGATGTCGAGCGCCGAGAAGGGCTCGTCCATCAGGATGACCTTGGGGCCAGTTATCAGCGCCTGCGCCATCTGCACGCGCTTGCGTTGACCGCCGGAAAGCTGATGCGGATAGCGATGTTCGAACCCTTTCAGTCCGACTTTCGCCAGCCATCTCATCGATTGCTCGCGACGTTCGGCAGCGCCGATACCCTTGAACATGGGACCGAGTTCCACGTTCTCGATCGCGGTCTTCCATGGAAGCAACGCATCCTGCTGGAACAGATAACCGATGTCGTTCTGGACCCCGCGCACCGGCTGACCATCAATTGATACAGTGCCACTCGCAGGTTTCAACAGGCCGGCAATCGCATTGAGTATGGTGCTCTTGCCGCATCCGGTAGGTCCGACGATGGCGAGAAACTCGCCATCGGAAACACTCAGGTTCACATCCTGCACGGCCACGTAGGCACCGAAGGACATGGTGACCGAGTCGATGGAAACCATCGGCTTTGCTTGATGGGGTCTGTCCGTCGGGGGTGCGGTATTCACTACGGCCAATGCCATGACCTCCTCCTGTCAGTTGGCGGCGACGTTCGGGACCTTGCCGACGAACTCGTTGGTGTAGGTTTTCGTAAGGTCGATTTCGGCCGCGGCGACTTTTTCGTTGAAGCTCTTCAGGACGGCGAGCGGAGTCTTGATATCCTCCTCGTTGATACGGCCGTCCTTTGAAAAGATCGCCTTCGCGTTCTCGACCGCCTTGACGTAGGTGTCACGATCGCCGGAGATGAATTCCTTCGGGAGCTTGTCGACGATCTCTTCCGCGGAGTGGCTATTCATCCACTCGAGCGCTTTGACCGTCGCATTCGTGACCTTCTGGATGGTCTCCGGATTTTCATCGATATAGCTCTGCGTGGCATAGAGGACGGAGGTTGGGTAAATCCCGCCATAGATCGCCTTGGCACCGTCGTCGCTGCGCCCGTCGATCAAGATCTTGCCGACGCCCTTGGCCTCGATGAAGGTCGCTGCCGGGTCGTAGTTGACGAGGAGGTCGACCTTGCCCTGTTCAAGGCCCGCCACGGCGGCAGACCCGGAGCCGACGCCGATCAGCGAGACGTCGTCCGCGGACAAGCCGTTGCGCTGCAGGTAGTAGCGGACGAAGAAATCGGAAGACGAGCCCGGCGAAGTGATCCCGATTTTCGCGCCCTTGATCGTTTCCGGCTTTGCCGGGTCGAACGTGCTGTCCTTGCCACCAGCCAGCACCAGCCCGGAATTGCGGGCGAGCTGCACAAAGGCCACGACGGCCTTCTTCTGAGATTGCATCTGGATCGTATGGTCGTAGAAGCCGACGGCGATATCCGTCGAGCCGGCAACGAGCGCCTGGAGCGTCTTCGAGCCGCCCGACGCAAAGTTCTCTACCGTCACCTCCAGGCCCTCCTTCTCATAAAGGCCGAGACCCTGGGCAACCGGAAAGGGAAGATTGTTGAGATTATAAGAACCGACGCTGATGCGGACGGGATCCGCCAACGCCGAACCGGCAAAGGCGACGGTTGCCGCGAGGGCGAGCATGAGCTTGCGCATGGTATTCTCCTCCTGTTGGTGGCGCCCTCCCGGCGGCCACGATCATTATGCCGCGCAACCCAGTTGCGAGACAGGTTTTGCGAAGACGTGTCCTTCGAACAGCCGGCGGGCGGTGCGAAGGATGCCGGCAACGACCTTGCCGTCCCTTTCATGAAGTTTGACGTCCAGGTGGCCGCTCGGGTGTTCAATCGACAACACCACCGGCGCTTTGCGCGTGCCGACGAGAAGGGAAGCAACGGTGCCTTCATTTATGGAGGCGGTGGCAATCCCCACGGCCCCAGTCGTCGCCAGCGAAGGATGACATTGGTGCGGCATGAAATACCGTACGCTGATGTCGCCTCCCGACGTTGGCCGGGAAATGAGCACCGGCTTCGGGGTCACCTGGTTCCGCACGTCGCCAAGGCCCATCCGTTCTCCGGCAGCGATGCGCAGCTTTTCCAGCCTTCCCAGCAATTCCTTATCAGCATTGAGTTCAGCCGCTGACTCGAAGCCTGTTGCGCCGACCGCGCCTGCCTCGATCAACATCATCGGCATGGCGCAATCGATGCATGTGACAGCCACACCGTCGATGCAATCGATCGGATTGCCGGTGGGGAAAAGCTGTCCGGTACGCGCGCCGGCTGCGTCCATGAAGGTCAGGGCGATCGGCGCTGCGCTGCCCGGTACACCGTCGATCGCCGCTTCGCCGAGATAGGAGACGTTGCCATTCGGCGTGGGAACGTCGGCTTCGATCATCTTGCCGGTATTGACGTTATGGATCCGGACGAGCGTCGTTTCGCCTCGGGCCGGAACGAGACCCGCCTCGATGGCGAAAGGGCCAACCGCAGCAAGCATGTTGCCGCAGTTCGGTGACGTGTCGACGAGCTGTTGGTCGACCCGCACCTGCGCAAAGAGGTAATCCACGTCCGCACCGGGGATGGTGGCAGGTCCGACGATGGCCACTTTGCTCGTCACCGGGTTGCCGCCGCCGATGCCATCGATCTGCAACGGGTGACCCGAACCCATGACGGACAGCAGGATCTTGTCCCGCTCGCTCGCCTCCGCGGGAAGATCGTTTGCCAGGAAGAACGGACCTTTTGAAGTGCCGCCTCTCATCAGGACGCAAGGGATCGCCAGTAGGTCGTTCATCGCTTGTGCTTCCATTGGAATTATGTCATCGCCGTATCAATCCGGCCTATTTGATCCAATTATCGGAAGTACGGTTGATTTGTGAAATGCTAAGAATCGGGAAATTGATGCAAGATGAACATTAATTGCGAGATCCTTGATCTTCGAGCCTTTCTGACCGTGGTAGAGCTGGAGAGCTTTCATCGCGCCGCCGATGCGCTGCACCTGTCGCAGCCGGCGTTGAGCCGACGGATCCAGAAGCTGGAGCAGGCGATCGGAGCACCGCTCCTGGAGCGAACGACGAGGCATGTGTCGGCGACGGCCCTCGGGGCAGAACTAATTCCTCTTGTCCGACGCATGTTGGAGGAATTCGACGGCTCCTTGTTCGCCGTACGCGACGTTGGTACCAATCGAGGCGGATTGGTGACGATCGCCTGCCTCCCAACCGCAGCATTTTACTTTCTACCCACCGTCATTCGCCAGTTCAACGAGGAATATCCCAACATAAGCTTTCGCATCCTCGACCTGCCGGCGACCGACGGCCTCCGGGCCGTGGCACGCGGCGAGGTGGAGTTCGGCATCAATATCATAGGCACATCGGATCCGGACTTGATCTTTGACCGGCTCGTGGAAGATCCTTTCGTGCTGGCAGCGCGCAAGGATCACCCTCTTGCCGCCAAACCCTCGGTCGGCTGGGCAGACCTCGAGCCTTACCATCTGATTACCGTTCATCGATCTAGCGGCAACCGAACCTTGCTCGACGCAGCACTGGCAAAATCGAATATCAAGCTGCGTTGGTTTTACGAGGTGACCCATCTGTCCACCTCCCTCGGTCTGGTGGAGGCCGGCCTCGGAATTTCGGTCCTGCCGCGCATGGCGACCCCGCAGGGTGACCATCCATTCTTGATCACACGCCCCATTGGCGATCCCGCGATATCGCGTACCATCGGGGTGGTCCGCCGTCGGGGCGGCATCCTGTCTCCGGCCGCGGAAAGGTTTCTCAAGATGCTGATGGGCGTATGGGGCAGTAATTGAAGGCGAGCCCCTTACGGCTTAGGTGAACACCGCAGTCGTGGAGTACCTTGATCGTTCCAGCACATGATGGGACTCGCCTGCATTCGGAGCGCGAAGAAGCGCTCTGCCGCAATTCGACCCCAAGCGGCCAGTTCTGTACGCGATGCGGAAAGGCTGCAGTGCGTTGCGGAAACCGGTCACGTGCGTCTATCCGTTTCCAGCGCCTTCCCTGCAATCGCCGTCTGGCCTTTGAACTTATCCTTGTCGTGCGCGGCGAAGCCTACGCGCTGGCGACTAAGCTCGGAAGAACTCCTGCCGCAACTCTCTGCCAAGGCCCCTATGCGATTCAAAACAATCTGCTTCAGGTCGGGGCGAATGCGGGCGCTAGTCTCGCCGTTCGCCCGCTATGGTGATTGCGGCACGGATCGGGCTGTGCCGATGCGTCCCAGGAATCCGGCAATAGAGAGGTCATGCATGAAAACGCGGCTGCTCAAGAAGGATGAAGTAAGGCAGCTAATCGGCATGGCGGAAGTCATCGGCGCGGTGGAAGAGGCTTACAAAGGCTTTAACAGTGATCAGGTGGAACAACCTGACTATATCGGAATAGATCTCCCGTCGCCTCGGGGGGAGATTGACTTCAAGCTTGGTTACTACAAAGCCAACGAAATGATCTCCATGAAGGCGTCTTCTGGAGGGTTCATTGATAACCCGACAGCACACGGCGTGCCCAATGGCATGGCGACCATTCTCCTGTTTGATGCCAGGAGCGGTGCGTTGATTTGCATTATGGATGGAAGCTTGATCCTCGGTCTCAGAACCGGGGCGGCTGGAGCCGTTTCCGTCAAAGCCCTGGCGAGGAAGAACGCCAGGACGATCGCATCGATCGGAACCGGAAATCAGGCAAGAATGCAAATCCGGGCAGTCAACGAGATCATGAACATTGAAAAGATCCACGCGTGGGACAGTAACCCGGATACGCTTTCCAAATACAAGACCGATATCGAAAGCGAGTTCAGCATTCCTGTAATTGCAGCAAATTCAAAAAAAGAAGCCGTTGAGCAGGCCGATATCCTGATTACGACGACCCGCGGGAAAGGGTCGCTTGTGGAAGCGGATTGGGTGAAGCCCGGCACCCACATCGTGGCAATCGGTACAGATCAACAAG
Organism: Ensifer sp. GW101-20A05; assembly: GCF_059424735.1. Lineage (NCBI taxonomy): Bacteria > Pseudomonadati > Pseudomonadota > Alphaproteobacteria > Hyphomicrobiales > Rhizobiaceae > Ensifer > Ensifer sp. GW101-20A05. The sequence continues at coordinate 14,677 of NZ_JBWKZT010000014.1, read as the reverse complement.
GTAAACAAGAACTGGATCCAGAGATATTCAGGAGCGCAAAAGTACTCGTCGACTCAATTGCGCAGTGCGCCGAAAAGGGCGAGACCTGGCACCCGCTGAATAAAAACATCATCACCAAGGACGACATCCATGGCGAAATCGGCGAGGTATTGTTGGGAAGGAAGCCGGGACGAGAAAGTGACGACGAAATCACGATTTTCGATTCCACGGGCATGGCCATACAAGACAATACGACTGCCAGCAAAATCTATCAGAACGCCATAGCCAATAACGTCGGCACGTTCTTTCAGTTCGTTGAGTAATGACCATGCGCAATTACCCCACCATTCAGGATATCCGTGAAGCTCAGGAACGGCTGAAACCGCACGTCAGGCACACGCCGCTACTACGTGCGGACAAAATAGAGAAAGCCGCTGGTTGTCAGCTATATCTCAAACCGGAAACCCTGCAGATTACTGGCGCCTTCAAGATCCGCGGCGCCCTGAACAAGGCTCTCTCGCTCTCGAGAGAAGAGATCGCAAACGGCATTATCGCGACGTCGTCGGGCAATCATGCCCAAGGGCTTGCTTATGCCGCCAGGATGCTGGACGTAAAAGCGATATTGATCCTTCCGGTCACCACGCCCAAAATCAAGATCGAAAACACAAAGGCCCTCGGGGCAGAAGTCATTCTTTTCGATGGCGACACCGCCGCCAGATGGAAAAGGGTGTATGAGATCGCTGCAGAAAACAAATACGCGGCTGTTCACGCTTTTGAGGACCCCATCGTGATGGCCGGTCAGGGAACGATCGGGTGCGAAATACTGCAGGACCTGGACGATGTAGATACGGTCATCGTTCCCATAGGCGGCGGCGGGCTAATCTCGGGTATCGCTACCGCCATCAAAGAAACGAAACCATCGGTGCGCGTTATCGGGGCAGAGCCTGCCTTGACACCGAAGTATTTTCACAGCCGGATAAACAAGGAGCGCACATCGCTTCCCTTGAAGAACACAATTGCGGATGGCTTGAGGATAAGCGTTCCGGGTCAAAACCCCTATCCGATTATCGAAAAGTATGTGGACGAGATTGTTCTTGTTGAAGACGAGCACATCATCGCCGGGATGCGTGCTCTTGCCAAGGATGCGAAATTGATCGCTGAACCAGCTGCCTCGATTGGCGTCGGAGCACTGTTGGCGGGCAGCATAGACGTCAACCCCGATGAAAAAGTCTGCGCGGTGTTGTCTGGCGGGAATTGGGATTTACGCGACCTTGCCGAGATATACAATGTAGCGGGGTAATCAGTTCCAGCTTCGGTCAGTTCACCACCCGGCCGCAGTTAACCTTTTGCGGTCCTCATCGCCAGGAATCCGCCCGTCCGGAATGCGGCCCGAACACGTCATACGGGGATCCGCTTGGCGACGACCGCTCTCCACCCGCTACCCCCGTCGAGAGCAGCGAAGCTAAAGGTCGTCTTCGGGCCAAAAGTTAAGGCTCGCCCAAGACGCGGGAACGACCGCTTTGGTAGGTCGGCTCCCAGAACCCGCCAATCCGCAACCGGCCCCAAAGTGGAAATGGTTTCCGCTTTGCGTCCCCTTGTCGGTCGTTAAGACAGCCGGTTTCTCGTTCTGAGAGCTGCCGGTCGACCACGAAAGCGATAATGCCGCCTGTGAGCCGTTCAGGCGGCTAGCGTTCCCGCAATAATCGAGTGCTTTCCGTCCCATTCTCAATACTTTCAGGGCATCAGGTGAGTTGAGCGAGGATATCGTCGACGACACTTGGGACGGTACCCGTCGTGTCGATATTGATGCCGATGGGAAGATATTCCCGGGTATGATGGTAACGGATCACCAGCGTCCGCTCGGCCGGCTCGAAGCCCGGCTCATTTGGCCGCCCATCCAATCGTCGGTTCAAGGTCTCAACGTCTATATCGAGCACGAAAACCTTGTCGAAAAGGTCCAGGAATTTGTGGAAATTGCGCGAGCCGCCACAGAAGAAGGTGGCGGGATGGGTGGTGTCGGCAGCAATAGCGCGGACCTTGTCGACGCGCCAGATCCAGTGGGCGTATCCCCAAACAATGCGGTCCGCGCCTTCGGGTGGCCCTGTGAGTGCCTGGCCCGTCTCGGGGTCGCCGACATAGGCCAAGACCCGATCACCATGGACGACATGGTGGCCCCGCCGCTCCAGTTCGGTAGCGACAGACGTTTTCCCAGTGCCGGAACCGCCTTCGATCAGATAGTTTTTGATTCCCATAGTCGCCGCTTATCGTGGACTTCGATCTGGTGAAAAGACACCCTACCTGGGAACGCTTCGCCAAAGAAATGACGGCCCCTCTCACCGCTCACATACGTTTTCCAAGCGGCCTAACCTTGGCCGAAGGAGATATTGAGGATGCGCTGCGGAGCATAGACATGTTAGGCGCTTAGGGAAGGACAACCGCATCTTGCAGCATTCGCCCCGGTGCGCCTCACTGCCATCAACGGTGGTGCGCCTGAAGCGGGACGCTAGTAAGCCAGCTGCGCGCGTAGGCTTGGGACGATCCAGTCGAGGAAGCACCGCACCTTCAGCGGCAGGGGATCGGCTGGTCCATGGATAACGTTCACAGGTAGCGGTTCCGGTGCAAAGTCCGTCAGCAATTCGTGCAGAGCGCCGGAGCGCAACTGATCGGAGATCTGGTAAGACAGCACGCGGATAATGCCGATACCGGCTATTGCAGCCTGAATGGCAGCCTCCGTCGTATTGACCGCGAATTTGGGGCGCGGCTCGATGGCAAAGGCCGCGCCGTCCCGGCGGTAGCGCCATTCCGGCGCGGTCGCAAAGCCCTGAAAGCTTATGCCGTCATGGTGGCTGAGGTCTTCCGGCTGAAGCGGAACGCCTCGGCGGGCAAGATAGTCGGGGCTCGCGCAGATCACCCGTCGGACGGCGCCGACGCGCGTTGCGATAAGCGCGCTGTCCGCCAAGTGTCCGATCCGCAGGGCCACATCGACGTGCTCGTCTGCCAGACTTAGCTGCCGATCGGCGAGGGTCAGACGCAGGTTGATATCGGGTTGCTCCTTCAGGAACTCCAGAGCTATTGGCAGCAGATGGCGCTCGCCGAAGGCAATCGGTGCGGTCACGTGCAGCCCTCCACGCAGCGCGCCATAGTCGCCGCTGGCCTGCCGCTCTGCCGCGTCCAGTTCCTCCAGAATACGACGTGACGCGGCGACGAAGCTGCGCCCCTCATCCGTCAAGGAGAGGCCGCGGCGGGTGCGCAGGACCAGGCGCACGCCAAGGTGTTTTTCAAGATCCGCGACCCTGCGGCTGACCGTGGCGAGCGGTGCATGCAATCGCCGCGATCCAGCCGAGAGGCTGCCGGCGTCCACCACCGCCAGCAGCACCGACATCGCTTCAAACCGATCCATCGTATCCTTCCGGAAACTGAGAGGAAAGTTCCTGAAATGGCAGGATACCCTATTGGTTTCGGATATCCTAGCTTTTGCGTCGATCCAGGGGACGCCGGCCGGCTCCCCGTATTGCCAATGATCAGGAGAAAGACGTCATGCCTCAACTTTCACGTCGTGCCTTTGCCAGCGCTCTTCCTCTCGGCCTCCTTGGGGGAGGACTGATCAGTGGCGCACCGGCCCCTGCCGCCGCGCAGAATACCGCCAAAACGCCGGTCAGCATTACGCCGCTGGCGCAGATCCGCATCGGTCGCTTCACGGTGACGGCGCTGACAGACGGGTACGCCGATATGCCCTTCGACTATTTTCCGGGACGCGCTCCGGCCGAGGTGGAGCAGGCGGCAGTCGCTCAGTTCACCGCCCGGCCGAGTGGGGTGCGGTTCCTCTTCAACCAGTATCTCATCGATGATGGTGAGCGCCGCATCCTGATCGATGCCGGTGCAGCGGGCTCGATCGGGCAGACCGGCAAACTGCCGCAGGCGCTCGGTGCGCTTGGCCTGCAGCTTGACCAGATCGACGCGGTGATCGTAACGCATATGCATCAGGACCACATGGGCGGTCTGATCGCCGGAGGCAAGAACAACTACCCAAAGGCGGAGCTCTACATCGATCGTCGCGACGTCACCCATTGGACCGACCCGGCCAAGCGCAGCGGCGCGCCCGACTATCTGCAAACCAGCTTTAAGATGGCGGAGGAGGTGGTGCGCCTCTACCCGAAACTCCAGGCGATTGACGGAGAACGCGAAATTGTGCGCGGCGTCTCAATTGTCGACCTGACCGGCCATACACCCGGCCATATCGGCGTGCGGGTCGAGGATGACGGGAAGAGCCTCATCATGGTCTCGGACATGATCTTTCCGGTCGTGCATCCGGGGGCGACCGACGTGTTCTTCCTGTTCGAGCAGGACCGTGCAGCGGCCAAGGCAATGCGCGACCGCTTTTTCCCTCGCGCCGCTTCGGAAGGCGCACTCATCGCCGCCACGCACATGCCCTTCCCAGGGCTCGGCCGTGTCGTCGCCGACCGTGGGCAGATGCGCTGGGAGGTGGCGGACTGGGCCTTGCAGGATTGAAGTTAGCTCCGGCGCTCTAGAAAGTTAGGAACGGAATGAGCAGCAGATATCTCAGTATCGCCACGACGCCCTCCGTAGCGGCCGCACAGGAGCACTATGGCAGCGCGGAGCAGTGGGCGCGGATCGCGCGCGCTCACGCAGACGAAACTGCGCAGAGCCAGCGCCTCGGTCCGGCAGAAACGGCCTTCATCGGTGCGCGCGACGGTTTTTATCTTGCCAGTGTCTCGGAGACCGGCTGGCCCTACGTCCAGTACCGTGGTGGGCCTGCGGGCTTTCTCACCACGGTTGACGCATCGATGCTGGGCTTTGCGGATTTTCGCGGTAACCGGCAATACATCACGACAGGCAATGTCAGCGCCAATGACCGCGTCTCCCTGTTTCTGATGGACTACGCGCACCGGCGGCGCCTGAAAATCTATGGTCACATGCGCGTCATCGATGCAGAAGACGATCCGGTGCTGGCGAAAAAGCTGACCGTACCCGACTATCCCGCTCGGGTGGAGCGTCTCGTCCTCATCGCGGTGGAGGCGTTCGACTGGAACTGCCCGCAGCACATTACGCCGCGCTTCACTCTGGCTGAGCTGGAGCGTTGGCGATTGGAGTAACCAGATGTTGTTTTTCCTCAGTAAAGGCTTCCAGGCCATTGACCAGCCGGATGGTCATGCCCCCTCAAGGCAATAGATACATGCCGGATTGGCGGCTTAAAAGCGTTGCAGCACGAAAGCCGCTGGTCCGCTTGCGGCCCGAGGGCTGCCAGCCTCAATCGTTTCTCTTTCGGCCAATTAAGGCCAAGGAGAAATGAAATGGGAAACTCTCGATATGATGCTGCAGCCCGCGGCCGTGCCGCATGGAATGCGGGGAGACGGTCGGCCAGCCTATTGGCGTGGCTTGAGAGACGCGGTGGCACCGTCGATGAATACGCTTTCCCAAGTCGGGTCGATCACTCGCGGCACATGAGCACGCGACAGTACGCCCGTCTGGTTGATGAATGGGTCACAGCGATTGGGCTTCGAGCATCGGACTATGGCACGCACTCGCTGCGAAGAACGAAAGCGGCCATGATCTACAAGGCAACCGGCAACCTGCGCGCCATCCAGATAATGCTCGGGCACACCAAGATCGAGAACACGGTCCGATGTCTCGGTATGGACATCGAGGATGCGTTGCTTTTGGCTGAGCGAACCGAAATATGAACATGGAACGGTCATTCGCTCAAAACGGATGACCGCTTCGTCGGCTGGTTCTTCATTCACGAGATCCGATTTGGGGTGGGGAGCGGAACGGCGGCTACGGCCAGTCGAAGGAGGCGCATGAAGAGTTTCATGCCGTCTTGAAGGCTGGAACCGCCGCCTTGGGCGTGCTTGATCCCATCCATGGCAGCGACAATGAGATTGGCCAGCTGCGCAGGTGGCACTTGCAGAGGTTCAAGATCGATTTCGCCCTTCTGCGCAGCAGCCAATATGGTTTGCGTCAGCAGGTTCAAAAGCTTCTGGCGCGCGTCGAGCGTAATATCGGCCGCCAAGGCCACGTTGGCGGCAAATAGCTCATCTGCATCAGCGCTGCCGCCAAATGGCGCAATCAACTCCCGCTGAAAAACCGCCATGGCCTTGGCAATGCGATCAAAGGCACACCCGTCGCTCGCCAGCACCGCTGCCACTTCATCCAAGGCCTTGGCGTGGGCGCGAACTGAACCGGCCCGAAACAGCTCTTCCTTGCTGCTGAAGCTCAAATAGAGCGAGGCGCGCGAGATCGACGCCGCACGGGCAATGTCCGCCATTGACGTCTTGCGAAAGCCAAAGCGTACAAACACCGGCAAGGCTGCGTCCAGGATCAGGGTTATTTTTTGGTCGGGCTGCATGATGGGCAGATTGACACCTTCAGTCCAGACTGTCAAAAGACGATTGGACATTTAGGGTTCAAGTGTCTAATCGGTATGACCGACTGATGCGGTCAGAAGGACATTCGATGAAAACAGAGACGAACGCTGCAAATGCAGCGGTGCTGGTTACCGGCATTGGTGGGTTTCTCGCCGGGCACGTCGCCTTTCAGTTGCTTAAGCAAGGCTATCGTGTGCGCGGTAGTCTGCGCCACATCGAAAAAAGTGACAGCGTGCGACGTCTGCTTGTCGCTCATATTGGCAAGGATGCTCTGGAGCGGCTCAGCTTCGTGCAGGCAGATCTTGATAGCGACGATGGCTGGCCTGCAGCTGTCGAAAGCTGTCGTTATGTCATTCATACCGCGTCTCCCTTTCCTCCTGGGTTTCCGGAAAATACGGACGCTTTGATCCAGACCGCCCGTGAGGGCGCTTTGCGGGTACTCCTTGCGGCGCACAACGCGCGCGTCGAGCGGGTGGTCCTCACATCCTCGATAGGTGCCACCAACCATGGCGACGGGCAGGCCCCCTTCACCGAAGAAAATTGGACTGACCCGAACGGTCCGCGGGCAACGCCCTATTACCAGTCAAAAACTTTGACTGAGCGTGCTGCCTGGGCCTTTGCGCGCGACGTAGGGCTCGAACTGACTGTCATTAACCCGAGCATGATCCTGGGGCCGTTGCTCGGAGCGAATTTCGGGACATCCGTGGGACTGATCCATCATCTGATGACAGGACAATTCCAAGGTATTCCACGGTTTGGTTTCTCAGTGGTGGATGTGCGCGATGTGGCGCGGGCTCACCTGCTGGCGATGACGCAGCCCGAAGCCAAAGATCAAAGGTTTATCGTTGGCGGGCGCTTTTTCTGGCTCAAGGATTTGGTAGCTGTCCTGGCTGCGTCCTTCCCAGAGTACGTCTCACGGCTTCCTTCAGGTGAAGTTCCCGATGAGGTGGTTAGGGCGATGGCGGAATCCGACCCCCATGCACGAACCATCGTTCATGAACTCAATCGTGACCTGAGTGTCAGCGCAGCAAAGGCCCGGCATGTCCTGAACTGGCGGTCGCGCTCAGAGGAAGAGGCTATACGGGCTAGCGCCCAGAGCCTGATTGACTTGGGCTTGATCGCAGCCATGCCGCCGACCGCCGCAGCCTCCGTATAGTCGTCACTTATTTAGAGATCGAGCGATCTCGCCTTTTTCAATTGGAGAATACCATGACGACCCGATCCCCCGATACTGTCGAAACCTCCAGCACAATAGAGTTTTTGCGTGAAACGGAACGCGCCAGACTGCGCGCCCTCGTCGTCGCTGATCTCGACCGTGCAAGAAAGCTTCACGCACCAGACTTTCAATTGATCACGCCAATCGGCGTGGCCCTTTCCAAAGACGAGTATCTGGGGTCTATCGCATTGGGCAAAATTCGATACCTGACCTGGGAGCCTGCCGACATTGCGGTGCGCCTGTACGACACCGCTGCGGTCATCCGATATCGCGCCCAGTTGGAGGTCTTGTTCAGTGGGCACAAAGTCCCTCTCAGTGATTACTGGCACACCGACGTCTACGAACAGCGTGATGGCCAATGGATGGTCGTCTGGTCTCAGGCGACCAGCATCAGCGGATAGTCGGTGCCGCAGCCACGACAGGGGCCTGAAGTTTAGTGCAGACCGTCAAGCCGTCTACGCAGACAAATCGGCCATTTAGGTAATTGCAAGCAGCTTTGGGGTCTACGTTTTTGGAGAGCGAATGGCCGAATTGCGGTCGCTTACTGAACGGCAGTTTTCTGCCGGACGCTGCTCCGAAGCAGACTGTCAGCAAGCGGCCCCAAAGCCGACTTTCAATCCCTTGATGGGATCAGAACTAATGACCCAGTTATTATTCCCGCTGTTAAAGGTTCATTCCGCAAGACATGAACTTGGCCTGTTTGGCGCTCTCCCCTCGCTATCCGGGAGTTTCAATCGCGACCCGCCCGCGATCACCTGCGAGGGTAGGCAAGGAGAATGGCCGCGTCTTCGAAGGGCCACGACATAACCTCACCGCGACGAATGCTCCCCGAAGCCCAAAAGCTCGCCGAGCGCCGAACGCTTGCCCACGAGATCGGCGAGCGTGTATTTGTCGAAAACCGCCACAAAGGCGGCTGTGGCTTCCGAAAGCACGCTCGGCAAGGCGCAGGCGGGCGCGATACGACAGCCGTGGCAATCTATCAAATCCGTCAGCCCTTCAGTATGCCGAAGCAGGGCGCCGAGATTGATCTCGTTCGTCGGCCTCGCGAGGCGTATGCCGCCATTGCGACCGCGCACGGACTCCAGGAACTCAGCGTTCGCAAGGTCCTGAACAACCTTCATCATATGGTTTTGCGAGACAGAGAACGTGTCCGATATCTCCCGGATCGAGCTAAGCCCCGATGGCCGTGATCCCAAATAGATCATCAATCGCATTGCGTAGTCGGTATATTTGGTGAGCCTCATCGGGGTCTGCGTCAAATAGTCCAATCCAAAAACATGCATTTGATTAGCATCTTTGTTCTCGAATAAATAGATGCATCTGAGATACATGTTTAAGGGCGGATTTGCGATGAGCTCGCAAGCGATAACCGAAACAGACATCCGAACGGTCGTTGAACGTTTCTACGCCGAAGCGCGATCCGACCAGGTCTTGAACGCTGGCTTCGCGGCCGTAACAGATTGGGACGACCATCTCGAGCGCATGACGGCATTCTGGGGGTCGATGATGATGTCCACCGGCCGTTACAAGGGCAATCCGGTGGCAATGCACTTGATCCACCTTGAACGCATCCACCCGGGCATGTTCGAGCGCTGGTTGACGCGTTGGAGGAAGGTCACTTCAGACGCCCTGTCGCCGGAGGTTGCTGCCGAGATCCAGTCAAGGGCCATCAGAATTGCTTCGCGTTTGTCGTCCGCCCTGTTTGGATCGGACCACGCAGTCCCGCCGGCCAGACCGCTTGAGCTTGCCTCACGGCCCTATAGGAGCACACCGGTTTTCGACGAAGACACGGTCCCCGAACCGCTCCTGCAGTTTCACAGGCTGCGGCCGCAGACCTGGGCGAAGCTCACCGTCCTTGAGGGAAGCCTCCACTACCACCTTCATTCTCAGCCGGTGATCGAAGCGGACACCCGCTCGCCGGTCATCATCCCCCCGGATGTGCCCCACCACCTCCAGATCGTAGGCCCGGTGAAACTTCAATTGCACTTCTACGATCATCAACCTGCCCCCCACTGATGCACCGCATCGAAAGGAAAGATCATGCCGAAACCACTCTCACCCGAGACCGTTCAGATCGTAAAGGCAAGCATCCCGGCTCTCGCGGCACACGGAGCGGACATCACGAAGAGCATGTATGCCCGCCTATTCCGTGACGATCATATCCGCGAGCTGTTCAACCATGCAAATCAGGGCGAAGGCGGCTCACAGGTTAACGCGCTTGCCGCCGCCATTGTGGCCTACGCGCAAAACATCGATAACCTTGCCGTGCTCGGCCCCGTGGTCGAGCGGATCGCGCACAAGCACATCGGGTATCATATTCTGCCCGAGCACTATCCCTTTGTGGCCACGGCCCTTCTCGCCGCCATCGAGGATGTGCTCGGAAATGCAGCGACACCTGAACTCTTGAATGCATGGGGCGAGGCTTACTGGTTCCTGGCCGATATTCTCAAGGAGCGCGAAGCCGAGATCCGCGGCGAACTGCTGAAGCGCTCGGGCGGCTGGGATGGCTGGAGAGACTTCGTCGTCGACGCGAAGGTTCGCGAAAGCGATGTCGTCACCTCGTTTGTCTTGAAGCCCAAGGATGGCGGTCGCGTTGCGCGCCACAAGCCCGGCCAATATCTGACGCTTCGCTTCCAACTGGACGGCCAGGAGATCAAGCGCAACTACTCGATCTCCAGCGGTCCCAGCGATAGTTTCTACCGCATCTCGGTCAAGCGGGAAGCGCAGGGACAGGGTGGATCGCGATACCTCCACGATCGGGCGAGCGTCGGCATGGTGTTGAGTGCGACCCCGCCGGCCGGCGACTTCTTCCTTCCCGAAGCGCCGGAGAAACCGGTCGTGTTGCTTTCGGGCGGCGTTGGCCTGACGCCGATGATCAGTATCCTGGAGACAATCGCCGAGGAGCATCCGAACCTTGAAGCGCATTTCATCCACGGCGCGCTGAATAGCGGGACGCATGCCATGGACCGGCATGTTCGCCAGCTCGCCGACGCGCATGGCAAGATCAAGATCAGCAGCTTCTACAGCGCGCCCACAGCTGAGGACGCGGTCGGACTGTCTCACGACTTCGACGGCTTCATCACCGCAGAGTGGCTTCGCAAGAATACGCCCATTGAAAATGCTGAATTCTATCTCTGTGGACCGAAGCCGTTCCTTCGCGCCCTCGTTCCGGCGCTGGCCAGAGAAGGCGTTTCAAGCGAGCGGGTTCACTTCGAGTTCTTTGGCCCGTCCGACGAACTGATCGCCGCCTGAAGGCGGCGAACAACGAAATGTGGCATCGTCACTCCGATCCTGCGGCCGCCGCTTTCAGTGCCGGCCGCAGGACAGTGCCTGCTCGTTTTTCAGACCAGCGCTCGAATATCAGGCGCCACCTCACCGTCCCGGCCGCGCCAACGACCGGGCGATGTCGATGATGTCGTCCCGTGCCGCCGTTGGGTCTTCTTTGTTCCAGGCAACACCAAGCCCGATCTTCAGATCGACGCCGCGCACCGGCCTGAGCTCGAAGTTGCGGTTCGGCAGGTCCTTCGTCCATTCCGGCGCAAAGCCGATGCCGAGGCCGGCAGAGACCAGCGACACCAGCGAAAAGGTGTCGTCCAGCTATAGGCAATGTTGCCGGTCAACCCATGAGTCTCGAACATCTCGGAGAAATAGCGCTCAGAGTAAGAGAGGTTCTGACGGGAGAAAGCGATGATCTTCTCGGATCGCAGATCCTCAATGTCGATCTCGCTTCGAAGCGCGAGCGGGCTCCTCTTTTCGACTGCCAAGAGATAGCGCTCATGCGCGATCGAGAAGAAGCGCAAGGAGCCGATGTTTTCAACCGGTCGGATGAAGCCGAGATTGATCTGGCCATTTTCGATGGACCGGATGATGTCTGAGGTCGAGCCGCTTCTCACATGCAGCGCCACATCCGGAAACTTCCGGCCGATGCGGGCGAGAAACGCCGGCAGCACGCCGGTCGTTGCCGGATAGACGGTTCCGATCTTGATCGTGCGTGCCGCCTTGCCGGCCACCGAACGCGCCACCTCCATAGACAAACCGACATCGCCGATGATCCGGACGGCCCGATCGTAGAACACCTCCCCTGCCCGCGTCAGCTCGACCCGGCGCGTCGACCGCTCGAGTAACCGCACCCCGAGCTCCTTCTCCAGCGCCTGGATGTGCGAACTCAGCGCCGGCTGGGCGATGCACATCCGCGCCGCCGCCCGATTGAAATGCAGCTCCTCGGCCACCGCAACGAAGAACGAAAGTTGGCGCAGTTCCATGTCGTGCTCCGCGCTTAATGCGAGCAACTCGATCGCCGTGTCTCCAGCGACGCCTTGCCTTGCTAAAAACGATAGGCGCGGCAGGTCGCACGCTCGCGCGCGCTCCTTTGGCTCGCTATAGTCCGAATAGAATCACCTCTAAGCGCAATGCGCTCCGAGGTTGTAAATACTCACCAAAATTCGCCACGTCAAGGCGAAATCGATATGGAGAGGCGATTTTGTTGCCGGTTCAATGCAGAATGGCTCGCACAGCTCTTCAGATGAGCGTCAAGGAGCTTGCTGAGGCAGCGACAGTCTCCACCAACACGATCGTGCGTTTCGAACGCGGCGAAGAGCTTAAACCTCGCACGGTTGCTGACATTCGTTCTGTCTTGGAAAGCGCCGGCATAGCATTCATCGACGGCGACTACGCGGGAAGTGGTGGGCCTGGCGTGCGACTGAGCAAATAGTGCCGCTCTCCCGAACGACAGCATTCCAGTCGATACATTATGCGATCCCACACGCACAACTCGGAAACGTACACAGAACAGTGGGCAACGAGCAGTGGCTCGGGGTGAATGGAAATTCGACTCTACTCAACGCTCGCGATTCGAAGTGGCGGGCGATGCCTTTTGCACCATAGGAACGGATGGACACAAGAACGGTCACGTCGCAGAGAAAAATTCTTCGAAGTTCTTCCAGGCTCGGCTCCGTTGGAGGAGGTGGTTTCTAAATGCGGAGCGCATCCTCGCAAAGTCTTCGTATCCGCATTGCCGTGCCAAGCGATGCACAGACGACGTCGACACGGAGCACGACACTGCGACAGACTTCGCCGTCCCGAATGCGACAAGGTCGGGATCCTGGAGCAGGACCTGCATGGCCTGTTTCAGGGCGGCCGGAAGGATGATCTCGCGCGTGATAATTCTCACCTTGATGTCCTCGACGCTGAGGGTCGACGTTGGCATCTCCCGTTGAGTTCCTGTCAATTTGTCACCGGTTTGGATACTAGCCATCGCATCGCCCTCCCACGTGATCGGCACCCGATCAATTCGGTGTCCGCGCCGCAACGAGGAGGCCCACTCACCCCATGCGCTCTGATGCGTAGCTTCCAGGCGAAGGCGGAAACACCACGGTTTTGTTACCGTTGAGGAAAACACGACCGTGAATGTGAGCGTGGATCGCCCGAGCCAGGACCTGAGCTTCGACGTCGCGACCAAGGCTGACGTAGTCGTCGTTCGATTGACTATGGGTGACGCGGACGATGTCCTGCTCGATGATCGGGCCTTCGTCGAGATCTGCGGTCACGTAGTGGGACGTGGCGCCGATGAGTTTCACACCGCGTTCGAGGGCCTGTTTGTAGGGATTGGCTCCTTTGAAGGAGGGCAGGAACGAATGATGGATGTTGATTACGCGACCGGACATCTCCCGGCACATGCGATCTGAGAGCACTTGCATATAGCGCGCGAGCACGACGAGCTCCGCCGCGGTCTCCTCAACGATGCGCATCTGCTCCGCCTCGGCCTGAGCTTTGCTCTCCTTCGTCACCTTGATGTGGTGGAACGGAATGTCGTGGTTCACAACAACCTTCTGGTAATCCAAGTGATTGGAGATGACCGCGACGATGTCGATCGGAAGCGCGCCGATCTTCCAGCGGTAGAGCAGGTCGTTCAGGCAGTGGCCGAAGCGTGAGACCATGATGATCACCTTGCGCTTGACCTTCTCATCAAAGAAGTCGAACTCCATTCCGAAACGGTCCGCAATCGGTTGAAATCCAGCCCGCAGCGACTCCAATTCCCGTCCGCCTTCGGAGCAGAAACTGACACGCATGAAGAACTGGCCCGTGTCAGCGTCATCGAACTGCGCGCTGTCGGTGATGTTGCATTGCTCTTCCGCCAGGAAGGAAGAGATGGCGGCAACAATGCCACGGGTGGATGCGCAGCGCACGCGCAGGGCAAAACTCGACATGGATGTCCTCTCGCTAGGTCAAGTTGCGGCCGGCGCCAGGCTTTGCCTGAACGCCTCCAGCGTATTGGATAGAAGGCAGGCTATGGTCATGGGCCCGACCCCTCCGGGAACGGGCGTAATGGCGGTAGCGTGTCCTGCCTCCGAAGTCGCCACGTCGCCGACGAGCCGCACGCCGCCCGCGTCGCTCAGCCGGTTGATGCCGACATCGATGACGACCGCACCCGGCTTGATCCAGTCGCCCTTGATCATTTCCGGCCTGCCGACGGCGGCGACCAGAATGTCCGCGCTCCGGCATATCTCCGGCAAATTGCGGCTGCGCGAATGAGCGACCGTCACGGTGCAATTTTCGGCAAGCAACAGCTGTGAAAGCGGCTTGCCGACGATGTTGCTACGACCGACCACCACGGCGTGAAGGCCCGACAAATCGCCAAGACGGTCCTTGAGAAGCATTATCGATCCGAGCGGCGTGCAGGGCACCAGCGATGCCTGCCCGGTCGCAAGACGCCCGGCATTGAGGACATGAAAGCCGTCCACGTCTTTCTCGACGGCGATTGCATTGATGACCGTGTACGCTTCGATTTGCGCAGGCAGCGGCAGCTGAACGAGAATCCCATGAACCGAACGATTATCGTTCAAGCGTTGGACGAGCGCGAGGAGCTCAGTTTGCGTCGTCTGCTCCGAAAGCCGGAACTCCAGGGACTTCATCCCCGCTTCAACGGTCTGGCGATGCTTGTTGGCGACGTAGACGCGGCTTGCCGGATCGTCGCCGACGAGAATGACCGCGAGCCCCGGAACCTGTCCGGACATTTCTTTTACGGCGTCGACTCATAAACTTTGGCACCATATTCTTGTTGCGACGAGCTTTACGGCGGCGAGGTAGTTTTCCGGGC
>NZ_JBWKZT010000013.1:188629-198669 GCF_059424735.1 Ensifer sp. GW101-20A05 | reverse complement strand
TCTCCCAGGTCAGCAAAACCCGGGGAGAGTGACATTCCAACTTTGCAGGATCAGGACACTTTAACTTTGCGGCTACATACAAGGATCGCATAATATACATTATGGAACTATCGGATTTGCCGGAAAACATGGATTGCGGCTGATCCTTGCCTTGCCGCGCTTGACCCGGCCTCCCGCGAAACGCGTGCGCGACGCAAACCTCAGCGCAACAGTTACCCCGGGAACGGTCGATGCAGTTGAGTCGCCTACAATGTAATCCAACTCTGGTTCGGTCATGGACGTTTCCGATGCCCACTTCACCCTGCGAAAGATACCTCAGCATATGCGATAAGAGCGGACATAAGCGTTTTCGCCCGTCTCGTCTCCTTCGCGCAGCCAACGACAACCGGCATGATGCCGATCACCTGTTCGTCGCCACTCCTGAGAGCGCTACGATATCCCTTCCTCGCGAACGCATGCCAGCGATCGAAATCGGATCGGCCTTGTCCATGCTGGCAGCGGTAGTCCTCGCTACCTACGTAGAGCTAGAGGTCATTACCGGCACACTGAACCAGGTGGTCGACGGGTTGTTCGTCGAGGTATCGTCGGTCCTCTGGTGACGTCACACGGCCATTGGTGCGGAGCAATGATTCCGAACCAACGTCCACCGCCGCATCGATCTCGGCCTCCTTATACGCTCCAAAGGAGCTTGGCGGATGAGATGTCTCTGCCCGAATGGGTCAACGGCCTCTCGCGACATGCATGCCGTTTCAGTTAATCCTGGCGCCTCCTGCAGAGAAGAGGTGGATCTTCTCTCCTTTTGGCGCGAGGTGGACCTGCTGTTCAGGGCGAAGGTCCGCGCGTCGATGCAGAACAATAGCGGCCGTCTGCGTGCCGACGCGCACCGAAAGATGGGTTTCAGCGCCTGTCGGCTCAACCGTCAGGACCGTTGCTGGAATGCCCGTTTCGGCAAGCTCGAGGTCTTCCGGGCGGATGCCGTAGGTTCGGGCTTCTTTGCCGCCCAGGAACCCCGGTAGCGGCAGGGAAAGCCCGCCCTCGATACGGAAGCCACCGTCGCCGATGTCGCCTTCAAAAAGGTTCATCGCAGGCGAGCCGATGAAGGTTGCGACGAAGGTGTTATCTGGGCGGTCGTAGAGGTCCAGCGGTTTGCCGATCTGCTCGATGCGGCCAGCGCGCATGACGACGATCTTGTCGGCCATGGTCATAGCCTCGATCTGGTCGTGCGTGACGTAGACGATGGTGGTACCGAGCCGCTGGTGCAATTCCTTGATTTCGCTGCGCATCGTCACGCGCAGCTTGGCATCGAGATTGGACAGCGGCTCGTCGAACAGGAACACCTTCGGATGGCGGACAATTGCGCGCCCCATTGCCACGCGCTGGCGCTGGCCACCGGAGAGCTGCTTCGGCAAGCGATCGAGCAGCGGTTCCAGCGCCAGAATACCGGCGGCTTCCCTGACAAGCCGGTCGATCGTCGCCCTGTCGCGGCCCTGCAGTTTCAGGGCAAAGCCCATGTTCTCGGCGACCGTCATGTGCGGATAGAGTGCGTAGCTCTGGAACACCATGGCGATGTCCCGCTCCTTCGGCGCCACCTCGTTGACGATGCGCCCGTCGATGCGGATCTCGCCCCCGCTGATGTCCTCCAGCCCCGCCAGCATGCGCAGAAGCGTGGACTTGCCGCAGCCGGACGGGCCGACGAGCGTGACGAACTCGCCATCCTCGATATTCACGGAAACGCCGTGGATGACGGAGGCTGCCCCATATTGCTTCAAAACGCGATCGATCGTTACCGATGCCATTGTCTTCCTCCCTTAAAGCTTGAGTTGCCAGATTTTTGCACTGGCGGCGGCACCGGTTAGCGTCGCCGAACGAGCGGCGGAAAAACCCGGAATGCGCTTCGTGCCGGTCCAGCGGCCGTTGTCGGCGAACACCTCGATGGAACCTGCGTCGAGAAAGATGCGCAGCTCCGAAGGCTTGGCGCCGGATGCGAGGTATCGCGGCGGCTCTTTGCCAGTGCCGGCGTCAAAGAGGATCGCCAGGCCGTCGCCATCAAGCTTCACGCCAAGCTTGACGTCCGGGTGATCGAAGGCGAGTTCAAACGCAGCGCCGGGCTCGGGCAGCGAGAGCACGATCTCCACCGCGCCGCTTTTGAGCGGA
The DNA here is from genome assembly GCF_059424735.1 of Ensifer sp. GW101-20A05. Lineage (NCBI taxonomy): Bacteria > Pseudomonadati > Pseudomonadota > Alphaproteobacteria > Hyphomicrobiales > Rhizobiaceae > Ensifer > Ensifer sp. GW101-20A05. The sequence goes on along the minus strand of NZ_JBWKZT010000013.1, from coordinate 196,515 downwards.
ACTGTCTCGCCGGCGGCGAGCGCCGCTTCGTCGAGCAGCATGTGGCGGAGGCTTTCCGCTGCGACGCTCGGCGGCGTCAGAACGGCATCTCCGTCGAGAAGCACACGACGCGGCAGCGTCATGGCGGTCGGGAAATCGTCTTTCTTGGAAAAATCCGTCCAGTTGGCGAGCCAAGCGATGCCGACCGGCTCGTCGCCGTCGACGAAGGCCTGGAAGGCATAGGCGTCGGAGCCGAAATCCAGCTCCTGTTCGAACTCGGCCAGGAATTTGCGGCCGTCGAAGCGGCCCACCGTCACGGAGGTGAGGTTGCGCCGGCCGGTGGCCGGCTCCCTACTGGTGAGCAGACCGAAGATCAGCGCCCAACGGGTATCCGGATCGTCCGCCTTCCCACCGAGCGGCACCATGCAGGGGCATTCCGCTGCGGTCATACCAAAACGGTCCTCGCGATGAATGATGCCGAGAAAGGTCCAGCCGGCAGCGCCTTTCGGGTCCGTCGTCTCATAGAGCAGAACGACGCCGCCCGACCTGTCGCGGCTGCCGAGCAGCATCTTCCAGCGGCCGTCCGGGCCCCTGAAAACATAGGGATCCCGGAAATCGGTGGTGAGGTTCAAGCCTTCCGGACGGACTGGCAGAACCACCTCGGATGCACCGGCGACGATGCCGTCGCGGCTGAGGGCGGAGAGCTGGATCTGCTCTTCCGGCTGCCGATCGCGAACGTGTTCGGTATAGAAGACGCGGATCTCCTCCCCCGCAGGCCCGGAAATGGGGATGGCCGAGCCGGAAAAGGCGCCGCCGCGGCCGTCGTCCCTTTCGGACAGATGATCCGCCGGAAAGAGGAACATCGGCAGGTGCGTCCAGTGGATCAGATCTGTCGAGACGGCGTGTCCCCAATGCATGGTGTTCCAGCGCAAACCGTGCGGATAGTGCTGGTAGAAGAGATGGCCGCGGCCGGCGAAACGGCCGAAACCGTTCGGGTCGTTCATCCAGCCGAAGGGCGGCCGGAAGTGGTAGCCGGCCGGCACCTGAGGCGGTGCGGTACGCATGTCGTGGTGCAACACGCGGATCCCCTCCTCCAGCACCGTCTGCGGATGGAATGCGTAGACCACTGAGAGCGCGGTCGTTTCCGCATCATAGGCAAGTACAGTGTGGCCACCGGTCCCGAGCGTCACCGCGAAGAATTCGAACTCCTCGGTGCGACGCGTGGACGGATCGGCGATGTCATTGCGCTCGACACTCACGAAGAGCTTCGCCTTGCCGCCAGTTTCGCGCGCCTTGATCCAGAGATGCAGCACCGTGCCGGCGGCAAACGCGGCCTCAATGATTTCAAGCGCGGGGCTCGCGAGTTTTGTTTGGGAAGTCATAGTCAACCTTTCACGGCGGAGCCGACGAACGAGCTTACGAACCAGCGCTGGAAGGCGAGGTAGAGAATGAGGACGGGGATCATCATCAGGACGGACGCGGCCATGGCGCGGTCCCAGTAGATGCTGTCCTGTCCAAAGAAGGTGGCAATTGCGACCGAGATCGGCCGTGCATGGTCGGTCTGCGTGACGAGTGTCGGCCAGAGATACTGGTTCCAGCTCTCGATCCCCATGAGGATCGACACCGTTGCGAGCGCCGGCAGGCTGAGCGGCATGTAGATCGAACGGTAGATGCGAAAGGCCGAGGCCCCGTCCATCTCCGCCGCTTCGTAGAGTTCCTTCGGCAGTTGCGCGAAGAACTGGTAGAAGAGGAAGACATAGAGCGGGCTTGCTACCCAGGGCAGGATCTGGACGGCAAAGGTGTCCGTCAGCCCTGCCCGCGACATCATGACGACGAGCGGCATGATGATGCTCTCCTGCGGGATAACATAGAGCGCGACCACAAGCGCAAGCAGGACCGCCTTGCCGCGCAGCGAGCCCCAGGCGAGCACAAAGCCTGCCATGGAGTTGATGATCAGTCCCGACACGACGGTGACGACGAGGATCACCAGCGAGTTGAACAGATAGCGGCCATAGGCAAGCTCGCCGGAGAAATTGGCGATCTCCCGGTAGTTCGAGAGCGTCGGCTCGCTCACCCAGAAGGCGCGGAAGCTGCCCATGTCCGCAAGGATGCGAAAGCGGTCGTCCTTGAGGCTGGCAATGAGCAGCATGAAGAGTGGCGAAATCATCACCAGAGCAATGATGAAGATGCATACGGTCTGGACGACGCGCAGGCCCGTCTTGCTGTTGCCCCGGGATATGGCCAGCGGGGCGGGCTGGCTGAGCACGAGATCAGACATCGAAGCGCCTCAGGAGTTTGCGCTGGAGAAGCGCGATCAGAAGAACGATGACGAAGAGAATGACGGAGACGGCAGAGGCATATCCGAGCTTCTGTTCCTCGAAACCGGCGCGCACCATGTAGTGCACCACGGTCTCCGTGCTTTCCTTCGGCCCGCCCTGGGTGAGGATTGCCACTTGGGTGTAGAGCTTGAAAGCCTGGATCGTCGTGATGACCAGCACGAAAACATGGGTGGGACGCAGGCCCGGCATGGTCACGTGCCAGAAACGACGGAGCGCGCTTGCCCCATCGATGCGGGCGGCGTCGTAAAGCTCTTCCGGAATGCCTTGCAGCCCGGCAAGGTAGATGATCATCTGGAAGCCATAGGCCTGCCAGGCCGACAGCAGCACGATCGAGAACATTGCCCAGTTCGGGTCGCCGAGCCAATCGATCGGCTGGATCGTGCCAGCGGACAAGAAGCCGACGATCTGGTTGAGCGGACCGCTCGGATACTGGAACAGCGTGCCCCAGATCACGCAGACGACGACCATGGAGGTGATCGCCGGCAGGAAGAACATGCCGCGCAGAAGATTGCGCATCGGCAGTTTCTGGTGGAGCAGCAGCGCCGTCAGGAAGGCCAGGCCGCACTGGACCGGGAGCACCCAGACCGTGAAGCGCGTGACGTTCCAGAGCGACGTCCAGAACAACGGATCGGTAAAGACGCGCTGAAAGTTCAGGAGGCCGACGAAGCGCACCGGCGTCGGGCGCGGCACGAGCGGCTGGTTGGTCATCGCCGTCCAGAAGGACAGAAGGAACGGCGTGATCAGGAAGACCGCGAGCAGCAGCACGGCGGGCGCGATCATTGCGACTTCCTGCCAAAATCGCTGCCGGTCACGTCGCCTGCCGGCGCGCGGAATGGCCGGCGCAGACGTCTGTTGCAAAGTCATGGTCTCCTCCTCATCGCTCATCCTCCCGAGATGGCGCAGGGCCGGTCAGAGTGACGGCCCTGCGATAACGCCTTATTGCTGTTCGTCGAACGGCGGATAGCCGGCGTTGTCCTCGATGTCCTGGTCGATCTTCCTGGCGGCGGCCGTCAGGGCTTCCTGTGCGTCGTCGCCGTTGAAGATCTTGTCGACCGCCTGCATGAAAGCGGAGGTGATCGTCGGATAGGCCGGGTGCGGCGGACGGGCGACCGCGGACTTCGAGGCCTGTTCGAAGGCGATAGCAAGTGGTCCGCCTTCAGCGTAGAGCGGGGATTCGGCGGCAAAGCTCTTGAGACCCGGATAGGCCGACTGGGTCTTGGCGTAGTCGCGATATTCCTTGTCCTTCAGAAGGAAGCTCAGGAACTTGCCCGCGGCCTCAGGATTTTCGGAGGTCGCCGAAATACCCCAGATCCAGGTGCCGTTCGGGCTGACGCCCTTCTCTCCGATTTTCGGAAGCGGCATGACGACGACATTGTCCTTCATCGCGGCGGCGGCTTCCGCATAGAACCAGTGTCCGCCCATGGCGAGTGCTGCCGGCTGGCCTTCGGCATAGAACTGGTTCGTGCCCGACGACGTCGGAACGACCCAGCCGTTCTTTACCCAGGTCTGCATCATGGTGAGCGCCTTGACGCAGGCTTCGCTGTCGAGCGTACCGCTCGCCTTCCACGCCTTGCGATCGATCAGATCGCAGCCGGCGCTTTCGAGCAGCGGGCCATAGGCGTAGGTGATCCACTCGGTCTTGATGCCGTAGCCGCGGAACGTGTCGATCGGCCACTTCACGCCCTCGAGCTTGGAGAGCTTTTCGAGATAGCCTTCGAATTCCTCGCGCGTCCAGGCGTCGTCGACGGATTTCGGGATGCGTGCGCCGATGGCTTCAAGATATTTCTTGTTGCCGTAGAGGACGACCGAGGAGTCGGTGAGGCCGATCGCATAGAGGTCCTTATCGATCGGATAGGTGCCCTGGGCGATGTTCGAGCCGGTCATGTCGTCAAGGACATCCTTATCGACGAGCGGCTTGATCGGCTGCAGGTATCCGGACCAGACGTAGTTGGCGAGGAACGGTGCGTCGAGTTCCATCACGTCCGGCAACTGCTTGGCCATGACGGCGGCGCTGAACTTCTCGTTATAGGCGTCGTGCGGCGCGTAGATCAGTTCGATGTCGACATCCGGATTGGCGTCCTCGAAGCGCTTGGCGACATCGCCATAGGCCTTCACCCAGCCCGGATCGCCCTGGTGCATGACATGAACGACGGTTTTTGCGTCGGCAATACCGGCGCTCCCCAAGAGCGCCGTGGCGGCGCAGAGTGCATTGCGTAAACGATTACCCAAGTGCGCAGTCATTGTTTTCTCCTCCTGTTGAATGCGATCATAAAACTGAATTTAGACGGATGCCCGCTCGACCAGATGGAAGGGCAACTGCCGCAGATGCGGCGGCTCAGGTTGCCCGGCGAGCAGGATCTCCATGGCAAGGCGGCCCATCGCGCGGTGCGGCAGGGCCATTGTCGTCAATGGCGGATCCAGCCGCGAGGCAAGCTCGACCTGGTTGTCGAAACTTGCCACCGCAATGTCGTCCGGGATGCGAAGGCCGGCACGCGCAAGCGCGGCATAGACCTCCATTGCCACCCGGTCGTTGCCGCACAGGATGGCGTCCGGCCGCTGACCGGAAAGAAGTGCCTCCACATGGGATGCGACAAGGCTTGGCGCGCGGTCGCTGTAAACGCTGCGGCGCACGGCCGGAAACACGCCGAGCGGGTCGATGCCTGCCTCCTCCAGCGCCGCACGAAAGCCCTTCTCGCGCAAGGAGCCGGCCAGAATGCCCGGCAAGTTGATGAAGGCGATACGGCGCCGGCCTGCGGCCAGCAGGTAACGCACGATCTCACGTGCCCCGCCCTCTTCGTCCGGGACCAGCGACGTGACACGGCCGGAGGCCTCGCGGCAGTTGATCATGACCCCGACGGAACCGGCCAGCGTTGGCGGCAGATCGACGTCCTTGTGATACATGGCGGCGTAGGCAACGGCGCGCGGCCGGAACTGCTGCACTTCGTCGAGCACCGAGCCAATCGACTGTCCGCTGCTGTGGTTGACAGCGAAGACGGCCATGCCGGCGCTGCGCGCAGCCCCATCGAGTCCTCGGACGATTTCGGTGGCGAAGGGCGAGGTGATCAACCCATCGGACACGACGCCGACCAGCGGAAGCCAGCCCTGACGCACGCCGCGCGCGGCCAGGTTCGTTACATAGCCGAGCTCCTCAGCAATCGCCTTGACCTTCTGACGGGTCTCGTCCGACATTCGAGCGGACCCGCCGTGCAATGCGCCGGAGACCGTCTTCACTGAGACGCCCGCGCGCTCCGCGATGTCAGAAAGGGAGATTGTCACGGCTGCTGACCTTGTTGGGTTATCGATTACCCATTAATTCAAACCCGGCCCCATTGTCAAGCGGTCACCCGATCGAAACGCCACCATAAGCCTTGGAAGATGATCGCTGCGTAGAGCTTTGCACCACGCCAAGACGGCGAACAACCCTCCGATGACGCGAAATAGAGGTTGGAACTTGGCTCAAGAGGGACGAAAGCCGCTGTGCGTCCCACTGCGACTTTCTGTTTCAGTCGGGGTCAGGCCTGCTCAGAATTGCTTTGCTGCCCTCACCCGTCCGCCAAGAGATTTCTGGCCGTCACCCTCGATGTCGAGAAGGAGGCTGGCGTCGAGCATCCAGAAATCGACGGTCTCCAGCGCCAGGCCGGCGGTCAGTGTGCCGTAGGCGCCGGAGCCGTCGAGACCGGCATAACCGGCTGTTGCACCGAGCTTCGGCGTCACAGTGGAGCCGTTCTCCAGGGTGAAGGAACGCGCGATCTCCGCCCCGAGACTCACTCGGAACTGTTCGGCGTCGAAGCCCTCGATGGTGATTTCGTCGCCCGCACCGTTGCGCACGCCATAGTCCTTGACCGTCTCGTTGAAGTAGACAGCCCGGAGCTCCGGCGTCAGCACCGTGGCCTCGTCGATTTGCCATTCGCCCATAATCGCCGTGTCGATCAACCAGCGTTTCGTGTCGAACGAACCGTCCCAGAAGGCTGTGTCGATGTCGTTCGCCGAGCCGCCATAGAGCAGGCTCGTATCCCAGAACACCCCCTTGCCGATTTCGAGCGAGGCATAGGGGCCGGCGAGCCAGCCGTTGCCCGTCAATTCGGCGTCCTCCTTCGTCGGATCGGTCATCCGGTCGAAATGGAGCGACAGGCCGACCAGCGCCTTTTCAGAAATCAGATAATCGGCGCCGAGATTGAGCATGGCGAAGCTGCCCCACTTGTCGTCGTTCTCGTCTCGCTTATGCGCCATCAGCGTGCCGTCGATCCAGACGTTGAACGGCGGGGCATAGCCGCCAGCAACACCGTCCGCACTGTTTCGCGCCGATTCCATTTGCGCAAGACTGGTTGCGAAGCTGGCCGTTATGCCATCTTCCGACGGCGTCATACGGGCGGTGATTGGATCCGTGGCGTTGTCCAGCTGCCGGCGTTCCAGAAGGCCCGGAACCCTGATCGACGAGGCGATCAGGCCCTGCCGGGTCTGGACGAAACCGTGCACGAGGTCATCAATGTTATCGGCGACCTCGGCAGGATTGTAGCCGATCTTGTAGGTCACCGTACCGGTGTTGGAGGCGCCTTGCGCGTTCATCAGCCTGAAGCCGACCCGCACGGTACCCGAGTAGGCCGGGTTCGGGATAAACTTCAGATACCAGCCGAGAGGCGTCGGACCCGCTGCGGCAAATTCACCCCGCACGATGCTCGCCTCGCCCGCATTGGCCGGTTCCACGAATGTGGGGCTCGCATCAGTGAACGGACCGCCAGTGGCGCCGGCCTCGAGGTTGACATTGACCGGCATGCTGCCCGACGGAACGTCGACTGTCTTGTCAGTGACGGTGACGGCGCGTGTTTTGACCGTCAGGGTGTAGCTTGCCGTTCCGGTGGTGCCGTGACCGTCACGCGCTTCGATGGTGAAGCTATAGTCCTTCGCCTCGGCTGCCGTATCGAGGGGACCCGTCAACTCGCCGGTGGAGATGTTGAGGATCATTCCGGCCGGCAACGTGCCGGATTTGAGACTGTACCTTAGCGCTCCCGCTCCCCCCGTTGCGAAGATCTGCTGGCTGTAAGCCTCACCAACCATGGCCTCGGGCAGCGCGCCGCCGGCGGGGCTGAACGTTATGGCCGAGGCTGCCACCGTGACCGTGACAGCGCTTGAGGTCGCAGCGGCATTGTTGCTATCACCGGAATATTCGGCGGTGATGAAATGCGCGCCGACGCTCAGCGCCGCGGTGCTGAAGGCGGCCGTGGTACCGGAGACGGAGCCGGTCCCAAGCGTCGTGGATCCGTTCTTGAAGGTGACGGTTCCCGTCGGTGACGCGCCGCCGACCAAGCTCGCCGTGAAGGTTACCGATGCGCCGAGCACCGGATTGTTGTTCGAGGCGGAGACCGTGACCGTCGGGGCGACCTGCCCGACCGTAACGGTGACGGCGGCCGAGGTCGCAGCGGCATTGTTGCCATCACCGGAATATTCGGCGGTGATGGAATGCACGCCAACGGCCAGCGCCGCGGTGCTGAACGTGGCCGTGGTGCCGGAGACGGAGCCGGTCCCAAGCGTCGTGGATCCGTTCTTGAAGGTGACGCTTCCCGTCGGTGA
>NZ_JBWKZT010000013.1:0-188529 GCF_059424735.1 Ensifer sp. GW101-20A05 | reverse complement strand
CGCGCCGCCGGCCAAGGTCGCCGTAAAGGTCACCGATGTGCCGAGCACCGGATTGCTGTCGGAGGCCGATGCCGTGACCGTCGGGGCAACCTGCCCGACCGTAACGGTGATGGCGGCCGAGGTCGCAGCGGCGTTGTTGCCATCACCGGAATATTCAGCGGTGATGGAATGCACGTCGACGCTCAGCGCTGTGGTGCTGAAGGCGGCCGTGGTGCCGGACACGGTGCCGGTTCCAAGCGTCGTGGATCCGTTCTTGAAGGTGACGGTTCCCGTCGGCGACGCGCCGCCGGCCAAGGTCGCCGTAAAGGTCACCGATGTGCCGAGCACCGGATTGCTGTCGGAGGCCGATGCCGTGATCGTCGGAACCGATGTCTGGTAGGTAAAGCCACCATTGAACGTATCGGTTCCGTTCGGCGTAGTAAGGGCAACCACTACGGCTCCAGCGGCAAGAGCGGGCGTCGTCACCGCGACCTTACCGTCGTCGACGACGGTGAGGTTGCTCCCGGCAACGCCGCCGAAGGTAACCGCAGTCGTATCGGTGAAACCCGTACCGCTAATGGTGACCACCGTGCCGCCGGTCGTGCCCCCGGCATTCGGGGTGATGTTGGCGATCGACGGAGCAGGCGCTGCGTCGTCATTGAGGACAGTGCCCATACCCTGGTTGTCGACGACCGTCGCGCCGGCGACGTTTGTGACATTGACGAAGAATGTCTCGTCCGGCTCAAAGTCTGTATCACCCAGCGCAAGCACTGTGAACGTGGCGTCGGTCGCACCCTGGCTGACGTGACCGCTTGCGGAATTGGTTGTGTAGTCGCCAGTGGCGTTGGCCGTACCGTTTGCCGTCGCAATGTCGAAGGTCACACCACCGACACCGGCCGGTTTGTCCAGCGATATCGTGAAGGTGAAGCTCGTGGTGCCGGAATTGCCCTCGGACTGGCTTACGTCGTTGACCGACAATTGCGGCAGCGCACTCACCGTGATGGTGACCGTCGCGGCCGCGGACGTGCCCGCGATATTGGTGGCCGTGTAGGTGAAGCTGTCGGCGCCGGAATAGCCTAACGTCGGCGTGTAGGTGATTGTCGTGCCCGAAGCCGACGCGGTGCCGTGGGTCGGGGCCGACGCGACCGCCACGCTATCTGCGGCGCCGCCCGTGAGGGCGAGCGTGATTGCGTTGTTCGCCGAATTGGCATCGACCGTCGCGGACGCATTGCCGGCGACGGGCGCCTGCAGCCCCAATATGGTCGTCAGCGAATAGGCGGCCGAGCCGCTCGCGCCGTAGGCGTCTACTGCAGAGACGGTGAAGTTGACGGTGCCTGTCGTCGTCGGAGTGCCGGAAAGAGTGCCTGTTGCGGCATTGAAAGACATCCCCGTTGGGAGCGTGCCGGAGGTGATCGTGAGCCCATAGGTATAGGGCGCGGTGCCGAGCGATGCGGTCATTGACTGGCTATAGGCAACGTCGGTCGTGCCGCCAGGCAGCGCCCCCGCCGCTGGCGACAGGGCCAGTGTGGGTCGATTCACCGTGACGATGACCGTCGCGGGCGAAGAGGTGCCGGCTGAATTCGTGGCGGTGTAGGTGAAGCTGTCGGAGCCGGAGTAGCCTGTTATCGGCGTATAGGTAACGGTCGTGCCGGAGGCCGACGCCGTGCCGTGCGACGCCGCCGTGCCGATCGCCACCGACGTCGCCGTACCGCCGGAAAGGTTCAGCGTGATCGGGTTCGCTGACGAGTTCGCATTGACCGTCGCCGATACCGCGCCTGCAACCGGGACGATCTCGTTGACGTTCAGTGTGTACCCCCGCGAGCCCGAGAACGGCGCGCTAGGGCCAGTCGAGCTGTCGGTAGCGACAATCTGGAAGCTGTAGCTCCCCGCAACGGTCGGCGTTCCGGAAAGTACACCTCCGGACGAGAGGGTGAGACCAGCCGGTAATGTGCCGGATACAGAGAAGGTATAGGGGCTGGTGCCGCCGGAAGCCGTCAGCGTCTGGCTATAGGCCGTCCCAACGGTCCCCGCTGCCAGCGAGACGTTCGGCAAAACGATGGTCGGGGCCGATACGGTGATGGTAACCGTCGCTGGAGCCGATGTGCCACCCGCATTCGTCGCCGTATAGGTGAAGCTGTCGGGGCCGGCATAGCCTGGCGTTGGCGTATAGGTAATGGTAGTTCCCGAAGCCGTCGCCGTGCCGTGCGCAGCGGGCGCGCTGACCGCCACCGACGTCGCTGTTCCACCGGAAAGGTTCAACGTGATGGGGTTTGCCGACGAGTTGGCGCTGACTGTCGCCGAAACGGCACCGGCAATCGGAACGGCGGGGTTGACGGCAAAACTCTGCTGTACCTGCGGGGCGGCGTTGTAGGACGCATCGCCGGCCTGGTTGGCATTGATCGTGCAGGTCCCGGTCGTCACGAAGCTCAACACTCCTGCGCCATCAACGGTGCAAACGCCGGTGGTCGCGGAGGTAAAGACGGGGCTGAGCCCGGAACTGGCGCTCGCCGTCAGCGCCGGCGTCGTTCCGAAATTCTGCGGGCCCGGGTTGTTGAAGGTGATGGTCTGGTCGCTCTTTCCAGCGCACGTAACCGTCGCATGTACGGTTCCGCCAGCGGGCTCGCTCCAAGCGTAAACCACAAACTCAGTATCGTCAGCGGGTATTGTCAATGTAGCGTTTAGATTCAACTCCGCGCCGGGTGCAGCATATGCTTCAAATGAAGTGCCGTCAGACATATTAACGCCAGCGTTCTTGTAAATCGCGAAGCCTGCGCTGTTCGAATTCACAGTGCCAGATGAAGTAACCCTGTATGTGACTTTTTCGCCCGCGAGGACGCTAAGGTTAGCCTGCCACAACTCGCTTGTATTCGAGAGGGAAACGCCGCTCCCCCACGTTGCGTTGATCGCACTGCAACCAGCCGATTGCGCGTGCGCACTCTGGAAAAACGCCAGGCTGATCAAGAAGGCAGCAATGAAGGCGAACCAGGCCTTCCACGGCCGAAGGACTGCATTGGTGACGGCCCGGAGCACCCAAGCGGCGGCGGAAAGAGCCGACAGAAAGCGCTTAAGCACTTTCAGCCATGTGAACGCCATGCCTGCAAGAGCAAGCACAAGAACAACGATCAGCAATGTCATCGGTTCCCCGTCCGCCTTCCCCCGAAGGCCGTCCAAATCGCGCAAGCACCCGCAATCCATGCCCAGGTGCAGCAGAGCTTTCCTACAGTGAAGAACTTTCGCCCAGCTTGTGAGCCAGAAAATCGCAAGTTAAGCGTGCAGTATCATCCATAGATTGTTGTCATGGTTCGCGCCACACGTATGATGCGGTTTGCCAAATTTTTTTCTACGGAGCGTTGCAACAAAGCTGGCTCAGTCACTGGGAAGAATCGTCTGTCGTCGAGGTCGCGTCATACGGCGTCGCCTTGGTATCGGTTGAGAGAAATGTCCATCCCGGTCGCCATTCGATGGACCTCTGCCAGGACGGGTTCGAAGATCGCGTTGCGGCGCTCAAGCTCGGCGTGTTCGGCAAGATATGCCGGCACGAGTTCGGAAATTTCATCGAAGACGGCCTGTTCATCCACCGTGGTCAGGCGTCCGCCCTGCATGACGATTCGTCCGGCAACCATCACTGCTTCCACCGACGATCCGTTTTCCGAATAGACAAGGTGTTTGGCGACATCGTTGAGCGGCACGAAGGGATAATTTCGCATATCCAGGACAAGAAGATCGGCCGACTTGCCGACTTCCAGGGAACCGGTCACCTGTTCCAGCATCGCCGTCTTGGCGCCGCCGATGGTCGCCATGGTGAGGATCTCGTCCGCCCTGAGCCATTTCTCGTAGTCAGGACCGGCGGCACTATGAACGAGACCGGCGACGCGCATGACGTCGAAGATGCGAGACGTGTCGTTCGACGAAACGCCATCCGTGCCAAGGCCGATCGTCACACCGGCATCGAGCAGGCGGCGGATCGGCGCGATCCCGGCCCCAAGCTTCAGGTTGGAGACGGCGTTGTGGGCAACGGAGACGCCCGCCTCCCCCATCAGCTCGATGTCCTCGTCGCTGACCCACACCGAATGCGCGATGGTCGTGTTGCGTTTCAAAAGGCCGAGATCGTGCATATAGGCGATCAAGGACCTGCCGTGATGAACGAGCCCCGTCACCGCCTGCGTCTTGGTCTCGAGGACATGCGTGTGGAACGGCACATGCCTTTCAACTGCCAGCTCCATACAGGCCGCCATGAGATCGGGCGTGCAGCGCTGCGGCGCGGAAGGTGCGATCATGAACTGCAGGCGGCCCGACATCCCGTGCAGGCTGGAAAAGGCAGCGCGGCAATAGTCCGCATACGCTCCTGCCGACATCGGCGGACCAAAATCGAGAAGATCCTGCATCGCCGAGGGCATTATCTCGCGCACAAAAGGCAGCGCATCAAGCGTATGCACATTCATCGCCGCGCTGGAAATATTGGCGCGGATTCCGGCATCGTCGTAGGCGCGAAAGACGGTGGCAAGCCGGTCGAGATCGTGCCGGGGCGGGTCGAAAAAATCGTCGCAGAGCGTCGTGACGCCGTTGCGCAGCGATTCCATCGCCAGCAGCAGGCTGCGCAGGTACAGCAGGCGCTCGCCGATCGGGTCGTTCATCAACAGCGGATAGGCATAGAGCAGCCAGAGTTCGAGCGGCATGCGCTCATAGCGCCCCCGCAGGAATGTCTCACTGGAATGCGTATGGGCATTGACCAGTCCCGGCAGGACCAGCTTGCCGCGTGCCTCGATAATTTGGGCGTCGGGCCTGGCGGCAAGGCCCGACCCGATCGATCTGATCTCGGTGCCTTCGATCAGGATGTCAGCGGCAAATGGTGTTGCGCCGTGAGCGCGGTCCATCGCAACTATCGTCCCATTGCGGATGAGAATTTCGCTCATGACAAATGCCCCGGAAACCATTGAATGACCTGAGGATAGCGTCCGCCGCACATCATGATTACTGATCCCTGAGCTCGGCGAACGAGCTTGCGGTCTTCGCGCCGCCGCGAAGCTTTCCGGACAGCCAGACGCCGAAGACCGTCGCGAGATAGGGCAATGCCTGCAGGAGATCGTGCGGAATCCTGTCGCCGAACGTCAACTGCGCCCGGATGCCGATGGCGCCGACGATGGCAAAGAACAAGGCGGCGAAGGTGGCGCCCACGGGATGGGCCGCGCCAAAGATGACTGCAGCAAACGCCATGAAGCCGCGACCGGCCGTCATGCCCTGGGCAAAAAACTGTAGGCTGCCCGCCGCAAGTTCCGCGCCACCGATAGCGCACAGCATCCCACCGATCGAAAGCGCCACGAGCCGCATGCGCGAGGGGTTGGCGCCGACGCCGCGTGCAGCGAACGGATGCTCCCCACAGGCGGCTAGCCGGAGGCCGAAGCGCGTTCGCCGCAACAGCACCCACATGGCGAAGACGACGAACGGCATGGCGGCAACCAAGATCGACAGCACACCATAGGAACCAAAGGCCGGCCCCAATTTTGGAATGCCGAAGGGAGCCGTCACGGTTGCCTGGCTGCCGAAGATAGACTGGACCGCAAGCGCCGTACCGCCGATTCCGAGACCGGTCAGCCCGAGGCCGGCGATAATGGGATTGGCCTTCAACCTGTCGATGACGAACCAGAGAAGCACCGAGGCCAGCACGCAAGCGAGAATGGCGATGAGGATGGCCGCACCGACGGACTTTGTGAGCATAATGCCGAGAATTGTCGCGCAGGCGCCGATGATCATCAGGCCCTCGAGGCCGAGGTTCCAGACCCCTGCCCGCTGCGCGATAACGCCGGCGAGCGTGACATAGATCAGCGGCGTTCCGGAGCGCAGGATGGCGATGAAGATCTCATTCATGTCGAACGCCCTCCAAGGCGCAGCACCTTGTCGATGAAGGTAGAGCGCGCGGTTATGAACAGCGCGATCGCTGCATTGATGATGTCGATCGCCGCCGACGGCAGCCCCGCCATGATCGGCAGATAGAGTGCCGCCGAGGCCAGGCCGCCGAAGAAGATGGCCGCGACTGCCGTTCCGAGAACGGAGAGATTGGCGACAAGCGCGATCAGGATCGCTGTGAAGCCGTGCGCCGGCAGAAAACCCGAAGCGATGCGGCCGTTCGGCCCCATGAACTCGATGGTGCCGGCAAGGCCCGCAAGCGCCCCGGAAATGAGGAAACTGGAGAGGCCGAGCTTCCAGAGGCGCGCGCCCTGCCATTCCACCATCGTGCCATTGCGGCCGGCAAGGCTTGCCAGGATGCCAAAGGAAGTTCGGTTCACCAGCAGCCACATGAGGATGCCGACGACCACCGCGATTGCGATGATCGCCGGGGAGAGACCGAGAGAATCCGAGATGCGATAGGCCGCATCGAGCGGGCGGCTCGATGCCTGCTGACCGGAACCCGAGGGATCCTTCAGCGGCCCTGAGGTGACATAGACCAGCAGCAGGCCGGCCATGAAGTTGCCCATCAGCGTGGTGATGACCTCATCTGTGCCGGAGCGGAGCCGTAGCAATCCCGGCCACAGCGCCCAGAGAGCACCGCCGAGCATGCCGGCAAGAAGCAAGGTCGGGATAACCAGGAAGGCTGGTCCGCCCTTTACCGCTTCGGCGGCGAAGGCGGCGCAGATCGCGCCGACATAGAACTGCCCCTGGGCACCAATGTTGAAGAAGCCCGCCCGGAAGGAAATGCCGACGCCGACCGCCGTTATGAACAGCGGCAGCGCCCATCTGAGACTTTGCTCGATCGCGCCGCTTCGCAGGAATGCCCCATCGAGCACCGCCCAAAGCGTTACCGGAGCATTGTAACCGGCAAGCTGGAACACGAGCGCGCAGAGGATGAGCGCGAAGATCACAAAGATCAGACTGCGGACGACGGTGATGAGACTGTCTTTCATGCGCTTGCCCCTGCAACGGCACCGGTCATGGCGGCTCCCACCAACCCTATGTCGAAGGGTGCACGGAACTCGGCGTTCAGGCGTCCCGACAGCATCACTACGACGCGATCCGATATGTCGAAGAGCTCGTCGAGATCCGACGAGATCAGCAGTATGGCCGCGCCACGGTCGCGCGCCTGCCGGAGCGCCTGCCAAACGAAGGCGGTGGCCCCGATGTCGAGGCCGCGGGTCGGCTGGGCCGCGATAATCAGCTTCGCATCGGGATCGATCTCCCGGGCGAGGATCACCTTCTGCGCATTGCCGCCCGACAGGGACCCCGCCTTCTGCGCGGAATTGTGGTAGTGAACGCTCCAGGCCTTCAGCGACCGGTCGCAAGCCTCGCGGATCGAAGCCGGCCGAATGAGCTTGAGTAAACTGCCCTGCAGCAGTTCGCGTGCGCTCCAGTTCTGCCAGAGCGAACTCGTGAGGCTGAGACCTTCGACGTTGCGCTCGAAGGGAATGATCCTAAGACCGATCGCGCGACGGGCGGCGAGCGGTTCGCCAGTCACGTCATGGCCTGCAAGCTGGATCGATCCACTTGTCAGATCGGCGAGAGCGGAGATAGCCCGCACTAGCGTCTTCTGCCCGTTGCCCTCCACTCCAGCGATGCCGACGATCTCTCCCGGACGGATCTCCAGATCGACACCATCGAGAGCAATGCCTCCGCTGTCCGGCCGAGTAGAAGCGGCCTTCATCGAAAGGATGGCAGGGCCGGTCGCATGGGCCGGTTGATCTGAGTCCCCACGGATCGGTGACTTCGTTCCGACCAATGCATCGCGATCGTACCGATCGAGCGTCTTCGCGACGGCCTCACCGACGATGAGGTTGGCCAAACGCTCGCCCGAAACCTCAGCCACCGGAAGCGGCCCTTGGACCTTTTGGCCGCCCCGCAGCACCGTGACTGTGTCGGCGACGCCCAGCACCTCGCGGATCTTGTGCAGGATGAGGATAACTGTCACCCCACGTTCCCTAAGGCGGCGAACGCGCGCGAACAGCATGTCGATGCCCGCCGGAGACAGGACTGCGGTCGGCTCGTCAAGAATGAGGACGCGCGCATCCGTAACCAGGGCCCGCGCGATCTCTATGCCCTGCTGCGTTTCGATCGGCAGGTCCCGGATCCGCCGGTTCAAGTCGACCTGGACGTCGAGCCCTGCAAGATGCGCCCGCCATTTTTTAGCGAGCCCCTTGCGGCTATAGATGCCGCCCTTGCCCGTAGCGCCAAACTCCATGGTCTCGGCGACGGTGAAGGACGGTGGTAACGCAAAACTCTGGTGGACGAGCTCCACGCCCGCGGCCCGGCTTTCGCTGACCTGCCCCGTCCGGATGTCGTGTCCCATCACGTTGACGGCGCCGGAGGTCGGCTGGACGAGGCCGGCCGCCACGCGGGCAAAGGTGGTCTTGCCGGCCCCGTTCTGACCGACGACCGCATGGATCTGGCCGGGAGCGAACGAAGCTGAAACCTCCGACAACGCCGTCACGTCTCCGAATTTAACGGTGACGTTGCGGCACTCCAGAGCCGATTTCGGAGAATTGGACATGCTATGGTTCCCATCGAGAGTGGGAGGGTCGCGGCCGTCAACAGGGCTGGAAACGATCCGCGAACCCCAGTGACCTTCCCCAAGAGGGAAGGTCTGTGCCGACGTCCTTCGAAACTTCGGGCTGGCTCGGCGAGCCAGCGTCAGGAGATCAAAGGGTGGTGTTGAACGGAACCTTGATCGATCCATCCAGGATGCCGGCGCGAATCTTGGCGACCTCGACCAGCGCTTCCTTCGCCTTGGCGTTCAGATCCGCCGGCCCCTGTTCGGTGAAGACCGGCGAGAGAATGAAGTCGATGACGCCGGTGCCAAGCCCCGTATGCTCGTGCGCTCCGCCCTTCCATTCGGGCCCAACCGCCTTGCTGGCCTCGTTGTAGAGCGAGGCGCCGAAGTCCAGGCTGACGATCGATATCAGGGATTTCGGACCGAGCTCATACTGTCCGGGCGCGAGGCAGCTCACCATGCGCCCTTCCTTCTCGTTGGCCGCGGCAATGATGCCGCCGTCGGTGGCCGCCGCATCGGTCTGGATGTAGTCGATGCCGTCATTGTACATCTGGGTAGCGATTTCCTGACCCTTTGCAGGGTCCTGGAACGAGCCTGCAAAGGCGGCGATGACGGAGGCATCCGGTCGAATGGAATGCACGCCGGCCTTGAAGGCGTTGAAGTCTGCGTTGAGAGGCGGAATGGAAACGCCGCCGATGAAGCCGGTCTTGCCGGTCGACGACATCTTGGCCGCGAAAACTCCCGACAGATAGCAACCAAGATAGTAGTCGTAGGAAACGGTCACCACGTTCGGGATTGCCGGCTCGAAGGGGTCGGCGAAAAGCTGGATCCACTTGGTGTTGGGATAGGACGGCGCCAGCGCCTTGAAGGGCTCGGCCACTTCATTGAAGGTCGAGATGATGATCGCCGCGCCCGCATCGCCCAGCGTGCGGTAGACCGTCTCGTAGGTCGCCGGATCCTGCGCGTAGACAGCGCGGTATTCGAAGCCCTTTTCTTCCGAAAGCTGCTTGAGCTTGGCGATCATCTGGTCCACCGGACCATTGTCGCCTGCAGCTTGCGTGTGGACCAGCGCGACCAGCCCGCCGGACGCACGGGCGAATTCGGGCACGATGCTGGCTGCAAAGCCGAGCGCCGCGGCACCCGCGCTCGCCTGCAGGAATGTCCGGCGCTGCATCATGTGCTGTGTAATCTTCCCAGTCTTGTCTGTCATGATCGTTCCCTCTTTTATCTTGTTGTTTCTCATTCGCATTTGCCACGGCGCTGGCGGTACTGGCGCCAGTTGCCGCCTCAAAGCGGCGGCGAATAGGAGGCCGGGTTCATAATCATCACCTCCTGCTTCTGGATCGCGTCCAGCGCCCAGACTTCGGAAATGAACTTCTGCCAGTCCGGATCGGCATACATGGCCGCGCGGCGCGCTTCGCGGTCAGCGAGGCTGTCGTAGGCCCACATCAGCACAGTCGTGTGAAGCGTTCCCAGTTCCGAGGCATAGAGACCGACGAACTTGTTGAGATGGCGCTTCTGCACGGGAAGGCCGTCGGCCTCGTACTTCTTCATCCACTTGTCGACCGTGCCGGGCTTGAAGGTGTAGGTGCGGTGTTCCAGGATCATCAGATTGCTTCCTATGCGTTCAGGACGAATTCGGCGCATTTCTCGCCGATCATGATGGCTGGCGCGTTGGTGTTGCCACTTGAGATGACCGGCATGATCGAGGCGTCCGCGACACGCAGCCCTTCGATACCGCGCACCTTGAGTCGCGCATCCACCACAGCCATGGGGTCGTTGCCCATCTTGGCGGTTCCAACCGGGTGGAAGGTTGTCATGGCGGTCGCCCGCAACCAGCTCGTCAAAGCGGCATCGTCGAGCGCTTCCGGCCCCGGTGCCAGCTCCTTGCCGCGATAGCGGTCGAAAGCCTTCTGGCCGACAATGTCACGGGTCAGCCGGATGGCATCGATCATCGTGCGAACGTCGAAATCGTCACGGAGGTAGTTGGCCTGGATCTTCGGCTTGTCCGTCGCGTTCGCCGAGCGCAACGTGATCTCGCCGCGGCTCACCGGATTGACGGGGCCGACGCGGATCGTGAACCCGTGGTTGGCCTCTACGGCCTGCTTCTTCCGGAACGGATTGGGGAAGTGCAGGTTGGCCGTCTTTTCCAGCGCCGGCATGAAGTGCAGCTGTATGTCGGGCGCAACCAGGCCGTCGTTCGAGCGGATGAAGGCACCGGCTTCATAGGGGAAGGTCGTGGTGACGCCCTCACCGAACAGCATGCCCTGGGCAACGGCGGGAATAAGCTTGTCCGCCCGCAGCTCGCTGAAGAGCGTGATCGGCTCCCGGCATTCCCAGCTCATGACGCAGTCGACGTGGTCCTGGAGGTTCTTGCCGACGCCAGGCAGGTCCAACACCGGCTCGATGCCAAGCGCCCGGAGCTCGTCCGCGGGTCCGATTCCGGACAGAAGCAACGCCTTGGGCGAATTGACCACCCCTGAGGAGAGGATCACCTCCCGCCCCGCACGGGCGCGTCCCAGCACGCCGTCTTTAAAATACTCGACGCCGCACGCCCGGTCGCCTTCGATGATCAGGCGCGTGATCTCCGCCCCCGTCAGCACGGTGAGGTTCTTGCGGCCGAGTGCCGGACGCAGGAACGCCCATGATGTGGACCAGCGCTTTCCCTTGCGGATGGTGAAGTCGTAGCGGCCAAAGCCTTCTTGCGTCTCTCCGTTGAAGTCATCGTTGGCCGGATAGCCGGCCTGGATGCCCGCCTCGCAGAACACGTCCATCAGCGGATTGTTGCCACGGGCTCGGCAGACGGTGAGTTCCCCGTCGCCACTGTGGAAGGCATCCTTCCGCTGAACATGCGTTTCGGAACGTCGGAATGCCGGCAGCACTTCCTCATAGGACCAGCCGGGCAATCCGAGCTGCGACCAGCGATCGTAGTCGTGGCGATTGCCGCGCACGTAGATCATGCCGTTGATAGTGGAGGTCCCGCCCAGCACTTTGCCGCGCGGCCAATAGAGCGAGCGGCCATTGAGATAAGGCTCGGGCTCGGTGTGATAATGCCAGTTGTAGATGCCCGAATGGAACAGCTTGCCCATCAGCATCGGCAGCCGGAACAGCGGGTTGCGATCCTTGCCGCCAGCCTCGATCAAAAGCACGCGGTTTGCCGGGTTCTTCGACAGACGGTTCGCAAGGACACAACCGGCCGAGCCCGCGCCAACGACGATGAAATCATATTCCGGGTTACGCGCCATGGTTCACCACGCGATGGGCCGGCCGCCCATCGCCTCCAAATAAGAATTGCAGAGAAGGAACGGATTTTCTCGGCCGAGCACCTTGTCGGCAAACGCGGGATGCTCGCGCTGGACATAGGCGACATGGTCCGTGCGCCCCTCGGCAACGCCGGCTTCCGAAAAAATGTCAGCCGCAGCCGCGCCGAAGCCGAGGAAAACGACCGGCTTGCCTCGCGCCACAAGCATTTCGACCACGCGCAGCATCAACGGCCGCCAGAAGGACAGATGCCCGCGCGACTGGTGTGGATCGATATCGACACGGAAGCGAGAGAGCGTCAGCGAGGCATTGAGCAGGAGAACACCCTCCCCGACCCAACGGTCGGCGATCAGGCTCGGGGGCTCGAACGAACCCGCCGGGTCGCACAGCAGATGCCGCACATCGGGCCAGTGGTCGAAATCGCGCGCCAGACTTTCGTCACCAAGGCGTGCGGCCGCAATCAGCTGCATGTAGGCGCGAATGCTCTTCGAGAACATCTTGTCCAGCTCACCCCAGGCGGCGAGATTGCCGGCCTCGAAAGCGCGCCCCGTCGCAAAACCCGGTTCGGGATAAGGATCCTGCCCAAGAACCAGGCAGCGAACGCCATCGGGCGCAATTCCGTCGAACGCCGCCAGGGCATGCGCGCCCCTTGGCTGACCGGGAAAAACCTTGCCGCGGCGCGCCGGGAAGATCGGCTCCCACGGCTCCAGTTCGAGGTCCGCATCGATACGGGCGAAATCGTCGCCGACGGGGCCGAGCGCATCGCGCCATGCATTCGGAAGGTCGCCCTCCCAGCCTGCAAACGTCTCCGCCATTGCCTCCTTCAAGCGCATCGGCATTACGGCTCTCCTTCCGTTCATTGAGGATGAGACTAGACAAAAGCTGACCAAAGTGTCAACTTTCAAAAGCAAAAAAATGACGACTCGGTCAACTTTTCTTGACTACATCGTCAACTTATGGCGAAGGGCGATACGCTTGCATTTCGCTGGAAAACGCGGCAATTGCAAAGGCAATCTCGCCACCACGCATGATTGCCTGGTAGGAAGCGACGGCGAGATGGAGGCGAAACCATATGGCAAGGGCAGTACGAGATCCCGAAGAGCGCATCCGCGAACGTAACGTGCGGCTGATCATCAAGGCGGGGATCGAGATATTTGCCCGCAAGGGCTTCGATGGCACGCGCATCGCCGAGATTGCCGAGGCTTCGGGCCTGCCCAAGGCAAACGTCTACTACTACTTCTCGTCCAAGGAGGAGATCTACACCGCCATCATCGCGCATCTGCTCGCCAGTTGGGACGATGCACTGAAATACATTTCGCCGGAGCGCGAACCGGCGGAGGCGTTCAGGCTCTACATCAAGGCGAAGCTGGAATACACGCGCAAGAACATGGCCGAGTCCCGGCTCTTCGCCAGCGAAATCATTCAAGGCGCCCGCTTCCTGACCAAGAAGGATCGCGAACACATCCGTCAGGTAACGGATACTCATGTCGCGGTCATCGAGGGCTGGATCGCCGCTGGCAAGATGCTGCCGGTCGATCCACGTCATCTCTTCATCATGCTCTGGGCGTCGACCCAGTTTTACTCGGACTTCGAACCCGTCGCCGTCGACGCGCTCAAAAAGCCCCGTTTGAAAGCCGATGACTACGAAAAGGCGGCGGCCACGATCACCGAGACGATCCTGAGAGGTATCCTCCGGCAGCCCTAAGCCCGGCGAGCGAACAAAGGCGCTTGCGCACGATCCTGGGCTGTACGGCCGGGTGATCAAGCTCGTTTCAGGTTGGCGCTTACCGCAAAACTTCGCCACGCGGCGACATCAAACAAGATCGAAGAAGCACCGGACGTTGCCTTTTTGGCAATCGACGTTGCGAATATCTGTGCTTCTTCGGCAAGGGAAACTCTGGATAATTGGCCGTGCAAGCAACTCTTCAGAGACCAGCAAGATGGCCTATGTCATTACCGAACCCTGCATCGACGTGAAGGATGGCGACTGCACCGCCGCCTGCCCTGTCGACTGCATCTACGAGGGTGGCCGTACCTTCTACATCCACCCCGATGAATGCATAAATTGCGGGCTCTGTCTTTCGATCTGCCCCGTCGATGCCATCGTCTGGGATCACGAGATCGCCGACAACCAGCGCCATTTCATCGCTGTGAACAAGGAGTTCTTCGGAGCCGACGTCACCGGAATGGGCTCACCGGGCGGGTGGAGCAAGGAGTGCTCGACGGTGCAGGACCATCCCTTCGTTGCCGCCTTCGAGAAAGCGGTAACCGTCGCATAAGCAGACCTGATCCACAGGAGCAAGACAGGGCAGCTGCACAGACGCAGGTCGACGGTTGCCCAGAGAAACGAAACTTGAGGCCGGTAGAAAGCCGTCCCATCTCGGCCCTCGCCGCACGTATCCCGAGATGTTTTTGCGGCGTCGCCGCTTGGGCTCACCAGCCGGAATAATAGGCCCGCGTCGCCGCGGCGAGCTTGGTCACGAGTTCACGCTCGCAGTTCAGCCGCGGAAGGTCCGCACGCGCCTGCTGCAGGAGTTCGGCCCGGGCACCTTCGAAATCGACCTGAGTCAGCTTCCCATCGCACATGATCTCCTGTCCGCCGACGTAAAGTCCCTTCGCGTGCGCCGCCGTCATTCGCGTGAGCAGAACCTCGGCCTCGTCCAGATCGTCTATCAAGCTATCGGCGATCAGCGCACCGTAGTCCACGAGGACGAGGTCTTCGTTCGCTGGCGCATTCACAACCTTGGCGCCGACATGGATCGCGGCATCGAAGACGCGACGTGCCGTAAAGGTCCGCGCCAGGTCGCGGCCACCGTGCAACAGATGGCCGAGGCGCAGTTCGCGCCAAAGGTCCTGGTCGTCGTCAAACCCCGTGCCGTCGAGGCCGAAAGCGAAGGCGGGCCCGCTTGCCGGAATGGCAGCGAGCGGCGCCACGCCTGAACGCAGGCGCAAGTTTGCCGACGGGTTCGAAACAAGTTGCACACCCCTTGCTGCCAGCAGCCCCAGCTCATCCGGCCGCAGTTGAACGCCATGGGCAACGGCAAGGCGGGGCGAGAGGAAGCCGATATCGTCGAGGTATCGGACGACCCCTTGCGGAAAGCGCCTGTCCAGCCACAGCCTCTGCCTTGGGCTTTCGAGGAGATGCATGTGAATGCGACGACCCGTTGCGTGAGAGGCCTCGGCGATGCTTTCGAGCAGTGCATTGGAGCACCACTGCGGCCCGATCGGGCCGTACTGGACATCGATCAGCGGGTTGGTGTTGGCTGCGGCGACCGAGTCGGCCGCCGAAATCTGGATTGAAGGCGGGGCATATTGGGGGATCGAGGCACTGAGTTCGTCCCAGTCTGCCGGAGCGAGATA
This sequence comes from Ensifer sp. GW101-20A05, assembly GCF_059424735.1. Lineage (NCBI taxonomy): Bacteria > Pseudomonadati > Pseudomonadota > Alphaproteobacteria > Hyphomicrobiales > Rhizobiaceae > Ensifer > Ensifer sp. GW101-20A05. The sequence goes on along the minus strand of NZ_JBWKZT010000013.1, from coordinate 173,453 downwards.
CGGCCGCAATCGCTGCGGCCCGCCATCATAAGCCCACGGATCGTAGTCGAGAAGCGGGCAGGATAGCGCAAGTCTGATGCCTACGTCGCGGGCCGCGCGCATCACCGCACCAGCCTCCTCCACCAGTCGGTCGACATTCAGCGAATTGTGACAATGCATGGTCGCACCGATGCCCGTTTGCGCCAGCCGGGAGAATGCCACGAGCGCTTCCAGGTAGGGATCGGTGCGCGGTCGGAGCCGAAGCCCGGGGATCCAAACTTCCAGAGCATCGTCGACATTGCCGAAATCGAGCGTGCGGATGCCATAGCCGTGGTCATGCGCGTTGACGGGCGGCGGCATCAGGAGGGCATTGGCCGGGATCGCAGCCGAGGAGGCACCGTCAGGCAGATGCCGCAAGAGGTTTGGCTCACGCCTTGCGGCCTCGTGGCCAGGATGCAAAAGAAGTCGCCCGGGGACCTGGTGTTCACTCAAGGATTGATTGCCTCCATGATCTGGTCGCTGAACCTCAGCAGTTCCGCACCAACGAATTCGATGACGGCTTCGGCCGCGTGGGTTCGCTGCCGGCGTCGCTGCACGAGAATTCCGATATGCAGGTTCTGAAGGCGCGATCCGGAAAGCGGTATCGGAACGACATCGCCTGCCTTGATTTCCGCGAGGAAGCCGATCGGCGTGAAGAAAGCCACTCCCTGCCCCGAGATGATGAATGGCTTGAGCATCATCTGGCTGTTCGACAGCACAAAGGGCCGCCCGGTTCGTTCGAAGACCGAGAGTTCGATTTCGATGAGCGAGCGGATCGGCTGCGTATCGAGTTGCAGAAGCAGGTCGTACTGAGCGCATTCGGCGAGCGAGACCTGCCGCTGCTTCGCCAACGGATGTCCCCGTCCGACGAAAGCCATCAGCGGCATCGGTACGCGAAAGAGCATCTCCGTGTCGTCTGGACGGGCGAGATCAAAGGTCAACCCCATGTCGACATCACCTTCGGCAACCAGGCTGCTGATGTTGCCGTGACCGGCGGTGTGGATATGGAAGCTCACGCCCGGATGGATGCTGTGGAACGTGTTGACCATGTCCGGCAGGAACTGGATGGCCAGGCTGTCCAGACAAGACATTTGCACGCGACCGGCCTTTTTTCCCTGCAAGGCGCCGAGGTCGCTGCGCAGAAGCTCGAAATTCTCAAGCGTGACCCGGGCGTGGCGCAGCACGTTTTCCCCGGCGACGGTCAGCCTCAGGCCGTTCGAGAGCCGTTCGAACAGGGCGATCCCGAGCTCGTCCTCCAGTTTCTTGATCTGCCGGCTGACCGCCGAGGATGCGACGTGAAGCTCCTCGGAGGCCTTGCGAATGGACCCGGACCGCGCGACCGAGACGAAATATTTCAGGATGCTGGCGTGCATTCGATTGGAACCTCCCCTCCCCTGGGCTCCGACCTATAACACGCTCATCGTCCCCTCCAAACGGGCGCGCGCTTCTCCTGGAAGGCGCTGACGCCTTCCAGGGCATCCTCGCTTTTAAGCGCCTTCACGAGTGCAGGCGTGCGCAGCCCTTGTGCTTCCGCCGGCGACAGATGCCCGGTGCGATTGACAGTCTGCTTGATCGCGCGAAGCGAAAGCGGCGCGCAGGCGACAATTTCGGCCACCCAGCGGGCAACGGCGGCATCGAGCTCCTCTGGTTCAGCCACCTCGTTTACGATGCCGAAGCTTTGCATCTCGGCTGCGGAAAACCGTCGGCCGGTCAACAACACGCCCATCGCGAGATTGTGAGGGATCCTGCGCTGGAGAAGCACCATGCCGCCATCAAGCGGCAGGCGTCCGACGCGGGCCTCGGGCAGACCGAACGCGGCCTTCGTCGAGGCAACGACGATATCGCAACCGAGAACCATCTCGAATCCGCCGCCCAGCGCATAGCCGTTGACCTTGGCGATAACAGGAACATCCAGCGAGCGGCGAAAGGCGAGCCCGCCGAAACCGTTCGGCCGGCTCTCGCTCCAGTAGTCGAGGCCGGTCTTTTCGGCCCCTTTAAGATCCGCTCCGGCGCAAAATGCCCGTTCGCCTGCGCCCGTCAGCACGACGCAGCTTATGTCGTCGCGCGCTTCGATCTCCCCCCAGATCGCCTCCAGTTCGCGTTCGGTCGCTGCGTCCACTGCATTCATCCGCTCCGGACGGTTTAACGTGACGCTTGCTACGCGGTCTTCGACGACGAACGTGACGCTCATGCCGCATCTCCCCGGCGAACGGAAAGCCCCGAGAGGATCTCGTCGTTGTGCTCGCCGAGCTTCGGCGGGGCGATGCGCACCGTCACGGTTGCCGCTGACATGTCGATCGGCGAACCGACCAGCCGGATCGGACCGGCTTTCGTTTCGCCGGCATGAAGGATCATGCCGTTGATCACCGTCTGCTCGTCATCGAGCGCTTCGGGAAGCGAGCGTACTGGCGCGCAGAGAATGTCCACCTGCTCCAGCCGGCCGAGCCAATGGGCGCTGCTGTTCTTCGCGAACGCCTCGCGGAAGACCTGCTGCAATTCCGGCCGGCGCTGCATCTGTGCGTCGAAATCGGCAAATTGCGGCCGTAGGGACAGATCCTCGATCTCCAATGCCGTGCAAATGTCGCGCAGCGGGTTCTGCTTGAACGCGCCGACCATGACGATGGCGCCGTCGGTGGTCTCGAACACGCCTGTCAGAGGGAAAGCGCCCCAGTTCAGGTCCTTCTCCCGCATCATGTGCGTGGTGCCTTCCTGCATCTGCATGGCGAGCATCGAGCTGTAGAGACTGACCGCAACCTGCTGGCCGTGGCCGGTCTTTTCACGGTGCAGCAAGGCAAGCAGAATGCCCTGGACGAGGTGCATGCCGGCCGAATAGTCGGCAAGCGGCGTCGCGTAGATCGACAGCGGATGGCTCGCGTCCGACTTCCGGCGCATGACGCCCGAAAGTGCCTGCGCGAGGATGTCCTGTCCGCCCTTGTGCCGATAGGGGCCCTCCAGGCCAAAGCCCGTACCGACGGCGTAGATCAGCCGCGGATTGGTCTTCCTGAGTTCTTCATAACCGAAGCCCATGCGCTCCATGACATCGGGGCGAAAATTGTTGACGACTACGTCGGCCGTGTCGATCAGAGCGCGTACCGCGGCACGCGCCTCATCCTGCTTGAGGTCGAGCGCCAGGCTCTTCTTGTTGCGGTTGAGCGACGAGAAGACCGGATTGTTGAGTCCGTCCGGATCCGACCCCAGCGACCAGCGCGAGAGGTCGCCGATCTTGGCCTTTTCGACCTTGATGACCTCGGCGCCATAGTCGGCCAGCATCTGCGTGCAGCACGGGCCGAGCATGACCTGGGTGAAATCGACGACGCGGATACCGTCGAGGGGAAGAGATGTCATTCTGCGGCCTCCAGATAGGTTGCATTTTCGGATGGTAGGTCGCCGGGATCGGCGCCCTGGGCCCGCAGTTGCTTCTGGATTGCCTTGACATCGGCATCGCGCACCTTCACGCCGGCATTGAGCGCGACGGTGGCGGCAACGCCGGCAGCCTCGCCCATCGCCATGCACGGCGGGATCTCACGGCTCGACTTCTGCGCCTGGATCGTCGCCGAATAGTGCCTGCCCGCAACGATCAGCTGGTCGACTTCCTTCGGCAGCATGGCCCTGTAGGGCGTGTAGTAGTCGCGGCCGCGGCACACGGTATCGGCGAAGTGCTGGCGGTTCATCACGTCGGCCTTGGTAACGACATATTCGCCCTGCAGCAGCCGCGACTGGCGCACGCCCGTCTGTGGTGCAAAATCGATCACATGGGCATTTTCGAAGCCCGGCAAGTTGGCCCTTGCGAAATCGAGCAGGCGAGCAATGCGGGACCGCCCTTCGAGTTCCGCGTAGGTCAGGTCTTCGACACTGAGCCCGGAGAGCTTCGGCATGTGCGGGCAGTTCAGCCAGATGACGCCCGGCAGCGGCGTCTTCAACCACCAAAACGACCAGCATCCGCCGATCAGACGCTTGGCCTCATGATCGATCGCCTTGAACTTTTCCGGTTCTTCGAATTCGAAGCGCTCTGCTGCGGCGGTGTCGATCCCGCCCCAGCGGGAAACGGTCGTCAGGATGAAATTGCCATCGGTATGCTGGGCGCCGGCGTCGGCAGCAACGTCGAGGTCGCCCGATGCGTCGATCACGACATCCCCCATGATGGCTTCGCGGCCGGATTTCGTCTGGCAGACCACGCCCTTGATCGTGCCGTTCTCGACGATTGCCGAGGAGAACCAGCTGTGCGTCCTGAGCTTCACTCCGGATTCGCGAAGGATGTCATAGGAGACCCGTTTGAAAGCGTCCGGATCGAACGCGGCCGCATAGCAAATCGGATGTGGCGCGGATGGCGTATGGAAGTCGAACAAGCCCCAGCGCGCCCACTTTTGCCACGCTTCCGGCGTGTCGCGAAAGTCGAGCTGGCGGTCGCCCTCCGTCGGGGTGACGCAGAGACCGAGTGTCTTCATCCGTTCGATCATCTCCATGCAGATGCCGCGCACGGTGATTTCAAGCCCGTTGACCATATCATCGAGCACCAGAACCATGCCGCCAGCGGCAAGGCCGCCGACATAGGGGTAGCGTTCGAGCAGCGTGACGCTGGCTCCCGTGCGCGCCGCCGACACCGCGGCGGAGATGCCAGCCGGTCCGCCGCCGACGACGACCACGTCGGAGCGGTCGACGATCCTGGCATTGCGCAAGGGTTCTCTGATTGTTTCCATAATCGTTCCTCCATAGGGGACCTGTCCGGCGAAATGTGAGGAGCTCACAGCCAGTGACTTCGTCGGTTGACCGGACCCGGATACATCCAGGTCCAGCAGCAAAGGGTTTGTGGGTCAGTGGTCCGTCGTCGGTTTCCAGCGGACGATCTTCGATTCCGCGAACGAAACAGCGAAGAAGAGAACCACGGCAAGCGAGGCCGCAATCACCACCGTCGCATAGAGCAGAGGCGAACGGAAATTGTAGGTCGCCTCGATGATCAGGGCGCCGAGGCCGTAGCTGGAGCCGATCCACTCGGCGACGATAGCGCCCATCACGCTGCTGGTTGCCGCAATCTTCAGCGCGGCGAAAAGGAAAGGCAGCGAGCCTGGCAGCCGAACCTTCCAGAAGATTTCGGAGTTGCTGGCAGACAGGATGCGCATCAGGTCGAGCATTGCGGGGCTCGCCGACTTCAGTCCCTGCACCATGTTGACGAGGGTCGGGAAGAAACAGATCAGGCCCGCGATGATGATCTTCGGTGCGATGCCGTTGCCGACGAGCAGCACCAGGATCGGCGCCAGTGCGATGATCGGGATCGACTTGATGATCACGGCGATCGGATAGAAGGCTCGCTCGGCGAGCGGGCTGTGGACGAACCAGACCGCTAGAAGGACGGCAATGACATTGCCGAATATGAAGCCGAGAACCGCTTCCATGAGCGTCGGCCAGAAGTTCGTCCATAGGATGCCGGCGTTTTCGCCGAAGGCCTTGATGACGTCGACTGGCCCGGGCGCCATGAACGTTGGCACCGAAAAGCCCCAGACGACGAGCTGCCAAAGCAGGATGCAGCCAAGGATCGCAAGCGTCGCCGGCAGATGTCGCAGGGCAGCGCTGACGGCAGCGTCGATCGCCCTGAACCTGTTGCCGTCGGTCAAGTCGCGGCCATCCGCTTGTGATGGAAGGGCATTTGCCATCAGCATTCTCCCAAAAGTTTGCGCAGGTAGGCGGTAACCTGAATGAACTCGACCGTGTCGCGCATCGCGAGAGATCGCGGATAGGGCAAGTCGACCTTCATGAACTCCTTCACTCGGCCCGGATGGGCCGCGAGCATCAGCACATGTTGACCGAGAAAGACCGCCTCGGGGATCGAATGGGTAACAAAGAGGATGGTGGTCCCGGTTTCCTGCCAGAGGCGCAGCAACTCTTCGTTCAACTTGTCGCGCGTAATCTCGTCGAGCGCGCCGAAGGGCTCATCCATCAACAGGATGCGGGGCCGGGTCACCAGCGCGCGGGCGATCGCCACGCGTTGGCGCTGGCCGCCCGACAGTTCGTGCGGCATCGCCTTTTCGCGCCCCTTCAGCCCGACGAGGGCGAGCAATTCTTCCGGATCGGCATAGGTCGCGCCCGCTTCGCGTTTTCCCACCAGCAGCGGGAGACGCACATTGTCGATCACATTGCGCCATGGCAGCAACGTCGCCTCCTGGAAGACGAAGGCGAAATCGCGGCCCTCGCGCGCCTTGCGCGGCGTCTGGCCATGCACGGACACGGAGCCATCGGTGATGTGCACGAGATCCGCGACCGTTCGCAACAGGGTGGACTTGCCGCAGCCGGACGGGCCGAGCATGGTCACGAGCGAGCCGGCAGGTATCTCGACCGAGACGTCGGAGAGTGCGGTGAAGCCGGAATCATCTGCGCCGAAGCGGATATGAAGATTCTTCACCGACACGGCGGCGCTACCGACTGCTGCATGGTTGGGTCTGCTACGCGTTTCCAGCATCGCCTTACCCTACGCTCTTGCGGACATCGGCCGTCGCATCCAGGATTGCCATGGTGTAGACGTCGTCAGCATTCGGGACCGGGCCCTTGAACTGGCCGAGGTCCGCATAGGTCTTGATCTGCTCTTCCCAGTTCGCACGTTCCATGCCACCCCAGCCGACGGCAGCTGTCGTTTCGTTGAACACGAATTTCATCAGCGGCCCGATGGCCTCCAGTTCGCTTGCCTTGTCCAGGTTCGGATAGGATTCGAGCAGGATGTCGACGGCCTCTTCCTGGTGATCGCGCGCATAGCCCCATCCCCGCGCCGAACCCGACACGAATGCAGCAAGATGGTCCGCGTGATTTTGCAGCTGGTCGTCGGTGGTATAGTAGACGTTGGCATAGAGGCGGATACCGCCGTCCCATAGGGTCAGGTCGACCCGGTCATCACCCAGAACCTTCAAGGCGTTGACGTTCGTCAGCCAGCCACAGACCGCATCGGCCTGGCCGGTCACGAGCTGGTTCATGTCCGAACCCATGTTGACGATCTTGACCTGGTCTTCCGATATCCCGTTCTTGGCGAGGAGCGCGCGAAGCAGAATGACCGAAGTCGGGATCGCTGCGATCGTCTTGCCGATCATGTCCTGAGGCTTGGCAATCGGGTTTGCCTTGCGGGAGAAGTACGCGAAGGGATGTTTCTGGTAGCCGGCTGCGAATGCCTTGATCGGCGCACCGGCCGAACGTGCCAGCATCACCGATGGGCTGGAGGAGATCTGGCCAATCGTCGACTGGCCGACGGCGACGCCAGCAACGCCGTCGACATTCGGTCCGCCAGGCACGATTTCGAGCTCGATGCCCTTCTCGGCATAATAACCCTTCTTGCGGGCAACGAGTTCTCCGAGAAGCCCGTTGGAAGGCAGCCAACCGAGCTGCATCCGAATCGTCGTGGAATCGGCGGCTAGGCCGGGTGAAACATTGATAAGGCTATGGGTCGCAGCAATCGCGCCCATTGCGGCCGCATTCGAAAGGAAACCTCGGCGGTTCATCATAAAACGAGACATATCGTTCCCCTTGCTTGTTATGGGGTCGATGATGATGGAATTTGGCATCTCATAAAGCACAATTTTTAGCGGTTGGTATTGCCGATATGGCAACGCTCAAGGGCCATTCAGGTTTGCCGTTTCGGCAATGTCGGGCTCGAAAGATTGTGCTTTGTGCGAGTTCGATCCCGTCCGATAAGCGAAGACAGGATCAAAGTCTGAACGCCGCGGAGGTATAGATATGGTGCAGAAGAACCTGATCGACGGGGAATGGATCGCCAGTAGCGAAGTGTCCCGCAACATCAATCCATCGAACACCAACGATGTGGTGGGCGAATATGCCCGTGCGTCTGCCGATGATGCCCGCGCCGCGATCGCCGCTGCCAAGGCGGCGTTTCCAGCCTGGTCGCGCTCCGGCATCCTCGAGCGCCACGCGATCCTGAGGAAGACCGCCGACGAGATCCTTGCCCGCAAGGACGAGCTCGGAAGGCTGTTGTCGCGCGAGGAAGGCAAGACGCTTGTCGAAGGCATCGGCGAGACGGTGCGTGCCGGCCAGATCTTCGACTTCTTCGCCGGCGAATGCCTGCGACTGGCGGGCGAAGTGCTGCCGTCGGCGCGACCCAATATCGGCGTCGAGATCACCCGCGAGCCGGTCGGCGTCGTCGGCATCATCACGCCCTGGAACTTCCCGATCGCCATTCCCGCCTGGAAGATCGCGCCGGCGCTTTGTTACGGCAACACCGTCGTCTTCAAGCCGGCCGAGCTGGTGCCCGGCAGTTCCTGGGCCATCGTCGACATCCTCCATCGTGCCGGCCTGCCGAAGGGTGTGTTGAACCTCGTGATGGGCAAGGGCTCGGTGGTCGGCCAGGCGATGCTCGATAGCCCCGATGTGCACGCCATCACCTTCACCGGCTCGACCGGCACCGGCAAACGGGTGGCGCTCGCCTCGGTCGAGCACAATCGCAAATACCAGCTGGAGATGGGCGGCAAGAACCCGTTCGTCGTGCTTGACGATGCCGATCTGTCCGTGGCGGTCGAGGCGGCGGTCAACTCCGCCTTTTTCTCCACCGGCCAGCGCTGCACGGCGTCTTCCCGCCTCATCGTCACCGAGGGCATTCACGACCGCTTCGTGGCCGCAATGGGCGAACGGATCAAGGGGCTGACAATCGACGACGCGCTGAAGGCCGGCACCCATATCGGTCCGGTGGTCGATCAAAGCCAGCTCAACCAGGACACCGATTATATCGCCATCGGCCAGCAGGAGGGCGCCAAACTCGCCTTTGGCGGCGAACTGCTGAAGCGCGACACGCCCGGCTTCTACCTGCAGCCGGCACTGTTCACCGAGGCGACCAACCAGATGCGCATTTCGCGGGAAGAAATCTTCGGGCCGGTCGCGTCCGTCATCCGCGTCCGCGATTATGACGAGGCGCTCACGGTGGCCAACGACACCCCCTTCGGCCTGTCCTCGGGGATCGCCACCACCAGCCTCAAGCATGCGACCCATTTCAAGCGCAATGCCGAGGCCGGCATGGTGATGGTCAACCTGCCGACGGCGGGCGTCGATTTCCACGTGCCGTTCGGCGGCCGCAAGGGCTCGTCCCATGGCTCGCGCGAGCAGGGACGCTACGCCGCCGAATTCTACACAACCGTCAAGACGGCCTACACGTCGGCGTAGATGTGAGCATTCACCCCGCCGTTCGACTGGCGATTAACGTGTTGAACGGCGGGGCAATTCCAATGATCCGACTGACGCAGCAACCGCTAACACGCGGCTCATCAACTCTGGGGATTAAATCCGCTCTCAGAGGACGGCATAGAGGGAGCGCGACGACACCACATACTGGATCGCCGCAAGCAGGAGCGCGACCGCAACGATCACGCCGATACGCAAAATCCTATCAAGGAAGGTTTCCTGGCCCTGCATCGTCAAACCTCGTTCTTCAACAGGTGTATTCGACAATCGCCAAAGCCAAAGGACCACCCTCGCGAGTCTCAGGACAGACCCGCGATGGTGGTCGCAGACGCGATGGATGACTTTGTAGGCCCGTCCGCGGCTCTTGATCAGCTACGAACGGGCTCAGGGAGGTCGAACTGACTAGAGGGCAGCGCGCTTGTCATGCCTTGCGACGCGAGCAAGCAGATAGTCGACTTCTGCTCGCGCTGTCGGGGTCAGCATCTGGGCCGGCTTGCGTTGGGCGTCGGAGGCGATGACGCCGCGGCGTTTCAAAACGTGCTTGCGAACGGCAAGGCCGATGCCAAGCTGTTGCTCGTAACGGATCAAAGGCAGGTGCGCATCGAAGAGGTCGTGCGCTTCATCCCTCTTTCCAGCCGCAAACAATCGCATCAGTTCGGTGAGCATGTCCGGGAATCCATAGCCGGTCATGGCTCCGTCCGCGCCTCGTTCGGGCTCAAAGTCGAGGAACATGCCGCCGTTGCCGCAGAGCACGGAAAAGTCGCGAAGTTCTCCCGCCTTCTGCAGGGCGCGCAGCTTCGATATCTTTTCAAGGCCGGGCCAGTCCTCGTGCTTCAGCATCAGGCAGGACGTGTGGTTGGACATGATCTTCGCGATGACACCAGGCGTCATGACGACCGTGAGGGTCAGCGGATAGTCCTGTAGAACCCACGGCACATCCTCGCCGACAGCTTCCACCGCGCCTGCGAAATAGTTGACGATCTGGTCATCGGTGCGCAGGGCGGGAGGCGGAGCGATCATCACGCCAGCGGCACCCATGTCCATCGAGTGACGCGCCAACGAGCGCATGCTGGCAAAACCTGGAGCGGAGACGCCGACGATCACCGGAATTTTGGACCGAGAGACCACGCGCTTGACGATGGCTCTACTTTCCTCCGGCTCGAGCTTTGGGGCCTCGCCCATGATGCCGAGGATCGTGATGCCGGTGCAGCCGCTCTCCTCATAAAACTCCGTCAGCTTGTCGATCGATTTGAAATCGATCGAGCCGTCCTCGAGGAACGGTGTGGTTGCGATGGCGTAGACGCCCTTGGATTGCGTGCTGAACGTCATTTCTGGCTGTCCTTCCAGGCCTCATACCGGGCCTTCGTTTCTGCATTCATTGGGTAAAGACCGGGAAGCGGCACGCCCCGATCGACTTCACTCATGATCCAGGCCTCCATGCGCTCCTGTTCAGGCGCTTCGGCGAGCACCTCGTCGAGAAGCGCTGCCGGGATGAGGACTGCACCGTCGTCATCGACCACGACAATGTCGTCCGGAAGCACGGCAACGCCGCCGCAATTGATCGGCTCCTGCCATCCGACAAAGGTCAGCCCTGCGACCGACGGCGGTGCTGCGATGCCATTGCACCACACCTTCATGCCGCTCGCCAACACTCCCTCGGCGTCGCGCATCACGCCGTCGGTGACGAGGCCGACAACGTTGCGTTTCGCCATCCGGGCACACAGGATGTCGCCGAAGATGCCGGCATCGCCGATGCCCATCGCGTCGACGACCGCGACACAGCCCTCGGGCATCGCCTCGATCGCCGCCCGGGTGGAGATCGGCGATGCCCAGCTCGCAGGCGTGGCGAGGTCCTCCCGGGCAGGGATGAAGCGCAGGGTAAATGCCTTGCCGACAACCCGCCCCTGGCCAGGCTTCAGCGGCTTGGTGCCACGCATCCAGACATTGCGAAGCCCTCTTTTGAGCAGAACCGTCGTTAGCGTCGCAGTGGATACGCCCTTCAGGGTTTCAACGACGTGAGGCTCAAGTGTCATGATCGATCTCGCCCAAATCAGATGCTGTTGATCAGACCGCCATCGACGCGGATGACGGAGCCGGTGATGTAGGATGCGCGGGGGCTGGCAAGGAAGGTGACGGTGTCACCGTATTCCTTCGGGTCGCCGTAGCGCCCGACTGGAATGGACCCGGTACTTTCGGCGGTGACGTCGGCGACCGGCCGGTTTTCACGCTTCGCCTTCTGCTCGTCCAGGAACACGATCCGCCCGGTGGCGATCCGTCCCGGCAACACGATGTTTGCGGTGATGCCATCGCGCCCGACCTCGCGCGCCAAGGTTTTTGACCAGCCCACAAGCGCCAGGCGCAGGCTGTTCGAAATCCCGAGATTTGCAATCGGTGCGACGACGCCTGAAGACGTGGAGGTGATGATGCGTCCCCATTTGCGCTCGCGCATCGTCGGCAGAACGGCATCGGTGACCGCGATCACCGAGCGAACCATGAGGTCGAAGTACTTCGACCAATCGTCGGGCGACTGGCCTGCGGCCGGCGTCGGCGGCGGGCCGCCGGTGTTGTTGACCAGGATGTCGACCGGGCCAAACGCATTGTTTATGGCGTCGAGCTTCCGACCAACCAGGGACAGGTCGCCAATATCCCAGGTGAGCGGAATGGCCTTGCCACCCTCGGCCTTGATTGCATCCGCGGTCGCCTTGGCGCTTTCCTCGTGGATGTCGGCGACGACGACGGAAACATCTTCGGCCGCAAGCGACCTTGCGATTGCGCCGCCAAGTCCACCGCCGGCGCCGAAGACAAGCGCCGTCTTGCCGTTCAAATGTAGATCCACCTCTTCCTCCTTTGTTTCCGGGGCACTATGGCAACGCGCAAACAAGAGAAAAACCTTCCTTTTTATTCCTTCAGACGATAGTAAAAGTATCGATGGAAACCCGCTTTCTCGAAACCTTCCTGGCCGTCGTTCAACACGGCTCTCTGGCTGAGGCGTCGCGCCGCCTGGGTGTGACGCCGGCCGCGGTCGCGCAACGTATCCAGGCGTTGGAAGACGAGATCGGGCTGCCCCTTCTGGCGCGATCAGGCCGGCGGGTGAAGCCAACCGAAGCGGGCGTCGCGATCCTTGAAAAGAGCCGACGCGTTCTATCGGAAGTCAGACAGTTGAAAGGACTGGCACACGACGACCAGGCATTCGGAGAACTGCGGCTTGGTGCCATCTCGACGGCACTGACGGGCCTGCTTCCGAATGCGCTACGAAAAGTGTTCGACACGACGCCGGGCGTCGACATCTTCCTGCTGCCGGGAACGTCGGCAGAGCTCTATAACAGCGTGCTGGAGGAAAAGATCGACGCGGCGATCCTCGTCAAACCGCCCTTCCCGATACCCAAGACCTTACATTGGGAACTGATCCGGTCGGAGCCGTTCGTCCTTCTGGCGCCGCCCGACCTCGCGAACTTCACCGCCGACCGCTTGCTTCGCGAGCAACCATTCATCCGATACGACAGAAGCAATTGGGGCGGCCGCTTGGCAGATGCCTATCTTCAATCCCAGCGGATTCTTCCTCGCGAGTGGCTGGAACTCGACTCGCTCGAAGCCATATCGGTCATGGTTGAAGCTGGACTAGGCGTATCGCTCATGCCCGACTGGCGTTCGTCCCTCTTCGACAACCTGCGCGTTGCCCGGCTTCCGCTGCGCAACGCACCGTGCCGCGAGATCGGCTTGCTCAGACCTCGCAACGTGCCATCAGCCCGACTGATACAGGCCATTCTCGATGCCATTCGATTATAGAGCGGACCGAACTTCCGGCCGCAGGGGCCGTCCTCGTTCTGGTCTTTACGCGCACCACGATGGCTCGAAGCCGACCCGACGATGGGCTCGTAGACCAACAGTGGATATCTCCGAGAGATCAGTGACTTTCCGGGCCCTGCATCCACTGCGGGATATCCCGTTTGGCATGAAGCACACGCCAAACGTCGATATAATCAGCCTGCTCGCGATAGAAGACGAGATATGGGTATCTCTTCAAATAGACGTTCCGCAAATCAGGTAATCCCAATTCGTACGAATATCTCAATGATCCAGATTCCGGATGGTTCGCGATCAAATCGTATGCCGTTTGAAGAGCGTCGATAAATCCGTGGGCAACTTCAGGTCCCGCCTCGCTTGCGTAATAGTCGACGGCCGCTTCGGCATCATTGCGAGCCAATTCACGTGGAATAATCCGTTTGTAACTCACTTGGCCTGCCGAACTCGTTCGCGCAACCTGGTGAAATAATCAGCGTCGGCCGGTTCAGTCTGATCAGAGGAAGCACCGTCAAGCAACAGCCTGCGCAATGTGAGCCGGTCCTGATCTCGACGAATCAACTCCCGGATATACTCACTGCTCGTCCCATAGCCCCGCCCGGCGACTTGCTCATCGACGAAGCTCTTCAAATAGTCCGGCAGAGAAATGTTCATTGTGCTCATGTGAAAAAGAATACCGTCCTTGGCAAAAAATGGCAAGGACGGTTGATTCCAACAACTTTCACGAGACGCGATAATGCCTAACGCGGTGGCGTTCACCTGATGCGGATTCTACTCGGCCGGCACGGGCCTTGTTTCGCACAGGCGGATGGCGGTGCACCGCCGGGGCCGCCTGAGCTATGCCGGCGTACCCGCAGAGCGCATGCGGTCCTATCTCGGCCGCTTCGCCGAGGCGCTTTCCTGGCCTTGAGGCTGCTGCCGTCGAGCCCCAAGGGACCAGCCGGCAAAGCGGACCAGGAGCCCGCGAAAATGCGCCTCTATGAAGCGCGCCCAATCGCGCGGCTCCTCGGGATTGTCCAGATCCCGCCGGGCAACCACATAGCCGATCCCCCGCAACATCGCGGCCGCCTCAGTGCCGAAAGGCACGCAGCGGTTTGCCGCTGCGCTGGGTGACGCCGACGCCGGGAGCCGCGCCGACCTCCGCATTGGAGGCAGCAAGCAGCGGCTTGCCGCGCACCATGTCTGAGCCACGCTCGGCGAGCATGATCGTCGGCGCGTTGAGGTTGGCGTTCGGCTCTGCCGGGAAGACGGAGCTGTCGATGACCCGGAGGCCGCCGATGCCGCGCACCCGGAGTTCGCTGTCGACGACGGCCATCTCGTCCTCGCCCATGCGGCAGGAGCCGCAGGGGTGGTAGGTGCTTTCCATGGTCTCACGCACCCAGGCGTCGATCTCGTCGTTGCTGCGCACATCCTTGCCGGGCGCGATCTCCTCGCCGCGGAAGCGGTCGAAGGCGGGTTGGGCGATGATTTCGCGGGTGAGCCGCAGGCAGCGCCGAAAACCTTCGCGGTCCTCCTCGCGGTCGAGATAGTTGAAGAGGATATCCGGCTGCTCGTGCGCCTCCGGCGAGCGCAGCCGCACATAACCGCGGCTCTTCGGCTTGTTCGGCCCCGTCAGCACCATGAAACCGTGACCGTCGAGCGGCTTCTTGCCGTCATAGCGCATGGCGGCGGGCAGGAAGTGAAACTGGATATCCGGCCACTGGAGGGAGGCGTCGGAACGAATGAAGCCGCCGCTCTCGAAATGGTTGGAGACCGAAAGCCCCTTCTTGAAGAGCAGCCACTCCGCACCGATCAGGGCTTTGCTCAAAAGCCCCATCTTGCCGTTGAGCGTGATCGGCTCCTTGCAGGCATACTGGATGTAGACCTCGGAGTGGTCCTGCAGATTCTCGCCGACGCCCGGCAGATCGTGCAGCACCTCGACGCCCGCCTTTTGCAGCACGGCAGCCGGGCCGATGCCGGAGCGTTGCAGGAGGTGCGGCGAGCCGATCGGGCCGGAGGAAATCAGCACTTCGCGGCTTGCCTTCGCCACGACGCGCTCCCCACCCAGCTCGTATTCAACGCCGACGGCACGTTTTCCCTCGAGCAGTACACGCCGCGTCATGGCGTGGGTGACGACCGTGAGGTTCGGCCGGCTCATCGCCGGCTTGAGATAGGCATTGGCCGTCGACCAGCGCACGCCGTCCTTGACGGTCATGTGCATCGGCCCGAAGCCCTCCTGCATATGGCCGTTCGGGTCTTTCGTCGTGATATAGCCCGCCTCGCGGCCGGCATCGACGAAGGCCCGGTAGAGCGGGTTCCGCATCCTGTTGCCGGCATTGGTGGCGAGCGGGCCGGCGGCGCCGCGATAGGCGTCGCCCCCGTCCTGCCAGCTTTCGGCGCGCTGGAAATAGGGCAGGCAATTGGCATAGCGCCAGCCGCGCGCCCCAAGCTCCTCCCACTCGTCGAAGTCGCGGGCATGGCCGCGCATGTAGACAAGCCCGTTGATCGAGGAGGAACCGCCGATGACCTTTCCACGCGGGCAGTGGACCCGGCGGCCGTCGAGGCCGGGCTCCGGCAGGGTCATGTATTTCCAGTTGTATTTCGTGCCGTTCATCGGGATGGACAGCGCCGTCGGCATCTGAATGAAGATCGACTTGTCGCTGCCGCCGTATTCGAGGACCAGGACTTTTACGGCCGGGTCTTCCGAAAGGCGGTTGGCGAGCACGCAGCCGGCCGATCCGGCACCGATGATGATGTAGTCGTAGGTATCGCTCATGGCGGTCATCCCGATATTACGGATAGAGGCCCCAGCCACGCCCGCGGGCGAAAAGTCGGGTCAGGACATAGTGGACCGCGCCGGCTGCAAGGCAGGAAGGCACGGAGGCGGTGAGGTACTTGAACGCCGGCAGGCTCGCGAGTGTCTGCGGATTGAAGACGAGCACGTAGACCGCGAAACCGACGGCAAGCGCAAAGAGGCCGATGGGATTGAAGCCACCCCAGAAACGGTAGGGACCGTTTTCCTGCGGACCGTGCAGGCTGCGCATGTCGAGCTTCTGCCCGCGCAGGAAGAAGTAATCGGCAATGCCGATGCCGGCGAGCGCGGAATTGAGCGCCGAGGTCCAGACGAGGAAGATGAAGAAGCCGTCATACATCTGCGGATAGAAGACCACGAGGCCGAGCGGGATGACGCAGAACAGGAAGAGGATCGCCCCCCAGGAGATGGCCCGCACCGAGGCCGTGCCCACCTGCCGCAGACCGACGATGGAGGTGTAAAGGATGTTGGCCATCGAGGTCATGTTGGCGAAGGCGACGAAGAGCAGCGCGATGATGCCGATGACGGGGCCGGCGATCTTGGTCATCCAGATCGTCGGGTCGCTGTCGCCGAGTGCGACGGCGGCGAGCAGGCCGACAATTTCGCCGAGTGCGGCGGCACCGAAAATGCCGAGGATGTTCGGCCAGAAGGCGGTGCGTTCGTTCTGGGTGAGGCGGGCGAGATTGCCGATATAGGGCCACCAGGAGAAGCCGGCGGCAAGGTTCACTTCGATAGCGATAATGAAGTTGAGCGTATTATCCTCAAACGGCGGGGAAAGCGCCGGCATCGCCAGCAGCTCGGAGAAGGAGCGGTGCTGGAGAATGAGGTAGAGCATCACGATCATCAGGATCACCAGCGCGGGCGAGACGACCATGTTGAAGAACTTGATCGAGGTCGGCCCTTTGGCGACGATGACCCAGGTAACGAGGATGGCGCCGACGGCGGCGACGATCATCTTGATGCCGGTCGGGTTGGTGGCCTCGCCGGAGCTCAGCGCCGTCAACCCGTCGATCGAGCGGCCGAACATCATGGCCAGCACCGCAAGCCAGCCCATGGTGAGCACCACGACGGCCAGCACATAGACGACGCGGCTGCCGTTATAACCGAACTGGCTGCGCAGCGCGACGAACTGCTCGATGCCGTAGCGGCCGGAAAGCGGCGTGGTGGCAAGTGCCGTCAACATGACACCGACGATGTTGCCGATGATGATGGCGGCGATGCCCTCCTTCGGTCCGACGAAGAGGCCTACGGAGCCGCCGATCAGGAAGGCCCAGGTGGCGATGGCGAGCGCCGAATTGGCGTAGGTGAATTCCCAGAAACCCCAGAGCCGTTCAGCGGGCAGGAGCGGTGCATCGCCGCGTTCGGCCGCGGCTCGGTTGGCGGAGGCTTCCTCCCGTTGGATTTCTGCGGCGGCAAGCCCGCCATTGGCGACGTGATCGGTCATGTCATGCCCCCCAGAACCAGGAACCGAGGACCAGCACGAGCGTCAGCACGGTCATGCCGGCATAGTCGAGGACGGTCATCGTGCCTTCGAAGCGGTGACCCGCCTCGATGTCTTCATAGATGCGGGCGCGGCGTCCCAGTTCGTTCTGCCAGGCGATATCGTTTTCCATTTTTGGTTCCCCTATCGCGTCGCGCCTTCGGCGTCTTTCTGCGATGAAAGGCGGCTCCATCAGCCGCCGGTGGTGCGAAGCGGCCGCCCATGGGCGGCGGCCGCAAGGTTTACGGCAACGTGATCCACACCGCCTTGGTCTCCATGAGGTAGTCGAGTTGCTCCGGCCCCAGGTCCTTGCCGAAGCCCGAAGCCTTGAAGCCGCCGAAGGGCATGGAAGGATCGATCGTGCTGTGGGCATTGACGTAGACAGAGCCCGCATGCAGGCGCGGGATGAGCGTGTGCACGCGCGCGAGATCGTTCGAGTAGATCGCGGCGGCAAGGCCGAACGGCGTGTCGTTCGCCAGCGAAACTGCGTCCTCCGGCGTGTCGAAAGGGCTGGTGACCAGCACAGGCCCAAAAATCTCCTCGCGCACGATGCTCATCTCCGGCTTGCAATAGGCAAAGATGGCGGGTTCGACGAAATGGCCCGGTCGGTCGGGGCTGCCGCCGCCATGGATCAGCTCCGCGCCCTCGCGGCGGCCGGCCTCGATATAGCTGGAAACCACCTTCTTCTGCTGCGCCGAGACCATGGGGCCGATGTAGCAATCATGGTCGAGGCCTGGCGCGAGCTTCAGCGTGCGGGTGACAGCGACCAGTTCTTCGAGGAAGGCGTCATGGACCGACCGCTGGACATAGACGCGGGTGCCGGCATCGCAGACCTGGCCGGAATTGAAGAACACGCCGTTTGCCACCGCCCGGGCAGCACTTGCCAGATCGGCATCGTCGAGCACCAGCACCGGTGATTTGCCGCCGAGTTCCAGCGTGACGTGCTTCAGATTGCCGACCGCCGTGCGGCCGACCTCCTGCCCGACGGGCGTCGATCCGGTGAAGGTCACCTTGTCGATGCCCGGATGGGTGGACATGGCCGCGCCGATGACGCTGCCCTTGCCCGTGACGATATTGACCACGCCATCGGGAATGCCGGCCTCCTGCACCAGTTCGGCAAAGCGCAGGGTGGATAGCGAGGTGAGTTCCGCCGGCTTGACGATGACGGTGCAGCCGACAGCAAGGGCAGCTGCGAGCTTCCACGCCATGGTCTGCAGCGGAAAGTTCCACGGCACGATGGCGGCGACGACGCCGAGCGGTTCCTTGCGGGTATAGGCGAGATAATTTCCGGGAATGGAAGGTTCGACGGTGCGGCCGTGCAGCTTTGTCGGCCAGCCGGCGAAATAGCGGAACGTATCAACCGTGCCCTGGATATCGATCTCGCGGGCAAAGGTCACCGACTTGCCCATGTCGATAGCTTCGATTTCCGCCAGCTCGTCGGCATGGGTCTCGATGAGGTCGGCGAGGCGGTGCAGCAGGCGTTCGCGTTCGAGCGGCTTGAGGAGACGCCACGCGCCGCCATCGAACTGGGCGCGGGCAGCGCGGACGGCCCGGTCGAGATCGTCCGTAGTGCCCGAGGGGGCGCGGGTGATCAGGCCGCCGGTGGAGGGCTCGAAAATGTCGAAGGTCGCGCCGTTGCCGCTGTCGACCCAGGCGCCGCCGATGAACATCTTCTGGGGCTTGGCCAGAAACCGCCGCGTCGCATCGCTGACGCCGTATTGATCCAGATAATTGCGGACGCATTCGTCCATGTCTCTTCCTCCTCGTCGGCCGCCGCAGGCGTGCCGGCCCTCCCAGGGTCTTCGCTCAGCGTTTTTCGGCTCTCGCATGCATGACGCGGCCGATGAGGTTCATGAGAACCTGCGCGGCCAGAATCGAGGTGCCTCCGGTGTGGTCGTAGTCTGGCGCCACCTCGACGAGATCGATGCCGACGATGTTCCCGCGCTTGGCAAGCGCCGCCACGATCTCCAGCACCTCGTAGTAGATGAAGCCGCCATGCGACGGCGTGCCGGTGCCCGGCGCGATCGACGGATCGAAGCCGTCGATATCGATGGTGACGTAATAGCGCGCGCCGGCCGGCACCCGGTCCACCACGGCGTCGGTGCCGAGTGCCCGGATCTGACGGACCGAAAGGATGTCGGAGCCCATCTTGCGGGCATCCTCATAACCTTCCTTGGCGGTGGAGGAGACGTTGCGGATGCCGAGTTGCGACAGGCCGCTGACATAGGGCTTTTCCGCCGCACGGCGCATCGGGTTGCCGTGGCCGTAGCGCACGCCATGGCGCTCGTCGACGAAATCGAGATGGGCGTCGATCTGCACGATGTGGATCGGCCCGTTCTTCTCGCAGTCGTCGGCAAAGGCATTGACGCAGGGGATGTTGATGGAATGGTCACCGCCGAGCACCACCGGCAGTGCGCCGGCGGCCAAAATCTTGCGCACACCGAACTCGATGTTCGCGTGGCTCTTCATCGTGTCGGTGTGGACGATGTCGGCATCGCCGATATCGACGATCGAGACCGCGCCGCTCGGCAGATAGGTGACGTCGTCCTCGTGATCGTAGGCGCCGCCGTGGCCGAAGGAAAAGAGGGTCGAGGCCTCGCGGATCGAGCGCGGTCCGAAGCGGGTGCCGGCACGCCACTGGGTGCCGCAGTCGAACGGAGCGCCGAGGATCGCCACGTCGGCGTCGATCGCGTCCCAGTCCGGCTGGTAGGGATATTTGCCGAAGGTGCAGATGCCGACGAACGGCAAGTTCAGACGCCCGGTTTCATAGGAATTGCTGGTCATGTGTCTCCTCCACAGATGAAGGAGTGTGCGGAAGGCCGATACACTTAAAAATATCTATGATTGGATGTTTAGTTGTGACTTAATCAATGCATGATCAACAAGGTTCGCCACCGCGTTCTCAACCTATCGCTGGGCGATGCCGAGCTCCGGCTGCTGCGCGTCTTTGCTTCAGTCGTGCAGCACGGCGGCTTTTCTGCCGCGCAGTCAGCGCTCGGCATGACGCAGGCGACAATCTCCACCCATATGCGCAATCTGGAACAGCGGCTGGCCTTGCGCCTGTGCACCCGCGGCCGCAGCGGCTTCCAGCTAACCGAGGAAGGGCGGCTCGTCTATGACGCGGCGCTCGAGCTCTTCGGCTCGCTGGAGAAATTCCAGAGCCGCATCGGCGAGGCGCAGGGTGAGCTTTCCGGCAATCTCAGCTTCGGCACCGTCGATGCGATGATCACCAATCGCGAACTCGACCTTCAGGGCGCGCTCGCCAGCTTCCATGCGAAAGCGCCGCGCGTGCATCTGGAAATTGATGTCGCAGCACCGCAGGTGCTGCACCAGGGGCTACTGAACGGCTCCTACCAGGTCGTGCTCATGCCATCGGTCGGCAGCGTCACGCCGCATGTCCGCAGCCAGCCGGTGTTTTCCGAAGTCCAGAAACTCTACTGCGCTGAGCGCCACCAGCTCTTTGCCCGCCCCGACGAAGAGCTCACCGACGCGGTGCTGGCATCCCAGTCCTTTGCCGGCCGCACCTATATGCTCAACGAGACGATCTGCGGCGTGAACTTCACCTGGGCCGCCGCAACGCCGCATATGGAGGGCACACTGCTGCTTCTGCTTTCCGGCGCATATATCGGCTTCCTGCCCGATCACTATGCAGACGAATGGGTGCGCACCGGCCGTCTCAGGATACTTGCCCCCGAGCGCATGACCTTCGAGGATATGTTCCATATCGCCTATCCCCGCAACAAGCCTTCACGCGCGGCCGAAACCCTGGCAGAGGCGATCACCGAGAGCGTACGAAAGCCGCGCTGATGTTTTCCGCTGCCCCGGAAACCGGGCCAGACGGCTCAGTCCTAGGACAATTTCAGGAAATGTGTGAAACGGTTTCCGTCCGGAATTGCGTTGCTTCAACGAGTTGGATCATTTCACTGTTTCGATGAAACGATGAAATGATCTGGGGCCGGTCCAGGTGTAGCAACCGCCGCATCGCTGAGGGCAGACATGGTGCAAAGCGGCGCAGCATGCGCCCTGCCCAGCCGGAAAACGCAAGGCAGACCGCAGTTTCACTCACGTCCTCACCGCCCCGCTTTGCAACCACGTAGCCGATGCCGCGCAGCATTTTCCGCTCCCTGCCCTACCGAACCCGAACGGGCTCGGCGTAGTAGGGCAGCCGGTCGATCCGCGGCGACCACAGTCCCTTGTCGACGACCGTGCGCACATGCGCCGCGATCTCCTCCGTCGGCGCGAACCAGACGTCCCCGCGCTGAAGAACCTGCTCAAGGAAGCGGTGCACTACTTCCCAGCGCGCAAGGCGTCCGGTGGCGAATGGATGCACGACCGGCACCCAGAGCGCGCCGTGCCGGTAGGCGGCCTCGAACTCCTGCGCGAAGGCGGCAAAGCCCTGCTCGGGCGCGCGGATCGGCATCATGTAGTCGAGATCCATAGACTGGACATATTGCGCCCAGTCGTCGAGACCCCAATGCGAGGGCAGCTCCACCAGGCGGCCCGCATCGCATTCCAACCCGCGGTGCAAATTCCTTCGCCCAGGAGCGCACCAGCCCGAGCACCCCATGCTTGGAGGCGACATAGGGCGATAAGGTCTCGCGGCGGTAATAGACCAGGTCGGACGCGGTCATGATCAGACGGGGCGGCACCTCCACTGTCCCCTCCATCAGCCCGATCGCCATTCTTCCAACGAAGAAGCTGCCGCGCAGGTTAATGGAGATCACTCGGTCGAAATCGGCGGCTGGAGTTTGCTATTGGGAGACGGTGCGCGTGCGTCCGAAGGCGCGCAGTAGCAGGTTCACCGAAACAGCGATCTTGTCGATGTCGGGGACGTCTCGGGAGTAGCGCCCGGTATAGAGCTTGACGATCATCTGGTCGCGCTCTTTGCCGCTGAGTTCGTAGTGAAGGTGAAGGTAGAAGCGCCTCTTGTCTCCGGCGCGCGAGATGTCGCCGCGCCGCTGCGTCACTTGCCTGAGATCTGCATGTAGCGGCTCGAAGCCATCAAGTCTGAGCGTCACCTGTGTGGACTGGAAACGCACTTCAGTCGGAACGGCGACCACCGCCTTGTCGAGTGAGAGGCTGACCACGCGCCCCGGCGTGCCGTCGACATTGGCGGGCTCATCGAGCCTAAAAGCCTGGAAAAGGCGACACGGTTTCTCAAAGCAGATGAGAGAAGCGATGACAAGGACGACGATGTTGATCCCCGACCATACGGCCCCAATCGCCGAAAAAGAGCCGTGTATCCGCGCCGTTTCCGGAACAATGTTGATCAGGAGCCCCAGTGCTGTGGCAGTGATGAAGCCCGCGATCCAAGAGAACGTGTAGGCATCGAAGGCGTTGGCCTCGTTACCGGTGCCTTTCGGGGTCACCTTGAACGGCTTGCCGAAGGGCCGTACGAGGCTGGAAACGACCGTCGGCAGCATGCGAAAGGTTGCGAACGTCCCGACGGCGCTGGAAACTACAGGGAGGTAGCGCGTCGGGGTGATCCACAGCATCAACAGGAAATAGGCCGCCAGAACGGGGAGCTGGTTAGAGACATAGTCGGCAACGCCGGTGAAGTGCAGCGGCAAGGCGCCGAACCAGAGATAGGCGATTGGCACCATCAGGACGATCAGGCGCACGACGTACTGCACGAGCCAGGACATGGGAAGAAACATGATCCGCTGGAACAACGACAAGCCCGGTCCGCGCAAGGGGCCGTTGTGGAGATAGAGCGTCTGGATGCCGCCCTGGCACCAGCGCTCTCGCTGGACGAAATAGCCCGTCAGGTTCTCGGCTGCCAACCCCATCGACAGGCGCTCGTTCAAGTAACGGGTCTTGTAGCCTTTGTTCAGCATCGACAGTGTCGTCAACAAATCTTCGGTGATCGACTCCGTCGGGAAGCCGCCAATCGCGTCGACTGCCTTGCGGCGGGCGATCGAGCACGACCCACAGCAGAAGCTGACATCCCAGACGTCGCGGCTCGGAGCGATCTCGTCGAAAAAGAGGCGCTGTTCGTCCGGCCAGATGTTCTCCAGGCCCAGGTTTGACTGGACCGGATCGACATTGAAGAAATGCTGCGGCGTCTGGACGATCCCGATCTCCTCGTCCGAGAAGAACGGCAAGGTACGCTTGAGAAAATGGCGATAGGGGACGAAGTCGGCATCGAAAATGGCAATGAAGTCGCCCGAACTCGCTCGGAGCCCGTTGTTCATGTTTCCGGCTTTCGCGTGCGCATTGTCCGTTCGCGTCAAGTGGACCGCGCCTCGCTCTGCGCAGAAGGACTTCAGCCAATCACGCCGGCCGTCATCGAGGACATAGACCTTGAACTTGTCTTTCGGATAGTCGAGTGCCAACGCCCCGACGATCGTCCGCTCCAAGACATCGAGCGGTTCATTGTAGGTCGGAATAAAAACGTCGACTGTAGGCAAATCCTGTTGTTCGCGAGCGAAGTACGTCTTTCCCAAGCGGTCCGCTTCGGAACTCCGGTCAACGTATCGGCTCATCAAAATGAGGAAAAGAACGACCTCGGTGAAGGCAAGGAGCTCGATGATGAAGACAACCCAAACCCACCACGCGTTCGCGCCATCGGCTGGATAGGGAAGAACGGTCTCGAAAAGACGCCAGACCATATAGCGCAGTGCGACAGCGCCAACGACGGCGCAGGTGATGGCGCGCGCCCAGCTTTGATGCCGTGACCAGTTGGATGGCCCAAGCAGGAAGAAGGCGATAACCAGCAATGTGGGCGCGAGCGCTAAAAGAGGTTGAACCACAAGCCTTTGATCCACTGCGTCAGTTGCAGATTGTGCCTGGAGATGCGTACCTGGGCGGTCCGCCCCACCTGGCAAAAATTGCCGAAATCGGTGTTGAGCGCTGAGGGTATGAGTTGAACGCGGATCCTGGCATCGCGCTCCTCGGCCTCCGGCTCCTTGGCAGCTAGATTGTCCTTCTCGACAACGGCAGAAGAGCCTTTGACTGCCTGCACTTTCGCCTTGAAGACTTCGCTCCGACCGAGGAGCCGAACCTCCGCTTCGCGACCCGGATAGATCTCGTCGTAATCGACTTCGGGAACGAGGATATCGACGAAAAGCTCGCGGCAATCGAGGATACGCAGCAGCTCGTTGTTCAAGATGACATTGGAACCGTTGACGACGTTCCGGGTCCACACCACGCCGCTGAATGGCGAAGAGACCGCCGCCAATTCGAGACTGCGAACGCGCTTCTCTTCCTCGACCAATTGATGGTCTATCTGGTCGGCGCGCGTGCTGTTTTCGACTATGCGGGTGTTGATATCGTTTATGCGAACGATCACCTCGTCCTGGCGCTGGCGGGAATAGGGTACATCGTTTTGACCATCGCCCACGATGAATATCCCCTGACGAAGCGCCGTCAGTCGTTGTTCGAGCAGCTCGAGCGACAGATTGCTGATCTCGACCTCGCCGCCCGTGGCGGCGCCCGCGGCAGCGGCCGACTCCACCATTTTGCGCGTAAAAATCCCTTTCGACTCCAACTCCTGCCGTCGGTCGAGGTCTACCTTGGCGACGAAGTCCTGGGCGCGAGATACCTCGACCCGCTTCTGCAGGATGCGAAGCTCGCGTTCCAGACTTGCAATGGTGGCGTTCTTGAAATTCTCGAGCCGATCGGCGAGTTGGGTGCGCAACGCGACAAGTTCGTCCCGTTCCCGTTCGAGCGCCGCAACGCGATCAACCGCGGTCTTTCCTTCCGCCTGCAGCGAAGCAAGGATCGCCCGATTGACCCGATCATTGCGGATCGTCAGAAGCGTCTCGTTTGCGGCTACCGGGGTGCCGATCCGGGGTGGTGCCTGCTCAATCTCGCCATCGATCGGCGCGTTGATCACTGCAAAGCGAGCGTTGACCGTGCCATCAAGGCTGGTAAAGCCCGTGAGCCCCGGCAAGAGCACGACAATGGCAAGTGCCAGAAGCAGGATCCCAACGACAATGCGTGTGACGCGATGGTTCAGGAGCTGCATGCGCAATCCCACTCACTACCGTTGACAACGACGACGGGGCTAGCGACATGCTCCCACCGCCGGGTTAACTTCCGGTGAGATGACGAGATGAACAACCCTCAAAATTGTATGTTTTGCAGCTGAAATTTGTCCCATTTTCGGAAGATTCGGACGGGCTACCGCCTTGTGTGCGGCCGATTTTCAGACAGAGGCGCGGGCGTCCGCGGGCCTCCTCTTCTCTCAGCAAACCATCGCACTTGAGTGATCGTGCACTTCTCCGCCAAATAGCGGAGCGAGGGTAGGTTCGGAGAGCAGAAACCCTTGAACATGTGTTGCTCCCGCGGCCTGCGCGGCTTCAAACTGCGCATAGGTTTCGACGCCTTCAATGACCACGACCGGGGCGACGCAGGATGCGAGACCGACCATGTGCGAGAGAAAGCGCTCCGCGTCGTCACGACCCAGACGCAAAAAGAATCCGTCGATCTTCACGATGTCGACGGGCAGCGACAAAAGCGCCTCAGGTGTCGAGAACCCAGTGCCAAAGTCGTCGACGGCGATCCTGTAACCAAGCGCCTGCACACTTTGCAGAAACCGGCCGGCTATCGGAAGTCCCGATACGGGCAGACTTTCCGTCAACTCGAGCACAAGCCGCGATGCAAATCTCGTATTTGCAGACAGCAGATCGAAGAGAAGTGCTCTGTTGCGTTCGTCGGAAATACTTTCGACTGAAATGTTGCACCCGAGGACACCGGATGGCTGGCACGCGAGCCAGTTAAAAGCGAGGGCGAGCATATGCCTGTCAAGCGCGGCAACACGGCCTGCCGCCTCCAGATAGCCTATGAACTCGCTGGCTGCCATGATCTCGCCATCGGGTTTGACGAGCCTTCCCAGGCATTCCGAGTAAAGGACGCGGCCGACGTCGGCGACTGAGTTGATGTGTTGAAGAGAAAAGCCGACACGTCCCTGTTTCATTGCGTGGTCGAAGGCTTCCGCAACACGATCAAACATTCGAATTCCGCCTGGTTTGGCAACCGGCCCGACAACAATCAACCGGAGCCGGCTGCCTGTCTTTGTTTTACTGGACGCTTTCTACTTCCGGATCCGTTTCTACTTCCGGATCCGTCTCATCTACCGTCGATGGCGGCAGCGTTTCGCGGATTTCGTCGATCTTGCCGACCGCAGGGCCAACGCCGAGTATCTCCTTGGCTTCATCGACCATGTCGTCAGTCACCACACCGTCCTTGGTGAAGCTGGCAAGCGCATCACGCAGCGCTTCGTCGCTCAGCGCCGGGTCCGTGGGGATGGCATCCTCACCGTTTTCAGCCTCAAACTCGGCATAGGCGATCGCATAGGCCCGAACCCCGGCCATCTTGGGATCGTTCGAATTGAGGTAAGCGTGGTAATTCCGGTTGAGCGAACCAAAGCCCGGCGCGTTCCCCGGCGTTACCGGTTCAACAACCGGATCCGACTCCACCGGCGCCGATTTGACGACCTTCTCGGCCTTCGCCGGCTTGGACGCTTTTTCCTTGCCGCTTGATGTGTGGGTCTTCTTATGCGATTTCTCGCCGGACTTGTTTCCCTTCGTCTCCTTACTTCCGCGCGCATTATCGGACTTGCCGTGGCCGGAACTGCCACCACGATCACTGCCGTGGCCGCCACCATGGTCACCACCGTTTCCGCCACCATGGTCGCCGCCGTTGCCGCCCTTGGCATAGGCGAAACCGTTCAGCCCCAAGTTGCCGCCAGCCACCGGCGCGATTGCCAGTGTCAGTGTCATGATGCTTCGCGCGATCAGTCTCGTCATGGCCATGATAATCTCCTTATTCCAACTTGCTGTTCACTGTCCTTTCGCGGACTCAGGCGAACGATCATTGATGCACGGACGATATCTGCGCCCCGGACACGGCGCCATTGGCCCCAGACCATTGCCTTCGCGCTTGGGACTTAGGTCCGGGCCCAAAGCATCAAAGGTCCGATCAAGCTCGCGTCGATCGTCCTGCCATTGACCGCGTTTCGAGAGTGGTTAGGTTGAGCTGAGCTTGCTACAATCGTCGCGCCGCACGAGCCGGCGGCCCGATCCGAGAGACCTGGTGCGCTTCAATCAACTTATCACCCGCTGGAATTCTCAATCGCTCGCCAGGCAGTTTCTGCTGATTGGGGGAGCAGTCTCCGCATGCGCCATGGTGTTGATCGGAGCCTTTGTTTCGAACCGGATCGAAGATGCGGTCACCCGGAACTCGGCCGCGACGACTGCACTCTATGTCGATAGTGTGATTGCGCCGCTGCTGCCCGACATGCAGAGGAACGAAGTCCTAGACGGGACCGTGGCACGCGCGCTGGATGAGACCCTCGGCCAAGGCGCACTGGGTGACCGGCTTCTCTCTTTCCGCCTTTGGCGCGCGGACGGCACGCTCCTCTATTCGAGTGATCGGGCCGCTGTCGGCACGAAGGTTGAGCTTAGCGGTGAATTGCAAACCGCATTTTCCGGCAAGATGGCCGCGCGCTTCGATCGGGAAAGGAACATAGCGACTGATAAAGGTTCAAGGGTACCGGCGCTTGTGATCTACAATCCCGTACTGCAGCCCTGGTCCGGGCAGGTGGTTGCCGTGTCGGAATTCCACGAGGTCGCCAATGAGTTTCAGCAAAGTCTCAATGAGGCGCGCATGCATACTTGGTTGGCGGTCGCGGCCTTCACACTTGCCTTCTTTGTCGTGCTGTCGGCAATCGTGCTTCGCGGTAGCAAGACGATCGAGAGCCAGCGCCATGCCCTCAAGCAACGGGTCGAGGAACTCTCGGAATCGCTCGCGCAGAACGAAAAGTTGCGGGGTCGCCTCCAACGCGCTTCGCAGCGCGCCACCGCGTTGAACGAAAGTTATCTGAGACGTATCGGAGCGGACCTGCATGATGGCCCGGCCCAACTCGTCGCCTACGCCTCGCTCAGGTTGGATAGTGAAGCCTTGAAGCGCAGCAAAACGCCGGCCGGCACGCGCGACCGCGAAATTGGTGCGATAAAGGCGAGCTTGGACGAAGCGATGCAGGAGATTCGCACGATCTGCGGCGGCCTGGTCCTTCCGCAGATAGAAACGGCGGGTCTGACCGAAATCCTGCAGCGGTGCGTAAAGGCGCATCAGCAGCGGACTGGTTCACCCGTCGAGCTGCACTTGACGAAGCCTCCCGAACGCCTCTCGCAGGCGGCGAAAATATGCATCTACCGGTTCGTGCAAGAGACCCTCAACAACGGCTTTCACCACGCCGGCGGTGTCGGACAGCAGGTTACGCAGCGGACGGATGGCGACCGTGTCACGATCGAGGTTACCGATAGTGGACCCGGTTTTGACCCGGACACAGTTCTGCCCACAAGTCTTGGTCTTGCCGGCTTGCGAGAACGGATCGAAAGTCTCGGAGGAACGTTCGAGCTCGTTGTGGCAGCGACAGGTACAACCGTTCGCATGACGACCAGCGTCAAGGAGATATGACAATCATGGTGTTTCCCATTCGCGTTGCTATCGTGGACGATCACCCCTTGTTTCGGGAAGGTGTGACGCGGAGCCTGTCGGAGATCGAGGGCTTTGAAATTGTCGCCGAGGGCAGCTCGAAGGACGATGCCACCCAGATCGCGGAGCGCCTTGGACCGGATATCATGCTCATGGATATCTCCATGCCCGGTGGTGGTTTGGAGGCCATACCGGCGATCCTGAAAATCGCCCCATTACAGAAGATTATCATGCTCACCGTTTCCGAAGACGGCGACGACGTGACAACTGCGCTGGATCGAGGTGCCACCGGGTATGTGCTGAAGGGCGTCGGTGCAAGAGCGCTTGCCGAGGTCATTCGCACCGTGGCTTCGGGAGAGCGCTATGTGGCGCCGACCTTGTCTGCCAAGCTTCTGTCCAGCCGGACACCAGCGGCAGGCGGCAAGTCCGGCCTGATCGCCGGTCTAACGCCTCGTGAAAGGGAAGTTCTGGAATTGGTGGCAGCAGGTATGAGCAACAAGCATGTCGCAATCCAACTGGACCTGCAGGAAAAGACCGTAAAGCATCATATGACGCAGATCATGACAAAGCTGGGTGTCGGCAACCGCACTGAAGCGGCCATGGTACTACGCGACGCGCGCGAAGTCTGATCCACGTCGAACAAGGATGGCGCAACCGGCTTCGTGCGCCTACCCTCACCTAATGCAAGAATGAATCTATCCGTTTTCTATCGTTTGCCGTCGCGCGGCGGTTGATGATGGTGCGTCCGCGGGCATCCTTCATGATGTAGCGGCCATTCGCGATCTCTTCGGTAATGCCGCCTTCGTGGCGAACGCCGACATCCTGTCCATTGGCCTTTGCGTTCCCACGATTGGAGTTCTTGGAACGCTCGCTGTTGGAATTGGAGCGGTCACTGCCATTTGAACTCCCACCACCGTTCCCGCCGCCGCCTCCACCATTCCCGCCGCCGTTGCCGCCACCGTTCCCGCCATTTCCGCCCCCGCCTCCATTACCATTGCCACTGTTGGCGAAGGCGACCGTCTTGACGATCGTAAGCCCAGCGCTCGACGTTTCGAGGCTGTAGGGTAAGGAGATGGCGAGGGTGCAGACTGCCGGCAAGAATGCTGTCAGGATCATCCGACGCGTGATCATAATGTCTCCAAGGTCATTTCGTGCGCAAGCGCACTCAGCGCGGCGGGTATCCAACCGACTTTGCCCTTGACCGAGACGCACAGTCAACTCGCTCCAGCAAAGATCCTGGCTGCACAGGACCTTTCCCTTACCCCGGCTGGACCTTCGTCCCATCCAAGCCAGACTATGGTCGGAAGACCGGGCGGGGGTCCGCTGGTGCGATCCGGCGGATCAGCCAGGCAAACGCGCTTGAGCCGGTCTCTGACTGGAGGGTTGCCGGGTTTAGCCTGATGCCGCCGTCTGGTTAAAAAGACGGCCCCCGGAGGAGCCGATGAGGTAAGCGAAGGGGCCAAATGTCAGGATCACCGATCTATGAAGGCTCCTGGTTGACCCCATTTGAAGGGCATGCTGTTCGGGCGGGGCTAGATATTCGTCGATTGCCGCGCCGGCGTATGGTACTTCTCCAAAAGGTAGAGTGGTGCCAAAGGTTCCGCCATGGGACTTCAGTCTCACTCCTCGCGGCAAAGGTCTTAGTTCCGTTGTCGCGCGTTCCGTTCACCCTAGTCTTCCTGTTCAGCCCATGGCACTTCGGCCCGTACCGCCATGGGAGGGTAGCGGCTTCGGAGCGGTCCTATCGTCCCCGCCCGACGGCTCTGGTGCCGCTGCCCCATCTTTCCGGAGGGTCGTCAGAAGTACTTTCGAAACCTCTCATCGCGGCGTGAGATAGGTGTCCGGGAATTCTCGTTCTGAAACGGCAAAACTCTCGCCTGGTAGGAATCCCAGAGGACAAAAGCCTATCGGGCAGGTCCCCTTCCGTTGAGGCTCAGGCGGTCATCGCGAAAAAAGAGCCTCTACCCGCCAAGGAAGAGGCTCAGTCGGTGCTTGCGATTGGCCTCTGCAGCGGGGACTGCATCGAGGGTGGCAATCGCAATGAGAAAAGGGTGACTGAGGCCCCGCCCAAAGACAACTTCCCTAAAGGGACTAGCCCTGATTAGCCGAAGATATAACCGGGTGCCTGCACAACAAAATGCCGGGCAGCGGTATAAGAGCGTGGCAGCCGCACACCTTACAATCTATTCCTCATGAGCGATTTCAAAGCCAGCGTCCTGCGCAAGAACCAACGTCTCAATCGGAACAGTGGCGTTGCAACAGTCGACCAAAAGGCCTGTCGTCGTATACCAAGACGGGCGGACGCCCGGTTGAGGATTAGATTGCTTGTCGGCCTCGCTGCTGGGGTCCTGTCCGACATAAGACCTAAGTCCTATTTGCGCCGGCAAAGGTCCTACTCTGCTTGTGACGCAATTCAATCCCAGAATATCCTAACTACAACCATGGCGTCATCCACCGCCACGGCCGCAAAAGTGGTTCCAGAGTCGCTTGTGACGCCTTTCCGGGCGACTCTGGATCACAGCGCCAAACTTGCTCGCAGGTTCATTAATAATAATTAAGAATCCGAACCTGCTGCATCTCATCTCTGCTTTTCGCTGGGACATTTATGCCAGACGGCTCGGCCGCTCAGCCGCAACGCTATCGATGCCCTTACGCTGATCCGGCTTCGCGAAGCGGCACAACTTCTGATATATTAGATAGTCCTTAAGGATGACTTGAAGGGCCCATACGAGAGGCGTAGCGTCACAGTCTAAACCAGGGGCCTCATCGTAGAGCACCTGACAAGGCGTGATGAGAACACGCATAGGGGGGGAATTTCCCAGAACAAATCTGCTTTTCCTAAGTGGATAGAGGCCATAACGCTTCGAGGGCCCCTATCCCTTTTCTTTGGCCAATTCATTTTCGTGGAGGATAACCTCGATGGCGCTGGACATCCAGCCTCAAGACATCATCATCGACGAGAGTACTCTACTTCAGGACGACGATATTAACCCGTCGGATCCGCCTCACGACACCAACCCCACCCTGTTGTATCTCCTAACTCTCGACGATACGGGCGGGCTGACCTCACCAGAGGTCGCTTACCAAGCCAATTTCGTGCAGGCCTCGGCGAGCGCAGGGGAAACCATCTCCGGGATCGTTCTCGCGCAGGATGCCTCCGGCACACCCTTTTCCAAAACCGTCGGCGTGAACAGCGGCATCCAAACGGTCGATGGCAACTATGTCTGGCTGTTCCAGGACCCAACGAATCCCAACGTCGTGATCGGCGTCATCGGAACCTCCGACCCGGACGTCCCGCCCGCTGCTGACGGGTCGCTCGCCTTTGCGTTTGGGCTGGACCCCACAAGCGCCACTAAAGCGGACCTTTACCTGGTTCAGTACGTGCCGCTACTCCATCCGGATGAGACCGACCCGGACGACCGGATCGATCTGACTGATCACGTGTTCGCCTCGGTCGCGGGGACCTCGGTGGTCAGTTTTACCGGTGAGAATGCCCATCCCGGCAGCAATGATGACGGGGCTCGTGCGGTCCTCCCAGGCCGACCCGAACAGCGCGCTGGTCAACAGCGAGTGCAACGTGAGTCAGCAGGGTTTTGGCGTCGATAACCAGAGCATCCAACCGGACACGGACGGGCAAAATCAACCACTCGGACGCGAAGTGCTGCAGATTGATTTTGTGACCGGCGGCACCCCCGATGCAGGTGATGGCGCGGACATCGCGTACGGCAGCCATCTCGAAAACATCACGCAGGCTGGCTTCATAATCAACCAGCTCACGCCGTCTCAATCGGCTGGGCGGGCGGACATCGCGATCCGCGCCTTCAACGTTCAGGGCAACGAGCAAGGCTCGGACTTCTTCAACGGCAGCCCGACCACCGCCGTGGACATCACCAGCATCAAGCTGACTGGTGCATCGGGGTTTGCTTCCACCATCACCGCGGACGGAACCTATGCCACCGCGAGCGGCAACGTCACCATCACCGGGCTCAGCGGGACCGGGAATGCTGTCACCATCACCGGGCTGGATAACACCACAACCGTCGATATCACTACCAGCGGCTTTATGGATCAACTGCATGTCGAGTCGGTCGATTCGAATGAAGGGATCGACATCACCGAGGTCCATTTCTCAGCGACGAACACCAACGCCCACACCGAAGAGGTCGGCTCGTTCATCAACTTCGATGACTCTGGACCGACGCTGTTGATCACGGCCGCACCGGTGGTTGGCGCCGCCGAGGTTGTCGAGGCAAGCGGAGTTGCCGGGCAGAGCCAGGCGACGATCACGCCCCCGACCTTTGATTCCAGCGCGGTTGACGGCAAGACGACCAATGTGACCTACGCACTCGCCCTGGCGGGCGGAGCCGCGACCGGGCTCACGACGACGGACGGCAACCATGCGATCACGCTGGTGGCCGACTCGGCCAGCCAGATCTCGGGCAAATACGACAGCGACGGTAACGCCTCGCTCGATGCGACGGCGTTCACGGTGACGCTGTCTGGCACGACGGTGACGCTGACCTCGTTGGTCGCCCTTGAGCACTCGAACGCGCCGCAAGGTGCTGGTGAGGACAACACCCTCGATCTCAACGGCCTGATCAACGTCGTTGCGACGGTGATGGTGACGGACGGCGACGAAGACGTCGTGTCGCAGCAAAGCACGAGTGCCGGGCTGTCGCTGACCTTCAACGACACCGATCCGACGCTGTTGATCACGGCCGCACCGGTGGTTGGCGCCGCCGTGGTGGGTGAGGCGAGCGGGGCTAGCGGGCAGAATCAGGTAACGATCACGCCCCCGACCTTCAACTCAAGCGCGGTCGACGGCAAAACGACGAATGTGAGCTATGCTCTCGCCCTGGCGGGCGGAGCGGCGACCGGGCTCACGACGACGGACGGCAACCATGCGATCACGCTGGTGGCCGACTCGGCCAGCCAGATCTCGGGCAAATACGACAGCGACGGTAACGCCTCGCTCGATGCGACGGCGTTCACGGTGACGCTGTCTGGCACGACGGTGACGCTGACCTCGTTGGTCGCCCTTGAGCACTCGAACGCGCCGCAAGGTGCTGGCGAGGACAACACCCTCGATCTCAACGGCCTGATCAACGTCGTTGCGACGGTGATGGTGACGGACGGCGACGAAGACGTCGTGTCGCAGCAAAGCACGAGTGCCGGGCTGTCGCTGACCTTCAACGACACCGATCCGACGATCACGGCAGCGTTCGACGCTGATCCCGGCACTCCTGGCATCCAAACCCCGGAGCACCTTGCCAACACCGCGGCAGCAACGGCCAGCGGAACCTTTGGCTACGACATGACCGACAGGCACACGGCCGCGGAGTATGTGGCGGGTATCAGTGACTTTGTCGATGCCAACGGTGCTTTGGCAGGCACCAGATCGGGCTCACCGGTACGGTCGAGAACGTGCAGAACCCGAACATCACCCAAGCGGTCGCAACCCTCACGGCTGAGACCGAAACATCTGCCACGTTCAACTTCTCGTTCCACTACGACAAGGATCCGATCACCGCTGGCGTGCAGGACGCAACGGCGGGCGGCACTCTTGTCTTCGACAAGGTGGCCGACACCTACACCTTCACCTTGACGGACGTGATCGACGGGTTCAGCTTCGACGTGCTGCACACCAGTGAGTTGGTGGCCAAGGCCCCCACCGGCAACACCGGCCATCCGCTGATCGTAGCGGAGCAGCTCACGCCCAACGGCGATCCGGATCCGTTCTTTGTACAGTTCACCGCGAACACGATCACCCAGAAGATCGGGTTCGGGTTCAACTCAACCGGCGATGGAGCGCCGACTGGGCCGCCGACCGATGTCGCATTCACGCAGGGTGCACATGACATGGTCACCAACGTCAACGAAGACTGGGTTAGTGCAACCCAAGCGACAAACGGGGTCGCCGGCGACACGATCCAGAAGGGTGAACTTCTGACCTTGCGATTCTTCCAAGAGAACATTCTGGGGGATGTAAACCCGGGCGCCCCCGATGGTGGCACTGAGCGGCTGGATCCGACCGCGAAAGCTGGCGGCATTGTCATCAAGTTCGATGGCATCGGCAACAGTGAAGACCTGATCGTGATCCTCGACCTGAAGGATGCCAACGGGAACGAGGTGACGAGGGCGGTCAACGTGCAGAACGCGGACCTGATCAAAGGGAACGCAAATGTCCCAGCCCCGTACAACACCGAGTTCACGCTCGATAACAACGATGCCCTGCTCATCATCGAACAGAACGACTACACGGTCGCTGGCGAGACCTACCAGATACAGGGCGTCCAGATCATGCAGAGCGCCGACATCGGGTTTGTCCAAAACACGTCGGGGACGATCCCGGCCGACCTCGACTTCGCCTTCCAGGTCGCGGACGCGGACGCCGACCAGACAGCGACGCAGCACATACTTGTTGACGTCAGCTGACACTTCTCCACGGGGGCAGCCAAGCCTGCCCCCGTGGTTTGCCGGGGCGTCGTCCCGCTAAGCGTTCGTCTTGTTCCTCGTCCTAGAGTTATAGAAGATGAAAACCAGCCAACTACGCCCCGCCCTGCAGGTTGTGATGACAGAAGCCAGACGCGCCATCCGGCCGCTAATCTGGTTCAGTGCCGGCATCAACGTGCTGATGCTGACCGGCGCGATCTATATGCTCCAGGTCTACCATCGCGTGTTGTCCAGCCACAGCCTGGAAACGTTGGGGATGCTGTCGCTGATGGCGGTGGGCGCGCTCGCCACAATGGCGGGGCTGGAAATCGTGCGCGGGCGTCTGCTCGCAACAGTCGGATCCTGGATGAATGCGCGGTTGGCGCCGGTGCTCCTGACAGCAGCGGTGGAATATGCCGCTTCAGCGCCCGGTCAGGTCAATGCCCGCCCATTGCGCGACCTGGATCAAGTCCGGAATTTCTTCACAAGCCCGAGCATCTTCCCGATCCTTGACGCACCTTGGGCACCGCTGTTTCTCGGGGCCATATTCCTCATGCACCCTTGGCTCGGTTGGCTGGCGCTGGGTGGCGGGATCGTCCTGTTCTCGTTGGCATTGCTCAACGAATACCTCACACGCAAGCCATTGACCGAGGCCCAAAGCGCCCAATCGCGCGCATACGTGCAGGCCGAGGCGGCTATCCGCAATGCAGAGGTCGTGCAGGCGATGGGCATGCTGAAGCCACTGCTTGAGGGATGGAAGGCGCAGCAGGACGAGGCAAACCATGGACAGGTTCTCGCCGCCAACCGTGGCGGCTTCATCGCGGCCATCGCGCGGTGTCACCGACTGGCCTTGCAAATGGCCATACTGGGCCTCGGGGCCTATCTCGTACTTCGCAACGAGGCTTCGCCCGGCATCGTGATCTCCGCCTCGATCCTCATGGGTCGCGCATTGTCCCCGGTCGAGCAAGCGATCGGCACCTGGAAGGCGACTGTTGGAGCGCGGGCCGCCTACCGTCGTCTTGCCGCAGTCGCCGGCAAACACCTGGAGGCCACACCGGTTCTGCCACTACCGCGGCCGAAGGGTAGGTTTGAGGCCGACAATCTTGTGCTTGCCCGGCCGGGCGGCGAACATATCCTGAAAGGGATCAGCTTCCAGCTCAAACCGGGCGAGGTCATGGCGCTGATTGGCCCAAGCGCGGCCGGCAAGACGAGTCTGGCGCGGATACTGGCCGGTGCCTGGCGCCCATCCGGAGGACGCGCGTTGCTTGACGGCATGGATGTCGCCCAATGGGCGGCAGAGGACCGTGGCCGCTATGTCGGTTACTTGCCGCAGGACATCGAGCTCTTCGCCGGCACTGTCTCCGAGAACATCTGCCGCTTCGCGAAGCTCGACACGCCGGTCTTCAACAACGTCGTCAAGGCCGCGCAACTGGCAGGAGTTCACGAACTGATCAAGGGACTGCCGAAGGGTTACGCTACCGAGATCGGCGAGTCGGGCGCGACACTGTCGGGCGGGCAGCGTCAACGCATCGGGCTAGCGAGGGCACTTTACGGCGATCCGGCACTCCTTATCCTGGACGAACCAAATTCCAATCTCGACCGCGAAGGTGAGGATGCGTTGACCGTAGCCATCAGCGCGATCAAGGCCGCAGGCACGACGATTATTCTGATCGCGCACCGACCGAGCATCATGCAGAAAGTTGACAAGATACTGGTCCTCAACCGAGGCCAACAAGATCTCTTCGGTCCGCGTGACCATGTCTTCAACGAACTTGCCAAGCGCAACGGCGCGGTAACCCGGATCACAGCCATAGCCGCGAACCAAGGCGTCGGCGCTGGTCCGGCCGGTCGATTCACAGTCCGAAATTCGTCACCTATGTCAGAAATTGTTGCCGGAAGCATTTCAGGAGGAGATGCAGACGCGGCACAAGCACCCGAATGGAAAAAGATATGACCGTTGTGCCGCTACCCGCGCCACCGTCCCCGATGCCGAAGCCGATACCCTTGCGTATCGCGGGCGTGACGTGGGCCGGATTTGCCATCATGTTCCTGTTCTTCGGGATGGCCGGAGGTTGGGCGGCACTGGCGCCGTTGGACAGCGCCGCAGTGGCACCGGGCGTTGTCAAGGTCGCCGGCGACCGCAAGCTCATCCAGCACCTTGAGGGCGGCATCATCGCGGAGTTGAACGCCGCCAACGGTGACATCGTCAAGGCTGGCAAGGTTCTGATCCGGCTCGACGACACGCAAGCCAAAGCACAACTGGACCTGGTTCAGAACCGGATCACAACGCGCGAGGCGCTGGCCGCGCGGCTCAGGGCGGAGCGTGACGACAAGGCCGAGATCGACTTTGATCCGGCGCTGCTCGCAAACCGTGCGACCGCTGCCAAGAAAGCGGTGGCCACGCAGCGCGACGTGTTCGCGGCAAAGCGCCACAACTTGAACGACGAGCGGACCATTCTCGGACAACGCCGCCACCAGGCCGAGGAGGAGATAACGGGACTGGAGAGACTCGTTGCGACCGAGGACAAGCAGATCGAGGCTCTCGAAGGGGAGACCAAGGATCTTGAAACTCTGCTCAAGAAAGCACTCACCACCCGCGCACGGAACCTGCTGCTCAGACAACAACAGCGCGAGATCGAGGGGGAGCGCGCTACCAATATCGCGGCGATCGCTCGTGCCAGAAGCGCCATGGCCGAAATTGACGCGCAGATTCTGAAGCTTAACACCGTGCGGCTGAAAGATGCTGTCGAGGAATTGAGCAAGGTCGAGGCGGATTTGTTCGACCTCAAACAGCAGGAGCGTTCCGCCAACGACGTGCTTGCCCGCACCGACATCGTCGCACCGGTTGACGGTATCATCATGGACCTGAAGGTCCACACGGACGGCGGTGTCGTGAAGCCCGGCGAAACCTTAATGACCATGGTGCCTCTCGGACAGCAACTCGTGGTCGAGGCTATGGTCAGGCCGGAGGATGTCGAGACGATCGCCCCCGGACAGCCGGCGCGTGTCAGCTTTCCAGCCTTCGCACGCTACAACCTGCCGCCACTCGACGGCGTCGTGGAGATCGTATCGGCTGACCGCATGGTAGAGGAACGCAGCGGGGTGCCATACTTCACCGCAACCGTGTTGATTGACAGACACGAACTCGCCAAGCTCGAGGGTCGCAAACTGTTGCCCGGCATGTCGAGCGAGGCAATGATCCGGACGGGTGTCCGCACCGTGCTTGCCTACCTTGCAGAACCAATCACGCAGAACTTCCGCCGGGCGCTACGGGAAAAATAGGGAGCCAGCCCGGTTGCGGTAGAAGAGCGACGAACGGGTTCGTTTGGCTTTGGGCGAGCGAGAAGGGACGTGATGAGCCTCTGGTCGTTTCAACCGAGCGGATGATGCGTGGATAGATTTGCTCCTCAAATGCAATGCGACGCCCGACACCACGGTCCAACATCTGCCAAGAAAGCCCACGCCACGCGCGTCGTTGCCCGATAGTCGTTCCGACCTCAATTCTCCCGCATAGCCCTACGAAACGTTCGTGTTCGACCGACCGAGCTCAGAGGTCTGTCCCCTATTCCGATGGGGAGCCCAACGGATGCACTTGATAGGCGCAGTGGTCGATTTTCGGGGGGCCATTTTGAGATCTTATCAGACCTAGGTCTGGTGCGCTCTGGCAAAGGTCCTAGCGGCGTTGCTCATTCCGAATCCGCCCGCCATGCTGTTTAAGCGCCAAAGAGCCAAGGACTGCCCTCCGTCATTGGCGCTAGTGATCCCAGAGCGCTCGCCCCAGTCCCATTCGACTAAGCGCTCTGGGATCCCCCCCACTCCTCGTTCCGGCACAAACGCGTTTGGTCATTGGAGGGCCGAGACGCGGCTGTCGAGCGAGTGACCTCGGCAACAACACTCTTGACGCTACTGATCTCACTGGTCGGATTGAGGATTTCCATCTCGCGGTCCTGCCGCGCTCAATTGCCGCTACAGAGCCTGCACGGTCATATTCATGTTGCTACCCCTCGGATTGTGGAGGACACTGGCCTTCAGGCGTTACCTGAAGGCGGAAACGATGGATTTTGAGAAGATCGGACGGGCACGCCTGATGATGCGGCTGCCGAGGCATCGGCAACAGCTTGCGGAGCTAAGGTTCCTTTCCCTGAGTACCCTGTTAGAGGCTTATGGCATCGCGGTGATCACCCGGGATGAACTCCGAGAACACGCGATCTCAGGCGAACCTCTGACCGCCCGATACGAGAACGACTGTCAGGCGATCGAAGACAAAGTCGTGAGTTTGCTTACCAATGTTAGTCCTCGCTTTGTCAATTGATTGCTCGCCTCTTGGCTCCTGAAGGGATCGAACGGTCGCAATTTCTGGGTGCCGGCTAAAAGCCACTGCCCCAAGGTCCGTGATGGCTGTCGGCACCGTCAATGCGGTCGAAGCCGTGGGCGCCGAAGAAGTCGCGCTGCGCCTGGATGACGTTGGCCGTGCCGCGACCGCGGCGGTAGCTGTCGAAATAGCCGAGCGCTGAGGCAAGTGCCGGCACCGGCAGGCCGCCGAGAGCCGCTGCCGAGACGACGCGGCGCAGGGCTGCGTCGGTTTCCTTGACCATGGCGGCAAAGGCCGGGGTGACGATCAGATTGGCGGCATCCGGCGCCTTGGTAAAGGCGGTGGTGATCTCGTCGAGGAACTGCGAGCGGATGATGCAGCCGGCGCGCCAGATCTTGGCGATCGTCGGCATCGGCAGGTTCCAGTTGAACTCCTTCGATGCCGCCGACATCACCGCGAAGCCTTGCGCATAGGCGCCGATCTTGGCGGCCAGCAGCGCGCTTTCGAGATCCCTGATGAAGGCGGCCTTGTCGGCGACCTTGAAGTCGCCGACTCAGGCAGCCCGAGGATCTTCTCGGCCGCCTCGCGCTCGTCCTTCATCGAGGAGATGCTGCGTGCGGCAACCGCCGCCTCGATGCCGGTTGCCGGCACGCCCATATTCTGCGCCTCGATCACCGACCACTTGCCGGTGCCCTTCTGGCCGGCCTTGTCGAGGATCAAATCGACGATCGGCTTGCCGGTCAAAGGATCGGCGGCCTTCAGCACCTTCTCGGTGATCTCGATCAGGTAGGAGTTGAGGCGGCCCTTGTTCCAGGCGCCGAAGACCTCGCCGATTTCGGTCGCCGACATCTTCAGGCCATCGCGCAGGATGCCGTAGATTTCGGCGATCATCTGCATGTCGGCATATTCGATGCCGTTGTGGATGGTCTTGACGAAATGGCCGGCGCCGTTTTCACCGAGCCAGGCAACGCAAGGGTCGTTGTCGTATTTCGCGGCAATCGAGGTCAAAACGCTCTCGACGCGTTTCCAGGACTCCTCCTTGCCGCCGACCATGATCGACGGACCGTGGCGCGCGCCTTCTTCACCGCCGGAAACGCCCATGCCGATGAAGGTCAGGCCGCTGTCCTTCAGCGCCTCGAAGCGGCGCATCGTGTCGCGGAAGTTGGCGTTGCCCGCATCGATCATGATGTCGCCCTTGGAAAGATAGGGCTTCAGGATTTCCATCTGCTGATCGACCGGCTCGCCGGCCTTGATCATGATGATGATCGGCCGCGGCGGGCGGATGGCGGCGACAAACGTCTCAATGGTGTCGCAGGGCACGATCTGGCCCTTCAGCTCGCCGGCTTCCGCGTAGAATTTATGCGTCGCCTCGACGGTGCGGTTGAACACCGCGATCTTGTTGCCCTTTTCAGCGATGTTGAGCGCCAGGTTCGAGCCCATGACGCCGAGACCGATTAGGCCGATTTCCGCCTGTGACACGTGATTGCCTCCATTTGATTGGACGCTAGCTGATGTTTCCGAGCGTTCGGGGTGAAGGCTCCATGCGATCACAGTCTCCCGCGGCCGCATGGAGCAATGGCGGCTAGAAGGCGAGTTGCACCTTCATCGAACGACTGCGGTCGCCGGCCGTCTCGAAGGCGCACACCGCGTCTTCCAGGGGGAAGATCCCGGTCAACAATGGGGTCAGGTCCACCCGGCCGGCGTTGATGAGATCGACGGCCAGCCCGAACTCCTCGTGGAACCGGAATGTGCCGCGCATCTCGATCTCTTTTGCCACCACGAGGTTTTGCGGGATGGCGACGTCGCCGCCAAGCCCGAGCTGGACGAGCACTGACCTGGGTTTGAGGACGTCGAGACCGGAGCGCACCGCCTGCGCATTGCCCGAGGCCTCGAACTGAACGTCGAAGGTGCCCTTGTTGGCGGCATAGGCGGCAAGCTGATCGGGATTGTTGGCAACGTTGATCACCCGGTCAGCGCCGATCGATAGCGCCTTGTCGAGCACACCGTCCATGACGTCGGTCGCGACGATCTCACGCGCGCCGTGCGCTCGGGCGGCGATGATCGCCAGCGCCCCGATCGGCCCGCAGCCGGTGACCAGGACCCGCTTGCCGAGTAGCGAGCCTGCACGCGCCACGGCGTGAAGCGTCACGGCAAAGGGCTCGGCCATTGCCGCTTCGTTGCTCGAGACACCGTTAGAAATCTTGTGGCACTGCCACGCCTCGGCAACCAGCCGCTGCCGGAACGCCCCCTGGATATGCGGCATCGGCATGGCGCTGCCGTAGAAGCGCATGTTCAGGCAATGGTTCTGCTGGCCGCGCTGGCAATAATCGCAGGACCCGCAGGGGCGACTCGGCGACACCGCCACTCGGTCGCCGACGGCCAACGTCGAGACACCGTCGCCGAGCGCCTTGACCGTGCCGGCAACCTCATGACCGAGGATCATCGGTTCGCGCAGCCGCACGGTGCCGAAGCCGCCATGGTTGTAGTAGTGGAGATCCGACCCGCAGATGCCGCCGGCCTCGATCTGAACCTCGACCTGGCCCTTACCAGGCGCGTGCGTCTCCCGATCCTCGATCCGCAAATCCTTGGCGGCGTGAATGACAACGGCTTTCATTTCAGGACCTCAAACGACTGGGGTGGGCAGAGCTTCGCCGGCAAAATGCGCAGCGAGATTGTCGCGCACCAGCTTGCCCATCGCCTTGCGGGTCTCGATAGTGCCGGAGGCGTGATGCGGCTGCAGCAGGACGTTGTCGAGCTTGAGGAAGCGGGGATTGAGCATCGGCTCACCCTCGAAAACATCGAGCGCCGCCGAACCGAGCGCACCGCTCTCGAGCGCATCGAGCAGCGCATCCTCGTCGATGTTGGAGGCGCGCGAGATGTTGATCAGCATGCCCTCGGGACCGAGCGCCTCGATCACCTGCTTTGAGATGATGTGGCGGGTCGCGGCAGAGGCCGCGAGCGTCACGAACAGCACATCTGACCGTTCTGCCAGAGCAACCGGATCGGCGATGAAGGTCATGCCGTCCGCGTAGGGCTTTTCGGCAACGTCGCTATAGGCGATGTCCATATCGAAGCCCTTGAGGCGCTTGGCCACCTCAAAGCCGATGCGACCGAGGCCGAGAACACCGGCGCGTTGCCCCCAGACCCGCCGTTTCAACGGGTATAGGCCCTTGGCTGCCCAGCTTCCGTCCTTCACCCAGCCTTCCGCGCCGATCATCCCCCGCGAGTGGCAGAGCATCATGGCGACGCCGAGATCGGCAACGTCGTTGGTCAGCACGTCAGGGGTGTTGGTGACGCGGATCCCGCGCTCCCGGCAGGCGGCGAGATCGACGGCATCGTAGCCGACACCATAGACGGAGACGATTTCGACCTGCGGCAGCTTGCCGATCAGATCCGCCGATGCGCCGAGCTCGCCACGGGTCGCAATCGCCTGGATGTTCGGCCCATGCGTTGCAAGGAAGGCGTCCCGATCCTCGGCCTCGTAGATCTTGTGGACTGCGTAGCGCGCTTCCAGTTCCACCAGGTCCCAATCCGGATAGGGGCCCATCAGCAGGATGTCCGGTTTCGTCATCAGTTTTCTCCCGTGGTTTGTTCACTGGTCGCGCGTTCGGCGCGGATCGCCAGCGTGTTCATCGCCAACGCAACGATGCGCTCCAGCGACTGATCGATTTCAATGGTAACGACGTCCGCCTCCCCCGAGGGCAGTTCGAGGGTGGCAAGTTGGCTGTCGAGCAGCGACAGCGGCATATAATGTCCCTTTCGCTCTCCCAGCCGTGCCGCGAGCAGTGCCCGGGTGCCCTGCAGAAAGACGAAGGTGATCGGCTGCCAGGCGACTTCCCTCAGCCGTTCG
The DNA here is from genome assembly GCF_059424735.1 of Ensifer sp. GW101-20A05. Taxonomy (NCBI): domain Bacteria; kingdom Pseudomonadati; phylum Pseudomonadota; class Alphaproteobacteria; order Hyphomicrobiales; family Rhizobiaceae; genus Ensifer; species Ensifer sp. GW101-20A05. Next base: position 130,165 of record NZ_JBWKZT010000013.1, on the reverse strand, counting down.
CGATAGGCTCGTTTCAATGCCGAGCACGACACGACGGTCGCGGCCGGACTGGCCAGACGGGTGCCGATCTCGTCGAGCCAGGGCCAGCGGTCAGCATCGGTCAGCGGGGTGCCGCTGCGCATCTTCTCGACATTGGCGGCCGAATGCAGGCTGTCGCCCTCGATGAAGCGCGCGCCGAGATAGCTGGCGAGCCGTTCGCCGACCGCGGACTTGCCGCAGCCGGATACGCCCATGACGACGACCGGGCCAAGGCCGCGACGGAGTTCAGAGACTGGTCGTGATGCCGCCATCGACATAGAGCGTGTGTCCGTTGACAAAAGAGGAGGCGTTGCTCGCCAGGAAGACCGCTGCACCCACCAGTTCTTCGACGTCACCCCAACGGGCCGCCGGCGTGCGCTTTTCCAGCCAGGAGGAAAACTCGGCGCTGTCGACCAGCGCCTGGTTCAAGGGCGTCTTGAAGTAGCCGGGCGCGATCGCATTCACCTGCAATCCATACTTTGCCCAGTCGGTGCACATGCCGCGCGTCAGGTTCCTGACTGCACCCTTCGTCGCCGTGTAGGGCGCGATCGACGGGCGCGCGAGCTCGCTCTGCACCGAGGCGATGTTGATGATCTTGCCGGCGCCGCGACCGATCATGTGCCGGGCGACCGCCTTGCCGACATAAAAAACGCTGGAGACATTCGTCTTCAGCAATTCCTCCCAGCGCTCGGCGGGAAAGTCTTCAAGCGGCGCGCGAAACTGCATGCCGGCATTGTTCACGAGGATGTCGATGGCGCCGACATCCTGCTCGATCTGATCGACGCCGCGCTTTACCGCGTCCGCGTCCGTGACGTCGAAATCCGCGACATCGACAGTGTAGCCGGCATCCTTCAATGCGGCAGCGGCCGCCTCCAGCTTCGAACGGTCGCGACCGTTGAGGACAAGTGCCGCGCCGTGTTCGGCAAGACCACGCGCCAGCGCCAAACCTATCCCTTGCGACGAGCCCGTCACCAAGGCGCGTCGCCCTTTGAGGTCAAAAAGTGGAAATGACAAACCTGTTCTCCTTCACCGCCGGGCGCTCGCACGAGACGTCCCGGCCCTTGGTCAGCGTTCGATCACGAACCCTTTTGCCTTCAGCACCGGCTCGAGCTTGCTGACTTCGATGACCGATTTTCCTGCCTTGTACGCGGCAATGTACTCGGCTTCGGCATCCTCGCGCGCCTGCGACAGCTTTGCGACCTCAAATGCTTCTTCCCGCCGCACTACGACCAGGCCATCAGCGTCGCCGACGATGATGTCGCCGGGATGGACAACCTCTCCACCGATGATGATCGGGTCGTTGGTCGAGGTCAGGGTTTCCTTGACCGTGCCCTTGATGCAGACGCTGAGCGAAAACACAGGGAAACTGAGTTCGCGCAGTTGCAGAGTGTCGCGCACGCCGCTGTCGGTCACAAGACCGCCAATTCCCTTGGCAAGGCAGGCGTTGGCTAGCACGTCGCCAAACGATCCGGCCTCTTCGTATTCGCCCGCCGAAACGACGATGATGTCGCCCGGCTGAGCGTAGTTGATTGCAAGCTGCAGCATGATGTTGTCGCGCGGTGCGCAACGGACCGTAAAGGCCGGACCGCAGAGCTTCATGCGGTAGTCGACGGGCTTGATGCGGGAGGACAATGCCCCCCGGCGTCCCTGCGCCTCATGGATCGTTGCCGGCGAAAACTTGGCCACCGCTTCCACTTCGGCGGCACTCGGGCGAACGGGCATTTTCTTGATATGCGTCATGATTTTTCCCATGGGTGGTCGCGGCGGGCGCGATGCCCGCCGTTTGCGTTGTTCAAGTCATTCGGAAAAACGGGGTCGCTTACGCGTGACCCGGCCCCATCAGGGGATCGGGTCGAACTTCAGTTCGGAGAGCGGTGCAACCTTGTCGGTGCGAGCCATCTTGTATTCGGTGTTCGGGCCGAGCCACTTGTCCCAGATCTGGTTGATCTCGCCGCTATCATCGAGCTTGTGCAGCACTTCGTTGATCTTGGCCGTCAGTGCCGGCTGATCCTTCGCCATGCCGACGCCGATCGGCTGGAACAGCATGGGCTCAGGGATCATGCGCATTTCTTTGCCGCGGGTCTTCGATTCGTTGACCAGCTTGGTGGTCGTCATCGTGTTGGCGACCATGCCGCGGGCCTTGCCCTGCTGCACGGCGAGATAGGCCGATGCCGTGTCCTGGAAGGTGAGCGGCTCGGACTTGTTGAGCTTGATCGACATTTCTGAGGTCGAGCCCTTGGTGGAGGCAAGGCGCTGTCCGGCATAGTCTGTCTTTGCCTTGCCTGCATCGTCGGCCGGCACGATCAGCATTTCCTTGGCGAGGTAATAGGGGTCGCTGAACTGGATCTGTTCGGCACGGCTCTGGGTATAGGCAAGGTTGGCGACGGTGATATCGACACGGCCAAGTTTGACCTCCGGTACGCGGGCTTCAACGGAAACCGGTTTGATCTCGGCCTTCACGCCGAGTTCACGGGCGATCGCGCCGCAGAGATCGACGTCGAAGCCGACCATTTCACGCGTCTTTGCGTCCGTAGCGGCGAAGGGCGGCACGTCCGCGAAAGTCGCACACCGCAGTGTCTTGTTTGCGAGGATATCTTCAAGCTGATCAGCCTTCGCCGGACCTGCGAGCGATGCCGCCGCGACGGTCATTCCAAGAATAAGATGGCTGCACTTCATTGCTGTTCTCCTTCGTTGTTGGTCTTGTTTGTTCTAGTGGCGCAGGTCGGCGAGAAACCGCTGCGCACGCGGATGCTTGGGGTTCTTGAAGAATTCATCAGGCGTTGCGGTCTCGATGATCTGGCCTGCATCGATGAACCAGATGCGGTCGGCGACATCACGGGCGAAACCCATTTCGTGCGTGACGCACATCATGGTCATGCCTTCGGCGGCGAGCGACTTCATGACGTTCAGCACTTCTCCGACCATTTCCGGGTCGAGCGCGCTGGTCGGCTCATCGAACAGCATCACGGGCGGCTCCATGGCGAGCGCGCGAGCGATCGCCACGCGCTGCTGCTGCCCGCCGGACAATTGGCCCGGATAGGAGTTGGCCTTTTCGCGAAGTCCGACACGGTCGAGCAGCTTCAGCGCCTTCTCGTGTGCCTCCGCTGGCGCCACCCCCTTCACCCGGATCGGGGACATCGCGATATTGTCGACCGCGGAAAGGTGCGGGAAGAGATTGAAGCTCTGGAAAACGAAGCCGATGCGGCTGCGCAGGCGGTTGAGGTCCCGCCCGCTCATCTGCGCGTGAACGTCCTGCCCTTCGAAGAAGATCGAACCGCTATTGATCTCCTCGAGCCGGTTCACCGTGCGGATCAAGGTTGACTTCCCCGAGCCTGAGGGACCACAGATGACAACCACCTCGCCCCGCGCCACGGTCGCGTCGATGCCTTTCAAGACGTCATAGTCGCCATAGCTCTTGCGGACATCGGCGAGCCGGATTGCCTGATCCTTTGCAATAGTGGAGGTTGACGCGGTCATGGCTGCTCCGTGGCGTTCGGTGTCAGGGAAATCGGCAACTGCCCACGGCGTTTCGGGGCGATAAGGCCAGCGCGACGGCGTGTAATGCGCCGCTCGACGACATTGGTGAGCCAGGTGAGCGACCAGCAGATCACGTAGTAGGTCAGCGCCAGGATGAGGAAGACCTGGAAGGGCTGCGTGAGGAGCTGGTTGTTGACCTGGCTGGCAGCGAAGGTGAGATCCGGCACGTTGATGACGTAGCCGAGCGTCGTGTCCTTGATGGTTGCGACGAAGGTCGACAGCATGCTCGGGATCATGTTGTAGAGCGCCTGCGGCAGGATCACGTAGCGCATCGCGCTGAAATAGTTGTGACCGAGCGCACGAGCTGCATCCATCTGGCCCTGCCCCAAGGCAACGATGCCTGCCCGGATGATCTCGCTCAGGAACGCGCCCTGGTAGACAACCAGGGTCGTCAGCATGGTGAGGAAGCTCGGCACATCGGCGCCCGTCAGCAGCGGCACGAGGAAGTAGCTCCAGAGCACGAGCATCAGGAGCGGCACGCCGCGCGTCACATAGACGAGTACGGTCACCGGCCAGCGCAGGACCCGGTATTTAGAGAGCCTGGCGAAAGCGAGAAGGATCGCGAACGGAAAGGCAATCGCGATGCTAAGCGCCGAAAGGATCAGCGTATTGGCAAGGCCGCCGAGCGGTCCGTTCGGGTACTGCCCAATAAGGAGCAGCAACCAGTATTGGTCGACGATGGCGATCAGGTCATGGATCATCGTCTCGCTCCATTCGCCGGATCAGCTCGCCAGGTGAGGTAGGCACCAGCGGCCATGATTATCAGGGTGAAGAAGAGATAGAGGACCGTACCGACCAGGTAGATTTCGAAGGTTCGGAAGGAGAGGTTCTCGATCTCCTTGACGGCATGGGTGAGCTCCGGCGCGCCGATCACGATGGCAAGGCTGCTGTTCTTGAAGAGCGAAACGCTGTGATTGACAAGCGCCGGCAAGGCATTGCGAACACCCTGCGGGATCAGCACGAAGCGCATTGCTGAGAGATAGCCATGACCCAGGGCACGTGCCGCCTCCATCTGGCCGGGATTGACCGAGCGCAGGCCGGAGCGCAGATCCTCGCTGAAGTAAGCCGCCTGGCAGAGGCCAAGGCCGACGACGGCGAAGATCATTTCGGCCGAATGCGCAGAGAGCCAGTCAGCCAGCCCGGAGGGCAGGATGGTGTAGATGCCGAAGTACCAGAGCATGAGCTGCACGAGCGTCGGCACATTTCGGTGATAGGAGACGTAAGCTGCGACCACCGCATTGCCGATGCGGCCGGGAGAAAAACGGACGGCGAGCAGGATGACCGCAAGTGTCATCGCCAGGGTCCACGAGCACACGGCGATGATGAAGGTCATCTCGATGCCATGCAGCAGCATGGCCACGTATTCCGGGTTCCCGAGGATCGCGGCGAGTTCGAAGCCCTTCACGACCGTGGTTCCTTCCGCTGCGGTTTGGCCGTCTGCAGTCCACCCATCACCTGAAGCGTCGGGGTGATTTCCATGTGCCCGATGTTGACAGCGACGGGTGCGGCGATCGCAAAGGCGATCGCATCGGCGATGTCGCTCGCCTGCGGCAGTTCGAAACCGTCGATGAAGCGCTCGCGGATGGAAGGATCGTTGCCGTGAACATGGTTGAAGATGTCGGTTGCGACCCGACCCGGGCAGATCTCGGTTACGCGCACGCGCTTGCCGAAGGTGTCGATGCGCAGCTGGTTGGACAGCATGCTGACGCCGGCCTTGGTTGCGTGATAGGTGGAGTTGCCATTGAAGTTGTAGTTGCCGGCAATCGAAGAAATGTTGATGACATGGCCGCGGTCGCGTTCAGCCATGCCAGGCACGATCAGCCGGCAGAGATGGAGGACGGCGCGCAGGTTGACATCGACGAGGAGATCGATGTCGCCATCCTCTGCTTCGAGAAATTTCTTCGGCCGGTCGACGCCGGCATTGTTCACCAGAATGTCGAACTCAACTTCACCGGCAAGCTTCGCCAGTGCGGCACGGTCGGTTACGTCGATTGCGTGAGAAATGCAGCCGGTGCGCTCGGCAAGTGCCTTCAGCGCATCGGCGCTACGGGCAACCGCGTGCACCTCGAGGCTCTCGCGGCGGAGCCGCTCGACGACCGCAGCACCGATCCCGGAGGATGCGCCCGTCACGAGTGCGGTTCTGTAATCGGAAAAGGACATTTTGGTTCCCCTGTTGTTGAAAGAGAGAGTAGCGAAGCTTTCCGGCTCTGAATAAGACCGTTTGAATCTGGATGGATAAGGATGGCTTATGGACTTGCGGCGAGCCCGTTGCTCTGTAACATCCGGGGCGAACAGGCAGGCAGGGCATATGGATATTAGGCGTCTCAAATCCTTCATCGTCATCGTCGACACCGGTAGCATCACGCGGGCAGCCGACGTTCTCCACATCGCCCAACCGGCCCTCAGCCAGCAGCTTGCCGCGCTGGAAGACCATTTCCGCCAGAAGCTTCTGATCCGCAGCCAGCAGGGGGTCTCGATGACCGAGGCCGGCAAGGCCGTTTACCGTCACGCCCAAATCATCCTGCGGCAAATGGACCAGGCACAGGCGGACGTAAAGGCAGCCGGCGATACGCTTGTCGGGCGCGTCTCGGTTGGTCTCGTGCCCTTTTCGAGTGCGGCCACGCTCTCCGTCGAGCTGTTGACAGAAACGCGTAAGCGCCATCCCGGCATCTTACTGCATCTGACCGAAAGTGTGGGTCAGACCTACAGCCAGATGATCATGAATGGCCGGCTGGAAATGGCACTGATCCATGGTACCGGACCCATCAAGGGTGTTCGGTTCGAGCCTGTGTTCGTGGAAGAATTTCACCTTGTGGCGCACCGCGATTTCGGCATCGAACCGGGTGACGCGCCGCTGCCGTTGAGTGCTCTCAACGACGTTCCGCTGCTCCTGCCGCCGCCCTACAATTTCGTGCGCCGGGCGATCGACCTTGCCTTCACGCGCGCCCGCTTCTCGCTGAATGTCGTGGCCGAGGTCGAGATCGTCCGCACACTCGCGCGCGCCGTCAGCGGCGGGGTCGGGGCGACCATCATGCCACGCGCCATAGCTGAACGGATCATTGCAGAGTCGCCGGAACCTCTCGTCTCGCGCATGGTCACGCCGAAGATCGAAGAGACCCTTTCGCTCTGTGTTTCCGATCAGAGCGAACTGTCGGAGCCGGCACTGGCGGTGAGATCTATCCTCATGGAGCTCACCGCCCGCCTCAAGGTTTAACGACTGGTCGCTTAGCGCAGACCGGCGCAGAAATCAGCGATGCGGTCGCAGGCCTCACTCAACTGCTCCATGCTGGTGGCATAGGAAATGCGGAGGAACGGGCTCATGCCGTAGGCAGCCCCCTGCACGGTCGTCACGTGATGTTCGTCGAGCAGCGCCAATACGAAATCCGTGTCGTTCTCGATCCTGCGACCTTTCTTGCTGGTCCGGCCGATGAGCTCGGCAATGTTCGGGAAAACGTAGAATGCACCTTCCGGCTTATGGCAGCGGATCCCTTCGATTGCACTCAGCTGCTCAACCACGAAGTCGCGCCGCTTCCTGTAGATCGCCGCCCGTTCCCTAAGGATGTCCTGCGGACCATCCAGCACGGCGGTAACGGCAGCCTGAGTGATCGTCGACGTACCGCCGCTGTTCTGGCCGTTGACGTTGCTGATCGCCTTGATCAGATCCTTCGGACCGCCGCAGAAACCAAGACGCCAGCCGGTCATCGCATAGGCTTTCGAAGCACCGTTGACCGTCAGCACGCGATCCCTAAGGCGCGGTTCGACTTCCGCAATCGTGCAGAACTCGAAGTCGTCGTAGATCAGGTGTTCGTACATGTCATCGGTCATGATCCAGACATCCGGGTGCCTGAGCATCACCTCGGCAATCTCTTTCATCTCGGCGCGTGAGCAGGCAGCACCGGTCGGGTTGTTCGGGAAGTTCAGAAACAGCCACTTAGTGCCCGGCGTGATCGCGGCTTCGAGGTCTTCGGCCCTGAGTTTGAATCCGTTCTGTTGCGGGCAATCGACCGGAACCGGTACCGCGCCGGCGAATTTCACGATATCCGCATAGCTGATCCATGAGGGCGAAGGGATGACGACCTCGTCGCCGGGATTGCAGGTGGCAAGGACTGCGTTGAAGATGATCTGCTTGCCGCCGCCAGCTACGACGATCTCGGAGGGATCGTAGTCGAGGTTGTTGTCCCGCTTGAACTTGCGGGCGATGGCCTGCCGAAGTGGCGGCGTTCCGTCGAGTGGTGGATACTTCGTGTCGCCTGCAAGAGCTGCGGCATGGGCCGCCTCGACGGCGTTGGTGGGCGTCGGAAAATCCGGCTCGCCGGAGGAGAGGCTGATAACCTTGACGCCGTTTGCCGCAAGGTCGCGGGCGCGCTGGCTCATGGTGGCAGAAGCGGAAACGGAAACGTTCCTCAGGCGGTCGGCAATAGCGGGCATGATCGTTGCTTTCGATAGGGACGGATAAGGTTTTGCAGTGTGCGAGGGCTCAACCCAGAAGCTTGGAGACGGGCGTGACCACGCCGCCAGCCGCCTCGATTTCGCTGCGGACGGTACGGGCAAGTTCGAGCGAACCCGGCGTATCGCTGTGCACGAGGATGGAACGAGCCAGCATGGGGATCTCGGTCCCGTCGATGGCGGTTACGGTCCCCTCGATCAGAAACTGCCGCACCCTTGCGCGTAACCGAGGCTCCTCCTTGACGAGGGCACCGGGCTTGCCACGCGGCACGAGTTTGCCTTCGGCGTCATAGGCGCGGTCCGCAAGGAAGAGGGTCAGCGTCTTGAGCCCGGCATCGAGCGCCGCGCGTTCGATGGTGCTGCCGGACGTGCCAAAGACAATCAATTCGGGATCGACCGCACGGATCGCCGCCATCATCGCAGCCGCCAGGGTCGGGTCGCGATTGACCATGTTGCCCATTGCAGCGTGGAAACTGACATGGGAGACGCGCACATCTTGAGCCCGGGCGATCGCAATCAGCGCGCCGAGTTGATAGAGCATCTGCTGGCGCAGTTCGTCGGGCCCGAAAGGCAGTTCGCGACGGCCGAAACCTTGCCGGTCCGGCAAACCCGGATGCGCACCGACATCAACTCCCCTCGCCCGCGCGAGCCCCACCATCCGGGCCATCGTCTCAGGGTCGCCGGCATGAAAGCCGCAGGCGACGTTGGCAGAGGTCACGACATCCATCATCGCCTCATCATCGCAAAGCGAATAGGGTCCGAAGCCCTCGCCCATGTCGGAATTGAGGTCCACCTTCATGAATGTCTCCTAAGCCATGGCGGCGAGCGCCTTGCTGACGAGGCGCGCGGTATTTCTGATGTCATCGACATAGGCAGCGAGCGCCTTCTCAGCGGCCTTCGCTTCTGCGTGCGTGGCCGGCACGAAGCGCAGCGTCGAACCGATGCGAGCCTGCCCCATCCGCCAGAGATCCGCCTCGATGGCACCGGCGATCTTCGGATAGCCTCCGGCCGTGTTGGCATCGCTCATCTGGACGATCGGTTCGCCTGCAGGCGGCACCTGGATCACACCAGGCACGACGCCGTGCGAACGCATCTCCACCACCTCCACCGGATGGATCGGGTCTCCGCTGAGGCGATAGCCGGTGCGGTCGCTGCGCGCCGAGATCTTCCACGGCTGGCGCCAGAACCGGTCCGCGTCAGCCCCGAAGAGATCGTGTTCGCCGGCCGGCAGTGCGCGAATGAGAAGCGCACCGCCTTCGTCGACAGGAAACACATCCTTTAAGGCAACCGCCGGCGGCACAACGCCGAAACCGCCTTTCGGCAGGACAGCCGGTTCAACCGGACCGGTCGCAATGCCGTCGCCGACGGCAAGGGTCCTGCCGGAAAGGCCGCCGAAGCTTCCACGCAGCGACGTGCTGCGCGATCCCATCACCTGCGCCACATCGATCCCGCCAGCCAGGCTCACATAGGCCCGTGCATCGCGAAGCGGTGGGAAGAGCTCCAGCATCTGACCGGCCTCAGCTTCCGCAGCCCACCAGGGCGGCAGGGCGACACCATCGAGCTTCGCCCGGCAATCGGCACCCGTAAGTGCGAATGCGCCACCTTTGGCAAAACATAGCCGGAAGGGGAAAGTCTGGACCTCGATGACAGCGGCACCCTGCGGATTGCTAAGGAGAATGTTGCCTATCTCGAGTGCCAGGGGATCCATTGCTCCCGATGCCGTGACCCCTATATTCCGATAGCCCGGACGCCCCAGGTCCTGGACGGTGTTCAGCGGGCCGGTTTCGACGATCTCGATCACAACTCGATCCTTTCAGGGCGGAAGCGCACGGTATCGCCAGGGGCCATCAAGGCGGGCGCTGCGGCCAGCGGATCGAACATCTGAAGTTCGGCAAAGCCGATCGAATTCCATCCGTTCGGGCCGGTCAGCACGGCGACACCGGTCTGCATGCCGCCGATCGTGACGCAGCCCCGCGCCATTTTGAGCGAGGGCACGGTCTTTCGCGGCATGTGGATGCGTGGATCGAGCCCGTGCAGATACCCGAAGCCCGGCGCACTGCCGAGGGCGAAGACGCGATAGATGCCTTCGTGATGAATACGCACGACTTCCCGGTCGCTGAGACCGCTGAGGTCACAGAGCGCCGGCAGATCCGTGGCATGTTCGCCGCCATAGGTGACGGAGATCTCAATTTGTCGACCGGCCAGATCGATGCCCTGCGAACGCTGCCATTCGTCCTGCAGTTGCCGGACGACCGCTTGCGCATCGTCCGGGGTCTCCTTCAAGATCACGAGCAGGTTGGTCATGCCAGGAACGATCTCGGCGACGTCGTCGTGCGTCTCTAGCGCGCGGGAGAGCGCCCAGACGCGCCTCTGGTTCGGCAGGTCGAAGGCCCCGGGTGCTTCGAGCAGAAAGGCACGCGTGCCGATGAAGGAGATCTTCGCCAGTTCGTCGGTATTCGGGACGGTTAAGGCAGGCGACGGGAACGGGGCCTGTTGCAGGAGGCTCATTGGGCGTGTTCCATGGTCAAAACGGGGTCTCCGTAGCCGATCAACTCTCCGGCACGGGCATGAACGCCAGCGACGATCGCAGTCGCCGGCGCGATCACCGGGAGCAGGATGGGTCCGACCTCCACGAAACCGGCGATGCCGCCCACCTCAAGCGTGCAGCCCTCACCGGCAAGCGGTGAAGCATCCAAGCTACCGGGATGTCGATCACGAAACACCCCGGCGAGCGGCGCCTTGACGGCCCATCCCTCAGTCACCGGCGAGGTGACACCCTGAGCCTCGTCACGACGCCTCACCGGGTTGGCGTCGGGGGCCAGCACAATCTTCAGGGCGTGGCCGTCCTTCGTGCTGATCTCCAACTCGCTCGCGCCGGAAGCGCCAATCCAGGTGGTCAGAGTGGAGATGAGAGCCGGATCGGAGAAGTCAACGATCCCGGATCTGCCTGACGAGCGGTCACGCCTTGACACCGGCTTCCTCCCTCAAACGTTTTTCAAGATGATGGATATCGACGCAGCCCTGCATGAAGTCAGGATCGGCAAAAATCCTTTCGTGCAGCGGAAGGTTCGTGGAAATGCCCTCGATCCTGGTTTCGGACAGGGCGACCTGCATGCGCCGGATCGCGTCGTCGCGGGTCGGCGCATGGACGATCAGCTTGGCGATCAGGGAATCATAGTACGGGGAAACCCGGTATCCGGCCGAGACATGGGTATCGACGCGAATGCCCGGTCCGCTTGGAAAACGAACCGCTGAAATGCGACCGGGAGCGGCCACGAAAGTGGTCGGGTCCTCTGCATTGATACGGCATTCGAAGGCGTGTCCTTGCGCCTCTCCGCGGAAACGGCGCGTGTCGAGCACGTCGCCCTGGGCCGAACGCAGCTGCTCGTGCACGAGATCGACGCCGGCTGTCGCCTCCGTCACGGGATGTTCGACCTGCAGCCGGGTGTTCATTTCGATGAAGTAGAACTCGCCGTGCTCGTAAAGAAACTCGAAGGTCCCAACCCCACGATAACCGATCTGCCGGCAGGCTTCAGCACAGCGCGCGCCGATCCTCTCTGCGAGTTCCGGTGCGATACCGGGTGCCGGCGCCTCCTCGACGACCTTCTGGTGCCGTCGCTGAACGGAGCAATCGCGATGACCAACCCACACGGCATTGCCGTGATTGTCGCAGAGCACCTGGAATTCGACATGGCGCGGGTGCTCGAGAAACTTTTCCACGTAGAGCTCAGGCTTGCCGAAGGCCCGGCGCGCCTCCTCGCGCGTGATCGCGACCGCATCGGCCATATCGGCGCCATCGCGCACGACGCGCATGCCCCGGCCGCCGCCGCCGCCGGCCGCTTTGACGATGACCGGGTAGCCAATGGCCTCGGCGATGGTGCGCACGGCCCCCACGTCATCAGGTAGAGGTTCGCCCGGTCCCGGCACACAAGGGACGCCGGCCACCATCATCGCGCGCTTGGCGGCGATCTTGTCGCCCATGATGCGGATCGCCGAGGCCGGAGGGCCGACGAAAACCAGCCCGGCCTTTTCGACTGCTTCGGCGAAATCGGCATTCTCCGAGAGAAAACCGTAACCGGGATGGATCGCCTCCGCGCCGGTCACACCCGCCGCAAGGAGGATCGCCGCCTGGTTGAGATAGCTCCTTGTTGGTGCCGACGGTCCGATCGAAAGTGGACCACCTTCGCCCGGTGCTGCCGCGCCAGCCCTATCCGCCTCGGATGCAACACGGATCGCGCGAAGGCCGAGTTCCTTGCAGGCCCGTTCGATCCGCACGGCGATTTCTCCGCGATTGGCGATGAGGACGGACTGGAATGGATGGCCGATTTTCCGGGAGGCCTCGAAAGACGCGTCCATCACCCGATCTCCACGAGCGGGTCGCCGAAGGCGACCTCCTGGCCGTCCTCAAAGAAGATGCGCTTGACGATGCCGCCGAACGGAGCCGATATAGTCGTGAAGACCTTCATCGCCTCCACGATGCAAAGAGCTTGCCCCACTTCTACCGGCTCGCCTGCCGCCACCATTGGAGCGGATCCCGGGCTGGTTGACTGATGTACGATGCCTGAGGTCGAAGCACGAACAAGCTGCGTTTGCGGCTGGTCGTCCAACCTTGGCGACTCGACCGTCGATGGCGTTGCCTGCACTGTGGTTGGGATTTCCAGGTTGGCTACCCGAGCCGGATTGCGAATGACGACAGTCGTGTCCGCATCGCTGACTGTCAGCTCCGAGACACGCGAACGCCCGACAAAGTCGAGAAGCGTCTTGATCTTTTGCAGATCCATTGTTTTCCCCACGGAACGAAGATCACCGGGGTGCGGCCCTGAGAGCCTTGATCCGTCCGGTGCAGTTGGGGAAATCTTACACAGCATCCTGTTTGATGGGGGCAGACAAACTTTGAATAGAGAGACCACCGCTCCGTCTCCCGCTGCTCCACGAGGACTCGAGTTGGTCTCGAAGATCACAGATAATCCGGGCCGCTGTCACAACATCGTCACGAAACACACGAACAACTCGCTGCGTATAGATGGCGGAGGCTCAGATGGACTACTTCAGGCGCTTCACCTTTTTGTTCGCGACACCCGCCTTCGACAGCGAGGACCTGGAGGGGGCCCGCTACCACCAAATCGTCGAGGAGATCGAACGATCCGGTTTCGAGGTGGTGCGCGCGCGCAATCTCGAAGACGCTGAAATCGCCGTCCAGACGGACGCGGCCATCGGCTGCATGATGGTCGATTGGGGCAAGAAGGGTATGGAGGGCAAGACAGCCTCCCTCATCAATCTGATGCGCCGTCGCGGCCTCGAATTCCCCATCATTCTCTTGATCCGCCGCAAGCGCTTCGAGGATGTACCGGTCGAAGTGCTCGACTTCATCGACGGCTATGTCTTCCTGTCCGAGGAGACCCCTGCCTTCATCGCAAAGAACCTCATCAGCCGCCTCAAGCAGTACGCCGAGACGATGAAGACACCTTTCTTTGGCGCGCTGGTGGATTACGCCGAGGAAGGCAACCAGCTCTGGACATGTCCCGGCCATAATGGCGGCGTGTTCTATAGCCGCAGCCCGGTCGGACGCGTGTTTATGGAGCATCTGGGCGAAGCGGTATTCCGCGACGATCTCGACAATTCCGTGCTCGACCTCGGCGATCTCCTGACCCATGAGGGCCCGGCGCTCGCGGCGCAGAAGGAGGCCGCCAAGATTTTTGGCGCGGAGAAGACTTATTTCGTCCTCAACGGCACCTCGACCTCCAACAAGGTCGCGCTCTCCGCGCTCGTCACCGACGGCGACCTGGTTCTGTTCGACCGCAACAACCACAAGGCAGCGCATCACGGCGCGCTGATGATCTCCGGCGGTATCCCGGTCTATGTGCCGACCGCGCGAAACGCCCATGGCCTCATAGGGCCCATGGACATTGGCTCTCTGAACGAGGAGACGCTGCGGCAGCGCATCCGCACCCACCCATTGGTCAAAGACCCCAACGCCTGGCAAAAGCCGCGCCCGTTTCGGGTGGCGGTGGTGGAACAGTGCACCTATGACGGCACGATCCACAATGCGGAGATGATCCTGAAGGCCATCGGGCATCTGTGCGACTACATCCTGTTCGATGAGGCCTGGGCGGGCTTCATGAAGTTTCATCCGCTCTATGCCGGACGTTTTGCCATGGGCCTTGCAGAACTCGGACCCGAAGCGCCGGGCATCATCGCCACGCAATCCACGCACAAGCAGCTTGCGAGCTTTTCACAGGCTTCGCAGATCCACATGAAGGATCGGCACATCACCGGCCAGAAGCGGCGGGTCGAACACCGGCGCTTCAATGAGAGCTTCATGCAGCACGCGTCGACATCGCCCTTCTATCCGCTCTTCGCCTCCCTGGACGTCGGTGCGCAGATGATGAAGGGCCGCTCTGGCGAAGTGCTGTGGGACGATACGATCCGCCTCGGCATCGAACTGCGCAAGAAGATACGGGCTGTTCGTCGGGAGTTCGAGGAGAAGGAGCGTCGGCCCGAGCGCCGCTGGTTTTTCGAGCCCTTCGTGCCGGACCGTGTGGCGATGCCGGATGTGGCAAGCCCTGGAGCGGTGCACGACGTGCCCTGGGAGAGTGTTGCCACCGATCAGCTCGCCACAAACCCGGCCTTCTGGCACCTCGCCCCAGGTGCTGCGTGGCACGGCTTTTCCGATATGGCCCCGGGCTTCGCAATGACCGATCCCAACAAACTCACGCTGCTCACGCCCGGATTCGACAGGGCGACCGGCGCATATACCGAGCACGGCATTCCGGCGCCGATTGTCGCGCAATACTTGCGTGAAAACCGGATCGTCGCGGAAAAGAACGACCTGAATTCCCTGCTGTTCCTGCTCACGCCCGGCGTCGAGGCAAGCAAGGCGGGCACGTTGATCAGCGGCCTCGTCGCCTTCAAGAGGCTTCATGACGACAATGCGCCCCTGGAAGAGGCAATCCCGGAATTCTATCGCCGCCGACCCGGTCGTTACGCTGGCGTGCGGTTGCGCGACCTGTGCGGCGACATGCATCGCTTCTTCCGCGACGCCAATGTCAGCGCGCTGCAGGCGAAGCAATTTTCCGAACCGCACCTGCCTGATATTGCCCTTTCGCCCCACGACGCGGCGCGCTGCCTCGTGCGCAACGATGTAGACTATCTTCCGATCGACGCCATCGCCGGGCGGATCGCAACGACGCCTTTCGTCGTCTATCCGCCGGGGATCGCCACCATCGTGCCGGGCGAGCGGTTGACCGAGCGAGCGCAGCCGATGATCGACTATCTCAAGATGTTCGAAGCCTGTTTCAACACGTTTCCCGGCTTTGACGTTGAGATCCAAGGTCTCTACCGTGAAACGGACGCATCGGGCCGCGTACGACTTCATACCTACGTCGTCGCCGAATAGGATTTAGGAAATTCGGATCCCTCATGCAGCAGGACAAGTCAATTGTCATTCGCCCGTCGCGGGACGGCGACGTGGACGCGATGCTGGCGATCTATCGCCGCCACATTCGCCGCGGCATCGAGGAGGGTGTGGACGAGGGCGACACGCCGCAGCCGGACGATCTGCGCGAGCGGCGGAAGAACTTGAAGAGCCGCCGCTTCCCGCACCTTGTCGCGATCAAGGAGGGCGCAGTGGTCGGCTACGCCTATGTCGTACTGTTTCGCAAGCGACCTGCCTACCGCTATACCGTCAAGCACTCGATCTATGTTCATCACGAGCATCTGGGCCAGGGCATCGGAGGTCTGCTGATGCGCGGCCTGATCGACGCTTGTGCGGCAGCCGGCTTCCGGCAGATGATCGGCTATATCGATGCCGAGAATGTTGCCTCGCTGTCGCTGCACGAACGGTTCAACTTCGTTCGCGTTGGCCTCCTGCAGGGGGTAGCCTATCGCTACGGGCGCTGGGCGGACAGCGTCATGGTCCAACGCTCGCTCGGCACCGGCGCGACGACACCACCGCCTCCCCCGCCCCTCTCCACCCGTTGACGATCGAAGTTCGAAAACCCGGTGGGCTGCGCCCGCTTGAGCCCCCGCCGAGAGGCGGCCGCGACTCCCCGACCTTCATTCAGCACTCGATCTCTGACGCCGGCTAAAAGCCTTTGCGTAAACTGAGGGTGTCTTTCCGACATAACCAGAGAACGCACTTGAAAACGCGGAGATTGAACCGAAAGCAGTCTCCTTTATGGAACGACCCTCCTTGCGCAGAAGCTCCAGCGCCCGGTTCATCCGCTGTCCACAGGTGTACTCCCGCCAGCTTTGGCCAAGCTAGGCCTCTAGATGACGACGCAACGTCCGTTCCGACATGCCGGCGTACTCTGCCACCTCAGGCAAAGTAACCCTCGTGCGTGACCAGCCTCCGGAAGAGATGGCACTTCATGGTGCGTTGTAACGGATCCAGAAATCGAGAGGGCCGCACAGCCGGGTCATGCGCGGAGCCGCCCAAACAAGCCTGACTACCAGATGGGTGTTTCCCGATCGCCAGGCCGCATTTCTCAAAACCTTCGCGTGCGCAAGCTGGTTGGGCCATAGCGGTGCTCGAGGAGGCCGCCCCATGGTCCCGCCGTTCTGTCGCTCAGAGCATGATATCACCCTCGCCCTCCGGACCTGGTTCGACGAGTTCGATCAGCACATTGTCCGGCCCCTTCAGATAGATAACCCGCCGCCCGGCCCAAGGGCCCTTCGCCACGACCTGTGGCAGGCCGAAGGCGGTCCAGCCATAGGGCGCCGCCATGCGCAGTATGGCATCGATGTCCCGCACCATGAGACCGATGTGCGATGCCCCGCTGTCGCACGCCTGGAAGGTGAGCGCCTTTCGCCCATGCGCTGTCTTGTACTCCAGAAGTTCGACGACATGCGGGCCCTTTGCCAGCATGGCGAGCTCAATGGACCCATCACGAACTCCTGTCACGTCACGAACGAAATCACGGTCCTCCAATAAATCCCTTCCGATGAGCTCAAAGCCGAGAATGTTGATCCAGAAGTTCAGCGACGTTTTTAGGGACGAGACGGTGACGCCGATATGATGGATCGCTATGCCTGATACGTCCTCAGGCATGGCCTCTGTCCTCCCGAAACAGATACAGCGCCTGTTGAATGGGCCGATCGGAGAAGGAGAAGAGCACACTGTCCTCGTCGCTCTCATGCCGCACTTCGTGCCACGAGGGCACGACGAAGATGTCGCGCTTGCCCCATTCGATCACGGTATCGCCGATATGCGATCGCCCGCGCCCTTCGATCGGTACGAAAACGGTGGCATCGGTCGAGCGGTAACGGGCGGTGGTAAACCCCTTTGGCAAGAGCTGGATGAAGGTGCCGATGGTCGCCATGGCGTGGTTGCCGGTGATCGGATTGGTGTAGCGCATCTTCAGTCCGTGACACGGATCCCAGGCATCGTGTCGGCGCATGCGTTCCAGTGCGTCGCGTGTGCGCTCGTAAGGGTAGTTGAAGACGGGGGACGTGCCTCCACCAACGCCATGGTCGACTGGCAGGAGGTTGGCACCGTAGCGGGCGTCGCTGTCGCCGATCGGGCGGTCGAGCGGCTGCTCGTCCCGGTCGAGATGTTCCGCGAACGAGGCGTCGAGGAACTGGACGATGGGGATGTCGAGCCCGTCGAGCCAGAAGATCGGCTCCGAGCTCTGGTTGCCGTGATCGTGCCAGGCCATCGGCGGGGTGATGATGAAATCGCCCTCGTGCATGATAGTCTTTTCGCCGTTGACCGTGGTATGAGCGCCGCTGCCTTCCAACACGAAGCGGAGCGCGCTTTGCGTATGGCGGTGGGCCGGGGCGACCTCGCCGGGAAGAACCAGCTGCACCCCGGCATAGAGGTCGGTGGTGATCTTCGATTGTCCGCGCAGGCCGGGATTTTCGAGCACGAGGACGCGCCGCTCGGCCTCTTTGGCGGTGATCAGCACGCCCGCTTCCAGGATCGCCTCGCGGATCGTCGGAAAGCTCCAATGCGCCGGGCGGCAGTGGCTGCGTGGCGTCGGTGTGACGAGATCGGCCAGCGACGTCCACAACGGCGTCATGTTGCTACGGCCAATCCGGTCGTAGAAGTCCTGACGCAGGGCCTCCGTCGAGGCGGTCGCGCGATGATCAGCCGACATTGACGCCTCCTGTCGCGATGGATTCGACCACAGCCTTGCCGCGAAGACGGATGGGAGCGGTTTCCTTGAGAAGCAGGATGACGACGATGCCGAGGCCGAGCGCATAGAGCGGGACCGCCGCGGCATGCTCGATGCCGTAATGTTTTGCGATGGTGCCGGCGATGGCGGGCGCAAAGCCGCCGCCGAAGATTTCACCGATGCCGATGACCATCCCGGAGCCCGTGGCCATCAGTCGAGCGGGCACGGATTCGGCCGTGATCGGACCGACCGTCAGCGTGAGGAGCGCATAAAGGCTGCCCATCGCCACCATCATGCAGAGGAAGAGGACGGTGACGTTCGCGCCTGCTCCGCCGAAAATCCAGAAGGCGCCGAAGGCCAGCACGGCCGACAGGAGCATGACGGGCTTGCGACCGACCCGATCGGACAGCGCTGGCAGCAGCAACGCGCCGATTGCCCCGCCAAAACCCATGGAGGAGAGGATGAAACCCATCTGGTCCATGTTGAGGTGCAGATGGTCGACAAGGTAGCTCGGAAACAGCGCCGCGACGACGATGATGCAGGTCAGCCAGAACAGCTGGCAGAGAATGGCGAGCGGCACGTTCCTGTAGGCGAAAACCTCGTACCAACGGTGCGTTCCGGCATCATGCGTCGTACTATGGGTCGCGATTTCCGAAGGCGCCGGCTGCTCCAGGGTCCGGTGCAGGAGATAGGCGACGATCAGCCCCGGAATAGCGACCATCAGGAAGATCCAAGGCCAATCGACGACCTTGAGCAACTGCGTCACCGCGAGCGGCGCGAGGCCGAGGCCGAGCAATGCCGGCATGGTCTGCTGGATGCCGACGTTCAGCCCATGGCGTTTCGGCGGCGAGGCATCCATCGTCGCGATGATGCTGGCCGGCGTGAACGCGCCTTCTGCCAGACCCATCAAGACGCGGGCAAGCACAAGCGAGGCGAGGCCCGTCGCAAGACCGCTGAAGCCTGCGATCAACGAGAAGATGAAGAGCGCCGGCACCATGATCTTCTTGAAACCGAAGCGATCGGAGAGGTTACCGGTGAAGAGCGAGGACAGACCCCAGGCCACCGCGAGCGCCCCGGTGATGATGCCAAGATCCTGGTAATCGAGGCCGAGATCGCGGCCGAGAACCGGCATCATCGGCACGATAATGAACCGGTCGACACCGACGAGACCGAGGCCGAGCGACAACAGCGTCACCGCCTTCCACTCGTAGCCCTTCGGCCGCCCGGATCGGTCGACCGTATCGTTTGCATTCGTTACGACGGGTATCATTCTGCGTCCTCCTGGTTGGCTGGCAAAGCGCGTTCGAAAGCGGCCAGCAAGAGCGCCGCATCCGCGATGCGTTTGACTGTGGGAAAGGGAGAGAGGTCCAAGGCGTAGGTCTTCGCGTTGATGATCTGCGGCACGAGGCAGACATCGGCGATCGAGACTGTGTCGCCATGGCAGAACCGTCCGGTATGGCGGCTCTTCGAAAGCAGGGCCTCGAGCGCTTGAAACCCTTCGCAGATCCAATGGTTGTACCAACGGGCGACGGCCTCGTCCGGCTGACCGAGCGGCCCGCGCAAGTAGTTCAGCACCCGCAGATTGTCGATCGGATGCACATCACAGGCGATGATCTGCGAGAGCGAGCGCACGCGAGCACGGCCAGCGGCATCTTCGGGCAGCAGCGGCGGATCGCGCCGCGTCTCGTCCAGATACTCGATGATCGCCAGCGACTGCGTAAAGAGCTGGCCGTCGATCTCCGCCGCCGGAACCAGACCCTGCGGATTGATGTGCCGGTAGTCCGGTAGATTCTGCTCACCGCGCCTCAGGTGATGGGACACGGTCCGGTAGGCCAACCCCTTGAGGTTGAGCGCGATGCGCACCCGGAACGAAGCCGAGGAGCGGTAGTAGCCGTGGAGGGTAATGGGCTCGCTCATGTGATCGACACCCGAAGCGGCGGCAGCCCATTGATGCGGGCGTCGAGCCTGTCGCCGCTCACCACGGCACCGACGCCCTCGGGCGTGCCGGTATAGACGAGGTCGCCGGGGGCGAGGTTCATGTAGCGCGACAGCCAGTGGATGATCTCGTCGACCGACCAGATCAGCTTGGAGAGCCTGCTTTCCTGCCGGCGCTCGCCGTTGACGTCGAGCGTCACCGTCGCCTCCGCAACCGCATCCCACCTAGTAACGGGGACGATTTCGCCGATCGGTGCGGAGCGATCGAAGGCCTTGCCCATATCCCAGGGCCGGCCTTTTTCGCGGGCGGCGATCTGCACGTCGCGGCGCGTCATGTCGAGGCCGACGGCGTAACCGAAGATATGTGACGCAGCGGCCTCAATCGGAATGTCAGCGCCTGACTTGCCGATGGCGACCACGAGTTCCACTTCGTAGTGGTAGTTGCCGGTCATCCGCGGATAGGGAATGCGCGCACCGTCCAGCTCCACCGTGTCGGCAGGCTTCAAGAAGAAGAACGGCTCCTCGCGGTCGACTGCAAAACCCATTTCCCGCGCATGGGCCTCGTAGTTCCGGCCGACGCAATAGATGCGCCGGACCGGAAAGGTGCCCCCGCCGACGATCGGGACGGCCGGAACGGCCGGGGGCTGGAAGACATGGCTGTTTGTCATGACACTCTCCGTCGAGATCGGGGTCTCACCAGGCCGTGAGACCGCCATCCACCTTGATGTCCGTGCCGGTGACCCAGCTCGCCTCATCGGAGACGAGGTAAACGATGGCCCAGGCAACATCCTCGGGCTTGCCGTGGCGGCCGATCATCGTGTTGGCTTTCATCGAGTCCTCGAAGCCCGGAAGGTTGTCGAAGGCGAACTGGGCGGCGGGCGTGTGGATGATGCCGGGCGAGACCGAGTTGGCGCGGATGCCGTGCGGCGCGCCCTCATAGGCCATCTGGCGGGTCATCGAGAGCACGCCGCCCTTGCCGGTGGAATGGGCGATGGCGCCCATGTTGCGGGTCGCGCCCCAGGCGGAGATCGAAGCGAAGTTGACGATGCTGCCGCCGCCGCGCTTGATCATGTGCGGCCAGGCGGCGCGTACGGGCAGAAACACGATGTCGAGTTCGCCCTTCAACGTCTTGTGCCACTGCGCCAGCGTCATCTCGGGCACGGATGCGAACTCGACGAATCCCGCCGCCGTCACCAGCGTGTCGATGCCGCCGTATTTTTGCGCGACATAGTCCATGAGTGCCGCCGCGCCCGCTTCGCTGGTGAGGTCATAGGAGACGGCGTCGATCTCGAAACCGTCGGCCTTCGCGGTAGCGACGGTGCCGGCCAGCGCCTCCTGATTGACGTCGACGCCGACGACGGTCGCGCCTTCCCTGGCGAACAGCAGCGCTGTCCCCTGGCCGATGCCGCTGGCAGCACCCGTGACAATTGCGACTTTTCCCTTGAGACGATTGGCCATGTCTTGCTCCCTTATTGGTTGGTGATGGGGTCCCTGCCCCGTTTTCGGGCGCAGGCATTCGCCGCCGCCGCTTTTGCGGCGGGATCGGTTGTTGCGAAAATCGTTCGGTATTCGCCCGTGCCGGTCAGGCCGCGGCGGGCTGTCCGGCCTTATCCGTCAGGAAATCGAGGAGAAGATCACCTACGATGTCCGGCCGTTCGATGTTGGCGCAATGGCCGCAACCCGGAATGACGGCAACCTTGCTGTCGGCAATGCGCTTTGCAACGTCAGTGGCGTAACCGGGCAGACGCAGCTTGTCTTCGGCGCCGGCGATCAGCAGCGTCGGGACGCCGATCGCTTCGTAGTTGGTCGCGTCCGCCTGGCCAAACTCCCTGCGCTCCAGCGCATTTGGCGACCGGAAGCGGGCGGCGGCCACCGCCTCCCAGGCACCCGGCGCCATGCTCAGGGCATGGCGCCGGCGCACATAATCCTCGTCGGCGTGCCAGACACTGCCCTCGAACAGCGACTGTAGGATGCCTGCCATACCGTCCAGGCTGCCGTCGTAATCCGTGAGACGTTTGCGTGCCGCATTCTCCGGCATCCAGCCGCCGCCGCTGATTGCAACAAGCCGG
Organism: Ensifer sp. GW101-20A05; assembly: GCF_059424735.1. NCBI lineage: Bacteria > Pseudomonadati > Pseudomonadota > Alphaproteobacteria > Hyphomicrobiales > Rhizobiaceae > Ensifer > Ensifer sp. GW101-20A05. The sequence continues at coordinate 108,045 of NZ_JBWKZT010000013.1, read as the reverse complement.
TCGATGGCAAAGCCGGGATGCCGTTCCGCCGCGATCTGCAACAGGAAGGTCGCGCCCATGGAATTGCCGACGAACGAGGCGCGGCCGATCGCCAGCACCGCCAGGAAGCGCGCCATATGCGCGATCATGCGCGCCCGCTTGCCCTCGAAATCATGGAGCTTCGCCGACTTTCCGAAACCCAGCCAATCCGGGGCGATCACCCGGTAGCGTTCCGCAAGCCTCGGGATCAGATACTCCCAACTCAGCTCTGCGCAGCCGCCGAACTCGCCGCTGTGCAGCAGCACGATGACCGGCCCCTCGCCGGCCTCCAGGTAATGCGTGCGGACCCCGTCGACATCGACAATACGGCTGCGATAGGCCTTTTCGACCGGCGGAACTTTTTCGGCGGCGTTCACGGCCGCGCCTCCGGCAAGGGGCGCAGGCGGCGCAGGCGCGCCGTCGCGTCCGGGTGCATCATGTCGGGCACCCACTGCGCCCGGCCGTTCAGCGCGCAGTCCACGCTGTCGACCTCCGGCAGCGCACCGACCGCCTTTTCGACCATGGCGATGATGTTGGCCGCCTGCCAGCAGACGGGGCTTGTCAGCCGGAGCGTCACCCGCACCGCGCCGCCATCGATATCGATTGCCTCGATCATGCCCATTTCACGAAGGGTGATCGGCGCGCCTGTCGCGATCGAGCACGGGTCGACGACCCTTTCGAGGGCGCCATAGATTGCTGCCTCGTCAAGCATGGGTCGGCTCCTTCATGGTCGAGAAGGGTGCTGCCACGCCGGCACGCCGGCGCTTGGCGAATTCGTCGTCCTTCGTCGCGGCAATGCGCGATTCCAGGTCGAGGCCGGTCATGCGGGCGTAGTTGTCGAAGAGGATCTTCTTCTTCGCCGCCCGGTCGATCTGCGGCAGGCCCGCGCCGGAGACGAGTTCGTCCGGGAAGGCGAACTTGTGCACGAAGGCTTCCAGAAGAGGCTGCGGATGGAAGGCCATCGCGCCCGTTCCCCATAAAATTCGGTCGATCGCGTTCGGTCCGCCGGGGCCGACGAGCGACGCCATGATGTGCTGGAAGGCGGCGGGCCGGGTCGCGGCGAGCGCGCAGGTGATTTCAAAATTTACGTAGACATTGGGGAAGCGCGCGAGTTGCCAGGCGGTTTCCTCCGCAAAAGCCATGCCGCCGTGGATGATCTCGAAATTGAGGTCCGGGAAGGCCATGCAGGCGCGGTCGATGTCACTGACACGATAATGGTCGATGGCGACCGGGCCGAGCGGCAGCGCCTTGTGGATCGCCACCACCTTGATGCCGAGTTCCTGGGCACGCTGGAACAGCGGGAAGGCCACCTCCGGATCGTCCATCTTCCAGCCCTGGATTTCCTGTCCGACCCAGCTGTTGGGATAGAGTTTCAGGCCGACGGGTTTCAGGATCTCGACCTGACGTTCGAGTTCGTCGAGCGCGGCGGCACCCATCAGTGGATCGACGCCGCAATAGGTGATCATCCGGTTCGGCCACCGCTCCTTCGCCTCGACGGCCTTTTCGAAACTACAGAGGCCATCGTGGAAGGAGTAGATCGGCAGGGCGTGGTAAACTGCCAGATCGGTGTCGCTCTCGACGAAAACCTGATCGACCGTCTCCTCAATACTCCAGTCCCGGTAGAATTGTTTCCGCGTCGGTGCATAACCGGGAAGCGCGGATGCGATGACCGAGTCATAGACAAGATCGCACAAAGGTTTTGCGAAGCGATTGGCGAAATTTTTCTCATCCATATTGTAGGCATGGATGACAGCGTCTATCACGTTCAGACCGTCTATCATTGGGATCCTCCCATCTCAATTTTTGCGTTGCTTGAAGTCTTCTTGAAATTGCGATCTTCGTCCAACGAGGATTAATGACCTCGTGATCTTGTTTTGAGATTACGACCTGACGGCCCGCGGAGCCCCCAGGATCATTTCAACGACGTCGTGCGCCACCTCGCGGAAGGTCACCGCAGACGGGTTCGCCTCGTCGTCCTTCCAGGCAAGCAACAGTTCATAGGGGGTGGAAAAGTCCGCCAAGTCGCGAAAGACGACCCCCGGTTGGGGAAGCTGCGCCACCCATTTTGGCACCAGCGTCACGCCGAGCCCGGCGCTGACGAGGGAGAGCAGCGTGTGCAACTGCCCTCCTTCTTGAGCGATGCGCGGAGCAAAACCCGCCCCCGCGCAAGCCGTCTTGAGCAGGTCGAGAATGCGGCTGTTCATCTGAAGGGGAAAGGTCACGAAGGGCTCGGCGGCAAGCTCGGCCATCTCGACTTTGGCCCTCAACGCCAGCACGTTCGCGGATGGAAGAGCGACCATCAGCGGCGCGGAGATTAGCACCTCGGTCCTGACGGCGTCGGCAAGATGGGAGGGCGCCGGGATAATGCCGATATCGACCGTGCCGGCGGCGATGGCCTCCACCTGAACGTCCCGGTCCATTGGGATCAGCTTGAGATCGACATGCGGCCAACGCTCGCGAAAGTCGCGGATGATCGGCGACAGTAGCGTCCACAGCACGTTGTCGACGAAGCCGATGGACAGGCGCCCGACAATGCCGCTCGCCGATGCCTTCAGCCGGCCCACGGCCTCCTCCGTGCGCTGCAGGATCTCGCGCGCCTCGGGAAGAAAGACCTCGCCGAGCAGGGTGAGGCTGACATCCTGGCGCGAGCGCCGGATCAGGGTGAAGCCGAGTTCGTCTTCCAGAAGTTTCAGTTGCTGGCTGACGGCCGATTGCACGACATGCACCCGCTCGGCGGCCCGGCCGAAATGAAGCTCCTCGGCCACGGCAACGAAATAGCGAAGTCTGCGCAAATCCATGACCGCCTCCCTTCCCCAGCACACTCGCTTGCTTCCCGCAGAAGGCTACACGCCTGAAATTTCGGCAAAAGCGGCAAAGATTCGAGGATTACGGTCGAAGAAATCGAACGGTCGGGCTACCGCATCTCGCGCTATATCGTTCGATTTTCTCGACCGTAACCAATCATTTTATTCGACTATTCCCCTAAGCTATTTGATGCGAGCTTTTTCCCAAGCCGCAAGGGCGACTGCTTCAATCCAACGGAGAACAACAATGGCGAAAGTACTGGTCCTCTATTATTCTACCTACGGACATATCGAGACGATGGCCTATGCCATCGCGGAGGGCGCCCGAAAGGCGGGAGCCCATGTCGACGTCAAGCGCGTTCCGGAGACCGTTCCGGAGGAGATCGCGCGCAACAATCATTTCAAGCTCGATCAGGTAGCTCCGGTCGCCACCATTGCCGAGCTTGCGGGCTATGATGCGATCGTGGTTGGGACCGGCACGCGCTTTGGCCGTATGTCCTCGCAGATGGCTGCGTTTCTCGATCAGGCGGGCGGCCTGTGGGTCAAGGGGGCCTTGCATGGAAAGATTGGTGCGGCCTTTTCTTCCAGCGCAACCCAGCATGGCGGACAGGAAACCACCCTGTTCTCGATCATCACCAACCTCTTACATTTCGGCATGATGATCGTCGGGCTTCCTTACAGCCACCAGGGCCAGATGAGCGTCGACGAAATCGTCGGCGGCGCGCCCTACGGCGCAACCACGGTGGCCGGCGGCGACGGATCGCGCCGGCCGACCGAAATCGACCTCGCCGGTGCCCGCCACCAGGGCGAACTGGTAGCCGCTGCTGCCATCAAGGTCTTCGGCTAGGCCGATCCGTCGGAGGCTAGCGCCTTCGGCTTCCAATCAACCCCGACAATTCCAAGGAAACATCGTCCCGCGCGCGGGCGAGGAGCGAAGCCATGTCAGCGGATTTCGACGGCAAAGTGGTCCTGGTCACTGGCGCAGGCTCGGGGATCGGCCGGGAGGCGGCAAGGCTGTTTGTCGAGCGCGGTGCCCATGTTTTCGCGGCCGACCTCAATCAGAGCGGCCTTGAGGAAACGAAGGACATCGCGGCGACGGGAAAGATCGATATCTTCAGCGTCGACGTTTCGAGCGAAGAGGAGGTGAAGGCCTTCCTAGCGCGCGTCGAGAAGGACGCCGGTCGGCTGGATGCGGCGTTCAACAACGCGGGCATCACCGGCGGTACTCACCGGATCGAGGACTACCCGACCGACGATTTCGACCGGGTGCTGACCGTCAACCTGCGCAGCGTGTTCCTCGGCATGAAATACGAGATCCCGCTGATCGCAAAGACAGGTGCGGGCGCGATCACCAACACGGCTTCCGTCGCGGCGCTGACCGGACCGGGCGGCATGAGCGCCTATGCCGCCTCCAAACACGGCATCCATGGTCTGACGCGCGTCGCGGCGATGGAGAACGCCAGCCGCAACATTCGCGTCAACGCGCTTGCCCCCGGCTGGACCGAAACACCGATGGTGGTGGCCAACAGCGCCCAGAACCCGGCTTTTGCCGACCTTGCCCGAAAAGCCATCCCCGCCAAGCGGGGCGGCCAGCCGCGCGAACTCGCCGAAGTGGCCGTGTGGCTCAGTTCCCCGGCCGCAAGCTACGTCTTCGGCCAGATGATCGTCGTCGACGGCGGCATGACCATCGGCGGTTTCGAACTCTAACCCCTGACATCGAAGGATACGACCATGACCAGAAGTGCAGAAAGCGAAGCGGCGATCGCAGTGGTTCGCCGGAACACCGAGGAAGTACAGGGAAAGGGCAATTTCGCCGTCTTCGACGAAGTGTTTTCCGAAGATTTTCTCGACCATACGCCGCAACCGAACATGGTGCCAGACAAGGAGGGTGTGCGCGGCCTCTATGCCGGCCTGCGCAAGGCTTTCCCGGATTTCCATGCGGTCATCCACTGGCAGACGGCCGACGGCAACCTCGTGACGACCTTCAAGACCTATTACGGCACGCATGAGGGAACCTTCCTCGGCATCGAGCCCACCGGCAAGACGATCCAGTTCGAGACGGTCGATGCCATGCGCGTCGTCGACGGCAAGATCACCGAACACTGGGGCGTTGCCAACCTCTATTCGCTTGTCGGCCAACTCGGCCTCCAGCTTCAGCCGAAGAGCTGAGCCATCCCATCTCGCCGAAGGAAACTTGCCATGAGTGACATTCTGAAGAACAAGGTGGTCGTCGTGACCGGCGCTTCGAGCGGCATCGGCCGCGCCATCGCCATCCGCGCCGCCGAACATGGGGCGAAAGCCGTGATCGTGGCCGATATCACCGAGGCGCCGCGCGAAGGCGGCCGACCGACGGTCGCGGAAATCGAGGCAGTCGGATCGGCCGCCCGCTTCGTCAAAACCGACGTCAGCAAACGCGCCGACAATGACGCCCTCATCGAAGCGTCGGCTGAATTCGGCGGCGTCGATGTCATGGTCGCCAATGCCGGGATCACGCTGCGCACCGACGGCGCGGACGTACCTGAGGAAGATTACCACCGGCTGTTGTCGATCAATCTCGATGGCCCGCTGTTCGGCGCGCAGGCCGCCGCCCGCCAGATGAAGGCGAATGGCAAGGGCGGCAGCATCGTGCTGATGGCCAGCATGGGCGGGATATCGGGCGCCGGCATCACGGTTGCCTATTCCACCAGCAAGGGCGGCGTCGTTCTCATGGCGAAATCGCTTGCCGACGCGCTCGGCCCCGACGGCATCCGCGTCAACGCCGTCGCACCGGGGACCATCGACACTGAGCTTTTGCGCACCAGCCCCGGCATTGCCGAGGCAGCGGAAGGGTTTCGCAAGCGCACGCCGCTACGCCGCCTCGGCCAGCCCTCCGAGGTGGGCGACGCGGTCGCCTATCTCGGCTCGGATCTCTCCAGCTACGTCTCGGGCATCGCGCTGCTCGTGGACGGCGGCCTGCTGGCTGTCCTCTGACCCCTAAAGGAACTCGACAATGAAAGCCCTTCGTTTCGAACAATTCGGCACGCCGGATGTGCTTGTTCACCGGGATATCCCCACCCCCGCCCTCAATGCCGGCGAAGTTCTCGTCAAGATCCACGCTGCGGCGATCAATCCGAGCGACGCCAAGATCGTCAGCGGATTGTTTGGCGGCGCGGTTCCGCGCACACCTGGGCGGGATTTCGCCGGCGTGGTCGTCGAAGGCAACGCACTTGTCGGCAAGCATGTCTGGGGCAGCGGCGCCGGCTTCGGGTTTCGGCGCGACGGTGCGCATGCCGACTATGTCGTCCTGCCGGCAAGCTGGTTGTCGGAGAAGCCCGCGAGCCTGTCGATGGCCCAGGCGGCCGCGGTCGGGGCCCCCTTCGTCACCGCCTGGCATGCACTCGTCGATGTCGGCTCGCTGAAGAAGGGCGAGACGCTTCTGATTACCGGCGGTCTCGGAGCCGTCGGTCGGGCCGCCACACAGGTCGCTCGTCATCTTGGCGCCCGCGTCATCGTGGCCGCCAGAAGCGAAGCTGCAAACGACGCCGATGATTTCATCGACCTATCGAAAGCGAACCTGCCAGACGCCGTCCGCAAAGCGACCTGGGGCAAGGGAACCGATCTGGTTCTGGATGCGGTGGGCGGCGCCATGTTCGAGCCGTCGCTCAAATCACTGGCTGTGGGCGGCCGCCATCTCGCCATCACCAGCGTCGGCCAGAAGCGCGTCGAGTTCGATCTCGCCGATTTCTACCACAACCGTTCGGAGCTCTTGGGGGTCGACACCGCAAAGCTGTCGGGTGAAGAGATCGCAGGCATCCTCGACCGGCTAAGGGCCGCGTTCGACGATGGTTCCTTCAAGAAACCAGCCTTGCGGCAATGGGCATTCGACCAGGCGGGCGATGCCTATCGCAGCACCGCTTCGGGTGAAGCCGCAGCCAAGAATGTCCTCATCATGAATTGACCGTGGCGGCCGGTGCGCTCAGCGTAGTCGGTTCGCTTCTCGTCGGCCGATGCCCTGACCGCCCGGTTGATTGCCAGGGTCAGCTCTGTGTGAAGAACGCTCGAAGTGCGACGCCTACCAACGGTTGGAATAGACCATGTCGTCGCCTTCGGCTTGGCCTTCGAAATGCGATATCAGGAAGCGGCCGGCGGGACCGGGAGGGACATCCGTGCGGTGGACCGCCTGGAGCCGATAGGGACCGCCCTTGCAGTCCGGTAGGTCGAGATGAACCAGGCGGCCGGTTCGAATGTCTTCTCTGACCATCGGCTCGGGCATGTTTCCCCAACCCATCCCCTCTTTCAAGAGCATATGCTTGGAGCCGAGATCGGCCAGGCGCCAGGTCCTGGCGCCGACAACGCCCAGCTCAAACCCTTCTGTCAATTTCGAACGATCGGTGAGAACGAGCTGGACGTGCTCGCGCCCGGCGCCCGGAAGGTTCCTGCCCGCCTTTGCCAACGGATGGGATGGTGCTGCCACGGGAACAAGCTGGACGAAGCCGGCGCCGATCCGCTCAATGCCATCAATCTCGATATCGAGCGGCCCGCTGACGCCGATCACCGCCTTGCGATCCAGCACCATCTGCGCAACCGCGCCCAACGCTTCCACATAGAGATGGAGTGTGACAGACGGAAACTCTTCGCTGAACGCCTTCAATGCATCGGTAACGCGTGCAGCGGGCAGCATGACGTCCAGCGCCACATGAATCTCGGGCTCAACGCCCTCGAGCATTGCCCTTACCTTCGCCCGCAGACCGCTGACGCCGTTCGACACGATCCTCGCCTCGGCGAGCACCGTGCGTCCTTCGGTCGTCAGCTGCGGCTTCTTCGTCGTGTCGCGATCGAACAGGGAAATTCCGAGCTGTGCCTCAAGGTTCGCGATCGAGTAGCTGATGACCGATGTGGCCCTGCCCAGCTTGCGCGCGGCCCCCGCGAAACTGCCGACATCCACCACGGTGAGAAACACCTTAAGTTGATCAAGGGTCGGCATGCCCGGATTCTGCATATCTATTTCCTCGAACGTTTGCCTTCATTTTATGTCAGTTTTTTCCACAAGCGACCAGCGGTAATTTCGAACTCGACAGCAGCGTCCCCCTCGCCTCCCGGCTGAGACTGGATCGTTGAAGGAGCGAAAATGACTTATGCCTCGAATACACGAATAGAACAGATCATCCTCCCGGCGACGCGCGACCTTGGCGGGTTCTCGGTCAAGCGTGCGCTTCCGTCACCGCTGCGACGCACGGTCGGTCCCTTCATATTTCTGGACAGCTTCGGACCCGTGACGTTCGGTCCCGGCGCCGGGATCGACTCGCGACCGCACCCGCATATCGGACTGTCGACGATCAGCTATCTGATCAACGGAGAAATCATCCATCGCGACAGCGAGAATTATGTCCAGAAGATAAGGCCGGGTGAAGTCAACGTGATGACCGCAGGTAGGGGGATTGTCCACTCCGAGCGAAGCAGCGACACGCTACGCCAGAGAGGAGGACGTCTGTTCGGCTTTCAAAGCTGGGTGGCGCTTCCGACCACGCACGAGGAAACGGACCCTGGCTTCCAGCATATTGCGGCGGATGCGCTGCCGCGCATCGAGGGGGAAGGCGTCGACATGCGCCTGATCGCAGGCTCGCTTCATGGCGAGCGCGCGCCGGCAAAAATGTTCTCCGACATGTTCAATGCCGACGTGGCCCTGGCGGCCGGCGCGCGCTTCCGCCTCGACGGTGAGCACATCGAGCGGGCCGTCTTCGTCATCAGTGGAACGATCGAAGTCACCCGACAGCAAGAGCGGTTCAGGCAGGATCAACTGGTTGTCTTCAAACCCGGCTCCGAAATCGTCCTCCAGGCGATTGGCCCAGCGCGGCTCATGGTGCTGGGCGGCGAACCGCTCGCCGAGAAACGGCACATTTTCTGGAATTTCGTGTCGAGCCGCCGCGACCGCATCGAGCAGGCGGCCCTCGACTGGCAAGACCGGGTGTTCCCAGGTGTGCCGGGAGAAACGGAGTTTACGCCGCTGCCCGACGGGCCCAGAAACATCACCTAGCCCCATCCCAAACAAGGAAACTGAAGGAAATCGAAATGACCTACGCAATCATCGGATCCGGTGCCATCGGCTCGGCGCTCATCGCACATTTCGCGTCAAAGGAAATACCTGTCAAAGTGGCCAACAGCCGAGGGCCCGCATCGCTTGCCGCCGCCAGGAAGTCCGGCGACACGACAATCCCCGTCGAGATCGACGAAGCCGTGGCGCAGGATATCGTCATCCTCGCCCTGCCGTTCACGGCGGTGCCCGACCTGGCAAAGGTTCGCAAGGACTGGACGGGGACGATCGTCATCGACGCCACCAATGCGATCACCTTCCCCGAATTCCGCCCCGCCGACCTTGGCGGCAGGCTATCGAGCGAGATCGTCGCGGAGACGCTTCCAGGCGCAAAAGTGGTCAAGGCCTTCAATACGCTTCCGGCCGCCGTGCTCGCAGCCGACCCCGCCGAGGCATCGGGACGCCGGGTCGTGTTGTTGTCCGGCGACGATCAAAACGCCAACACCCGCGTCGCAGACCTTGTCGAGAAACTAGGCTTTGCGGCACTCGATCTCGGTGGCCTCAAGGCCGCCGCGCCCATGCAACAGTTCGGCGGTCCACTGGTGGCGGTCAATCTGATCAAGAAGGGCTGACGGAGCCCTTTCACGGCCCGCCCATACTCAGCGTCAACGCCCTCATCGCGCCAGCGATGGGGGTTTTTCGCATGGGAATCCGTGGCTGGAACGCAGCCCAAAACGTTCGAAATTATAGAGCGTTATCGTCTATTTTATTCGGCTTTTGCGATGAGTTCGATCGCGGCATAGTTGTTTCCACAGAGCGGCCATGGTGGCTGCCGATTTCAAAGGAAACCAGCATGTCGCATATCGCAACCGCTCGTCAGACCGAAGACCTGACGTCCTCCGCCGCCGTTCAGGCCGTTCTGCCGGCCATCGGTCGCATCCTCATCAGCCTGATCTTTCTGCTGTCGGGCTTCAGCAAGCTCACCGCCCCGGCGATGACGATCGGCTATATCGCATCCGTCGGCCTGCCGTTCCCGACGCTGGCCTATGGCGCAGCACTCGCCGTGGAACTCATCGGCGGCGCCGCCCTTGTCTTCGGCTACCAGACGCGCCTCGTCGCAGCGGGTCTTGCCGTGTTCTCCGTCGCCACAGCAGTCAGCTTCCACAACGACCTCGCAGACCTGAACCAGTTCGTTCACTTCTTCAAGAACATCGCCATGGCCGGTGGCCTGTTGCATGTCGTCGCTTTCGGCGGCGGCAAGTTCAGCATCGATGGCTGGCGCCGCTAGGCGGAAGGACCGCGCCGGCTTTCGAGCCGGCGCTCCTGTGTCAGCTTCCATTCCAAGCAAGAAAGGCAGATCCCATGCGCGTCCTGAAGATCCTTCCGTTGGTCGCTTCGCTGCTTGCCGGCGGCTGGGCAATGGCAGCACCGCAGAACGAGGAAACGGTAATCGCGGTCAAATGGTACGAAGCCTTCGACAAGAACAAGCCGGAGATCCTTGAAGCCATTCTCGCCGACGGTTGGCGTGACATTCCCGATGCACCCGACGCCCCTCGCGGAGCGCAATCCGCGAAGGCCGTCCTGAGAATGCATTACACCGCCTTCCCGGACTTTCAGATCACGGTCGAGGACATCATCTCTGACGGAAACAAGGACGTCGTCCGATCGACAATCTCGGGTACCCACAAGGGTTCATTTGCCGGGTTCCCGGCATCCGGGCGGAAACTGCTCATCCAGGCCGTCGATATTCACCTTGTCGAGGACGGCAGGATCCAAAAGACCTGGCACACCGAGGATTGGATGTCCGGTCTCACCCAACTCGGTGCGTTCAAGCGCTGACGCTGTAAGCCGAAATACCAGTCTCACTCACCCCGAAGTCCGATCAACAGGTCGGCAGGCCCCGCCTGCCCATGGAGAAAGCCATGACCTACGTCGTCAAATACAGCCAGTGGGGCGGTCCATCCGTCCTGCGCGTCGAACAGGAAAATGCCCGCGCACCCGGCGCCGGCGAAGTGCTGATCAGGCAGCAGGCGATCGGCGTGAACTTCGTCGACACCATGTTCCGGGACGGCACGTTCAAGGTCGGTCTGCCCGCTGTGGCCGGCGTGGAGGGCGCCGGTATAGTCGAAACGGTCGGTCCGGGCGTCACCCGCTTTGCCCCCGGCGACCGTGTCGCCTATTTCTTCGCCCCCGGCAGCTACGCCGCAGAGCGCGTTGTGAGCGAGGACGTCCTCGTGAAACTGCCCGACGACGTTTCGGCTGAGACGGCAGCGACCGTTCTCACCAAGGGTCTGACCACCTGGATGGCAATCAACGCCATGGCGAAACCCGGCGAAGGCGACCGCGTGCTCGTTCAGGGTGCGACCGGCGGCGTCGGAAACCTGCTTGCCCGCTGGCTGCGGGCGCGCGGGATCACGGTGATCGGAACCGGGTCGCAACGTAAGCTCGCCGGTCTGGAGCAGGCGGTCGACCACGCATTTGCATATGAGACCGTCGCGCTCGACGCGCACATCCGCACCGTCGCCCCCAATGGCGTCGATATCGTCTATGAACTGGTCGGCGCAACGACCTTTGCCACGACGCTCGGCGTGATCCGCGATGGCGGAACGATTGCTGTGATCGGCGCGGCATCGGGTGGCGCCGCCATCGATGAGGCGGGACTCAGCCGTCGCGGCATCCGCCTGGTGCGTGGCAGCACCGGCCAGCATGTGACGAAGGACAACCTTCAGGCCGCCGCCGACGAAGTGTTCGATGCCTGGCGGAACGGGGTGTTCGGCACGGTCAGCGCCCGGAAATATCCTCTGTCGGAAGCGCAGCGCGCGCATGCCGACATTCTCGAACGCCGCGGCGACGGCCCCATGGTGCTCGTCCCCTGATCGGCTTCGAAGGAAACCGTCATGTCCGGTTGTGACAATCTTCATCCCGCTTTCCGGGATATTGCGGCGGCCGACGATGCCCGCCGCAGGCGCCCCCGCCCGTCGCTGGTCGAAGCTCTCGCCGCAGCGGTCGTCCTGCTGCTCGTGCTTGCGGTCAACTTCGATCGATGGACGGGCAATGCCAATGCCGGAGCGCCCTCGGCGCTAACCGCTTTCGACGAGACTAGGCCGGAGCTCGACCATTGCCGAGGGGCTTTCCAGCCCGGGGACTGCTAAGTCGGCGATGGCGTCACCTCGGAAGGTGACGCCATTTCACCATATGCTCGCTGAGATCGAGCACATCGCCATCGGTGGCAAAAACACCGTCGCCGCGATGATGCAGGGTCCGCCGCTCCTTGCGGTCCGTGTCGATCCACAGCCGCTCGGCCTGCAGGATGAAGAGGTTATAGGCCTCGGCGGTATCGACCACCCTGCATTCGATGTTGGCAGGGCACTCGCCGATCAGTGGCGCCGCGACACTGCGTGCCGGCTGCGGCGTCAGGCCGAAACGCTCGAACTTGTCGACCGGTGCCGCCCGAGCAATTGCCGATATCGACGACCGCCCTTGCAAGATCGATGGTCGGGACGGCGATGACGCATTCACCGGTCGCTCTCAGAGCGCGGTAGCTATGATCCCAGGGACCGATGAGACAGCCGATCAAGGGCGGTGTGTGCTGGATCATCATGTGGAAGCCCATCGTCATGACGTTGGGCGTTCCTTCGTAGCTGGTCGTCACGAGCACAATCGGACCCGGTTCGAGCTGACGAAAGGCCCCGGAGGCTGGTACTTCCTTCATGGGAAGACTCCTTGATCGACGGCCTCCCCATCTCGGACGGGAAGGCCGATGGTTCACGACTACCAGCCCTGTTCAACCGGCAGGACGAAGAGCTCGGCCACATTTACGTGCGCGGGTGCCTGGGCCGCAAACACGATCGTGTCGGCCACGTCGGCGCTTTGCAGGAAAGTCATCTGCTTTGCGAGATCATCGATCTGCTGGCGGTAGCCCGGATCCGTGATCTGGTCATAAAGTTCGGTCGCGACCGCGCCGGGCTGGATGCAGGTGACGCGGATGTTGTGCTTCTGGCCGACCTCCATGCGCAGACCGTCGGAGAAGGCGGTCACGGCATGCTTCGTGGCGCAATAGACCGACAGTCCCTTGAAGACCTTGCGGCCGGCGATCGAGGAGGTGTTGAAGATGTGGCCGGAATTCTGCTTGATCATCTGCGGCAGCACGGCCGCCGTCGTGTTCAAGAGGCCCTTCACGTTGACGTCGACCATGCGAAGCCATTCGGCCGTCTTGAACTGGTCGATGTCGGAAAGCGGCATCAGGCCGGCATTGTTAAAGAGAATGTCGATCGCACCATAGGCATCGATCAGCTTCTTCACGCCAGCTTCGACGGAAGCCGGATCGACCACGTCCATCTCGATGACCAGGGCTTCACCACCCTTCTCAGTGATTTCGGCCTTCAGCTCTTCCAGACGATCGGCGCGCCGTGCCGCGATGCCAACCTTTACGCCGGCTCCGGCAAGCGCAAGCGCCGTTGCTGCGCCAATGCCGCTCGAAGCACCGGTGACCAGTGCGACTTTGCCGTTGATATTCGTCATGATGATATCTCCTTGTTGCTTTCAAACCCGCTCCGAAAGCGGAGAGGTGTTTGCTTTCGACAAGGAGAACCCTATGAAATCCGGGATTTTTCCTCTCCCGGTGGCTTGCCGAGGCTATCGGGATTTTGCTCAATTCTGCGCCGAATGAGCCTAGCCCCTGCGATAGTCGCTCGGCGTAAGCCCCGTTTCACGGCGGAAAATCTGGGCGAAGTGGCTGGGACTGGAATAGCCGACCGAAAGGCCGATCTCGATGATGCTGGTGTCGGTTTCCTGCAGCAACTGCTGGGCCTTGGCCACCCGCTGCCGGATGAAATAGTGCGAGGGAGGAAGACCCGTCGCCTTCTTGAACAACCGGCTGAAGTGGAATTCGCTGATGCCGACCTCCTGTGCCAGGCGGCCGAGATCGAACGGCTCCTCGAGATGTTTCTCCATGAAGGCGATCGCTCTCCTGAGTTTTGCGCCGGGCAAGGCGTTCTGCGCACGCATCTCGGTATTGGCGACCGCATAGTGGCGCACGAGATGGACGGCAAGGCTTTGCGCCAACCCTTCGACATAAAGCGGGCTGCAACCGCCATCCGCTGCCAGTTCCTCGTGGAGGAGACTAAGGATATGCGAGAGCGTCGCGTCGCGGCCGCCGGAGACGTCCTTCAAGGTTACGTTCCCGCCGTCCCTGCCGAACATCGCCTCGACCACCCGCTCGAACAGCGGCACGGAAACGTAAAGATGCATGACGCGAAAGGATTGGTCGCCCTCGGCCTGCCAGCGCATTTCATAAGGCACCGGCGAGCATGTCAGGAAGAAATCGCCGACCTCGACGCGGTTTGCCATCCATTCGCCGCCGAGATCCCGCTCCTCGACAACGGCACTGCCAGACATGATCCAGACGATAAGAGGCTCGGCGACGGCGGGCACCAGGAAGGGATGTTGAGCGCGGTGTCGCGAGAGCACCTGCACGAAGACATCTCTCCACGCCGGTCCGTCGCCGCTTTCCAGCGTGTTTCCGCTGATGTAACTTTCGAGACCGACCGGGGAGGTTCGCTCGGGGATGGGCAGATACGCGGATGGTTCGTCCAAAGCCACGATCGTCTCCCCTACCCATGGATCGCTCAAGCAAATGTGGCGCCGGAATCAAGGATATCCGGCGCCAGGGAAAAGGGAAGAACGAAGACTTCGCCGCTTAGTCCGGTTTCTTTCCGTCGCGATGGAGGATCATGCCGGCATGGTGCAGCACTCCGTCGATGAAATCGCCATCGGCGGTAAATCCGGTATCGTCCCAGTAGTCGATGTGATTGCCGCGGACTTCGTATCGTCCCTGATAGGCGCTTTCCCGTCGGCCACGCGCCTCGTCATAGCGGCCGTTCGGCAACAGGTTGTGACGAATGCGGCCATCCGCGGTGATCCACATACCGACATAGGGATGCGCCTGGTCTGGTAGAGTTGTGTTCCGGATCATTGTCATCTGGGAATATCCTTCCTGGGCGGAGGCCATGCAAAACAGCATCGCGGCAAGGTCCGCCGTTGCACGTCCGGATCGGTTCGGCATCCCGTCCTCCGATCACATGCTTGCAGTGGGTCGGATGACGATTTCGCTGGTATCGACATCCGCGGGTTGGCCGATCACATGCACGATCGCGTCAGCGATGGCCTCCGGCTTCAGGGCTATCTGGCGATAGGCGACCATCGCTTCGGCGGCAGTCGGATCGGTGATGCTATCGGCCAGTTCCGATTCCACGACGCCCGGATACACGCAGGTCACGCGGATCCGGTCGTTTTCCTGCCGCAACCCATCGGAAATAGGCCGCACGGCATATTTGGTGGCGCAGTAGACGGCGGCGGTCGGCGATACCGAAAGGCCTCCGACGGACGAGACGTTGATCACCTGCCCGGCGCCCTGCCGGTTCATGGCGGGCAGCACGGAGGCGATGCCGTAAAGCACGCCCTTGATGTTGACGTCGACCATCCGGTCCCATTCATCCACTTTCAGCGAAGCCATTGGCGAAAGCGGCATGACGCCGGCATTGTTGACGATCACGTCGATGCGCCCAAAGGCATCGAGCGCGGTATCGGCGAAGGCCTGGACATCCGCGCGGGACGTGACGTCGAGGCTCCGGTAGAGTGCCTTGCCGCCTGTGGCAGTGATCTCGGCGGCCAGGGTTTCGAGGCGGTCGATGCGTCGTGCCCCAAGCACGACCACGGCGCCGGCCTTGGCAAGGGCGCGCGCCGTCGCCTCGCCGATGCCGCTGCTGGCGCCGGTGACGAGAACGATCTTGTCTGTGATGTTGCTCATAGGAATGTCCTTTCTTGAGGTGTGATGGTGATCTTGAGGTGTGATGGTCATGTTGCGGCTTCGCACCAACGATCGTCACGCCGGCTCGAAGCCGCGCAGGGCGATGATCCGCGAGCCCGCCGCAGACTGTCTTTGTCTTGCGAGAGGCGTATAGGCCGGCGACGCGAAAAGATCGCGGATCGCCTGCATGTCGGGGAATTCGATGATCAGCATGTTGCTGGCCTCCCAGCCTTCGAGCTGGAGCGGGGCATCATCAAGGGCAATGAGCCGGCCGCCGGCTTCGGCGACGAGCGGCAGTGCCTTGGAACGGTAATCGGCAATCGCATCATGATCTTGAATGTCGAGATCGACAACGAGGTAGGCTGACATGGGTGGCTCCTGTCTGCTGCGGCCTCATCCAATCCGGATGGGTCGACTGGACCTAGGCCCATCACGGGCAGAACTCTCTTGCCGGCTTGCGCGAGCCGTCGGGATCTTGCGCAAGGCGCTTCTCTGGCTATGCCGCAGGCGCCTGTCTGGCATCGAACAGCGACATGCGCTCCTGCGTGATCAGCAGAGCTTTTTCCTCCAGCGGATAACCGGCATGGCGAATGACGTTGAAAAGCGTTTCGACGATTTCTTTTCGGGAAGCCCCAAGGGACGCTTTGTGGCCATCTTGCGGGCAAGCGGCATCCTGAGCGGTAACCTGGCCGGCAAGTGCGCCGACGATTGCCCCGGTGGCAAACATGAACTTCAAAGAGGTCATCGTACTTCCTTTCATCGCGGGTGCCGTTTCGATCCCCATTCGGCGCCTGCGCCGTGGGATGAAGGAAGAATAGATGCGGTTGATTGTCGTCGGTATTCCGTTGTAACTAATCAGATTGGTTAGCATGGTGCGACAATGATGCTGGATCTGAACCTGCTGCCGCTTTTCCTCGCGGTGGCCGAGGAGGCGAATTTCGTGGCCGCCGCCGCCCGCCTCGGCGTCACGCGCTCGGCCGTCAGCCAGGGCATCCGGCGGCTGGAAGACGGCTGCGGGATAGCGCTAGTCACCCGCACCACGCGCAGCGTCCGACTCACCGAAGCGGGTGAGCGCCTGCGCGACACGCTTTCGCGTCCAATGGCCGACGTACTGTCTGCGCTCGAAGATGTCGGCGGCAACGCCAACCCCCACGGTGTGCTTCGCATCGCGGTGACCTCGATTGCCGAAGATTTTCTCTCCGGGCCGCTTGTCGCCTCCTTTGCCGAGGCCTACCCCAATATCATCGTCGACGTGACGGTGACGGACGATACGTTCGATATCGTCGCCGGGGGCTTCGATGCAGGGGTGCGGCTGGGGGATGTCATCGAGCAGGACATGGTGGCCGTTCCGCTGTCGGGCGAACAAAAGGAAGTCGTCGTGGCGAGCCCCGCCTATTTCGAAGCCCACGGGTTTCCGACACATCCGAGGGACCTGATCCATCACCGCTGCATCGGATGGCGTCCGTCACGGGACACGGCACCCTACCGGTGGGAATTCGCCCAGGAAGGGGAAGCCTTCGACGTTTCAGTCGAACCCCAGATCACCACGAATGACCTGCGCCTTATGATACGGGCGGCGCTGGCCGGCGGCGGCATTACATTCGCGCTGGAGGAGACCTTTCGCCCCTATCTCGAACGAGGCGAGTTGGTTTCAATCCTGGAAGACTATCTGCCGCCCTTCCCGGGATTTTTTCTCTATTTCCGCAGCCGGCACAATATGGCGCCCAAGTTGCGCGCCCTGGTTGACCACGTCCAACGTTTCAGACGCGAACGCCTCAGGACCAAAACAGGTGCTACGCCCTTGGCGTGAGCCATCCGGTTTCCAGCAAGATCGACAAGTACCCGTGATGCCAAATGGCTGGCCGCAAGCCGGCGAAGCCGTAGGGCCGCTGCCCGAACTTTCGGGCAACGGCAACTTTCCTTACTTGATCTGAACGCTGTAGCCACCGTCAGCCATGACAACGGAACCGACAATGAAGCTCGCGCGGTCGGAGGCAAGGAACGCGACGATTTCCGCGATCTCCGAAGGCTGAGCAGCGCGGCCGATCGGCGCGCCCTTGCCGTGCTCGGTCAAAAAGCCGGGACCGTCTTCCATGAAGCTGTTCAATAGGTTGGTGACGACGTCACCGGAACCGATCGCGTTGACGCGAATGCCGTGTTCGGCAAGCTCCAGTGCCATGGTCCGGGTCAATTGCGCCAACGCCCCCTTTGACGAGGTGTAGGCGGCAATGGTCGGGAAAGCGAAATAGGACGCGTAGGACGCGATGTTGACGATCGCTCCGCTCTTCTGCCTGATCATCACCTTTGCGGCTTCGCGCGAATGAAGGAACGAACCGGTCACGTTCGTTTCCATCACGTAATCCCAATCCTCTCGGGTCATTTCGACGACGGGCTTGTAGACGATGCGAGCGGCATTGTTCACCAACAGATCAAGCTTTCCGAAGTTCTCGATGGCGAGTGCAACCGCTTTCTCAGCTCTGCCGTCCTTGGAAATGTCGGCGACGAATGGCACGATGCCGTCTTTTCTGAGGGCCTCGACCTGGGGGTCAATATCCTCGGCGATGACTTTCGCACCGCGGGACTGGAGCAGTTCGACGGTGGCCTTGCCGATTCCGCTGGCGGCGCCCGTAACGATTGCTACCTTGCCTTCGACTTCGTTTACCTGATTTACAGTCATGCTCTTTCTCCTAGTCCTGATCAGTTGACATGTTCAGACTAGACAACACCCCCCGTCCGCTCTCTCCGAGGCTTGCTGGTATCGTCGGTGATTTGCTAACTTCCGCCTGCTCAGCAAGCTGCAACCGTGTGCTGCCCACCAGAACTCCGTCCCAACCTGAATTGTTCAACCAGGACGATAGGCAGCGACCCGATCTGCGAGGCAGACATGCTTTGCGCCCTGCGCCACAACGGCGAACATCGGTTCGGTAAATTACCGGCCGGCAGCGTCGGCACGCAGTTGCTCACGAGCACAACGCTTGGAAGCATCCGACGGGCATCTCCGCCGTCAGCATGCCGGGCGTTCTCGTGAAAAAAAGTGCTGTCCACGTGCCACGATAGCACGCCCCGACCATAATCTCGTGGCGAACACCGTCGTTGGCAGGATTGTGCATGGAACTGGCAGTTTCAGCGTTTTGCCTCGACCGCGCAGCCAATCCCCCTCATGGCCAACTCGCAGGTTCCGTGGGGCGTCGAGGCGCTTCAGGGCGAAGTCAGAACCCCGTATCCCTTGGCAGGCACCGGGATCGCACGCCTGTTCGATTACGAAGATACATTATGCGATGCTCAAAGCACAAAACGAGAACTTCGCAGATCAAAGCCGCACAGAATCGATGCCGGGAACCCTCCCCCGTTCCATACGGCGAGTAGCGAGGCGCTCGTCAGTGAGGAATTCGTCCTCCCAAGGCGCAAATTCCCGCGCACGAGACGGATCTGAGGAGTACCAGGCGGGAAACTCGCAAATCCGTATTTGCCTCACCTTTCGCAATGCACCATATACTGGGACCGTTTTTAGCGGTTCGATCCAGGAGACCTCATGCCCACCTCGCATAGCGAAGCTTTCGAGCCTCAAACGGAGACGCGAAACTTCCTTGTTCTCCTGCTTGGATGCGTTGGCGTCGTTTATGGCGACATCGGGACGAGTCCGCTTTACGCATTTCGCGAAGCACTCCGCCCTTTCTCGAGCGACGGTGTACAGGGTGAAGAAGTCATCGGCCTTATTTCCCTTATGGTCTGGACGCTGACGATCATCGTCACGTTCAAGTACGTGCTCTTCCTGCTGCGCGCCGACAATGACGGGGAAGGCGGAACCCTATCGCTTCTCGCGCTTCTGATGAAAAAGACAGGCAGCTTCATGCCGGTGTTGTTTTTTGCAGGGTTGGTTGGGGCGGCACTGTTCATCGGCGATGCCATGATCACCCCTGCCCTTTCGGTCATGTCGGCGCTTGAAGGCATGAAGCTCGTCACGCCCGCCCTTTCTGAATACGTGCTGCCACTGTCCGCGGCCGTGATGGTCGCGCTCTTTGCGGTCCAGTCAAAGGGCACGCAAGCGGTCGCAAAGTTCTTTGGGCCGATTACGGTGGTCTGGTTCCTCGCGATGGCCTGGGGCGGTCTTATCCACATTGGCGACGACTGGACGATCCTTGAGGCGTTGAACCCTATCAATGCCTTTTGGTTCATCACCCACGCGGGCTGGGCAGGCCTGATCGTGCTCGGCGCCGTCTTCCTGACGGTCACGGGAGCAGAAGCCCTATACGCGGATCTCGGTCACTTCGGGCGCAAGCCGATCAGCACCGCATGGTTTGCGCTTGTGTTCCCCGCATTGGCGGTGAACTACCTCGGACAGGGTGCGCTCGTGCTCAGTCACCCCGAGGCAATGCACAATCCTTTTTACCTTCTCTATCCGGACTGGGCTCTGCTGCCGATGGTCATCCTCGCCACCATGGCCACAATCATTGCCAGCCAGGCGGTCATCACGGGGGCGTTCTCGCTCGCACGGCAGGCGGTTCATTTGGGCTTCCTCCCTCGGCTGCTGATCAAGTTCACCTCCGAGACCAACACCGGCCAGATTTATGTGCCTGCCGTAAACGTGCTCCTGTTTGTTGGCGTCATCGTGCTCATCTTCTCGTTCGGCGACTCGGAGTCCCTTGCCACCGCCTACGGGATCTCGGTGACCGGCGCCATGGTCGTGACAACAGTGATGGCTTTCCAGTTCCTCCGTTCCGTCTGGGGCTACTCCACCCTTCTCGCGGGACTGATACTTGCACCTTTGCTTGTTATCGAGACCGTCTTTTTGCTCGCCAATTTGCTCAAGATCCATGATGGCGGCTGGGTGCCTGTAGCGTTGGCATTGACGATCATGGTCGTGATGTGGACCTGGACGCGCGGATCCCAAATGCTTCGCGAAAAGACCGCGCGCAACGACATCCCTCTCGAAACGTTTATCCGCTCGATCGAAAAATCCACCCATGCGCCCCAGACCGTTCGCGGGACGGCCGTCTTTCTGACCAGCGTGGGCGACAAGACTCCCGCCGTCCTCCTCCACAACATCAAGCACAATCACGTCCTCCACGAACAAAACGTCATCCTGACCATCCGGACGACCGAGCACCCGTATGTGGCAGAGGAAGACCGCGTATCACTGACCGAACTTTCGGACAGGTTTGCAAGGCTAGAACTTTGCTTTGGTTTCATGGACGAGCCGAACGTCTCGAAAGCGCTGTCGCTCTGCAAGAAAGCAGGGTTCAAGTTCGAGATCATGCAGACGTCGTTCTATCTGGGGCGCAGAACCCTTATCAGTGATCCAAACTCCGGTCTGCCGGGCTGGCAGGACAAGCTCTACATCGCGCTCGCGGGGCTCGGCATTGATCCATCGTCATACTTCAAGCTGCCCGCCAATCGGGTCGTCGAGATCGGTGAGCAGGTCACGATTTAGTCTCCGCTCAGACGCTGAACGCGCGACCAACGCAATTTCGGAAAGCTTAAATGACAGTCGTCGCCTCCTATCTGTATCGTTCAGGCAAGCGCGCCGAAGAAGTGCCCCTTGCTGCCCAGCCATTCGAGGCGTCAGACGGCGAGTTTGCCTGGATCGGCCTGACGGATCCCTCCACAGACGAGATGGCGAGCCTTCAGGCGATGTTCGGCCTTCATCCTTTGGCGGTTGAGGACGCCCTCAACGGCAATCAAGTGCCGAAGGTGGACATCTACGGAGACCAGTTGTTCGTTGTCGCCAAGACGGCCCATCTTGAGGGTGACAAGATTGCCTACGGCGAAACCTGCATCTTTGTGGGGAAGCACCACCTGATTTCGGTTCGCCATGGTTCAGCCCGCTCCCACAAGGAACTGCGCCTGCAACTCGAGCAGTCCCCACGGCTTCTCGAACACGGTCCCGACTACGTCCTCCACGGCATCATTGACTTCGTTGTCGACGGCTACCTGCCGGTGGTCGAGACGCTCGAGGACAAGGTTCTGGAGCTTGAGAAGCATGTTCTCGTGTCGCTGCTGCAGCCGGAGCAAATCCGGCGCATCTTCCGCATGCGTCGCCAAGTGATCCGCTTTCAGCGAGTCCTCGGACCCATGGGGGAAGTGGCAGGAAAGCTCAGCCACCTCGAACTCCCTTGCATCGACGACAATGCGAAACCCTTCTTCAAGGATGTGTATGACCATGTGAGGCGCGTTGAGGGGTTGGTCGGCGGCCTTCGCGAGGTGATGACGTCCGTGTTCGAGGCCTCCAATCTCCTGGAGCAGCAGCGCCAGGGCACCATTACTCGGCAGCTTGCGGCCTGGGCGGCAATCCTCGCCGTGCCGACAGCCATCGCCGGCATCTACGGGATGAACTTCGAAAACATGCCCGAGCTTGCGACGCGCTACGGCTACTTTGCCGTCCTCGGCGTTATCGTCACGCTTTGCGCCATCCTGTATTGGCGTTTCAAAAGGTCTGGCTGGCTTTAGGAAGTCTGCTGGCGATCGAGTGCCAACGCCAAGATGCTGCTGATAACGTCGATCAATGTCTCCGGTATGTCGGGGCGCCGGTCGGGATCGAACGCGCTGTTTTGCGAGGCCTCATCTCGGAGGTCCCTCGTTTCTAGGCCGCTTTCTGGTCGGCCGGCGACCACCCGAGCTCCGGAGCAATGAGAGCAACAAAGTCATGGACGATCTGGCGGTAGTCCTCGTCCTCGAATTCGTAGGGGAGTTCGAGCCTGAGTTCGCTGACATGCGGCAGGATCGGGTCTGCAAACAACCGTGCAAGGATTTCATCCGAAGTTCCGACGAGGTCGCGGGCATAAAGCGTGCGCCGATCGCCCTGCGGCGCCAGCGTTCGCTCGGTGCGTCCGTCCGCGTAGTCAAGATAGCGCTTGCGCGTTTTCGCGTCCGCACCATCCAGCGGAACAATGACCCGGCCAAGCGCGACCCTCCTTTCCGTACCGCCCGCCGCGCGATAGGTCTCGAGCTGGCGCTGCTGCGCGAGGAAGAAATCGTCGGTCCCTTCCCCGGTCGTGACATTGCCGATCAGGAGATTGAGATCATTGCGCCCTGCCCATCCGGCAGACTTCAACGAGCCGCCGCCGTACCAGATCCGCTCCGTCAGTCCCTTGGCGTGGGGCTGGAGCCGGGGCCGCTGCGGGCCAAACGGCGTCTTGATGAAGGTGTTTTCGTCGCCGATCGGGCGACTGCGCAGATTTTGGACGAAGCGCAGCACACGAGCGTGCGTGAAGTCGAAACCTTCCCAGCCATCGTCGAAGACAAGGCGGCCGATCAGATCGGCATGCAGCGGACGTCCGGCGCTGAGGCCGATGTTTAGACGACCGCGTGAGAGCACATCGACGGTCGAGAGATCCTCTGCCAGCCGGTACGGGCTTTCGTAGCCAATCGGGATGACGGCAGTGCCAAGCTCGATGCGGTTTGTCCTTTGCGTCGCCGCCGCGAGAAAGGCGGCGGCCGACGATATCCCGGGTTCGAGGTGTCGCTGGCGCACCCAGGCGCTGGCAAAACCGAGCGCCTCGCCATACTGCAGCAGCGCCAAGGTCTTCTCTAGCCCATCCAACGGGTCCTCCGCCGGGTAGTTGCCCGGGCTCAGGAAGCCAATATGGCTGATCGATATCTTGTTCCGCGTCACGCCAAGGCTCCTTAGAATTTCGGAAGACCGGGTGGGTTGGTCTCGGACTTCGGCAAAGCCTCCTCCCGGAGGTGCCAGCGTTCCAGAACCTTGCCATAGGTGCCATCCGCAATCAGACCGTTGGTGGCGATCGTCAGAGCGTTGGCGAGCCCACTGCCCTTGCGCGTTGTGATCGCCACGTCCGAACGCTCCGGCCAGCCGGCGCTCAGCGTACCGACACGCTTGATGTTGTTGTCTCGCGCGGCAATGAACACGAGCTGCGCATGCGGCTGGACGATGACGTCGGCACGCCCGGAAGCGAGCGCCACGAGGCTCGTCGCCTCGTCGTCGTAATATTGCAGCTCCAGCGGCTTCAGCCCCGCTGCGACGTTCTCGTCGCTCCATTTCACGAGAATGCGCTCCTGGTTGGTGCCGGCGCCGACGATGATCCTGAGACCCGCCGCATCCTTCGGTTCCTTGATCGAAGTGATGCCGCTATCGGATTTGACGAAGAAGCCGTGCAGCCCCTGCCGATAGGTCGAGAAGTCGAACTTCTCCTTGCGCTGCTCGGTGACCCCGACATTGGAGATCACGGCATCGTACTTGCCGGACGTCAGCCCCAGCGGCCAGTCGATCCAGGCGACCGGGACGAGCTCAAGCTCGAGACCTAAGCTGTTGGCAATCGCGCCGGCATATTCCGGATCGGCCCCAATGACCGTGCGCGCGTCGGTAGCGTAGGTGGCAAGCGGCGGGCCGCCGGGGCTGACGGCGACCGTGAACTTGCCTGACGTGACGAATTTGAAATCCGTGGGGATGGCCGCAACTGCAGTTTCGTTGCGAACGGCATGGACGCGTCCGGGCTGTTCGGGGCTGAGATCAAAGGCAGTGTCGGCCTGCGCCGAGCCGACATGAAGAAGGGCCGCCGCGGCGGCAAGAAGAGTGCGAAATCGGGTCGTGCCGTTCATGCTGCTAGTCTCCGGGTGAAATGCAGGAGCTGAACCGGCGGCGGCGCCGTCGATCCAGCGAGGCCAGATCAGGAACCACTCTTAGGCAGGCCGGGCGGGTTGGTCTGGGCCTTGTCGACCGCCTCGGCACCCAGGCTCCAGCGCTTCAGCACCTCGCCATATTTGCCGCTCTTGATCAGATCGTTGAGCGCGACAGTGATCGCGTCGGCGAGACCGCCGCCCTTGTGCGTGGTGACGGCGATCTCGGCCGTCAGCGGCCAGCCGCCGCTGGCGATTCCGACCACCTTGGTGTCGTTCTTGATCGACGCGGCATAGGCTCTGGTGGCATTCGGGTTGAACTCGACGTCGGCGCGGCCCGACTGCAAGGCGAGATCGCTGGCGGCGCGATCGTCGTAGTATTGCACCTCGATCGGCTTCAGTCCGGCTGCGACGTTCTGCCGGTCCCATTCCAGAATGATCTTCTCCTGGTTGGTGCCGGCGCCGGTGATCACTTTCAGCCCGGCGACGTCCTTCGGTTCCTTGATTTCATTGATCTTGCTGTCGGACTTGACGAAGAAGCCGAGCACGTCCTTGCGATAGGTGGAGAAATCGAACTTCTCCTTGCGCTCCTCGGTCACCGTGACGTTGCTGATCACGGCGTCGTACTTGCCGGAGCTGACGCCGAGCGGCCAATCGGCCCAGGCGACGGGCACGAGTTCGAGCTCAAGACCGAAGCTGTCGGCGAGCAGCGAGGCGATATCCGGATCGGCGCCGACAACCGTCTTGGAGTCCGATGCGTAAGTGGCAATCGGCGGATCCCAGGGATTGACGGCAACGGTAAACTTGCCCGGATTGACGAACTTGAAGTCAGCAGCGATCGCCTTGATCGCCGCTTCGTTCTTTTCCGCGCGGATGCGGTTGGAGGTGTCGGGGCTGAGATCGAATTTCTCCTCGGCCTGGACGGGACCCAAGCCGAGGGTCACGGCTGTGACGGCACCGGCGAGAAGCAACTTTGCAGTGTCGAATATTGTCATAGTGCTCTCCTTTTCAATCATTGATTGTTGATGATGGCAAAGCTTCCCCATCGTGAAAGGCGGACAGTTTTTTTCAGAGAACGCGCGCGAGGAATTCGCGGGTGCGCGGATGGCTTGCTTCGGCGAAGATCTGCGCCGGCGGTCCGGCCTCGAGCACGCGCCCCGCCTCCATGAAGATCACGGTGTCGGCGACCTCGCGGGCAAAGCCGACTTCGTGGGTGACGATGACAAGTGTCGTGCCGGTGCGGGCCAATTCCTTGATGACGTCGAGCACTTCGCCGACGAGCTCCGGATCGAGAGCCGACGTCGGCTCATCGAAGAGCAGCACCTTCGGGCGTAGCGCAAGCGCACGGGCAATCGCGACGCGCTGCTGCTGTCCGCCGGAGAGCTGACGCGGATAGGCGTTGATCTTGTCGCTCAAGCCGACGCGGTCCAGCAGATCCCGAGCGAGGCGCACCGCGTCATCCCGGCTGAGACCACGCACGTGAATGGGCGCCTCAATCAGGTTTTCAAGCACGGTCAGGTGCGGGAAAAGATTGAAGTTCTGGAACACCATGCCGATGTCGGCACGCCGTTTCAGGATGTCCTTTTCCTTCAGTTCGTAGAGCGTGTCGCCCTTCTGGCTGTAGCCGACGAGTTCGTCGTCGATCGCTATGAAACCATCGTCGACGCGCTCGAGATGATTGATGGCGCGCAGGAGCGTGGACTTGCCCGAACCGGACGGTCCGAGGATCGCTGTCACGCTGCCGGCCGGCAGGTTCAGCTCGACCCGGTCGAGCACCTTCAGCGGCCCGAAGCTCTTCGATATGCCGTGCACACGCACCGCGCCGCCGGAGCGCAGGACCTGCGCATCGCGAAAGCCGACCTTTGCCGCTGCGACTGGCTGGACCACGACCTCGGGTAGAGGCCGGCGGAAGCGCGCGGCGAGTGCCTCAAACGGGAGTGGCACCGGATTGCGCACCGCACCTCTCGAATAATAGCGCTCGATGTAGTGCTGGGCGATCGAAAGGCCGGTCATGATCACCAGGTACCAAACGGTCGCGACCATCAGGAGCGGAATGACCTCAAGATTACGGCGATAGATGACCTGCACTGTATAAAAGAGCTCCGGTAGCGCCAGCACGTAGACCATCGAGGTGCCCTTGGCGAGGCCGATGATCTCGTTGAAGCCGGTCGGCAGGATCGAGCGCATGGCCTGCGGCAGCACGATGCGAAAGGCCTGGCGGCGGCGCGGAAGGCCAAGAGCCGCGGCGGCCTCGTGTTGTCCCTGGTCGACGGCGAGAATGCCGCCACGCACGATCTCGGCGAAGAAGGCCGACTGATTGAGCGTGAGGCCAAGGAAGGCGGCGGCAAAGGGCGTCAGCAGCTGTGTCGTCGGATAGTTCAGCCAGACGGTATCGGTGAACGGCACGCCGATCGCGATCGTCTCGTAGAGGTAACCGAGATTGTTGAGCACCAGCAGCAGAACGATCAGCGGGATGGAGCGCAGCAGCCAGATATAGCCGAAGGAAAGACTGGCAAGCAGCGGCGACTTCGACACGCGGGCAAGCGCCAACGCGGTTCCGAGCAACGAGCCCGAGACGGTGGCGAGCGCCGTCAACAGCAGGGTCCGGCCGAGACCCGCGAGCACCGGCTCGGCGAAGAACCATTCGGCAAACACCGGCCAGCCCCAACGCGGGTTGGTCAGCACCGAATAGAGCATGCCGGCAATCACGAGCGCCGCAAACAGCGTGCCGAGCGCGCGGCCCGGATGGCGAGCCGGTACGATGCGGTAGTGCGCATAGCCCGGATTGGGCTCGCTGGTCCGGCTGACATCGGGCGCGCCGGCGAGATCGCTCAGAACTGCCATGTTGGATCCTCTCTTGAAAGTCGGTTGGCGGCCGGACTTGCGACCGGCGCGATCGCTCGGGGTCAGGCGTGGCTTGCGGTCTGGGGATGGGAAGGCGGCACTTCGCCGAGAAACGCAAGCGTCGTGACGAGGTGGGTGACGTCCTTCTCGAAAGGCAGAGTCTTGTAGACCTCCGGATCGGCCTCGACGTCGAAGAGCGCGGTATAGCCGTTGGCGAGATAGAGGCCGACCGCTTCCGGTTGACGGAAGCCGGTGGTCAGATAGATGCGCGAATAGCCTTGCCGCGCCGCCTGCGCCTCGAGCTCGAAGAGCACCTTGCGCGCCAGGCCTTGGCGCCGCAGATCGGAGCGGGTCCAGATGCGCTTGAACTCAGCGGTGTGGTCGTCATAGTGCTTGAAGGCGCCCCCGCCGATGGTTTCGCCGTTGCGGATCAGAAGCACGAAATTGCCGTGCGGCGGGGCAAAGGCCTCCGGTGGATAGCGGTTCATTTCGGCCGCCGCCCCGTCTTCGCTGAAGTAGTTGCCGTAGCGGCTGTCGTATTCCACGATCAGCTCGTCGATCAGCGGCTTGGCGCGCGGGTCGAGGGGCGTGGTGTAGAGAAACGTGTCGCTCATGTCTTTCGCCATCCCATGGTCGTCATGCGAGAAAGGTTTCCACCAGCCGGATCCAGTAGCGGGCGGCTGGCGCAATGATCGCGTCGTTGAAATCGTATTGAGCGCTGTGAAGGGAGGCGCTGTTGCCGTTGCCGACGAAGGCGTAGTTGCCCGCCTTCTCTTCCAGGAAGAACGCGAAGTCCTCGCTGGCGGTGCGCGGCTTGAAGTCGGCAATGACCGCGTCCGGGCCAAGGGCCTGCAGCGCGACGTTGTGGGCGAAATCCGTTTCGCGCCGGTGGTTGACGAGCGCCGGGAAGCCCAGCCTGTAGTCGACATTTGCGGTGGCGCCAAAGCTTTCGGCCTGCGCCCGTGCCAACGCTTGGACACGTTCGCCGAGCAGACGGCGAACCTCGCCATTGAAGGCACGCAAGGTCAGCCTCAGCGAGACGTTCTCGGGAATGACGTTTGATGCCTGGCCGCCATGAATGGAGCCGACTGTGACGACAGCCATGTCCTGCGGGTCGACATTGCGCGAAACGAGGCTCTGCAGGGCCGTGATCAGCGATGCCGTCGCCAGTACCGGATCAATCGTCAGATGCGGCTCGGCCCCATGACCGCCCTTGCCGACGACCGTGATATTCGCCTGATCGACGGAGGCCATGGCAGCGCCGGCAACGAAGCTGAAGCGGCCGGCGGGCACGCCCGGCCAATTGTGTAGGCCGAAGACCGCATCGACCGGGAACCGCTCGAACAGCCCTTCCGACAGCATCTTGCGGGCGCCGGCGCCGATTTCCTCAGCCGGCTGGAAGATCAGCCGCAGCGTGCCATCGAAACGGCCCTCGGCCGCCAGAAAGCGCGCGGCGGCGAGCAGGATCGCCGTGTGCCCGTCATGACCGCAGGCGTGCATGACGCCCTTGTGGCGGCTGGCATAGGCAAGCCCGGTCGCCTCCTCGATCGGCAGCGCATCCATGTCGGCGCGAAGACCGATCGCCTTTTCGCCTTGTCCGCGCCGAAGCGTGGCGACGATGCCGGTGCCGGCGATGCCGCGGCTGACCTCATAACCCCAGGAGGTAAGCAGATCGGCGACGAGGCCGCTGGTGCGCTTCTCCTGAAAGGCAAGCTCCGGATGCTGGTGCAGGTCATGGCGAATGGCGACGATCTCATCGAGAAAGGCGGCAAGGCCTCGCTCGACCGCGGCGGACCTCTGGGTGTCGGTGAGAATGAGGTTCATGTGCGCGCCTCCAGCGATAATATCAGGCTCCGACTGCCCTTCCCCGTTCGATATCCGGGGCCGGCGCGGCGTAGCGGCTCTCGCGGTAGGAGAGCCCGAGGTGGTCGCGCAGCGTTTCGCCTTCGAGCTCGCGCTTGAAGTAGCCGCGGCGCTCAAGCAGCGGCAGCACATGTTCGGCGAAATCGGCGAGCCCTTCGGCGATCACCGGGAAACCGAGAATGAAGCCGTCGGCGGCATCCTCTTCGATCCAGCGGATGATCTCGTCGGCGATATGCTCGGCCGTGCCGATGAAGGCGGTCCTTGGCGTTGCGACATCGAGCGCGATCTCGCGCAGGGTCGCCCCGGTCTCCCGCGCCGTCTTCTTGATGCGGTCGGTCGTTGCCCGGAAACTGTTCTTGCCGATGTCGCCGATGTCTGGGAACGGCGCGTCCAGGGGATAGGCGCTGAAGTCGTGGTGGTCGAAGAAGCGGCCGAGATAGAGAAGCGCCTCCTCGATCGTCACCAGATCGCGAATGGCACGGTACTTCGCCTCGGCTTCCTCGGCAGTCGCCCCCACGATTGGGCCGATACCCGGGAAGATGCCGATCTCGGAGGTGCTGCGCCCTTGAGCCACCGCACTTTGCTTGACCTGCTTGTAGAACGCTTTCGCATCCTCGATCGGGCCGCCATTGGTGAACACCGCGTCGGCATGTTTGCCGGCAAGGCGGATACCGGAATCCGAGGCTCCCGCCTGGAACACGACCGGCTGTCCCTGTCTGGAGCGTTCGATATTGAGCGGCCCCTCGATCCGGAAGAACCGCCCCTTGTGGTTGAGCCGGCGCAGCTTCGTCTTGTCCACATAGACGCCGGCTGCCCGGTCGCGTACGAAGGCGTTGTCGTCCCAACTGTCCCAGAGCCCCTTGATGGCATCGAGGTACTCGTCGGCGATCTCGTAGCGCAGCTCGTGCTCCGGATGCTCGCGCCCGTAGTTGCGGCCCGAACCTTCAAGCGGTGAGGTCACCGCATTCCAGCCGGCGCGGCCACCACTGATCAGGTCGAGTGAAGCGAACTGGCGGGCAATGGTGAACGGATCGCTGTAGGAGGTCGAAACCGTGCCGACGAGACCGATCCTCGACGTCGAAGCTGCAAGGGCAGACAGGATCGTCAGCGGTTCAAAGCGATTGAGAAAATGCGGGATCGACTGCTCGTTGATGTAGAGGCCGTCAGCGACGAAGGCGAAGGCGATGCCGGCGGCTTCGGCCTTGCGCGCCGTTTCGACGAAAAAGCCGAAATTGACGCTGGCATCGGCTGGCCCGCTCGGGTGTTTCCAGGCGTTCATGTGCCCGCCCGGGCCCTGCAGCATGATACCGAAAGTCACATTCTTCTTGGTCATGACAGTTCCTTCCCGGAATGATCAGGCGGCGAGAGACAGTCGTTCTCGTGCAATGAGTTCGATCGAGGCGAAGCGTTCGGAAACAGCAACCGAAGGCGTATCGATGATGAATTCCTGGACGCCGTAGCGACGATGCAAGTCGTCGAGCTCCCGGCGCACCTGCCGCGGCGTGCCGGTGAGCACGCTAGGCGTCTTTTCCTCGATGCGGTAATCGGTGATGCCGGCCTGGCGGGCGTATTCGACTGCCTGCTCCTTACTGCCGACATTGACGCTCTGGCCGTTTGCAAGCAGCACCTTGAAGATCTTCAGATCGGCAACGCGTTCGCGCGCCCGCTGTTCACTTTCGGCCGCGAAAGCTGCGAGAGCGAGGAGCGGCCGCTCGCCCTTCGTTGCGCGATCATAGGCGTCGAAGGTTCTTTGCAGATTGTCCGGATCGCCGTTGAGATGGCCGGCAAAGACAAGCTTCCAGCCCTTTTCGGCAGCCAGCAACGCGCTGTCGACGCTCGCTCCCAGAAGGAAACGTTCCGGCGGAACAGGCGGCAGTGGTGTCGCCAGCAACTCGGCGCCCGGTCCAGCCTGCGAAAGCAGATAGCGATTGAGATCGCTCAATTGCTCCGGGAAACTCGGTCGCAATGCCGGGTCAACTCCGACCTGCAACGCTTTGGTGGAGAACGGAAAACCACCAGGAGCCTTGCCCACACCGAGATCGACCCGGGATGGCGCGAGACTGGCAAGCAGGTTGAAGGTCTCGGCGACCTTGTAAGCACTATAGTGCTGCAGCATGACGCCACCGGAACCGATGCGGATCTTCGACGTCTTCGCCAGGAGGTACGCGATCAAGGTTTCCGGCGCGGAGCTCGCGAGGCCGGCTATGTTATGGTGCTCCGCGACCCAGAAGCGATGGTAGCCCCATTCCTCCGCCTTCACGGCGAGGTTGGCCGTCGCATGCAGGGCGTGTGTCGGCGTGCCTCCGGGATCGACGGGACTCTTGTCGAGAAGGCTGAGCAGATAGGACATGGGTTCTGAGTTCCGGCATAGTTGATAGCATAACATCATTAAATACATATTTTTTATAGATTATAGGAATGACGTTCTCTTTCGCTGCCCAAAACAAGAAAAGTTCCCGCTTTCGCTAACGTCCTGAGAGGTGCCTTTCTCCAATCGTGGATCGGGCCCGGATGGCTGCCGATGTTCGGGGCGTCTCAAGCGTCCGTTGTTCGACGAGGCGACACCTTATAGATTGGAACGCCACCCTGGAGATTGGAAGCATGGCGCTCAAGCGGATGGACAACGTAGGAATCGTCGTCGAAGACCTGGCAGCGGCGATTGATTTCTTTCGCGAACTCGGCCTCGAGCTCGAAGGCCAGGCAACGATCGAAGGAGAATGGGCTGGACGTGTCACCGGACTGGGTGATCAGCGTGTCGAGATTGCCATGATGCGCACACCGGACGGCCACAGCCGGCTCGAGCTCTCCCGCTTCCTCACGCCACCTGTGGTCGCAGATCACCGGAACGCCCCGGTCAACCCCCTGGGCTACCTCCGCGTCATGTTCGCCGTGGACGACATCGACGAGATGCTTGAAAGGCTCCTCAAGCGCGGCGCGCAGCTCGTAGGCGAAGTAGTCCAGTACAAGGACGCGTATCGGCTCTGCTACATCCGTGGACCTGAAGGGCTTCTCATCGGACTCGCCCAAGAACTCAGCTGAGCGCAATACGAAGATAAATGGTAAAAAGTGAGCAATGTCGGCGGGCGGGTCTGGGGCCGACCCGCCTGTTCAAAGAGAGAACAAGGGCCATTGCGTACGACCTTCAAATAGCACATGCTCTCATCTTCAGTAGCCATTTTCAGGGCGCTGCTGCTTCGGGGCGTTAGTGTCCTGGCCCCAACGAAAGGAGGACCGCGTGTCTTCCGAGCTTCACCTTCACAGTACCGCGCGTAATCTCGTCAACGTCAGCGGGTTTGGATACCGCGAACGCGGGCGGCTTCAGCAAATTTGTAAAGGTGAAACTACGGCCGCACTCCGTATCAAGCGGTTCAGTTCGGCAGCACGAGGCCCCAGGCTTTCCTGCCTCCGTGGCGGAACGTTCCGTCCTTGCTGAGTGGACACAAAGGCACGGTCATGTCGCAGCATTGAAATTCTGCAACCCATAATCAACCGAAAATCCAGGAGGATCAGATGGCCAAAGGCCAGGTAAGAAGCAATCGCGAAGTTCGAAAGCCGAAAAAGGACAAGTCCGCGGCACCGGCCGCCGCCGCCACGCAGGGCAATCAGGTCAAGTTCGCCACGAGCGCGCCCAGCGTAGGCAAGAAGCAGAAATAGCTCTAGTGGAGCAGAGGCGACTTGCATGCCGCCTCTGCCAAAGCTGATGACGCCAAGGTTATCGGCTTATCGACGGCGAGCGGTGGGCAGCTTTGATTAAGGCGGTGGCTCATCTATGGAGCTTCCGTTTTCATCCGTTCGGCTACCTGATCCGGCACGGCTCGTTCGGGGTGCGAGGCGACCCCCGATTTGCAAGCTTATCGAACGCCGCCCTGCAGGAGATAATCGCGGTCAACGCTATTGCATTGCGCATCCACTTCGTAGGATACGTTCCGGCACGCAGCGCCCGAAGGTTCAATGCTGCCAAGCTATGGCATCCTCCCGCGACATTCACCTTGCCACCAGAAGCGCACCCATGACGACATTTTGACCGACGAGGCCGAGCGCGATTGCCGTTATGCGGCGCGCATGGCGCGTCGGGCCTGACACTCTCCACCATTGCGCTTGAAACTCCGGCGCAAGCCATAGGCCTGGCAGGTTATTTGCGAGGCGAGGAAATACGGACCAGTTTTGATGAACACACATGTCTACTCACCGGCATCACTTGTAGAAAATGATGCCCGAGCGTGGTTGAAGATCCTCGCGAAATACCGTCAGCCCCGCATTGGGCGCAGCGCCTTGGAGCTTCTTGTCACAGTCGTGCCGTTCGCCGGCTTCTGGGCCATCGCCTATTTTGCCCTCGCGTATGGGTTCTGGTACGGGCTGATCGCAATCATTCCCGCCGCAGCCTTCCTCCTGCGCCTTTTCATGATCCAGCACGATTGCGGCCACGGTTCGTTCTTCGCCCGTCGCGGCCCCGACGATTGGACAGGTCGTGTCATCGGTGTGCTTACGTTGACGCCTTACGACTACTGGCGCCGGGCGCACGCCGCTCATCACGCCTCGGCTGGCAATCTGGACGAGCGGGGTACCGGCGACATCACCACGCTCACGATCTCGGAATACCGTGCACTTTCACCCGTGAAACGCCTGGGCTATCGCCTGTACCGGCACCCGCTTGTGATGTTCGGCATCGGCCCTGCCTGGCTCTTTCTCCTTAAGCAGCGTATGCCTTTCGGGATGATGAAGGGAGGTGCCCTGCCCTGGGTCTCCACCATGGCGACGAACGCTGCGATCCTGGTGTGCGCCGCCTTGGTGGCTTGGATGGTTGGGCTCCTGCCTTTCCTTGTGATCCACCTGCCGATCGTGCTCTTGGCCGGCGCCGCCGGCATCTGGCTCTTCTACGTGCAGCACCAATTTGAGGAGACGCACTGGTCGGCCGGCGAGGATTGGCAGTTTCCCCAGGCAGCCCTCCATGGCGCATCCCACTATGACCTGCCGCTGGTGCTGAGATGGCTGACCGGCAATATCGGCATTCATCACGTGCATCACCTGTCGAGCAGGATCCCTTACTACAGATTGCCGGAAGTTCTGCGCGACCACCCCCAACTCGCGGATATCGGCCGCATCACTTTTTGGGAAAGCTTGCGCTGCGTTAGGCTGGTCTTGTGGGATGACGGACGCAAGAGACTCGTCTCATTCCGCGATGCCGCCAATAAGGCCATTCACCCTTAACAGGTGGGTTCCGGCTTCGTCTGGGTGTTGGTCATAGGCCAAGGATCCTGCGATGATCTCGGCATTCGCCGTCAAGCACAGAGCTGGAAGCAGTAGCTTGTCCACAGCCGCCGTTTCGTGAGAGAATCGAGAAATCGGAAGTACCGAAGCGCTCAACGGGTAAGCTCGGCCAAGTGCAGTCGTGTTTCAGCCCGTTGACTAGTTGGCCGCGGAACATGGAACTTCTCTTCGCTCTTGGCCTGATCGCCATCAAGATCGCGTTGCTGATCGCAATGCTGCTTCTTTTGCCTTTGCCGCTGACCTGGCTGGAACGCAAGATTGCCGGCCATATGCAGCAACGGATGGGTCCCATGCGCGTGGGGTGGCACGGGTTGTTGCAGCCCGTGGCGGACGGTATCAAGCTTCTGACGAAAGAAGACCACATCCCTGCAGAGGCTGACCGCTTTCTGTTTAAGCTGGCGCCGATCCTGGCGCTCGCTCCGCCCTTTGTCGTATTCGTCGCGATCCCCTTTGGGGAGACAGTTTCAGTGCTCAATGCCGAGATCACGCTCTACGTTTCCAACCTGAACGTGGCACTGCTTTTCGTCTTCGCAGTGATTGGCCTAGAG
The DNA here is from genome assembly GCF_059424735.1 of Ensifer sp. GW101-20A05. NCBI lineage: Bacteria > Pseudomonadati > Pseudomonadota > Alphaproteobacteria > Hyphomicrobiales > Rhizobiaceae > Ensifer > Ensifer sp. GW101-20A05. Next base: position 73,308 of record NZ_JBWKZT010000013.1, on the reverse strand, counting down.
GTCTATGGCGTCATCTTCGGCGGCTGGGCCGCCAACAGCAAATACGCGGTTCTAGGCAGTCTCAGGACCTGCGCGCAGATGATCAGCTACGAAATCCCCATGGGGTTCGCGGTCGTCGGCGTCGTCATGCTGGCACAGTCGATGAGCCTCGTGGACATCGTGCGCGCCCAGAGCGATCTCTGGAACATCGTCTATCAGCCGATCGGGTTCTTCGTCTTCTTCGTCGCGGGCTTGGCCGAAGCGCAGCGCATTCCCTTCGACCTGGCCGAGGCGGAAGGGGATCTCGGCGCCGGGTTCCACACCGAATACAGCGGTATCCGTTTCGCGCTCTTCATGGTCAGCGAATACGTCATCGTGCTCTTGGTATCGGTCCTCTCCGTCATCCTGTTTTTCGGCGGCTGGAACGGTATTCTGATTCCGTTGCCTCCGCTTCTCTGGTTTGCGCTCAAGGTGGCATTCTTCATTTATGTTTTTATGTGGTTCCGCTTCACTTTGCCTCGCTATCGCTATGACCAACTGATGGCGATCGGATGGAAGGTCTTGCTTCCTTTGTCGATGGCGAACATAATTATCACTGGTATTGCTTTCACTTAGGGGCCATGGCGGCTCCTCCGCGTGCGTTCCTGGATCGGTGTCGATCCGAGGAAGGTACGTGCAGCGATCGAAGGGACTACAGCGACCCTCCTGCGTCGGAATAAACGCACGCCGCTGTAGAATGGCGCGACGATGTCACGCGTAGTCGACAGAGCTGCAACATGGATCGGCTGGGCGCTTTTTGCGGATCTGGCAAGCGCCTTTACGCTGACCTTTGGCTATATGTTCTCCAAGCCGGTGACCATGCAGTATCCGGACAAGGAGAAATGGCTCCCCTACTCGCGCTATCGCGGACATCACTTCCTGAAACGGGACGAAGAGGGCGAAATCAAATGCGTCGCGTGCGAACTCTGCGCTCGCATCTGCCCCTGCGATTGCATCGAAGTCGTTCCTTATGAGGACGAGAAGGGCAACCGCCATCCAGCAAAATTCGAGATCGACACGGCCCGGTGCCTGTTCTGCGGCCTGTGCGAGGACGCCTGCCCTGCGGACGCCATCGCACTTGGCCAGCAGTATGAGTTCTCGAGTTTCTCGTCACGTGACCTGGTGATCGGACGTGACGATCTGCTTGGCAAACCTGGAAAGGCAATGACCGGCGGTGGCGTCGTCACCGCACGCCTGAACACGGAACAGGACGTGCTGGTCGAGACGAGCGAGCCGCATGGCTATAACTGGTGGCGCAACATCCGGCGAACGTGAGGAGCAACGATCAAACCGGCGCGCGCAGATAGGAGGCTCAGATGCTTGTCGGTGAAATCGTGAAAGACAAGGGCGCTGGAGTGATCGCGGTCGCTCCCGACCAGACGATGGTGGAGATCCTGCGGCTCTTTCGTGACAACAATATCGGCTTCGTGGTCGTCAGCCACGCGCCCGGAAGGTATCTGGGCACGCTGTCGGAACGGGACTGCTGCAACGCACTTGCGGAATACGGGCCCGAGGCGGCGCTGATGCCGGTCGCCGATATTATGAACCGCAACGTGGCGATTTGCTCGGCTGTCGACGGGCTGCCCCTGGTGATGTCGATCATGACCCAGAGACGGACACGTCACGTGCTGGTCATCGAGGAGGAGGCCATTGTGGGCGTCGTCAGCATCGGCGATGTGGTCAAGCATCGGCTGGACGAAGCGCAGCGCACGGAGCGGCACCTGCACGAATACATTGCCGGGGCCGGTTACCACTGATTAGGTTCGCGCCGGCCGAATGGCGAGAATGCAGGGAACAGTGCCTCGCGCCCAACCTCACGCTCCACGCCAGATCCGATTCGTACCCTTGATTTCGTGGGCGGCTTGCGCCTTTTGAACCTCGACCGGACACGGGTATTCACCCCGCTGCATCAAGCTGTTGAGGCGCAGAGACCGATAGTTTTCGGGGATAAAGACGAGGCCCTTGGGAAACGGCTTCTCGACCTTAAGCTGCGCGCTCAGTTCGCCACGGGTTGACCGAACGACAACCTGATCACCATCTGCAAGGCCAAGCTGCGCAGCATCCTCAGCGCTCATCGCGACATAGGGGTCGTTGGCGACCGTATTCAGAATCTCCGAGCGCTCCGAAAGATAGCCATTGTGAAACAGGCAGTTGCCGGTGACGAGCATGAGCCCGTCGCTCGCCTGCGAAACAGCTGGCGGTGCGTGAAAAGCGCCCAAGGGTGGTGTCGGATCCGCCTTGGTGAAGGCACCGTCGGCGCCAAGCCCGGCCCAAGTCAATGCCTGATAGGCCGGAAGCAGCCGGGCGATCTCATCGAAAATCTCGACGTGCGTCGAATGCTGCAATGTTTGGCCGCGCAGTGCTGCGACAAAATCGAAGATAGCGAGATTGCCCCGCGCCTCGAAGACTGGTTCCCGGAACTTGCGGACCTGCTGGATGCGACCTTCGTTGTTGGTAAAGCTGCCGTGCTCTTCACCGTAGCCCGCCGCTGGCAAAACGACCTCGGCCAGTGCGGCCGTCTCCGTAAGGAAACTGTCCTGCACGATCAGCAGAGCAGCAGCCCCAAGGGCCCGTGCCACGAACTCCCTGTCCGGATAGGCGATCAGCGGGTCGGTCCCGACAAGGTAGAGGGCGCCAATCTGCCCAGCGACGGACAGATCCAGCATCGCATCGAGATCAGAACCAGGCTCGTGAGGGATTTCGGTGCGCCAGTTCCGGGCAAAAGCGCTGCGCACCGTATCGTCGGCGACCGCCTGCAGGCCAGGGAAGGCGCCCGCCAAAGCCCCCATATCCCACGCGCCCATCTGGTTGGCGCGGTCGAAAAGGATCTGCAATGCTGGGGTCTTGCCGAGGAGGCGGAGCAGTTGCAGGAGGTTGTTGAGCTGGTGCAACACCACCCGCGCTTCGGACGATCTCAGGAGGTCGACACCGACGAGCACGGTGACGGTGCCGTCTTTGTTGAGCGCGGCGGCCAGACGATCCGGTCCGTCGCTGCCATCGCGAGCCGCCGGGCCGCCGATTGTTACTCCGATCTCGGCAAGAACGTCACTCGATAGTTTCTCGCCGGCTGCCGCTGCAAGCGCGGCGACAACGGCCGCAAGGCTCGTGGCCTCTCCGCCGGGCGGTACACGAACCACAACCTCCGCATCGGCGTCGAGACGGGACGGCCGCGTCGTGAGCATGAGCAATCCGGCGCCGCGTCGCCGGGCGGCATCCCGCAGCAGATATTCCGTAACCGGGTTTTCCTCGGTCACGTTGCCACCGATGACAAGCACGCGGTCGACGCCGATCACCTCCTGCAGCGGCGCGCGCGTGTAGCTCGCCATCAGAGGGGCGAGTGCATCGAAGGGCGTAGACCAGCGCGACGAGCAGTCGATGTTGTTGGTCCGGAAAACCGTGCGCATGAGCTTCTGGAACTGATAGAGCACCTCATTGGGCAGGCGCGGCGAGACAACTCCGCCAGAAGCCTTGCTTTCGACCGCCGCCAGCCGCCGGCGCAGATAGTCTCCTGCTTCGTCCCAGGAAACCGGAACCAGCGCGCCATCGCGGCGGATCATTGGTCGTTTGATCCGGTCGTGTCCTTCGATGAAGTCAAGGCCGAACCGGCCGCGTGCGCATAGCGTTTCGCGGTTAACGCCGTGTTCCTCCTTGGATCGGACCCGCATGAACTCGCCCTTGCGCGCGCCGACCGTCAGTTGACATCCGGTGCCGCAATGCGGGCAGATCGTGTCGACCTCGGCGAGGTCCCAGGGCCGCGCCTTGTAGCGATAGGGGAAACTCATCAGCGCGCCGACCGGACAGACTTCGATGCAGTTGCCGCACTGGTCGCAACTGGCGAGACTGCCCTCGAAGCCGGTGACGGCCGTATCCATGCCTTTCTCGACGGTGCCGAGGGCGACCGCGCCGACGACCTCCTCACACATCCGCACGCAGCGCTGGCACTGGATGCAGCGGTTGACGTTCATGATGACGACGGGACTGAGGCGAATATCGCGAGAATGGAAGACGCGCTTGGGATCATGAAAGCGGCTTCTCCCCGGACCATAGGCCATCACCATGTCCTGAAGCTCACATTCGCCACCCTTGTCGCAGATCGGACAGTCGAGCGGGTGGTTGGCGAGCAGCATGTCCAGCATGGAAGAACGCGTTTCATCAATCAGCGGCGTGTCCGTTCGCACGACCATGCCTTCAGTGACGGCCGTGGCGCAGGACGGCTGTAGCCGCCGCAGCCCCTCGATCTCGATGAGACACATGCGGCAGGAGGCAAGCGGCGGCAGGCGCTTCAGGTAGCAGAAGGTCGGAATTTCGATGCCCAATCGCTGGGCGGCCTGCAACACAGTCGAGCCGGCCTCGACTTCCAGTGTTTGCCCATTGATCGTAACGCTAACCATGGCCTACTCGCCCGCGCTAGAGCGCTCCTCAGTGGAACGGACACTTCCGCTCCTCGATATGGGCGACGAACTCCTCGCGGAAATGCGCAAGCGAGGCCCGCAATCCCATCGCCGCACCGTCACCCAAAGCACAAAACGTATTGCCGAAAATGCCTTTGCAGAGCATATCCAGCTGCTCCATGTCGCCGGGGGCGCCCTCGCCCGCTTCGATCCGGCGCAGCACTTTCACCACCCAGTTCAGCCCCTCGCGGCAGGGTGTGCACTTGCCACAGGACTCGTGGTGAAAGAACTCGATGATGCGGGTGGCGACCTTGACCATGCAGGTCGTGTCGTCGACGACGATCACCCCCGCCGAGCCCAGCATCGTGCCGGCGGCAGCAAGCGAGTCAAAGTCCATTCCGATGTCCAGGCCCGGCTCAGGGATCACCGGCGCGGAAACACCACCTGGGATCACCGCCTTGATCTTGCGACCGGCCGGCGGCCCGCCGGCATGGTCCTCGACGAGTTCGCGAAGCGGAATTCCCATCGGCAGTTCGTAAAGCCCGGGTTTGCGCACCTGCCCGCTGACGCAATAGAGCTTCGGTCCGGGGCTCTTCTCCGGTCCGATGCTGCGGAACCAATCGGCGCCCCGCGCCACGATATGCGGCACGCAGACCAGCGTCTCGACATTGTTGATGACGGTCGGGCTGGCATAGAGCCCGGCAACCGCCGGGAATGGCGGCTTCAGGCGCGGCTGCGCCCTCTTGCCCTCGAGCGAGTCGAGCATCGCGGTCTCCTCGCCGCAGATATAAGCGCCGGCGCCGCAATGAACATGCACGACGAAATTGAAATCCGAGCCCAGTATCCTCGCTCCGAGATAGCCCTTGGCGTTGGCCTCCGCGATCGCCTGATCCAGCCGTCGGATCGCCAGCACATACTCTCCGCGAATATAGACATAGGCGACCTCGGCCCCGATCGCGTAGGCGCTAATCGCCATGCCTTCGATCAGTTGGTGCGGGTCCCGCTCCATAACGATACGGTCCTTGAAGGTGCCAGGCTCCCCTTCGTCGGCATTGCAGCAGAGATATTTCGGCTTGTCGGCCCGCTTCGGCACGAAGCTCCACTTCATGCCGGTCGGAAACCCGGCTCCGCCGCGGCCGCGCAGGTTCGATCTTTTTATGACCTCGATGATCTCGTCGGGCGTGTATTCCTTGAGGGCTTTGGCAAGCCCTCGGTAGCCACCGCCGGCCTCATAGGTGGAGAGGAGATGTCCATCCGGCACGTGCACGTTCTTCAGAAGAACCGGTTCGTACATGGCGCTATTCCCCCGGTGGTTCGGCGGCAGCAAGATCGGCGCCGTTCGTCTCGGGCACCGTCGCGCACAGCCGGGCGAGGAGCGCATCGATCCGCTCGATGTCGAGATTGCCGTGATAGTCGTCGCCGACCTGCATCACCGGGGCCATCTCGCAGGCACCGAGGCATTCGACGGTCGAGAGCGTGAACAGCCCATCGGGGGTCGTGCCGCCCTTCTTGATCCTAAGGACCTTCTCCAGATGCGTCAGCAGCTCCTCGGATCGCCGCAGCATGCAGGATACGTTGTCGCAGAGCTGTAGATGGAACCTCCCCACCGGCTCGGTATGGAAAAGCGTATAGAAGGTCGCCAGCTCGTAGACCCAGATCCGCTCGACGCCGAGGATTTCGGCGACCTCTTCCAGCACCGGCCCGGGCAGATGGCCATGTTCCCTTTGCGCGATCAGAAGCGCGGGCATGATCGCCGAGCGCTGGTCGGGGTACCGCGCCGCCGCCTGTTCGATCTTTTCGCGCATCGTCATCACGTCCAAATCCCTGCTACTTGTCCACCTCCGCCATCACAGGATCGAGGCTGCCGAGCACGGCGATCATGTCCGCCAGATAGCGAGCGTTCGTCACTCCGAAGACCGCCTGGAGGTTGACGAACGAGGGTGCCCTGACCTTCATGCGAAACGGTTTCGGCGACCCGTCGCTGATGATGTAGAACCCCAGCTCACCCTTGGGTGCCTCGATTGCCGAATAGACCTCCCCCTTCGGCACGTTGAAGCCATAGGCCGACAGGTCGAAATGCTGGATCAACGCCTCCATCGAGCAATGCACGCGCTCCTTGTCGACGGGGAAGGCGATCGTCGGCATGTCGACCTGGAACGGCCCCTCGGGCATCTGGTCGATGCATTGTTCGATGATCCGCATGCTTTCGCGCATCTCGTCGACCCGGCACCGCCAACGCGCATAACAATCGCCCTCGGTGCGGGTGATGACATTGAAATCGAGCCGGTCGTAGATCTCGTAAGGCTCGTCACGGCGGATGTCCCAGTCGACGCCGGAGGCCCGCAGGTTCGGACCGCTGAGGCCCAGATCAATGGCGTCTTCGGCAGAGATCACGCCAATCCCCTGAGTGCGTTTGAGGAACACCCGGTTGTCTTCGAGCAGCCGCTCATAGTCGCGGATCCGGTTCGGGAAGATCTCGCAAAACTCCCGGATCTTCGGGAAGAATTCGTCAGGAAGGTCCTCGCGCACGCCACCAACCCGGCAGAAGGAAGTGTGCATACGCGCACCGGTGATCATTTCCATGAGATCCATGATCATTTCACGCTCGCGCATGACGTAAAGCAGCGCGGTCATGGCGCCGAGGTCCATCGGCAGCGCGCCGGTGATCAGCAGATGACCGGAGATGCGCGCGAGTTCCGCCATCATCACGCGGATATATTGCGCCCGGATCGGTGCCTCGATGCCAAGGAGTTTCTCCACCGCGAGCGCGAAGGCCAGGTTGTTCGAAGGGGGGCAGAGATAGTCAAGCCGGTCGGTCAGCGGGAAGATCTGCGTATAGGTGAAGCTTTCCGCCAGTTTTTCGGTGCCGCGATGCAGGTAGCCGATGTGGGGGTCCAGCCGCTTGACATATTCGCCGTCCAGTTCGAGGACGAGCCGGAGGACCCCATGGGTGCTGGGGTGCTGGGGCCCGAGATTGAGAAGCACTTCCTTGCTGTTGAGCGCTTCTCCTTCCGGCCTCGTGAGCTCGGTGACTTCGGTCATCTCAACTCTCCGGCGTCGATCGGTCTCCGTAGTTCATGATGATTTCGGATCGGTCCCAGCGGAAAACCGCCCGCACCAGTCCTTCTCCCTCCCTATGGAATCTCCCGCGTGGCGAGGTCTGGCTGTGTCGGCGGCGGACCTTCGGCACCAAACGGGTTCAGCTTGTCCTTGTAACCCCTGAGCGGGAAATCCTTGCGCTGAGGAAAGCCCTCGAAGCCCTCCCACATGTAGATCCGGCGCAAATCGGGATGCCCCTGGAACCGGATGCCATACATGTCCCAGGCCTCGCGCTCATGCCAGTTGGCGGTGCGCCAGACTGCGGTGACCGAGGGGACCTCAGGCGGGTCGCCAAGCCGACACTTGATGCGGACCCGCCAGCGGTTGGGCAGCGAATAGAGGTGATAGACCGCCTCGAAGCGCGGCGTTTCGGGATAGTGGTCGACGCCGCAGATGTCGGAAAGGAAATTGAACCTGAGCTCCGGATCGTCTTTCAGGAACCGGCAGAACTCGACGATCTTTTCGGGCGGAACCACAAAGACATCGATGCCATGCTTAGTGCCGAGATCCTCGATCGTTTCCCCGAAGCGCTCCAGGATCGGAGCGCGATTGAGAGATGGCTCGACACTCATGATGCCGCAGCCCGATCGAGAGGCGTTCCGGCCAGCGCGCGGGACCTCTTGATCTTTTCTTGCAGCAGCAGAAAGCCATGCATCAGCGCCTCGGGGCGCGGTGGGCATCCGGGGACGTGCACGTCAACCGGAACGAAGGTTTCAGACCCTTGCACAACGGCATAGGTGTTGTAGACGCCGCCCGATATAGCGCAGGTACCCATGGCGATCACCCAGCGCGGCTCCGGCATCTGGTCGTAGAGCCGGCGCACGACGGGCGCGAATTTACGGGTCACAGTGCCAGCGATGATCATCACATCGGACTGCCGCGGTGAAGGGCGGAACACCACGCCGAACCGGTCGAGGTCGTAGCGCGCGCAACCGGCCGAGATCATTTCGATGGCACAACAGGCGATACCGAAGGTCTCGGGCCACAAGGCCGAGCTTCGGCTCCAATTGATGACGCTCTCGGCCGTGGTGAACAGCACGCTGTCCTGGATCGTGTTTCCTACTCCTCCCATTCCAGCGCTCCCTTCAGCCAGGCGTAGGCGAAGCCCACGAGAAGCAGGACGATGAAGACGAACATCTCAAGATAGCCGACGATACCGATCTCTTTGAGGACGACCGCCCAGGGAAAGAGAAACATCGCCTCGACATCGAAGACGACCAGGAGGATCGCGAGGATGAAGAACTGCACCCTGAAGCGCCCCCCGGCGGCTTCGCCTGCCGGGTCCATGCCGCATTCATAGGGCATGTTCTTTTCGAGATAAGGATTGGATGGCCGCAAGAGCGAGGAAACAAAAAGCGTCGCCCCCACCACCAGAACAATTCCGGCGATCATGAAAAGAACCGGGAGGAATTCCGCTGCAGACATATTGCACAGCCCGGTCACCCATCGGGGACGTTGCTCAAGCCGCGATCGGCTCCTTCGGGCCGGTAACGCGGTCGCCCCGGGAAGTGACTAAGGGCATTCCTTTCCTAAACCGCTAGTTTATTCCGTCGCATAGGCCAATGCAAATGCGATCGCTCAGCCGCCGAAGGCCGACTGCTGAGCGAGCTTCAGAAACCACGCTGGAAACAGACCGATGCCGACCGTGCCGGCGGCAGTGACGGCGAGAGCGGCGCCGACCAGAGGCGTCAGCGCCGGCTCGAACACCCGTTCCGGCTCGCGCATGAACATCACCATGACGATGCGGATGTAGAAATAGGCGGCGACAGCGCTCAAGAGTACTGCGATCACGGCGAGCAGGACAAAACCACGCTCGACGAGCGCGACCAGCACGTAGAACTTGGCAAAAAAGCCGGCCGTTGGCGGAATACCCGCGAGCGAGAACAGATAGAGCAACATCAGTAGAGCCAGCCCCGGATGCAGCTTGGCGAAACCGGCATAGTCCTCGATAACCTCGCCCGAGAAATTGCCGTTTCGCATCATGATGACGGCGCCGAAGATGCCGAGATTCATGAAGGTGTAGATCAAGAGGTAGAGCATCACGCTGGCGACCCCGTCGGCACCGCCGGCCACGATCCCGAAAATGGCAAAGCCGGCGTGGGCGATGCTGGAATAGGCGAGCAGACGCTTGAAATTTTCCTGCACCAGCGCCACGAAACTGCCGAGCGCCATCGTTACGACCGCGATCACGGCCAATATGATCCAGACGTTGGAGCCCGCGACCAGCGGGTTGAGAAACACCCTGAGGATCACCGCGAAGCCCGCCGCCTTCGGCCCGACGGACATGAAGGCGGTTATCGTCGTCGGTGCACCCTCGTAGACATCCGGCACCCACATGTGGAACGGCACCGCGCCAATCTTGAAGACCAGTCCGGCGACAATGAAGACCACCGCCAAAAGCAAGCCCGGATCGAGCGGATCACCGGTGACTGCTGCCGCCATCCGGTCCAGTTGGGTCGTGCCGGTGAGGCCGTAGACCAGCGAGACGCCATAAAGGAATATCCCGGTCGAGACTGCGCCGAGGATCACATATTTCAGCGCCGCCTCGTTTGACCGTTGCTCACGCCGCAGGAAGCCGGTCAGCACGTAGGTGCAGAGCACCATCAGTTCGAGACCGACATAGATCGCGAGAAGGTCGGTCGCCGAGGCCATGATCATCATGCCGGAAAGCGCAAGGAGCAGCAGGACGTAATATTCGCTGCCGCCAATCCCTTCGATGTCAGCATAGTTTCGCGAGAGCAGGAACGTCAGGACGATCGCCAGGTAGAACAGGGACTTGAAGAAGACAGAGAACGGGTCGGCGACGAACATGCCCGCATAGGCCGGCTGCGCCCCACCCGACAGTGTGAATGTCCCCAGGGCGGCAAGCAGCACGATTGCGACCGAGGACCAGACAAGGACAGCGTCCCGCCCCTTCGGCACGAACTGTCCGGCGATCAGCAGGATGCAGGCCCCCGTAACCACGATGATTTCGGGCAGGCTCGCGAGGATCGACGGAAGGAGCGCTGCGGCGGTCATGGGCCGTTCCCCTTGTCGTGCACCTGCTGCAAGAGATGCGTGACCGAGCTATCGATGATGGCGAGAAAGGGCTTTGGGTAGAGCCCGACCCAAAACACGAAGACAGCGAGCGGCAGGATCGCCGCCATCTCGCGGCCGTTGACATCGCGGACCTTGAAGCGCGTACCGACACTCGCCGGACCAAGCGCGACCTTCCGGTACATGCCGAGCAGATAGGCTGCGCCCAGCAATGCACCCAAAACGGCGACCGCGCCAAGCGTGAGGTTGGCCGCAAACCCGCCCGACAGCACCAGCAACTCACCCACGAACGCGTTCGTTCCCGGCAGCGCCATGGAGGACAGCACGAACAACGCCAGAAATCCGGTGTAGACAGGCGCGACCTTCATCAAGCCGCCATAGTCGGCGATGCTGCGGGTGTGGGTCCGCTCGTAGATCAGGCCGACGAACAGAAACAGGGCGCCGGTCGTCACGCCATGATTGAACATCTGCAGGATGCTGCCTTGGAGCCCGAGCGGGTTGAGGGCAAAAATCCCAAGCGTCACGAAACCCATATGGCTGATGCTGGAATAGGCCACCAGCTTCTTCAGGTCGTCCTGCGCCAGCGCCAGCAGGCCGCCATAGACGATCGCGAGCGCCGAAAGCGCCATCATCAGGGTCGAATAATGGACCGAGGCCTCCGGCAGCATCGGCAGCGAGAACCTCAGGAACCCGTAGGCGCCCATCTTCAGGAGCACGCCGGCAAGGATGATGCTGCCTGCTGTTGGAGCCTGCACATGGGCGTCCGGCAGCCAGGTATGAAGCGGGACCATCGGCACCTTGACCGCGAATGCGACGAGGAAGGCGAAGAACAGCCAGGACTGAACCTCGAACGGCAGGTCGAGCTCCATCAAGACGAGGATGTCGAAGGTCCTGCCGCCCTCGAAATACAGCACGATGATGCCGATCAGGAACAGGAGGCTGCCCGCCAGCGTGTAAAGGAAGAACTTGAACGCCGCATAGACGCGGCCGTCGCCGCCCCAGATACCGATGATCAGATACATCGGGATCAGCATCGCCTCCCAGCAGACATAGAACAGAAACAGGTCGAGCGCCGAGAACACACCCAACATCAGGGCCTGCATGGTGAGCAGGCTGATCATGAACTGCTTCACCTTGCGGTCGATGGCGATCCATGAGGCGAGCACCGAGATCCAGCCCAACAGCGCCGTGAGGAACACGAAAAGCGCGCTGATTCCGTCGACGCCGAGCGCAAAAGTAATGCCGAGTGCCGGCACCCACGGGCGCGTCTCGACGAACTGCATCTGGGAGGTCCCGGTGTCAAAACCGGCGAGCATCGCGATGGCGAGCGCCAAGTCGAGCACGGTGAAGCCGAGCGCCGCCCACCGCGCGAGATCGTCGCTGCGCATGAACATCACGACCGCTGCCCCAGCGGCAGGTACGAAGACGATGAGGCTGAGCAGCGGGAACGCCATCACACCCCCTACTGCCACACCATGGCAAAAACGGCGATCGCCGCGATCACACCGGCGATCATCGCCAGCGCGTAGTGAGTGACGACGCCGGTCTGCAGACGCCGCAGCGCACCGCCGCCACTAAGGATGGCACGCGCGAAGCCATTCACTGCGGCATCGACGCCGTTGAGATCGACCCGCAGCCCGGCGCGCGCCGTCCCGTGCAGAAGCGGCAGCGCTAAGGTGTCGGACACGTTGCTCACCGCCTTTTCGTAGCGCGCCAGGGGTTTCTCGGCGAGCCACAGGAAGGCGCGCGCGCCCTTTCGGTAGAACCAGTCAGTGTCGATGCTGATTGTGTTTTCCGGATCGAGCGCTTTCAGGAACAGGACGAAGCCCAGCGCGGTAAACATCAGCAAGCCCAGGCTCTCGGTCACATGGACGCCCGTATAGGGCTCAAAAGCGACCGGATAGGGAAGCAGCGCGTAAAGCGGTTCCGGGAACACGCCGATCACGATGCAAAACACCGCCGCTATCCCCATGGCAACCAGCATGTTGCGGGGCGGCTCCCGCGCCTCCAGCTTTCGGTTCGTGCCGAAAAACATGTAGTAGGGCAGCTTGAGGCCGGTGTGCAGGAACGTCCCTGACGATGCCATCGTGAGCGCCAGAACCACGAGCGCCCGGTGGTCCTGCCCGGCGGCGGCTATCACCATCGACTTGGTGACGAAGCCCGAGAAGAACGGAAAGGCCGAGATCGCGAAGGCGCCGACCATGTAGAGGGCAACCGTCAGCGGCATGGTTTTGTAGAGGCCGCCCAACTCGGTGAGCTTACGCCGCCCGGTGACCTCAATCACCGCCCCCGCGCCCATGAAGAGAAGCGCCTTGTAGAGGATATGGGCGAAGGCGTGGCTGGTGGCTCCGTTCACGGCCATCTCGGTGCCGATGCCGATACCCGCCACCATGTAACCCACCTGGCTGACGATGTGATAGGCAAGCAGCCGCCGACAGTCGTTCTCAAGCACCGCGTAGATGACGCCGTAGAGCGCCATCACAGCGCCGAGCCAGACGAGAAGCTCGGTTCCAGGAAATGCGCGCGCCAGCACGTAGACGGCCGTCTTGGTGGTGAAGGCGCTCATGAACACCGCCCCCGTGACGGTCGCCTCGGGGTAGGCATCGGTCAGCCAGGCGTTGAGCGGCGGCACCGCGGCATTGAGCAGGAACCCGGCCAGGATCAGATAGCCGCCGACGTCCATTGTTCCCCCGAGAGCGCCGCCCGCGATCGGGCCAAAGAGCAGCGAGCCGGCCGCGAGCCTGTGAAGCACGATACCGCCGAGCAGAGCGACGCCACCCGTGACATGCACCATCAGATAGCGGAACGCCGCACGGATTGCCCGTTCGCCCCCTTGCGCGAAGACCAGATAGGCCGACGCAAACGCCATGCCCTCCCAGAAGAGGTAAAGGGTGAGGTAGTCGCCGGCGAATACAACGCCGAGCGCGCTGCCGACATAGACGAAGGCGGCCACATGCTGGCCGGCTTGCGACAGATGCAGCGCGTAGACCATGCCGATCAGCGCCATGATGGTGAAAACGGTGGCGAAAACGATGCTGAGCTTGTCGACCTTTGCAAACAGGATTTCCTGTCCGATGAAGCGCCCCGCGCCATAGCTGCCCGGCTCCATCGCGAGGACCGCGGCGATCGCCAGAGCCGGGATTAGCACCAGGTAGGTCTTGCGGATCGATCCCTTCAGGAACGGGATCGGCACGGCACCGAGAATGAACAGAAGGGCGGGATGGACGAACTCAATCATAATAGTCCTCGCGCCGCATGAGCCCGCCCTGATGGCCGAGGAACTTGGAAACGAAGATGAGCAGCAGGCAGGAGCCGAAGCCATAGACGGCAGACCAGCCAGGCAAACGGTCCCAGAGATATTCGGCGTGTTCGCGCGGAACCAGAAAATCGGCGACGACGATGAGAGCGAGCACCATATAGAACAACCGGCGGCGCGACCGCGCATGGCCCTCGTCACCAAAGAAATCGACGACACGCTTGATCATCTGACCACTCCTTCCGCCAAGGCGAGGAAATAACCGGGGAAGATACCCATCAACACCGACAAGGCAGCGGTGGCGACCAGCGGGATCGTCACCAGCGGAATCTCACGGACAGGTTCCGCCGCTCCCGGCGCCTCCGCTTTGAAAAAGGCGATATAGCTGACGGGCAGGAAGTAGGCGGCGTTGAGGACCGAGCTCGCCAAGAGGACGGCCAGGAACGCCATCTCGCCTGCTTCGACCGAGCCGAGCGTCAGATACCACTTGCTGATGAAACCGGCGGTTGGCGGCACGCCGATCATGCTGAGTGAAGCGACGAAGAATGCCCCCATCGTCCAGGGCAGCCGGCGCCCGATGCCGGCCATGTCGCTGATGTTTCGTTTTCCCGAGGCGCAGTAGATCGACCCGGCGCAGAAGAACAGCGTGATCTTGGAGAAGGCGTGCACTGCGATATGAAGGATGCCGCCAATCATCGCCACGGGAGACAAAAGCACCGCGCCCAGCACCACGTAGGAGAGCTGGCTGACCGTCGAATAGGCGAGCCGCGCCTTGAGGTCGTCCCGGGTCAGGGCATAGATCGACGCCATCAGGATGGTGAAGGAGACGAGGTAGGCCGTCGCAATGCCGAGACCCAGCCTGCCCACCAGTTCCACGCCGAAGACATGGAACACCACCCGCAACACGCAGAATACGCCCATCTTGACCACCGCCACGGCATGCAAGAGCGCGCTGACCGGCGTCGGTGCAACCATTGCAGCAGGCAGCCAGGCATGCATCGGCATCACTGCGGCCTTGGCGAAGCCGAACAGGTAGCAGAAATAGATAACCGTCAGCAGCGGCGCCGAGGCATCGACCCTCGCCAGCAACCCTCCGGGTACAAAGTCGAGGGACCCGGCAATTTGATAGGTCAGCGCCAGCGCGGCGAGAAGCACGCTTTTCGACGCGCCCATCAGGTAGACGAGGTACTTGCGGCTGCCCGCCCAGGCCTCTTCGTCCTCATGGTGGTAGACGAGCGGATAGGTCACGAGGCTCAGCACCTCGTAGAAGATCACCAGCGTGAACAGATTGGCAGCAAAAGCACCACCGACGGCGGCGGCGAGACTAGTGGCAAAGCAGGCGAAGAAGCGGGTCTGCGCGTGCTCGTTCAGGTGCCGCATGTAGCCGATCGAATAGACCGCTGCGACGATCCACAACAGCGACGAGACGGTGGCAAACACCATGCCGAGCGCGTCGACCCGAAAAACGAAGTCGATCCCCGGCAGGATCTCGAACAGGCGCAGTTCGACGGTGCCGCCCGCCAGCACGATGGGCGCCATCGAGATGACGATCGCGAACATGGCGACCGCAGCCAGAGGCGAGACGGCATCCCGGATTTTCTCGTGCTTGTTCAGGAGGAGAACTGCAAGTGCCGCCAGGCCGGCGATGGCGACGGCAAGTAGCGGCCGGACTGATAGCACCGGTTCCAAGCCGCTATCCTTTCATCGCCGTCACGTCGTCGATCTTGAGGGTGGACTTGTTCCTCACGAGGGCGACCAGAATGCCGAGGGCGACGGCAACCTCCGCCGCGGTGATGGCGATGACGAAGATCGCGAAGATCTGCCCGCGAAAATCATCGTAGTAACGTCCGAACGCGATGAAATTGATGTTGACCGAGTTGAGCAGCAGTTCGAGCGACATCAGCACGACCAGGATATTGCGCCTGAGCAGCACACCCGCGGCTCCGATCACGAACAGGACCACTGCGAGTGAAATGTACCACCAGAGCGGAACCATCACCCGGACTCCTTTCGTGCCAGCACAATGGCGCCGACAAGTGCCGCGAGAAGGATGATCGAAGCGACTTCAAACGGCAGGAGATAGTCGGCGAAAAGTGTCGTGCTGAGCTGCCTGACTTGATCACCGGCGCGCCGTGCTATCGGCTCAACCGCCGAGAAGCGGCCGCTCCAGAGCACCAGTGCCAGCATCTCGACCCCAAGCAGGACGAGCAGGGTCAATGCAGGCAGATTTCGCCCCGGCAGAAACCGCTGCAGCACCGCCTCGCGCACATCGATCATCATGATCACGAACAGGAAGAGGACCATGATGGCGCCGACATAGACGAAGATCTGCACGACCGCGAGCAGCGGCGCCTCGAGCAGGACGAAGATTGCCGAAATCTGCAGGAAACATGCCATCAGCGCCAATGCGCTGTGAACAGGGTTGCGCGCCAGGACGACTGTCAGGGCGGTGATCACGGCCCCCGCAGCAAACAGAAGGAAGAACCCCTGGCCCATTGACGCAGCCTCTCCCGCGCGAACCGTTCCGCGGCGCGTGACGGCCGGAATTCAGATAGCGCCGCACTTCGGTTGCGTTCATAAATTGTGCCTGAGGGAAGGATTTTTCACAAGAATATTGTCGGCAACATAATCGAATGAGGCCGCGCGGAGCCAAACCGGCTTCGTATGGGCGACTTGCCAGTGCGCGACCCTCAGGGTGGCTCCCTTCTTGGCAGTCTGCGCACATTCCGGAACAGATGATTTCATGAGCCCGCAAACAAACTTGCGGCCCCGTCGCCGGCTTTAAAGCGAGCAATGTCAGTAGATTCATTGAAGAACTGGGATGCTGCGGCGGGACACCACTCACCGCGTGACGGCTGGCTTGCGTCGCAATCCCATCCCCTTCTGCAGTCCTCGTGAGAATTCTCGCACCAGTGTAGAGGAAGACTGAATGCTACTCGCTCTGGCGGAAATTGCGGATACGATCGAAAAGAACTGCGAGGATAGTCGCGCTGCCGATGAACGTACCCTGCCAGAAGGCGTTGATGCCGAGAAGCCCGAGGCTATTGCGGATCACCTCGATCAGTGCTGCGCCGACGAGCGCGCCGAAGGCAGTGCCGACGCCGCCAGCGAGATTCGCGCCCCCGATCACGGCCGCGGCGATGACCTGCAGTTCCATGCCGGCGCCGATATTGGTCGTCACCGCACCGAGCCAGCCGGTTTGGATGATGCCGGCGACGCCGGCCGAGAGCGCCGAGATCATGTAGACGCAGACCTTGATCGGCCGCACGGGGAGGCCCGTGGCCGTGGCCGCCTTCTCGTTGCCGCCGATGGCGTAAATGTAGCGGCCAATCCGGGTCCAGCGCAGCACGAAACCGGTGAGCAGTGCCAACATGATCATGTAGATCACCGGGTTGGCGATACCGAAGACGGATCCGCCGCCGAGCGACAGCAGCTTGTCGTGGTCCGGGCCGAACTCGAAAACCACCGTATTGTTGGACGCGACCATGGCCAGGCTTCGGGCAATCGAGAGCATGCCGAGGGTCACGACAAAGGGCGGAAAGCCGAGATAGGCAATGAGGATGCCATTGAACGCACCGATCACCAACGCAGTCGCGATCGAGACGGCAATACCTGTCTCGATGCTGTATCCCGCGTGCATCGTGACGGCGAGCACCATGCTGCACAGGCACAGCACCGAGCCCACCGAGAGGTCGATCCCGCCGGTGATGATGACGAGCGTCATGCCGAGGGCGATGATTGCGACGAAGGTGACGTTGCGGGTGATGTTGTAAAGATTCTTTGCGGTCGCGAAGCTGTCGGTGGCAAAGGACAGAAAGATGCAGGCAAGGATGACAGCGATCAGAACCCAGAAGGTCTGGTTGCCGAGGATCGTTCCTCCGAGCGTGCGCTGCCTGCGCTCGATCGTCTGGTCCAGCGTCGTTGCCATCGTTCCTCCCATTCCTCCGGTGCAGAAGATCGAGCTCGCTTGTCCCTCATCCAACCTCGATGGCGCCAGTAATCAGCCCCGTCACCTCCTCCGGCGAGGTCTCCGAGATCGGCTTGTCCGCCACCTTGCGGCCCCGGCGCATGACGACGACGCGATCGGCGACATCGAAGACATCGGGCATACGATGGCTGATGAGCACAACCAGGATGCCGCGATCGCGCAACTGCCGGATCAGATGCAGCACTTCGGCCACCTGGCGCACGGAAATTGCCGCCGTCGGCTCGTCCATCAAGACGATCTTCGCCTGCGAGATCATCGTACGCGCAATCGCCACCGCTTGCCGTTGGCCACCCGACATCTGCCGCACGAGGTCGCGTGGCCTGGTCTCCGAGCGGAGTTCTTTGAAGATCTCCCCGGCACGGCGGTACATAGCCTTGTAGTCTAGCACGCGCAGGGGGCCGATACCGCGCCTCAGTTCGCGGCCGAGGAAGACATTCGCGGCCGCGGAGAGGTTGTCACAAAGGGCCAGATCCTGGTGAACAATCTCGATGCCGAACTGCCTTGCCTCGATGGGGCGATGCAGCACGATATCGCTGCCGTTAAGGCGAATGGTTCCGTGGCTCGGACGGAAATTGCCTGCGATCATTTTGACAAGCGTCGATTTGCCGGCGCCGTTGTCGCCCATCAGGCCGACAACCTGACCGGCCTCTAACGACAGCGAAATGTCATTCACTGCCTGTATGGCCCCGAAATGCTTGGAAATATTGCTGAGCTCTAGCAGCACGACCAGCCTTCCAGACTCGCCAACACGCGCCAATCCGCCAGGACGCCTCGCCGCATGTCCGCCCCCTCGCGAGCCAGCGACTGCTTATTTACGCAAATCGTCATGAACGCGTCAATGATCTCTCACCCGATAAACCTGTTTTGTATGACAAATAGACATTGAGGCGAAGCGATCATATATTAGCTAATTCTTGGGAGATAAGCATGCTTATCCTTGTCACCGGGGCAACTGGCAAGGTCGGGCGGCACCTCATAGCAACGCTGCTTGATCGGCCACGTTTTTCGCAAGCGCGCGTTCGCGCGCTCTGCCATAACCGTGTGCTCGATCCAGCCGAGCGGCTTGATATCATCCGCGGCTCTATCGCCGATCGTGCGGTCGCGGAAGACGCGATTGCCGGTGTCAGCCACGTCGTGCATCTGGCGACTTGCAAGGAAACACCGGCCGACGTCATGGACGTGACAGTCAAGGGCCTCTTCTGGCTGCTCGAAGCGTTCAGAACGAGCCCCACGGCACGGCAGTTCATCCTGATCGGCGGCGACGCCGCGGTCGGGCATTTCTTCTATTCTCATGACGGACCGATAACGGAGTCGACACCGCACCGCGCCTATCCCGGCTGCTACGCGCTCTCGAAAGTGCTCGAGGAAGTGGTCGTCGAGCAGTACGCGATCCAATACGGGTTGAACGTCTGTTGCCTCCGGGCGCCGTGGATCATGGAGAAGGACGACTTCAAATATTCGCTTTCCTTCGGTGACGACGTGTTCGGTGGACCCGACTGGAAAACGCTTTTTGCGCCCGACGAAGCCAGGCGCTACGCAGAGGCCGGAACGGTTCCGTTGCTGCGCGATGCCGACGGAAGGCCGCTCAAGCGCAACTTCGTTCACGTCAGCGACCTCGTCTCGGCAATACTCAACACGATCGACAATCCGCGCGCAGAACGCCAGCGCTTCAACGTCGCCATGGATCGCCCGGTCGACTACGGCGAGGTCGCAAGCTACCTCAGGCGCACGCGCGGTCTGCCGTCCGTCGACGTTCCAAGCCACTTCCACTCGAACTGGTTGGACAACAGCAAGGCGAAGTACCTGCTGGGCTGGCAGCCGGAATACGATCTTAAAAAGCTTATCGACCAGGCCTGGCAATACGAGCGTTCGTCAAGCGACCCTCGCATCGTCTGGTATCCGGGTTGATTTGTGCCGCGGACAGATAGTGTCCGCTTGTTCAACGGGAGGATAGAATGAGGAAAGCATTGGTGCTTGCAGTTGCAGCGCTCGCGCTGGCCGCCGGCTCCGCCGGCGCCCAGACGAAGAAGCAGCTCGTCATTGTCGTCAAAGGCCTCGACAATCCGTTCTTCGAGGCAATCAACCAGGGATGCCAGAAGTGGAACAAGGAAAACACAAGCTCGGAATATGAGTGCTTCTATACCGGCCCGGCGTCGACCTCCGACGAAGCCGGCGAGGCGCAGATCGTCCAGGACATGCTCGGCAAGCCCAGCACGGCTGCGATCGCCATTTCGCCATCCAACGCCAAGCTGATTGCCCAGACACTGAAAACCGCCAATCCGACGGTTCCGGTCATGACGCTCGACGCCGATCTCGCCAAGGAAGACGCGGGTCTGCGCAAGACCTATCTCGGCACCGACAACTACACGATGGGGGCGCGGATCGCCGATTACATCAAGAAGGCCAAGCCGAACGGTGGCAAGATCTGCACGATCGAGGGCAACCCTGGTGCCGACAACATCCTGCGGCGGGCCCAGGGCATGCGTGACGTGCTCACCGGGAAAGACGGGCTTGCCGAACTGAAGGGTGAAGGCGGGTGGACGGAGGTCGCAGGTTGCCCGGTCTTTACCAATGACGACGGCGCCAAGGGCGTACAGGCGATGACGGATATCCTCGCTGCCAATCCCGACCTCGACGCCTTCGGCATCATGGGCGGTTGGCCGCTTTTCGGCGCGCCGCAACCCTATCGCGACCTGTTCAAGCCGATGGCGGACAAGATCGCGAAAAATGAATTCGTCATCGGCGCGGCGGACACGATCGGCGACGAGGTGGCGATTGCCAAGGAAGGTCTCGTAACTGCGCTCGTCGGCCAGCGCCCGTTCGAAATGGGCTACAAGGCGCCGTCGGTCATGCTGGACCTGATCGCCGGCAAGCCGGTGGAGGATCCGGTATTCACGGGTCTCGACGAATGCACCAAGGACACGGCGGATACCTGCATTCAGAAGTAAAACCGCCGCCGGGGCGCCCTTTACCGAGCGTCCCGGCCTTCGCCCTATCCGCGACAACCGGGGTCAGCGCGCACTCTTGCCGGCTGGCCGCGGCAACCTGCAACGACCCCGCTTGGAAGATCTCCCTTACGAACTATCATCGATAGGGATCATCCCCCAATCTTGCAGGACATGGAGAACACAATGACCAAGCGGATCATCTTCACCGGAGGGAGCGGCAAGGCCGGCCGCCATGTCGTGCAATACCTCGTCGAACAGGGCCACCAGGTGCTCAACCTCGACACGAAGCCCCTCGACAACCCGAAAGTGCGCACGCTGATCACCGACATCACGGACAGCGGCCAAGTGTTCAATGCACTGTCAAGCTACACGGGCCTGCACGAATTCGACCCTTCGCTCGCGCCGCAGCCGATCGATGCCGTTGTCCACTTTGCCGCGATCCCGCGCATCCTGATCGCCCCCGACAACGAGCTCTTTCGCGTCAATGCGATCGGCACCTACAATGTCATCGAGGCGGCGGTGAAGCTTGGCATCCGCAAGATCGTCATCGCATCGAGTGAGACGACCTACGGCCTCGTCTTCGCCAACGAGCCGCGAAACCCACGCTATTTCCCGCTCGACGAGGACTATGACGTCGACCCGATGGATAGCTACGCACTCTCCAAAGTCGTCAATGAAAAGACCGCGCGCGCCTTTGCACTCAGAAGCGGCGCCGACATCTATGCCCTGCGCATTGGCAATGTGATCGAGCCCAACGAATACCATCTCTTCCCCGGCTGGTTTGCCGATCCGGGCTTTCGCAAGCGCATTGCCTGGAGCTATGTCGATGCGCGCGACCTCGGCCAGATCACACTGAGGGCCGTGGAGACGGACGGTCTTGGGTTCCAGGTCTTCAACGCAGCAAGCGACGATACGTCCTCCGACATTCCAACCCGCGAACTGATCGACCGGTTCTACCAAGGCGTTCCTGTCAAGGGGCAGATCGGCGAATACGAGACGCTCTTATCAAACCGCAAAGCCCGCGCGATGCTCGACTTTGAGCCGCAACACAGCTGGCGGAAATATGTTGACGTCGGGTGACGCTCTGCGCGGCTGAGCGTTACAGACGCGAGAAAAGACGAAAATGGCTGAACGACAATCAGAAAAAGTCTCCGCCGGTTCGACCACGGCAGAGGCGAAGCGTGCGAGCCGACGCCTCGATGCGCCGCGTATGTCGGGACCCAGCGTCCACATGTCGCTTGCCGATGACATCGGGCTCAGTATCGTGCGTGGCGACTATCCGCCCGGAACGATCCTGCCGAACGAGACGCAATGGACGGAAATCTTCAACGTCAGTCGCACTGCGGTGAGAGAGGCGATCAAGATATTGATGGCCAAGGGCTTGCTCGCCTCGCGCCCGAAAGTCGGCAGCTGGGTGGAGCCGAGGGAGCGTTGGAACCTGCTCGATCGCGACGTTCTGAGCTGGTATGCGGTCTCACCGGACCATCTCCAGTTCCTCAAGACCGTGCAGGAATTTCGCCACATCCTGGAGCCGGAGGCGACGGCGCTCGCCGCCACCCGCCGGAACGAAAAGCAGATGACCGACATCAGCGCCGCATTGGAAGACATGCAACAGGCGACAACGCTGCAGACCCGCATCCAGGCCGACACACGCTTCCACCTTGCAATCCTGCGCGCGTCGGGAAACGATCTCCTGGTGCCGCTGGGCGCGCTGATCGAATCTGCACTCAACCACCTTTTCCTGCTGGTGACCCGGGAGGACAGCAGCTCCGTCCACGCGCTGAAGCTCCACGAGAACATCGAGAAAAGCATCCGCCTCGGACGCCCGAACGCGGCTCGCAATGCCGTGCGGCGACTTCTAGCCAATACCGATGAGCTCATAGCGCAATCGGGGCGCAATGTATGATCGTCAGGTCGGATGGCATGAGGCCCCCGAGCGCACCTCCGCTTGTGTGAGAGTTCACTGCCCCGCCGCGCGATATCGTGCGCGAAAAGTCGCAGCGTTCGCCTTCAATCATTAGGCACCGTCTACGACGGGCACGGCAGTGGCCGCAGGCGGCCTTCGCCAACACGACACGAAAGAGCTCGACCGCGCGCCGTCCGAGCCGCGAATCGCGTGAATGCGCGGTTGCGGGAGGGGGCAGCCTTGAATAAGCTGCAGTGGCAATTTGCAGGCCACTCAGCTGACGAGGATAATCATGGCAATCGGTACCGTTAAGTTTTTCAATCAGGACAAGGGCTTTGGCTTCATCACACCGGACAACGGTGGAGCGGACGTCTTTGTCCATGTGTCAGCGGTGGAAGGCGGAAGCCCACTTCGAGAGGGTCAAAAGGTCAGCTACGAACTTGGCCAGGACCGCAAGACAGGAAAATCGAAAGCCGAAAACGTCAGGCCAGCTTGAACGTCTCGACCTACCGGACTTCTTTTGGTCGGGCGATCTCGGTAATGGCAAGCTGAGCCATCAAAGCGGAAAGCAGATCACCGCTTTAGGTTGGTTTAAAGCCAAGCACGAAATCGACGACCTTCGACGAGGACATTTCGCAGGGCTTGAGCGTGGTGCTCGCACCAGAAAGCACATAAAAGTTGAAGCTGACGACATCCGCTCCGCCCAGTTCCTCGCCATATAACCAGATCCGCCTGCCATCGGCCGAGCGCCTGACGGTCACGCCCCATGGGCGACCTGCGAAGCTTCCCTGTCCATAGCCGTCGGGAAGCTGCGCAAGCGCCTTCTCAAACTTGACCAGCACCTCAGACGATAGCTCTGGCACCGACGGCGTCATGGCGCGAGGCACTCGTCAAAATTGCAGCGACCGTCGGCGTCCATTCGCGAGGCCGACCGCTTCTTTTGACAACAGAGGCCTATCATCGCGTTTCCGGACTGGCCTCCGTCGCGCTCTGGCGGGATGACTTCGATGTCGATGTCGATGTCGATGTCGATGTCGAAGTCGGAAAGGACATTCGGGGCAAACTGATCCATCTCGAGGTTCCCATATCGGGAACGGCAATCTTAGCAGGATCATCATCTGTCCGAGATCGATATGGCCCGGAGATCCGGATCAGCGCTTCACGTCGTGTTCCTGAAAGAGCCGGATCGTCAGGTGCTGAAGCAGAATGATCGTTTTGGCGTCGCGAATCTCACCACGGTCGATCATCTGGATCGCGTCGGACAACGAAATTTCCAGTACGTCTATGTCTTCTCCCTCGTCAGGAGCGCCGCCGCCAGTTCCCACCCTGTGTTTCTCGGTATATTCGCCGTAGAAAAATGCCAGGTATTCCGTGACCGATCCGGGGCTCATGTAGATGTCGAAAAGATGCGTCAGCTCGGAGACATCATAACCAGTTTCTTCAATCAGTTCTGCACGCATCCGCGTTGCCGGCTCGGCACCATCAAGCAGTCCCGCCGGGGTTTCGATCAGTGACTCCAGACCGCCATTCAAGAAAACCGGCAAACGAAACTGACGGGTCAGCAGAACACGGCCACTTCCGGGATTGTACAACAGACATGTCGCCCCGTTGCCACGATCGTAAGTCTCTCGGGTCTGCCGCTGCCAACCTCCATCCCTGAGCCGAAGTTCAAATTCGTACTTGGTCAGCCGTCCCCAATCATCCGCCAATACACGCTCCGCGATCGGCCGGAAAACACTCTCGTCCATCAAGTCACCACTCTCTTGTTTGCCGCTTCAATGGCCATGCAATTGGCCTCATACAGTCTGCCTAAGGCTACAAATGCCTCTGCTCGCTGATCTTGAACCAGGCTTTGGCAATCTTGCCGTTTTCAACTTCGTAGATACAAACGACATCGACCTCGCCCTTCCCTTCCGGAAAAGTTCGCGCAACCGTTTCGTGGTCGATGACGACATTGCCGACCACGATACGTGTCAGCACCGTTCCGTGTAGATCAGGCTCTTTGAACCGCTCGATATGTCGCTCTCGAATTTCGACAGCACCCCCTGCCAAAAGCGTGGAGGGAAATGCGTAGTACTGGCAATCATCAGCCCACCAGGGCATGAATGCCTCAATGTCTCGGGCGTTGTAGGCTTCGAGCTGTCTTTGGACGGGGAGCTCAATTTCTGCCCTATCGATTGTACCCAATGAAACACCTCTTCTTTCCCTTTTCAAAGGCCGTGTAGCCGGCCTTCGACATGCGTGCGCGTTTCGCCACCTACCCAAATTCGGCCAACATCATCGCGGCCCACATGAATTCGGCCATGGCGCCCAAGACGGGTCCCCTGGGCGGCGACATAGTCCTCCTCAACCACACTTCCAGCGAACAACCACTGTGCGATCGAGGCATTGAGGCTTCCGGTGACGGGGTCTTCGACGATTGCACCCAGATGGTCGCTGAAGAACGCACGAACCTCGAAGGCTGCATCGCCACCCTTTGCACGCGGACCAACCACACCAACGTCGATCCGACCGGCCCAGTTTCGGAGCGGATTGAGCGAAAGCACTTTCTCCGCCGATGCCAATCTGATCCCCAACCATCCAGGCCCATTGTCGATCCAGGCGGCATCAAGGATATCGCAAGGTTCAATGCCCAACAGTTGACGGGCCCCATCCAATTCACCCTGTGTTGGCGCGCCGGAACGGATCAGCGGCGGGGCGGCAAACGAAATCCGCCCATGCGCACGCCGGATCGTGACCAGACCGGCGCGGCATTCCTGAATGATTTCCGTCGCCTTCTTCGGCACCCGACCCGTCGAGAGCCAGACATGACAGCTTCCAAGCGTCGGGTGCCCGGCAAAAGGCATCTCCCTGTCCAGCGTGAATATCCTGACCCGGTAGTCAGCATCTGGATGCGTGGGCGATAAGAGGAAGGCGGTCTCCGACAAATTGAACCACCGCGTCAACTGCTGCATTTCATCCGTCGACATGGCATCTGCGCCGATGACGACCGCCAGCGGGTTACCAGAAAACGGCCCGGCGCCAAACACATCGACCATATGGACGGCAAGGGTCATGACATCGCGCTTTCAATTTGGGTCACTTCATTGGGGCATCGACGGACCGGATATCAGCTCTGCGAAACAAGCAGTTTAAGTCCCGCAACCGCGAAGACCGCCGAGAGCACACCTTCAATCCAGCGCCGCAATCTGGCGTATAGGGCAATCATGGAGGCCGTCGAAAAGACGATGGCGTAACCACCGAACACCAGGACGCCGAGGATGGCGCAACCGCCAATGATCACCGGTAGCGTGCCTGCGGGAGCATCCTGACGGAACCCCAACGACATGATCGCTATCCAGGCCAGAATCGCCTTCGGGTTTCCGATATGCATGAGAATGCCCTGCCGATAGAGCGATCGATAACAAGGCGTGGCAGGCCTTGCGTCCTTCTTCGTGATGTCGGAGATCGGCTTCAGAGCCGACTTGCCCGCACGAAAAGCCAGATAGAGCAAATAGACACCGCCAACGATCTTGATGACGAAAAGCGCCTCTGCATAGGCGGCCAACGCGGCGGAAATGCCCGTCGCCGCCAGTACTGCCCAGAAGAGTGAGCCCGTGATAACGCCCGCCGCCAAGACGAGCGCGGGCAGGCGACCGTCGCGCATCGCCGTTCCCATGATCGCCATGTTGCTCGGCCCAGGACTGGCGGTGGCGACGAGATAGGTGCCGTAGACGAGTGCTATCTGACTGCCGATCATTCGAAATTCTCCAGAAACAGGAGGCTTCTCCAGCACTAATGCTGGAGGTCTCCGCGGTGGACGATGTGGACCTTGTTTCCATCGGGGTCGCGCAGATACGCACCGAAGTAACCGTCGCCGTAGTGTGGGCGCGGGCCTGGGGCGCCTTCGTCCGTCCCGCCGTGCGTGAGACCCTCCGTGTAGGCCGTCCTCACGGCCTCCTGCGAGGGGGACAGAAAGGCGGCCATGCAGCCATTGCCGGCCGTCGCCAGCTCGCCATCGAAGGGGATGTAGACATAGAAGCGCGGCAGTGGCGCTTGAATAGCCACCCAGCAAAGCGCCGGAGGCCCGCCATCGGAGGCAACGACGCGGCGTTTCAGGCCGAGCGGAGCGAGCACGGCGTCATAGAAACGACCCGCCCGCTCAAGATCGCGCGCCCCGACGGTAACATGACTGAACATCTGGCTCTCCATGCGCCCGTCATCGCGGACAGGCGCCTCCTGCAAGTGTGTATTTCGTTCAGCGTCGTCATAGCGTATGTTACACTTGCTGTTTATCTGAATAGTGTCATGTGACACTTTTATCGAGGTGGCGAACATGCTCCTTCAATCGCCATGGGCACCACGTCTCGCCGACATAGAGGCGAATGCCGCCGAGCGGCTGGTCCTCGCTCTCGCCGACGACATCATCGAAGGGCGGCTGACGGGAGGCGACCGCCTGCCGGCGCATCGCGATGTCGCATGGAAACTGGGGATTGGCCTCGGCACGGTGACGAAAGCCTATGCCGCTCTGGAACGTCGAGGTCTGACGCGTAGCGTCAAGGGCCGGGGAACGTTCGTGGCGATCCGCCACGCACACAAGGATCGGCAGATCGATCTCTCATCCAACGCCCCGCCAGCAACGCTCAACGCACGCCTGCTGGCGCGGACATTGACCGGGATCGCGCGCAAGATCGATGCGGATCATCTCAATCTCTACGCCCCACCCGCCGGACATCTGGAGCACCGCCGCGTTCTGGCCCGCTGGCTCGAAACACTGGGTCTCATCGTCGATCCGTCGCATCTGGTGCTGACGAGCGGCGCCCGCCAGGCGCTCTCACTGGCCTTCGACCTCGCCTGCGGTCCGCAGGGACTGCTTCTGACCGAACGGATCACCTATCCCGGCGCGATCGCGCTGGCCCGGCGCAAGGGATATCGGATGCAGGGTGTCAGGATCGACGCAGAAGGGATGGTGCCAGAGGCACTGGCAGAGGCGCTCGACAGGGCCGCATCGGCCGGCAGAAAGGCAGTTTACCTCACTCCGACGCTTCACAATCCGACCACCGCCACGATGGGCGGGGAGCGAAGGCAGGCCATCGCGGAAATTTGCCGTCTGGCGGGCGCATGGATCATCGAGGACGGCGTCTATGCGCCGGCCGAGCCGGCTTTGCCTCCGCTGACGGCATTGGCGCCCGAGATCGCCTTTCATGTGAACGGGCTGTCCAAGTCGCTTGGCCCCGGATTGCAGATCGGCGTGCTCGCGCTGCCGGCTGGTTTTAACGAAGCAGCGGAAGACGCCTTGCAAGACATGCCTCTGGCCCCCTCGCCGCTCTCCTGTGCAGTGGTCGAGGAATGGCTGATCACCGGCGTCATCCCTTCGATCCAGCGCGATCTGCGCCATGAGGCGCGGCGTCGATCCAGTCTGGCTGTCTCGCTTCTCGGTACGGCCGAACTTGTCTCTGATCCCGATGCGTATAACGCCTGGCTGCCGATGCCGCGCGACGCTGCCAACCGCTTCGTATCCGCCGCTGCGGAGGCCGGCATCAAACTGACCCCACCGGATTCCATGATGGTGGACCGAGAGGATCGGGCGAGCGGAATTCGGCTTTGCCTTGGCGGCGCATCGTTCGAAGATCTGACCGAGGCACTGACACTTCTGGCGCAGTGGCTAATCGAGATGCCAAGGCAATCTGCGAAATAGGACCCGCGAACGCCCCACCTCACGCAACCGCCTGGGCGCCCGTTATTTCGACAAGCGGGCCACAAATGAACGCGGCTTCCTCCAACACGACGACTTTAGAACAGATAACTTCCGATTTGCCGTTGCGGGCCTCAAGCAAACAGATTGCTTTGGGCGGGCCTAAGTTGCGATTACGACTTCAGAGGTGCTTCAACATCCGAATAGGCCTGGACAGCGTCTGGCAGCCTCGCGCCACGGATTTCGATCACTGATACGGAGGCGTTCAGTTCGGCGATTTCGGCGGGCGAAAACTGGATTGCCGGCGCGCCGATGTTCTCGATCATATGCGCCATCTGCGTCGTTCCGGGGATCGGCACGATCCATGGCTTTTGAGACAGCAGCCAGGCCAGAGCGATTTGCCCCAGTCTGGTCTGTTTGCGTTCGGCCCAAACTTTCAGGAGCTCGACGAGTGCCAGGTTGTGGGGCAGGTTTTCAGGGGCAAAGCGGGTCTCGATGCCGCGGATATCCCCGGGGGCAAACCGCGTCTCCGCATCGATCGCACCGTTGAGGAAACCCACACCAAGAGGGCTCCACGGCACGAACCCTATGCCGAGTTCCTCGCAAACCGGGATCGCACCGGTCTCCGGGCCGCGCCAAAGCATCGAATATTCACTCTGAACCGCGGTCAGAGGCAGCGCGGCATGTGCTCGGCGCAGCGTGGTCAAGCACATCTCCGACAGGCCCCAATGCAGGACCTTGCCTTCGGACATCAGGTCTTTGACGGTCCCGGCGACGTCCTCGATTGGCACCTGTGGGTCAACCCGGTGCTGGTACAGAAGATCGATGCGATCGGTACGCAGCCGCTTCAGCATGCCCTCGACGACAAGCTTGATGTGCTCGGGGCGGCTGTTAAGGCCGGGCTTCCGTTCCCCGGTCTCTTGATCGATGTTCCAGCCGAACTTCGTGGCGATGACGACCTGGTCGCGGAAAGGCTCCACACCCTCGCCAAGGATCCTTTCTACCTCGTGCGGACCATAGGCTTCGGCGGCATCATAGAAAGTGAGGCCACGGTCGAAGGCTGTTCGGATGACATTGTGCATCTCCGCGCGCGTCGGAACGGTGCGCTGATAGGTCCGGCTCATATTCTGGACGCCGAGGCCGACGCTCGAAACTTCGAGCGAGCCGAGTTTCCGCCGTCCGATTTCCGACACAGTCGTGCTGGTTGGGACGCGCTCCCGTGTGGCGGTCTGCGCCTCAGCGACACCCGCGTTCGCCACCGCGGCCAGGGTGCCCGCTGCCAAAAGTAGGTCTCGACGGTTAAGCTCCATGTTCTCGTATCCTCTCTTGTTTTGATTTGAAGGGGTGGGCGAACTGGTCAGGAGATGGCTCGGTCCTCTCGAGCGCATCGGCGTCGGCCGACCGACGATGGGGAGCCTGGATGGCCGAGATGCCGTAGTACCCCGCAGCGACGTATAGTCCGGCGATGGAGGCGATGCGGAAGAAGAACCCAGCGGCGCCTTCGTTGAAATCCCAGAACTGCATGGTGGGGATCAGGAGAAGTCTCGATCCGATATCGAGTTCGAGGGAACTGTAGACGCCGCAGGCCGCGATTCCACAGGAGGCAAGCCTGAGGACTGCCGTACGGCCGAGGTGGTTTCGATGGAGTCCGAGCAGGCTTCGGACGACGTTCATGACGATCGACCAGTGAAGACCGAGGTGGATCGAGACGATGATCAAGGCCCAATAGGCGGCCAGGATATGGGCGTCTCTGGCGGAGGGGCCGCCGACGGCGAAAAACCCGAAAAGCGACTGCGAAATCAGGATGCTCGTGGTCAGCAAGGTCAGCATCGTGACCAGCAGCGTGAGGTTCAACCCGACGGTTACCTGCGGCCTCGCCTGACGCCGCGTTCGGGCTATGCCCCCGTACCAGCGACGATTGAAGACGTTGTGGAAGAGGAGCAGCGCGAACATGCTCGTGCCGATCAGTTCGTGCGAACGGTCGTCCATCCACCAATAGGCCATGGCGACCACAAACAGACCGACGGCGAGGAAGTCCAACCCGAGGCGCATCAGGAAAACGGGGGGCATCGCCAACCCTCCGTCATTCGATCACGGTGGCGTCGAATGCGCCAAGCGCGTCGAACGTGTAGAGGAAGTTCTCCCCAGAACGGGAGGAATGGCAGGACTGGCAGCGGGCGGTGTTCTCGTCCATGTTGACGGACTTGTCGGCCCAGAACCATTGGAACTGCCAGTCGTCCGTCCGCCGGCTCTCGGGATAGTCGTTGCCCCAGCCTTCCCCCTTCTGCATGACAAAGTAGCGGTGGACCTTTCCGTCTCGGTGGTCGACCAGCACGAAGTGCGTGCCATCAGGGATGGGTTGCCCGTTCTTGACCGCGTCGACCGCCTCGCGCGTGGTCATGATGTGCTCCGTCACCTCGCTCCGGCGGACGGTCGTGTAGTGCACAAGGTCGTCCAGATCTTTCGGGAACTGGACGCGGTTCGCTTCGGCGTAGACCTGGGTGTCAACGGCTGCGGCGGAAAATGCCAGCGCGCCCAGCCAGAGTTTAGTGCGTGTCATCGGTTTCTCTCACGAATTGGACAAGCGAACGGTACGTGAGAGCGGGCCGCGGCATTAGACGCCGAAACCGGGATGAGCTTATTAGGCCTGCTTCTTAATCACGGTCAGTTGATAAGCCGTGATTGAAAAAAACAGTCTTCAGCCCCGAAACCGAAGGGCGTCTACAAAGACGGCAAAGGCAGGCGAAGCATGTCTTCGGTTCGGATAATAGAGGTGATAGCCGGGGAACGGTTCGCACCAGTCCTCGAGGACGCGCTCAAGGCGACCAGTTGCAAGGTGCTCGGTCGCCTGGTCTTCGGGTAGGTAGGCAAGGCCCAGGCCGGAAAGTGCTGCGTCGATCCGCATTGCGAGATTGTTGAAGACAAGTTGGCCATCGACCCTGACCCGGATTTCACGACCGTCGCGTTCGAACTCCCAAGGATAGATGCCACCGCGGGTCGGCAGCCGCATGTTGATGCAGTTGTGACCGGTCAGGTCCTGGGGCGTCTCCGGCCGCCCATGGCGCCCGAAGTATGCCGGGGACCCGACGACCGCCATGCGCATGTCGCCGCTCACCTTAACCGCAATCATGTCCTTGGCGACCTGCTCGCCAAGCCGGATGCCCGCGTCGTAGCGCTCCGCGACGATGTCCGTCAGACCGTAATCGACGGTCACCTCGACGTTGATGTCGGGATACTCGATGGCAAGTTTCCGGATCGCGGGCGCGAGAACGGAAATCGCCGGGTGCTCGCCGGCCGTTATCCGGATCGTGCCCGAGGGCTTGTCCTTGAGTTCGCTGAGCGCGCCGAGTTCCGCCTCGATCTCTTCGAAGCGCGGGCCGACCGTCTTGAGCAGGCGCTCTCCCGCTTCTGTCGGCGCGACGCTCCGCGTCGTGCGCGTGAGCAGCCGGATGCCGAGGCGGGCCTCCAGTCCCCGCACGGTCTGGCTGAGCGCCGACTGCGAGACGCCGAGTTTTGCTGCCGCCTTGGTGAAGCTCCGTTCTCTCGCGACGGTCAGGAACGCGACGAGGTCGTTGTAATTTTCCTGGGGCATTCAGTAGTCCAGCTAATAGGTTCATGTCGATTATAGCGACTAATCGAAAACAGTCTCAATCGCTAGATTCCGGACAAGTACAGCGCGGTCGGGCGCCGCCATGAGCCATGAGGCATGAACTGCCCGGCGCCCCACAACGTTTGTCACCGATGTGTCGTCGCCACAAACACAAGGAAAAAGAGAAATGGAAACGCGCAAACTAGGAGCACTCGAAGTCTCTGCCATCGGGCTCGGATGCATGGGTATGAGCGCGGCCTACGGTCCTCCGGCCGACAAAGCGGAGATGATAAAGCTTATCCGCGGTGCCTATGAACGTGGGGTCACGTTTTTCGACACTGCCGAAGCTTATGGGCCCTTCGTGAACGAGGGGCTCGTCGGAGAAGCGCTCGCACCAATCCGGGACCAGGTCGTGATCGGGACGAAGTTCGGCTTCGACATTGATCTCAAGACAGGCAAGCGTGGCGGGGGAACGAACAGCCGCCCCGCGCACATCAAGGCGGTCGCCGACGCCAGCCTCAAGCGGCTCAAGACCGATCGTATCGACATCTTCTATCAACACCGCGTCGATCCGGACGTGCCGATCGAGGACGTTGCCGGAGCCATCAAGGACCTCGTCGCGGCAGGGAAGGTGAGACATTACGGACTTTCGGAAGCAGGTGTCGGTACAGTCCGTCGCGCCCATGCCGTCCATCCGCTTGCCGCCGTGCAGAGTGAATACTCGCTGTTCTGGCGTGGGCCTGAAGCCGAACTGCTTCCGGTACTCGAGGAACTGAACGTCGGCTTCGTCCCCTTCAGCCCGCTCGGAGCCGGGTT
The DNA here is from genome assembly GCF_059424735.1 of Ensifer sp. GW101-20A05. NCBI lineage: Bacteria > Pseudomonadati > Pseudomonadota > Alphaproteobacteria > Hyphomicrobiales > Rhizobiaceae > Ensifer > Ensifer sp. GW101-20A05. The sequence goes on along the minus strand of NZ_JBWKZT010000013.1, from coordinate 40,587 downwards.
CCTGACGGGCAAGATCGATGAGAACACCACGTTCGATCCGACGGATTTTCGGAACATGGTGCCGCGCTTCTCCCCCGACGCCCGCAAAGCCAACATGGCGCTGGTCGATATCGTGAAAGCGGTAGCGGATCGCAAGGGAGCCACGCTCGCGCAGGTCGCCTTGGCTTGGCTTCTTGCCCAAAGGCCTTGGATCGTGCCGATCCCGGGCACCACGAAGTCGCACCGGCTCGAGGAAAATCTCGGCGCGGTTGACCTCGAACTGACCGCCGAAGACCGCTCCGAGATCGCCGCAGGCCTCTCCAAAATCGAGGTTCAGGGCGAGCGTCTTCCCGAAGCGGCGCTCAAGATGGTCGGCCACTGAGGACACCGGCCATATTCCCTCGGCAGATATCGCCTTGCGGTAATATCGGTTGGCGCGCGCGATCGGCCTGGCGCGCCAAGTGCTTGCAGCGACTAGGCCTTGATGCGGATGGCTTTCGGGTCATAGGCGGCCGTAACGTGAGGGGTGACAGCGAAACGAACGCCGGCGAGTTCGACCTCGAAGTTGCCGGACTTCACGAAGTCGGTATCCACGCCGGTTGCATGTTCGATCAGTGCCAGCGCGACCGAACGTCCAAGGGTATGTCCGTAGGCGGCCGAGCGCACCTCGCCAACGGGGTTCCCATCGCGAAGGATCAACTCGCCGCCCCAGAGCATTGGCCACGGATCGTTCACAGTAAACTGCACAATACGGCGAGAAGGAGCGCCCTTCGCCTTTGCGGCAAGATAGGCCTGCCGGCCGATGAAGCCGCCCGTCTTGTCGGCGGCGACTGCAAAGGAGAGACCCGCTTCGCAAGGATTGACGTCCGGCGTCAGCTCGCGGCTCCAGGCGCGATAGCCCTTTTCGAGCCTGAGGGCCTCAAGCGCATAGTAGCCGCAATCCGTCAGTCCGAAATCGCGGCCGACCTCGTGCAGCGCTTCGTAGACCCCGACGCCGAATTCCGTCGGCACGATCAGTTCCCAGCCGAGTTCGCCGACATAGGTCATGCGGTTTGCATAGGCCGTGGCGTAACCGACATCGATCTCCCGGATCGTTGCGAAGGGAAAGCCCTCATTCGAGAGATCCGCAGAGGTGACCCGAGAGAGGATGTCGCGCGACTTCGGCCCCATCAGCGCCAGGACCGCATAGGCGGAGGTAACGTCGGTCAGCGTCAAATGGGCGTCCGCGGGTACGTTCTTGCGGATCCAGTCCGCGTCGTGCACGGCTTGCGCCGATCCGGTAATCAGCAGGAAGCGGTCGGAGGCAAGGCGCATCACCGTCAGATCGCTTTCGTAGCCGCCACGTTTGTTCAAGATGCCCGTATAAACGGAACGGCCGATCTCGACGTCGATCTCCGCAGCGCAGATGCGATTGAGCTCTGCTGCGGCATCCCGACCCTGGACGAGCAGCTTGGCAAACGAGGTCTGGTCGAAGATACCGGCAGCCTCGCGCGTCGCCTGCATCTCGCGCTTGACCGCGTCGTGCCAATTCTGCCGGCCGAAGGCGTATTCCGTCACGGGATTCTCGCCTTCTGCGGCAAACCAGTTGGCGCGTTCCCATCCCATCTTCGAACCGAAGCACGCCCCCTTGGCGGCGAGGCGATCGTAGAGCGGCGAGCGGCGGAAGGGACGGGCCGTGTCCAGTTCCCGGTTCGGCCAGGGCATCGCGTAGTGGAGGCCCAGTGTCTCCTTGACACGGTCGTGCAGCCAGCGAGGATTGTTGTTGAAGCCGGCGAAGCGGCGGATATCAACCGGCCACAGATCCATGGTCGGCGCGCGGTTGACGATCCATTCGGCAAGTGCCCGCCCTGCTCCGCCGGCACTGGCGATCCCCATGGAATTGAAGCCCGCGCCGACAAAGAAGTTCTTCAGCTCCGGCGCCTCGCCGAGAATGAAATTGTTGTCTGCGGTAAAACTCTCCGGCCCGTTGTAGAATTTCTTCACCTCTGAGGTCGCAAGCTGTGGCACCCGCTGCAGGGCGTTGTGCATCAGGATCTCGAACTGGTCCCAGTCATCAGGCAAAAGAGCAAACTCGAAATCATCAGGAATGCCGGCCATGCCCCAGGGCTTCGCCTCCGGCTCGAAGCCGCCCATGACGAGACCACCGACTTCCTCCTTGAAATAGATGTAGCCGTCTGGATCGCGCATGACCGGCAGATCGGGATGCACGCCCTCGATCCGGCCGGTGACGATATACATGTGTTCAGCCGAGTGCAGCGGCACCGTGACGCCGCACATCTGGCCGACCTTGCGCGCCCATTGCCCGGCGCAGTTGACGACGATCTCGGCGGCAATGGCCCCGCGATCGGTTTCCACCCCGGTCACGACACCGTTCTTCGTCGAAATACCGGTGACCCGGACGCGCTCGATGACACGCGCACCGCGATTGCGCGCGCCTTTCGCGAGCGATTGCGTGAGGTCGGTCGGATTGGCCTTGCCATCGCCAGGCAGCCAGACGGCGCCGACGAGATCGTCGATGGCCATCACCGGCCAGAGATCCTGTGCCTCCTTCGGCGAGATCACCTCGATCTCGACCCCCTGCGCACGGGCGGAGGCCGCCGTGCGCTTCAGCACGGTCATGCGGTCCTCTGTTCGGGCGACGGAAAGGGAACCGCAATTCTTCCAGCCCGTGGCAAGACCGGTCTCCGATTCCAGCTCGCTATAGAGCTTGGTCGAGTATTTGATGAGGCTCGTCATGTTGGCGTGGCTGCGCAACTGGCCGACGAGACCGGCCGCGTGCCATGTGGTGCCACCACTCAGCTGCCCCTGCTCCAGAAGAACGACATCGTTCCAGCCGAGGTTGGTCAAATGATAGGCGACCGAACAACCGATGATACCGCCACCGACGATGACGACCTGGGCCTGCGTTGGAAATTCCTGCGCCATGAAACGACCTCCCGAAACCATGGAAGGCCACACGGTAACAAAACACCGACAAAGAACAAGACAAAAAGTTACAAAATATTACATTTCATTGTTCGGCGACGATTAGAGTGGGACCTTTACGCTCCAGCGCCTCGCGGATCGCCTCCGGCGGGCGCCGATCGACGATCACCCCGGCGGCGACTTCGAAGCGCGGAATACGCAGCGGCGTCAGCCGTCCGAACTTGGAGCTGTCGAGCACGAAATAGGCTTTGGCCGCAGTCGTCACCATGCGGGATCGTTGCTCGGCGCCGCTGCGGGTAAAGTCGGTCACCTCGCCATCCGGCGAGAGCCCGCCGCCGCCGAGAAAGGCGACATCGACACGGAAATGGTTGATGGCCTCGAGCGCATCGATGCCGACGGCCGCTTCCTCGTCCGGATCGATCTCTCCGCCGAGCATATGAACCCGCACGAGTGGTTGCCGGCACATCAAAAGCGCGATCGACAGTGAAGTCGTGCAAATCGTTAGGTTTTTTCGCCCGGATAACGCGTGGGCCACGGCCAGCGTCGTGGTGCCGGAATCCAGGAAGATCACCATGCCGTCGCGCACCAGACCCGCCGCAGCACGGCCGATCGCCGCCTTCGCCCCGGCATTTTCCTCCCGTCGCTCGGTAAAAGCTGCCTCAGTGGGTTCGAACAGGGTGGCGCCGCCATGCACAAGATCAAGCTGGCCGCGATCGGCAAGCAGCTTCAGGTCGCGCCTTATCGTCTGGCGTGACACGTCGAAAAAGTCCGCCAGTTCGGTGATACCCACGGTACCGTTGGCAGCAAGACGTCTAAGGATTTCGCCATGGCGGCGTGGGGCAAGAGCGCGGGCGCTTTGAGAGTCAGACATGGAACCAACTGTGTTCATTTTTGTCCATTTGACAAGTCGCGCCACAGCCTCGCGGCTCGCCTAGCTGGAAAGTACCGGCATTTCACGCGAGATCGCGGAGAATTTTCCTCCGCAGCCGTCGAAACCGGCTTGGCAACGGTTAGTTATGTTGCATAATGTAACTATTCTATCCAACTCGCAACACGTCGCGACCTTTCATTATCAGGAAGAGACAATGCAGCAGGCACGCGCGCTGGTCCGCCACTTCACCTTCTATCTGCTCGATGGCTTTGCCCTGCATGGCTTTTCCGCAGCGATCGAAGCGCTGCGCCTTGCCAATGACGTGGCCGAGCGCGCCGTTTACCACTGGCACATTGTAACGGCAGATGGCTCATCCGCCGTCTCATCCTGCGGCACACGCCTTGCTGCGGCCGGACCGCTCGCGGATGAGCGCGGCCGGTTCCACCGGGGCGAACAGCCGGGGTTCGTCGTCATCTGCGGCAGCCGCACGAAGCCGCCCGCCGACCGGGCTCTGGAGGCCTGGCTTCGGCACTGCGCTCGCAGTCAGGTGCGCCTCGCCGGACTTGCCGGCGGCGTCTACTGTCTGGCCCGCGCGGGCCTGCTCGACGAGCGTCGATGCGCGGTGCACTGGGAGCATTTTCCGGATTTCTCAGAACGGTTCTTCATTGCCGGTGCGCGCCAGACCGCCTTCGAGATCGACGGCAGCCTTTACACCTGCGCCGGCGGCAATGCGCCCTTCGACATGTTCCTGCGTATCATCAAAGCAGACCTCGGCCCGGACGTGGTCAACCGCATCTGCGAGGCGGCGCTCTGCGAACGTCTTCGCGAGACAGGCGAGCGCCAGCGCCTTCCGCTGCAGGCACGCCTTGGCATCGACAACCCATTTCTGATCCGGATCATCGAGCAGATGGAGGCCAATCTTGCTGAGCCGCTGAAGCTTGCCAACATGTCGCCGGCGACCGGCCTTTCGCGGCGGCAGACGGAGCGGCTGTTTCGAAAGGAAATGGGCCGCACGCCGGCGCGTTATTATCTCGACCTACGGCTGGAGCGCGCCCATCTTCTGCTGCTCACCTCATCTCTCCAGGTCATCGAGATCGCGGTCGCCTGCGGCTTTACCACCGCCTCGCACTTTTCCCGCACCTACCGCGAGCGCTATGGACTTACGCCACAGCGCACGCGTCTCGCCGAAATGGAACGCCTGCGCGCGGGAAACGACCGTAGAGCGGTGATGGCAGAGATTCGGGTGGCTTAGGTTGACGCGGCAAAGGCGTCGCCCCCCTTCGGCGACGAAGGAAGGCGAGACGAATTGCGGGGCGGAAGCGGGCTAGCGCCACGCCTGAGTACGGGCGAGCAGGCCGCGCGCGATCAGCGCATGGACGAGCTTGGCCGCGACATTGGTGTAGAAGATCATCATGCCCATGGCCGCAGCCGGCGCAATGTCACCCGCATCGTCCATGTTGAGCACCGCGACCGACGCAAGCTTGGTGTCCGTCGAATAGAGGAACACCACCGCTGAGACCGTCGTCATCGCGTTGACGAAGAGATAGATCGCGATGTTGAGGATCGCCGGGAGGCAGACGGGCACCGTGACCCGGAAGAACAGCCGGTGGAAGGGCTGCTTCAGCGAGGCGGCGACGGATTCGAACTCCGGATCCATCTGCTTCAGCGCCGTCAGCGCCGTCAGATGCGCGACCGTGTAGAAGTGCGTCACCGTCGAGACGACGAGGATCGTCATCGTGCCATAGATTGGGTGCAGCGGATTGGTCGGATTGTTGAAGAAGAAGATGTAGGCGAGGCCGAGCACCATGCCGGGCACGGCCATCGGCATCATCGCCAGGAAATGGAAGACACCGCGGCCGAAGCGGAAACCGTCGGCCTTCTCGACCATGTAGGCGCCGGCAAAGACGACGACCGAACCGAAGAGAGCTGTCAAAAGCGCAAGCCGGATCGAGTTTCCATAGGCCGCCCAGCCGCCGCCGTCCATCAGGTCGAAGGCGAAGTTCTTGCTCGTGAGCGTCAGGTCATAGGGCCAGAACTTCACCACCGCTGCGATCTGGCACATGGCGATCATGCCGAGGATGAAGAGGCTGACGAGGCAGGCGAAGGCGAAGCACAGCCCGTCCAAACGCGCGTTGGGCTTCGGCGCGTAGGGCACGGCGCGCGCCGACAGCAGTGCTACCTGTCGCTTCTGCATGTGCCGGTCGACGGCAAAGGCAAGCACGGCTGGGACAAGCAGGATGACGGAGACGACCGCGCCCATCTCGAAGTTCTGCTGGCCGATCACCTGCTTGTAGATGTCGACGGCCAGCATGCCGTATTGCCCGCCGATCACCTTGGGCAAGCCGAAGTCGGTGATGACCAGCGTGAAGACGACGAAGGCGGCCGAGACAATGCCAAAGCGCGCACCGGGGACCGTAACGGTCGTGAAGGTGCGCCACTTGCTGGCTTTGAGCGACGCGGCAGCCTCATAGTGCCGGGCATCGGCAATGGAGAGCGCCGTCAGGATGATCAGAAAGGCATGTGGCAGGGTGAAGAAGATCGAGCCGATGACGATGCCGATCGGCCCGTAGATCGAATAGCCGAGAAGCCAATCCCTGAAGATGCCCTGGTTGCCGAAGAGGTAGACGAGTGCGATGCCCGGCAGCAGCGACGGCACCAGGATCGGTATCGTCAGGATGCCGCGGAACAGACCCTTGAGCAGCATGCAGCTTCGCGTCAGACCGTAGGCAAGCGCAAAGGCGATCGAGATCGTGAACACCGTGCTGATTACCGCCATCAGCACGGAATTGTAGATCGACTGCGCCAACGCGGGCGTCGAGAAATAGGCCGTGAAGTTCGTAAAACCCAAGACACGTGCGGGCCGCAGCACCACGCGCCGGAAGGTACCGGAATCGTATTCGCGCCACTCCGTCCCCTTTTCCAGGGTGGAGCCGACAAGGAAGGCCGCATCATCCGTGGTGCCGCGAATGCGGTAATGGACCGGGCTGCGGAACTTGAATTCCGGAAAGAATTTTGTGGCCGCCAGCCGTCCGTCTGAACTGCTGGAAAGCTCGCCCTCCGTCACCGCTCCGAGTTCCCGGTTCAGGTCTGCGGCACTGACGATCGGCCCCCAGTTCGCGCCGGTCTCATCGCTCATCTGGAATTCGAAAGCTGCAAGGTCGAACCGATAAGTCGAAAGCGACTTCGACAGCATGACAAAGAGCGGCGCGCCGAGCGCCACGATCAGGTAAAGCCCGATGACCGCCATGAAGCCGAGCTTGATGCGATCGTCGCGGGAGGCGTCCTGCCGGAGCCGTTTGCCGATCATGGGGAGGTGAGGCGCTTCGAGGACCATGTTCATCGTTAGGCACCCCTTGGATAGAGCAGAAGACGTTCCCGCGGGATTTCCACCTGGATGGCGCCGCCCGTCTCGATCCTGAGGCGCCTGACGGCATTGACGGAGAAGTCGGCGACAAGCGTGCGTTCGCCAAGGCGCGGTGCCGTCAAGCGCGTGCGCCAGAACATGCCGAGGAACTCCATCTCCTGCACTTCGGCATCGATCAGGTTCTGCGGCGTCGCCGGCCGGTCGATGGCGTTGGCGGCATGGGCATCGGCACCGTGCGGGATGATATCAACCGGGCGGACGACGGCCGTTGCCGCATGGCCCGCCGAAAAATCCAGGGTCGAGCAACAGAAAGCCGAGTGGCCGATCTCGACCTCGCCGTCCCCGGTGACACGCGCTGGGAATTGGTTGGTCTCACCGATGAAATCGGCGACGAACAGCGTTTCGGGGTGACGGTAGATCTCGGTGGGCGAGCCGACTTGCTCGATGACGCCGTGGTTCATGACGACGATCCGGTCGGCCATGGCAAGCGCCTCCTCCTGGTCGTGCGTGACCATGATGGTGGTGACGCCGAGTTTGCGCTGCAGTGCCTTTATCTCATGGCGAAGATGCACGCGGACCTTGGCATCGAGTGCCGAAAGCGGCTCGTCAAGCAACAACAGCCCCGGGGAGATTGCGATGGCGCGGGCAAGCGCAATGCGCTGCTGCTGGCCACCGGAAAGCTGAGCCGGATACTTCTTGCCGTGAGCCGACAGGCCGACTGTTTCCAGCAATTCGGCGACGCGGGACGCGACCCCCGCCTTCGATCGGCCGGTGTTTTCCAGGCCGAAGGCGATGTTCTGCTCGATCGTCAGGTTGGGAAAGAGCGCGTAGGACTGGAAGACGATGCCATAGTCGCGCCTGGAGGCCGGCAGCGTCGAGATGTTGCGGCCATCCTGCAGGATGGTGCCCTGCGTCTGCAGATCGAGACCGGCGATGGCTCTCAGCAATGTTGTCTTGCCGCAGCCGGAGGGACCGAGGAAACAGACGAACTCGCCTCTGGCAATGCTCAGCGAAATGTCGCGCAGCGCAACGAAATCGCCATAGGTCTTCCAGAGATCCGAGATCTGCAAATAGGGAGCCGGCTCCGCGGCCGCGTCATCGGCGAAGTGCTGACGGCTGGTGGGCGTCGGTTCGATCGACAGGGCATGCCTCATCTGCAAGCTCCGCTGGCTTGAGGGATTTCCAAGAGAAATGCGAACGGGCGCAGCGCGGTAGCGCTACGCCCGGCCATCAGGCTCAGCTCTTCGGCTCAGACTTGGCGTCGTAGCGCTTCTGCCATTCCTTGAGGATTTCCGCGCGATTGTTGGCGGCCCATTCGAAGTCGTTGACGATCATCCGGGAAGCGATGTCGTCGGGCAGGTGCTCGACCTGCTTGGCGACACCCGGATAGGCAACGACGGCATAGCCGGAATTGTACATCTCGTTGGCTTCCTTGGTGACCGACCAGTCGACCAGCGTCTTTGCGGCTTCGAGATTTGCCGTGCCGGCGATGATCGCGGTTGCCTCCGCCTCCCAGCCTGAACCCTCCGCGGGGAAGATGATGTCGATCGGTGCGCCGGCACTCTTGGCCTTGGCACCCGGAAACTCGAAGGACACGCCGATGACGGCTTCACCGGCACCCGCCATCTTGCACGGCTTGGAGCCGGAATGGGTGTAGGCGGAGATGTTCTGGTGGAGCTTGTCCATGAAGTCCCAGGCCTTCTCCTCACCCCACATCTGCATCCAGCCCGAGACGTCGAGGAAACCGGTGCCCGAGGATGCCGGGTTCGGCATCACCACGTGGCCCTTGTATTCGGGCTTCGTCAGGTCTTTCCAGCTCGCCGGCGGTGTGAGACCGAGCTTTTCACCCTCGACCGTGTTGTAGCAAAGGGCTGCGACATAGGCGTCCATGCCGACCCAGCTCGGCGGCGTGTCCTTGTCGACGAACTTCGGATCGAGCGCCTCGACACCCTTCGGCTGGTAAGGCTCCAGCATGCCTTCGGTCTTCAGGAGCAGCAGCGAGGTTGCAGCGAGCCCCCAGACGACGTCGGCCTGCGGATTGTCCTTCTCGGCGAGCAGCTTGGCGGTCATGACGCCGGTGGAATCGCGCACCCAGTTGATTTTGATGTCCGGGTGGGCCTTCTCGAAGGTCGCCTTGTAGCGGTCGAGGTCTACGGCTTCGACGGCGGTGTAGACGGTGAGCTGGGTTTCAGCGGCAGCGATGGCAGGAAGCACAGCGGAAGCGGCGCCGGCAAGCACGAAGAGCATGCGTCTGTTCATGATTGAAGTTCTCCTCTGAGGTCCTGGTAAAACCGGGGAAGCGCGGCGGGCAATCTTGTCGTTGCCCTCTTGTGATCGGCTTCGGGAAACATTCTGCGCAGCGGTTTCCTGTAAGTAAAATTTATTATTCTTATCGTTCAGAAGATTAAAGCTATGGATGATCCGCCGCAGAACTGGGCATGACGAGCCACGATTGATCAAGGCGGCGGCAAGTTTCGATACAACTTCGCACGACCTGCCGAAAGAAGGGGCAGATCTACGATTGTGCACCGAAGACGATGCAGTGAGACGCTCCGAACCATAAAAAAGGGAGCCGCCAAGGCGGCTCCCAGAGGGGTGAGTCAGCGGGGGGAAACGCTTGAGATCACCATGGCAAGGAGAATGTCTTGACGTTGGTAAAGCTCTTCATCGCCTCGATGACGCCTTCCTTGTAGCCGTTGCCGGAATCCTTAATGCCGCCGAAGGGGCTCATCTCGATCCGGTAACCCGGCACTTCCCAGATGTTGACCGTGCCGACCTTCAGCCCGGCGATGTATTTCTGCATTCGCCGGAACTCATTGGTGCAGACGCCGGAAGAAAGGCCGAAGGCCGTCGAGTTCGAGAGCGCGATCAGCGCGTCGTCGTTGTCGGGGGCGCGCACGATCGGGATGATCGGCGCGAAGGTTTCCTCCATCACCAGCTCGCTGGAATGCGCTACCCGGTCGACCACAATCGGTGGCAACAAGGCACCCTTTCGACCGGGGTGATAGAGGATCTCCGCTCCCTCTTCCGCAGCCTTCAACACACGCTGTTCGAAGACTTCCGCCGCGCGAGCATGCACGACCGTGCCGAGCTCGGTCGCCCGGTCCATCGGATCGCCGAACCTCAGCTTTTTCGCTCGCTCCAGCACCAGCGGCACGAAGCGGTCGGCAACGCTCTCCTGGCAGAGGATGCGTTTGACCGCAGTGCAGCGTTGGCCGGAGTTCTTGGTGGCGCCGGCAACGGCAAGATCCGCCGCTCTTGCGAGATCGTCGTCCGACAGATCGTTGAGGATGATCAGCGGATCATTGCCGCCGAGCTCCAGCACCTGACGCTTGTAATGGGCGTGTGCTGCGATCAGCTTGCCGACCGGAACGCTGCCGGTAAAGGTGATGAGGTCGAAGTTCGGATTGGTGATCATCTCCATGCCGATATCGGCGGGCCAGCCGGTCACGACCGAGAGCATCTCCGGCGGCAGGCCGGCCTCATAGAGGATGTCGGCGAAGACCAGCGCCGTCATCGGCGTCAGTTCGGTCGGCTTCAGCACCACGCAATTGTTGGTCGCGACCGCCGGCGCCACCTTATGCGCCACCATGTTGAGAGGATGGTTGAAGGGCGTGATCGCCGAAATGGCGTTGAGCGGTTCGCGGGTGGTGAAGATCTTGCGCGCCTTGCCGTGCGGGGTAAGGTCGCAGGAGAAGATCTCGCCATCGTCATGGATGCACATCTGCCCCGACAGCGTCAGCACGTCGAAGGCGCGGCCGACTTCATAGAGCGAATCCTGCTTGGAGATGCCGAGCTCCAGCGTGATCAGGTCGGAAATCTCCTCCTTGCGGGCGACGAGTAGGTCGGCGGCCTTGAGCAGGATGCGCTGACGCTCATAGCGTGTCAGCTTCGGCTGGTATGCCCCCGCGATCTCGAAGGCCTTGCGGGCGTGCTCGGCGTTACCCGCCGGCACGGTGCCGATGACGGCATCGTTGAAGGGATAGCGCACCTCGATGCGCCCTTCGGTATCGACCGCCTTGCCGGCGATCCGCATCGGCTCGTGGCGAATGGCGAACGTCGTTTCCACCTTGGTCATCGAGCCCTCCCTAGTGCGCCGTTTGTGCCGCTGCGACGAGCGCGTAGAAGAACGCGTCGAAATTGCGTAGCGTGCCGGCCGTCAGAAGTTCCGGAAGCTTGCGGTTGGCGATGAAGGGCACCTCCTGTTCGGTGAGCCCGCCATGCGAACGCAGCGGCTCGTTGAGTGCTGCGAGATCGTGCCGGTGCTCGCTGGTGCCGAGCGTCTTGTTTTCGGTTGAGATCAGCACGAGATCGCCGATGCGGTCATCGGGCAGTTCGAAACGCACGCAGGCTTCCGGGCGTGTAAGGACGACATCGATACCCTCGATCACCTTCAGGCGCTCGATGATCTCCTCCTTGTCGGCGCCTTCCGGCAGATAGGCCGTGGCAAAGGAGCCGAGCGCACCGTGGTGCACGACATAGGGGTCGGTGATCGGCAGGATGACGCGGGCGGCGTCCTTGCCGAGCCACTCGTCGAGCAGGTCCTGGACGTAGACGACATCCGGCGACCCATCGTTCTTGTGCTTCGGCTTCATGCCGTGGTCGGCGGTGACGATAATCGCGGCGCCAAGCGCATCGAGTTCGGTCAGGTATTTGTCGAACATCTCATAGAAGGAATTCGCCTGCGGCACGCCGGGCGCATACTTGTGCTGCACGTAGTCGGTCGTCGTCAGATACATGACGTCGGGCCGGAACTCCTTGAGCAGCTTGACGCCGGCGGCAAAGACGAACTCGGAAAGGTCAGCCGAATAGACTTCCGGCACAGGGCGGCCGAGCCAGGCCGATGCATTGTCGAGGCCGTTTTCTGCCTTGGTCGTCTTGTCGGACTTTTCCGACGAGAAGCAGATCGCCCTGCCCTCGTCGAACTTGAGGCCGTGGCCGAGCAGCGCCCGCAGCTTGTCCTTCGCCGTCACCACGGCAACTTTCGCACCGGCATCGTAGAAGGCGCTGAAGATGGTCGGCGCGCGCAGGAAGCGCGGGTCGTTCATCATCACTTCGTTGCCGGTCTGCGGTTCATAGAGATAGTTGCCGCAGATGCCGTGGATTGCCGGCGGCCGGCCGGTGGCGATGGAAAGGTTGTTCGGATTGGTGAAGCTCGGGATGACGCTGAGCGCGGTGCGCTCCGTTCCGGTCTTGCGGATGCGCTCGAGCGTCGGCATCAGCCCGGCCTTGATGGCTTCATCGAGGTAGGCCGGCTCGCAGCCGTCGAGGCAGATGGCGATGGCCGGAACCTTCGGCCACGGATAGGTGCGGCGGTTGGCGGTAACGGTGATCTTGGACATCTGGTTCATTGGAATTTCCTTTGTTCAGGCAGCGAGACGGCGGCGTTCCTCAAGGGCGACCGCCGGCGGGGCGGCACTGTCGACGCCCATTTCATTGAGGGATTCACGAGCAGCTGCGACCACACGGCGCATAACGTGCTCGTCCATGCGGCCGATGCAGCCGACGCGGAAACTGTCGACCACGGTCAGCTTGCCCGGATAGATGATGAAGCCCTTGTCCTTCATCAGATCGTAGAAACGATCGAAGGCGAAGGCGGGATGGGCCGGGCTGAAGAAGGTGACGATGATTGGCGACAGCCACTGGTCGGCAAGCAACGTCTCGAAGCCTGCCTCGCGCATGCCGGCGACCATGACGTCGCGGTTGCGGGCATAGCGGGCGCCGCGACCGGCGACGCCTCCCTCCTCGCGGTGCAGCCGCAGCGCTTCGAGGAAGGCCGCGACCACATGGGTCGGAGGTGTGAAGCGCCACTGGCCGGTCTTGTTCATGTAGTCCCATTGGGCATGCACATCGAGGCTCAGCGAGTGGCTGCGGCCCTTAGCGGCCTCCAGCTCGCTCTTGCGGGCGATGACGAAGCCGAAGCCGGGCACGCCCTCGATGCATTTGTTTGCCGAGGAGACGATCGCCTCGTAGCGGAAATCGCTGATGCCGGCCGGCACGGCGCCGAAGGCGCTCATGGAATCGACCAGCAGCTTGCGGCCGCGAGAATAGACGGTGTCGGAGATTTCCTTGAGGGGATTGAGGATACCGGAGCTCGTCTCGCAATGTACGACGACGACATGGGTGATATCAGGGTCGGCATCGAGAGCGGCCGCGACTTCGAGGCCGCGGGGCGGCATGTAGTCGCCCTTGTCGATCATCACGTGGTCGCGGCCGAGATAGGTAAGCGTCTGGGCGATGCGCTTGCCATAGGCGCCGTTCATCAGCACCAGGACCTTGCCGTCCTTCGGAACGAAGGTGCCGAGCATTGCCTCCACCGAAAACGAGCCGCTGCCCTGCATCGGCACGCAATCGAACTCGCCCTTGGTATCACCGGCAATGTCGAGCAGTTCGCGGCGCAGCCTGGCGGTCATTGCCCGGAAGTCGCCATCCCAGGAGCCCCAGTCCCTCAGCATGGCTTCCTTGACCTCGTAGGCCGTCGTCAGTGGGCCGGGCGTGAGCAGATAGGGCTCGCCGAGCCTCGGCGTTTCCAGGGGCGCGATGGTTCTGTCAGAAGCTGTGTTTGGCATTGTCCGTCCTCGCGGTTGGCGTGTTCGAGAACGACAATGGGGCGGAAACATCTATCTGTAAAATCGTTCTTTTGTATCAATCTATCGATCTGATTTATACTTCCTATACGGCGGGAACCAACCGGCTTTCCAGCAGGTCACCGCTCTCGCGCAGGCGCGGATAGGCCATGGTGGTCACCAGCGAATTGACCTCCTTCAGGCCCCGAACGATCTCCAGGTGCATGTCGCTCGACAGGATGCTGGCCGCCACACCTTGGCGAAGCCGCTCCAGGTGGCTCTTGCTGCTTTCCTCGACGAGGCGGCGCACATGTTCCTTTTGCCGGACCATCTCGCGGGCGATCACCGGGTCGGGCGAAACGAGAAGACTGGCCGCAAGCCTGACGTTGGACGACACGGCCGCGTGTAGCAGGGTGAGTTCGCGCCACCCGTCGTGCGAGAACGCACCCGCCCCCTCCAGCCGCTCCTCGGCCATTTGCAGCAGGCTTTTTGCGACCACGTCGCCGGCATATTCGAGATGGATTGCCGCCTCGGTGAGTTCGATGCCGCGCCTGGATTGGTCTTGGGTGAGGAAACCTCGGTTGACGGCGGCGATGTAAAGTTTGATCTCGCTATGCGCCCGATGGATCTCCCCGTCGATGCTTCGCAGCGTCTTTACGGCTTCCGGCGTTGGCGCGTGGATGACCGTCATCACCGGCTCCAGCATTCGGGCGATGAGATTGCCCATATGCAATACCTCGCGCGCCGCAGCGGCAAGCGCCTGCGGCGGCTTGTCGATCAGCGTGCGGTCGAGTGCGCTGACATGGACCGATCGGTCGCCGGCGCCGGCGGCATCCGGCATGAACAACTGGACAAGACGCGCCATCAGACCGCAGGAGGCCATCCCGACGAGAACGAGGGCGGCATTGAAATGTACATGCAGGTTGACGAGCTTTGCGGCCGCCGTCTCTCCCGGAAGCCAGTCGAAGGGGGCATGCAACGAGAATGCGCCGAAGACGGTTGCGCCGAACAGGGCGCGAAAGAGAAGGTTGCCGAGCGGCAGCCGTCTCCCCTCGACCGGCAGGCCGCGCGTCAGCCAGAGCGCGATCAGCCCACCACCGATATTGACCCCGAGAACCAGCGGAATGCCGACATCAACAGGCACGATGTCCTTCGCGGCGAAAGTCAGGATCAGCAGGATCGCCGCCACGCTCGAATGCAGCGCCCAGGTGAAAAACGCAGCGAGGATCATAACCGTCAGCGCATCCTTGCCGACGAAGGCGACGACGGAGGGCAGGACCGGGCTTTGGGCGAGCGGCTGCGTCGCATGGCCGATCATCTGCAGCGACAGAAGCAACAGGCCGATGCCAAGCACGGCGCGTCCGGCTTCGACCGCCTTGCGGCTTGATGCCTTCAGATGCACGAGGCCACCGGCCGCGACCAGGAGCGGCGCCAGCCAATGCAGATCGAAGGACAGGATCTTAACGACGAGCGCCGAGCCGAGATCGGCGCCAAGCAGCACCGCGAGACCGGTATCGAGCCCCAGCGCGCCGCTGACGGCAAAGCCGGCGGCAAGCATGGCGACGGCTGTCGAACTCTGTAGAGCAATCGCCACCACGCAGCCGCAGACGGCGGCGCGCGGCCGGCCGCCAGCACCGCCGACCGTTCGCGCGACGATGTCGCCGGCAGCTGCTTCGACGCCTTTTTTCACGAGACTGACGGCATAGAGCAACAGGACGGTGGCAGCAGCAAGTTCGAGGGCGACAGCCGGGAGGTTCATGGGCGCGCTCCGGAAAGAGGATGGAATCCGAAAACTATCCTTTGCCGCTTTACATAAATCAAATCGTTCGTTTTAATGAATCCATAGATGAAATCTATCCTGAAAGGCGTCGCACGCATGCGCTATGTCCAGCTTCGCGCCTTCCACAACGTGGCCATCCACGGCGGCTTCTCACGCGCGGCGGAAGCGCTGTTCCTCACCCAGCCTGCGGTATCCGATCAGGTGCGCAAGCTCGAGGAGGAGTACGACGTCCTGCTCTTCAACCGAAACAAGAAGCAGGTGACGCTGACCCAGTCGGGCCAGCAGCTTCTCGAAGTCACGCGCCGGATGTTCGATGTCGAACAGCAGGCGCTGGATCTTCTTTCGGAATCGCGGGCACTGAGGGCTGGAAAGCTGCGCATCGTGGCGGACGCCGCCCACCACCTGCTGCACATTCTCGCCGCCTTCCGGCGCACCTATCCGACGGTGCAGGTCTCGATCGATTCCGGCAACACCGAGACGGTCATCACCAGCCTGCACGCCTACGAGGCGGATATCGGCGTACTCGGCGAGATCCCGCAATCGAGCGATTTCGACATCCTGAAACTGAACTCGACGCCGATCATCGCTTTTGCCAGCAGCGACTATCCCCTCGCCGGTCAAAAGACCGTCACCTTCTCCGACCTTGCCAAACACCCGCTCGTCATGCGCGAACAGGGCTCCAAGACCCGGCAGAAACTGGAAGCGATGGCCGAACAATGCGGCGTGCCTCTGACGCCGCTCATCGAAGCCGAGGGCCGCGAGGCCGTGCGCGAGATCGTTGCTGCGGGCGGCGGCGTTGGCTTCGTCTCCTCGGCCGAGTTCGGCCAGGACAATCGCCTCGTTCCGATCCGGATCGAGGCGCCGGAAATGCTGATGGATGAAGCACTGATCTGCTTGCGCGAACGTAGCAACGGCAAGCTTGTCAGCGCCTTCTTCGACATCGCGCGCAGTCTTTCAAAAGCGGTAACGTGAGCTGTCGGCTTTCATCCGCCTACCCACTCGATTTCCCGCCTGAGGCCTGAACGACGGTGACGGCGATCATGAGGAAGACATCCTCGACATTGCAGCCGCGCGAAAGATCGTTGGCCGGTTTTGCGAGCCCCTGCAGGATCGGGCCGATCGCCGTCGCACCGCCGATCCGCTGCGCGATCTTGTAGCCGATATTCGCCGCATCAAGGTTCGGGAAGACGAAGACATTGGCCTCGCCGTTGAGCGCCGAGTTGGGGGCCTTGGCGGCACTGACGGCCTCGACGAAGGCGCTGTCGAACTGCAGCTCGCCGTCGATGACCAGACCGGGTGCTGCGGCATGGGCGAGCCTGGTCGCCTCCACCACCTTGGAAACGCGCTCATGCGCAGCGCTGCCGGCGGTCGAGAAGGAAAGCATCGCCACCTTCGCGGGCTTGCCGGCAAGCTGCTCGAAGGAGCGCGCCGACGTCACCGCGATGTCGGCGAGACCCGCAGCATCGGGATCCACGACGAGGCCGCAGTCGGCAAAGACGAAAGCGCCCTTCTTTGCGTGATGCGGCGCGCACAGCATCATCAGAAAGAAGCTCGACACCAGGCCAACGTCCGGCGCGCGACCGATGGTCTGGAGCGCGGCGCGCACCGTATCGGCGGTGGTCGCAACCGCCCCGCCAACCGTGCCGTCGGCGGCATCCTCGCGCACCATCATCGCGGCAAAGACGAGCGGCGAACGCACAGCCTCGGCTGCCGCCGCCGCGTCGACGCCCTTGTTGCGGCGCAATTCATGGTAGGCCGCAGCAAGGCGCGGGGTGAGCGGCGACAACGCCGGATCCTCGATGCGGATTTCGCCCGGGCGCGCGCCGGCGGCCGCCAACCGTTCCTCGACGATGTTCCGGCTGCCGACGAGGGTTGTCTCGGCAACGCCCTCGCGCACGGCGCGCAAGGCCCCCTCGACGATGCGTGGGTCTTCCCCTTCGGCAAGCACGATATGGCGCGGCGCGGCTTTCGCGGCTTCGAGAATGCGATCGAGCGGTTTCATCAGGCGTGTCCCAAATAGTGAATGCCGACGAGAATGAAGAGGGCGATGAAGACGGTTTCGGCGACGATAAGCGCGACCGCATCTCCGCCGACGTCGAGAACGCGCCTGAGCGAGGTGCGCATGCCGACGGCGACGATGCCCGCAATCAGCGCCCAACGGGAGGTTTCCATGCCGGCTTTGGCCACCAGTTCGGGCACGAGGCCGAAGGAGTTGAACGCCGCAAAGATCAGAAAGGCGACGACGAAACCGGGCAAAAGCGGCGGACGCTTGCCGGTCTCGCCCTCGGGCTGCGGCACCTTGCGCAGCGACAGCGAGAAGATAAGCACGACCGGCGCCAGCATGGTGACGCGGATCAGCTTGACGAGCGTCGCCGTCTCCCCCGCTTCCGGCGAGACCGAGAAGCCGGCGCCGACGACCTGCGCGACATCGTGGATGGTGCCGCCGAAGAAGATGCCAGTCGCGCGGGCATCGAGCCCCATGGTCTGGGCAATGATCGGATAGGCGATCATGGCAAGGGTGGAGAGCACCGTGACCGAGAGCACAGTGAAGATCAGGTTGCGCTCGGAAAACTCGTTCTTCGGCAAGACGGCAGCGATCGCCATCGCCGCCGACGCGCCACAGATGGCGACCGAACCGCTGGTGATGAGCGCCAGCCGCCAGCCGCGGCCGAGCAATTTCGCGGCGAGCAGGCCAAAGCCGATGGTGGCCGCGATCGCCGAGACGAGCAGCAGGATGGTGCCGGCGCCGAGTCCGATCAGGAGGTCGACGCTGATCCGCATGCCGAGCAGCGCCACACCGATGCGCAGCACCTTCTTGGCGCAGAAATCAATCCCGGCGACACAACGCCCCTCCTCGGACAGAAAGTGGAAGGCGATGCCGAGCAAAAGCGCCATCAGCATGGCCGGCGCGCCGTAGTGATCGGAGAGGAACTGGGCGGCGACGGCGACGGCCGCTGTGACGGCGAAGCCCGGCCAGTGGGTCGCAAAGCCGGAGGGCACGCTGCGGAAACGTTCGTGGACAGATGCGGTAAAGGTCATGATGTCATTCCGGTCGCTCGCGGGACGCTGCGCCCGCCCGGAAAAGCCGGGCGGGCATCGTGCAATCGGGTCGGCTCAGGCCCGCTTCTGCGGACGCATGTCGGCACGATCAATGCCGGCAACCGGCACCGGCTTCTTCATCGCGTCGCGCCGGAAAGGCTCGCCGAGCTCCTGGTTGAGGATGACTTCGACGAAGGTGGTGACACCCCTCTTCTGGTCGGCGATCGCGTTGGACAGCGCCTCGGTGAGGGCTGCCGTCGTATTGACGGTCACGCCCCTCAGCCCGCAGCCTTCGGCCACCTTGGCGTAAGAGAGGTTGGGGTTGAGCTCGGTGCCGACGAAATTGTTGGCGTACCAGAGCGTCGTGTTGCGCTTTTCAGCACCCCATTGGTAGTTGCGGAAGATCACCATGGTGATCGCCGGCCAGCCCTCACGGCCGATCGAGCCCATCTCGTTCATCGAGATGCCGAAGGCGCCGTCGCCGGCAAAGCCGACCACCGGCACATCCGGGCAACCGATCTTGGCGCCGACGATCGACGGGAAACCGTAGCCGCAGGGGCCGAACATGCCCGGTGCCAGATATTTCCGGCCAGCCTCGAAGGTTGGATAGGCGTTGCCGATCGCGCAATTGTTGCCGATGTCGGTGGAGATGATCGCCTCTTTCGGCAGAGCCGCCTGGATCGCCCGCCAGGCCTGGCGCGGCGACATGCGGTTCGGCTCGCGCGAGCGTGCGCTCTCGTTCCATTCCGTGCCCGGATCGTCGTCCTCATGATCCATCGAGGAGAGCTGCTGCTGCCAGGCCGAACGGGTCTGGTGGATCGCCGCCTTGCGCTCCTCACGGCCGGCATCGCCGGCCGAGGGCGAGAGCTGCTCGAGGATCTGGCGGGCGACCTGCTTGGCATCGCCACAGATGCCGACCGACACCTTCTTGGTCAGCCCGATCCGGTCGGCGTTGATATCGACCTGGATGATCGAAGCGTTCTTCGGCCAGTAGTCGATGCCATAACCCGGAAGCGTCGAGAAGGGATTGAGCCGGGTGCCGAGTGCCAGCACGACGTCGGCTTTGGAGATCAGCTCCATCGCTGCCTTCGAGCCGTTATAGCCGAGCGGGCCGACCGAGAGGCGATGGCTGCCGGGGAAGGCATCATTGTGCTGGTAGCCGCAGCAGACCGGCGCGTCGAGGCGTTCGGCAAGCTTCATGGAATCGGAAATGGCATTGCCGATGACGACGCCGGCACCATTGAGGATAACAGGGAATTTCGCCTCCGACAGCAGCTTTGCGGCTTCCGCAATCGCCTGCGGTCCGCCGGCCGGACGCTCGAAGCGGACGATCGCCGGCAGGTCGACGTCGATCACCTGGGTCCAGTAGTCGCGCGGGATGTTGATCTGCGCAGGCGCACAACCGCGCCAGGCCTTTTCGATGACGCGGTTCAGGACTTCAGGTATACGCGAGGGATCGCGTACCTCTTCCTGGTAGCACACCATTTCCTCGAACATCGCCATCTGGTCGACTTCCTGGAAGCCGCCCTGACCGATCGTCTTGTTGGCCGCCTGGGGCGTCACCATCAGGAGCGGCGTGTGGTTCCAGTAGGCCGTCTTGATCGCGGTGATGAACCCGGTGACGCCAGGGCCGTTCTGGCCGATCGCAACCGACATCGTGCCCGTCGCGCGGCTGAAGCCATCCGCCATCATGCCGGCATTGGTCTCATGGGCGCAGTCCCAGAACTTGATGCCAGCCTTCGGGAAAAGGTCCGACACCGGCATCATGGCCGAGCCGATGATGCCGAAGGCATGTTCGAGGCCATGCATCTGAAGAACTTTGACGAAGGCTTCCTCGGTGGTCATTTTCATGGGGTGGTTCCTTTCCTGGTATTATTTCAAAGAGTTAGAGGATCTCGTCACGGAGGTAGTACCAGCGGTACATTCCCCATTGGCCGAGCCGTCGGAACGGCGTCAGAAGCCCGTGGCCCGGCAGAGGCGAAGTGAAGATGGGGAGGTCGAGGCCGCCGCCTTTGCCGGCGACCATCTGGGCCATGCGACGGCCGGCCTGGGCGGAATACATCACGCCGTTGCCGCCATAGCCCATGGCGTAGAACAGCCTTTGGCCCGGATCCGGCTGGAAGATGCGCGGCATCATGTCGTGGCTGACATCCACCCAACCCCACCAGGAGTAGTCGATGTCGATGCCGCGGAGCGCCGGGAACTTGCGGTAGAGGCCGGCAAGCAGGATCTCGAGATGCTTCGGATTGCTCGCGTCGCGTCCGGTGATGGCGCTGCGGCTGCCGATCTGCACCCGGCCATCCGGCAGCATGCGATAGTAGTGACGCAGCGTCCGCGTATCGGTGAGCGGGATGCGCGCCTTGAAGTTCAGCGCCTTCTGCTCGCTTTCCGTCAGCGGTCGAGTGACGATCGAGTTCGACAGGATCGGCATCAGTCGGTGGCGGGTGAGCGCGTTCATGCCAGGCGAGGTGTATCCGGCAGTAGCGATGCAGACGGCACGCGCCCGCACCGTTCCGCCAGGCGTCGTCAGGTAATGCATGCCGCCCTTGGCAGTGCAATCAAGCGCCGGGCTCGACGTATGCACCTTTGCCCCCAGCTTGCGGGCAAGCCTGAGGTAGCCGAAGGCTAGCTTGGCGGCATGGATGCCCATGCCATCGGGCTCATACATCGCCCCGCGTGCTTCCTCGTCACGGACGAATTCGCGATGGATCTCGTCGCGCGATACCATGCGGGCACGATAGCCGAAGGTGTCGTTGAGGACGCGCACTTCGCTTTCGAGCGCTGGCAGCATCTTGTCGCGGTGGGCGATATAGAGATGGCCGCCATCCTGCGGATCGCAGTCGATTTCGGGCTCGCGGACGAGAGTGCGAAAGAGGTCGAATCCCTCGGAAATCTCCGCGTGCATCTTGCGGGCGACGTCGACGCCCCAGCGGGCAATCCACTGCGAGCGCTTAAGACGGCCAGCCGAAATCTGCGCCTGCCCGCCATTGCGGGTGCTGCAGCCCCAGGCAACGCCGTTTGCCTCCAGCACCGTCGCCTTGATGCCGTGCTCACGCGCCAGATGAATGGCGCAGGAGAGGCCCGTATAGCCCGAGCCGATGATGGCGACTTCGACGTCGATGTCGCTTGTGACTGGGCCGTCATCCTCCGGTTCAGGCCCGGCAGTGCCGATCCAATAGGTCGGCGCGTAGTCCTTGCCTCTGCCGGGGCTGCGGGCATGGTTGGGGTCATAGGCCGGATCGAACGGCTCTCTTGCAGGCTTCAAGGGAGTGGCGCGCAGTTGCATTGCTTTCGCTCCAGCCGTCAGTAGCGGGGTTGCAGGACCGGGCGGTTCTTGCGGAACGCCTGCTTGCGCACGATCTTGCCGTTGCGGAAGGTGAAGAGGTCGCAGCCCTCGGCCTCAGTGCGGCTGCCATCGGCGGCCGTGCCGGAGAAGGTCCATTCGGACACGCCGCGGTCGCCTTCGACGAAATGGCTGTGATTGCCCCATTCGGCATCCGGCATCGATGTCCAGACGCCGCTGAAGGCGTCAGCAATCGCCGCTCTACCCGTGAAGCGGGCGCCGTAGACCTCGGGTCCGCCGACCGCGTTAAAAACGCAGTCCTCGGCAAAGAAGCGCATGACCCCATCGATGTCGTGCCGGTTGAAGGCATCGAACAAGGTTTTGAGATCGGTTGCAGTCAGTGTCATCGTCCTGTCCTTTGGCTTAGTCGTCAGGCATGGCTTCGCCGGAGACGGGAGACGCCGTCTTCAAAGGCCGCCAGGCCGGGTACGAATGATTTGTCGAAGCTGTCGCCTAGAGCGCCGTGCGTTCAATTGAACGCGCAAAGGAACGCTCTAGCACTTTGATTCTAGGCAATCTTTCCGTCTCCAGTGATTCGACTTGAGAGCGGGATTCTCTGGTTAAAGGTGGCCCTTCCAGGGGATCAGCACCTTTTCTAGGTAGCGGATCAGAAGATCGAAGGCGAAGGCGAAGATGCCGATGATGAAGATGCCCATGATCACCGTGTCGCTTTCGAGGTTTTCAGCTGCATTCAGAACCATGAAGCCGAGCCCTCGGTTGGCAGCCACCATTTCCGCCGCCACCAGGGTCGTCCAGCCGACACCGATGCCGATGCGCATGCCGGTGAAGATCTCGGGCAAGGCGGCCTTCATGATGACCTGGCTGATGACCTGCCCGCGGGTGGCCCCCATCGCATAGGCCGCGTGGATCTGTTCGGTAGAGACCGAACGCACCCCTGCTCTGGCGGCAATCGCCATCGGCGCGAAGATTGCCAGATAGATGAGGAACACCTTCGGGAACTCACCGATGCCGAGCCAGATGATGACAAGCGGCAGGTAGGCAAGTGGCGGCAGCGGCCGATAGAATTCGATGATGGGGTCGAACAGACCGCGCACGAAGCGGTTGACGCCCATCAGGATGCCGATCGGAACCGCCGTCACCAGCGCCAGCAGAAAGGCACCGAAGACGCGACTGATGCTGGCGAGCGTGTGCTCGATCAGGGTCGAGTTCGAAACACCGTCCGTCAGCGCCAGCATGAACTTGTCCCAGACCGCCAGCGGCGACGGCAGGAACAGCGGCTTGACCCAACCGGATTCGGTTACGAAGAACCAGAGGGCGACGAGCACGAGTGTCGTTGAAAAACTGATGAGACCGCTGCTTCCGTCACCCGGAGCGCCGAAGATCTTGCCGGCCTTTACGGGCTTGGCGCGTGTCACTCTGTCAAGCATGGGCCACCTCCGGGTTGCCGGACGCACGTTCGTCGCCATAGATGATGCCGAGCACCTCCTCGCGCATGCGGATGAATTCCGGGCTGGATTTGATCGCCCGGGCATTGCCCTCGGCGAGGAAACGCTTGTTGAAGTTGAGTTCGTAGGTGTGGGTGATGCGGCCCGGGCGCGGCGACATGACGATCAGCCGCGAGCCGAGGAACAGCGCCTCCTCGACGCTATGGGTGATGAAGAAGAACATCTTGTTGGTGAGCTGCCAGACTTTCAGAAGCAACTCCTGGATCGTCTCGCGCGTCAGCGCGTCGAGTGCCGCCATCGGCTCGTCCATCAAGAGCATGGCGGGATCGCAGGTCAGCGCCCGTGCGATGCCGACGCGCTGCTGCATCCCACCCGACAGGTGGTAGATCATATGCCGGTGGAAGTCCTGCAGGCCGACCAAGGCTAGGTTCTTGGTGGCGAGATCCCGCCTGGTCGCCTTGTCGACGCCGCGCAGCTTGAGGCCGAATTCGGTGTTCTCGATGACGTTCAGCCACGGCAGCAATGCGTGCTTCTGGAAGACCACGCCGCGCTCGGCGCCCGGTCCGTTGACCTGGTGATTGCCAAGCGTGATGTCGCCCTCTGAGGGGGCCATGAAGCCCGCCATCAGGTTGAGCAAGGTGGTTTTCCCGCAGCCCGAAGCCCCGAGGGCGACGACAAAGTCGCCGCTGTTGATGGTAAGGTTGACACCTTTCAGGGCGATGATCGCCTGGTCCGAGTACAGGCCCGGATAGATCAGACTGATGTTCCTGACGCTCAATGTTTCCATGAGAAATGCCTCCCTGCACCTCGGTCACGGTCTTGAAGATGGACGCGCCGGCCGCTCCTCAGGACCGGCGCAATCAGCAGATCAAATTATTGCGCGGCCACCTTGGCAAAGTCGGCGTTCACATAGGGCGCATAATCGTCGAGCGAATTGCCGATCTGCTTTTGCTCGACGAGGAACTTGGCGCTTTCGGTGAGCGCGCGCGTGGCGCCACCGCCGAGCCAAACCTCGGAGGCCTGCTCATCCGCATTCGGGAAGGAAAGAAGACGCAAGGCTTCGACCGTGCTCGGGCCATCGCCGCCGATCAGCTTGACGATGCCCTGGACTTGCTCAGACTCCTCCGTCCACGCCGCCTTGTCGGCATTGTAGTCGGCATAAGCTTTCGCCAGAACCTTGGTGAAGGCCTCCATGAGCTTCGGATTTTCCGCGGCCCAGGCCTTATCAACCACCAGCCCGTCGAAGGTCGGCACGCTCGCAGCACCGATCACTTCGGAATCGGAGATCGTCTTGCCAGTCTTCTGAATTTCAGAAAGCGCCGGCGGCCAGACATAGGCGGCATCGATATCGCCGCGCTGCCAGGCGGCGACGATCTGCGGCGGCTTCAGATTGAGGATTTCCACTTCGCGCGGGTCGACGTTCCAGACCTTGTTCATGCCGACCAAAAGATGGAAATGCGAGGTCGAGACGAAGGGCACGGCGACCTTCTTGCCCTTGAGGTCCGCGGGCGTTTCGATGCCGGAACCGTCGCGGGCGACCAGCGCCTCCGATTGACCGATATTGTCGAGGATCCAGAAGAGTTGCAGTTCGACACCGCGCGTGGCGGCAGCCGCGGTGCCAGTCGAACCGAGAACGCCGATCGGCACGTCGCCCGAGGCGAGCGCCGTCGTGATGTCGCCGGCCGAGCTGAATTGGCGCCAGTCGATCGAGTAGCCGGCCTCTTTGGCGGCGGCGTCGAAGCGCCCGTCGGCGATCGCAGCCACAAACGGGCCGACGATCTGCTGATAGCCGACGACGAGCTTCGTCTCGGCATAAGCCACGCCGGATGCGGCCAGGCTCGCCACAATGCTGGCTGCTGCAGCCAGTCGTCTGAAATGTCCATGTAGCATGCTTCGTCCTCCTCTTTGTTTATTCACTGACCGGTTTTTCCGATCTTGCTCATGACGATAAGGCCGAGATCCGGCTTGCGTTATATCCAGTATGGAAGTTGAATAGATCCAGATTAACGTCATTGGAGGCCGGCGTCGTGCGGACGAATGTTTCCGAAACCATCTTCTTCATCGATCGCGACAGCGGGATTGGCCTGCAGGCACAGCTGCGCGAAACGATCGTTTCGGCCGTGCTTGCCGGGCGGGTGCAGCCGCACGCGCACCTGCCTTCCACGCGCAAACTCGCGGACTATCTCCGGATCTCGCGCATCACGGTAACGCTCGCCTATCAGGAACTGATCAGCCAAGGCTATGTCGAGGCCGTCAACCGCAGTTCCTATCGTATCGCCGGCAATCCGCCAGGCATGGATGTGGAAGGGGAACGCCCATCGGGCGGCGCCGATCCGGTCGATTGGAGCCGCAAGATCAAGATGAGCTTCGATGTCGTGCGCCAGGTCCACAAACCGCTGGACTGGCGACGCTACCCTTTCCCCTTCCTCTACGGCCAGATGGACCCCACGCTGTTTGACCTTAACGCCTGGCGTGATTGCGCCCGCCGGGCGCTTGCGCGCGAGGACTTCGTGCTGATGGCGAGCGACTTTGCCGCTGCCGACGACGTGCGGCTCGTCAACTACATCTGCTCGCGCACGCTGCCGCGGCGCGGCATTCACGCCACTCCGGACGAAATCCTCGTTACCGTCGGCGCGCAGAATGCGCTCTGGATCGTCACCCGACTGATCCTGGAAAAGGGCTCAGCCGCCGTCTGCGAAAACCCCTGCCACCCGGATATCAGCGCCTCGCTCCTGCTCAGCGGTGCTGACGTCACGACCGTCGATGTCGATCGCGAGGGCCTGTCGCCGGATGCGCTACCGGAGAAAGTCGACGCCGTCTTCGTGACCCCGAGCCACCATTCGCCGACAGGCGCGACCATGCCGGTCGACCGGCGAACGCAACTGCTTGTAGCTGCGGAGGAGAAAGACTTCGTCATTGTCGAGGACGATTACGAGTTCGAGATCAGCTACCTCGCTCCGCCCTCGCCGGCGCTGAAAGCGCTCGATCCGACGGGCCGGGTGCTCTACATCGGCAGCTTCTCAAAATCCCTGTTTCCCGGGCTTCGGCTCGGCTATCTCGTGGCGCCTGCACCCTTCATTCGCGAGGCGCGCGCGCTTCGCTCGCTGATGCTGCGTCACCCGCCCGGCCACCTGCAGCGCACCGCTGCCTATTTCCTGGCGCTTGGGCATTATGACGCCGTACTGCACCGCATGCGGACCGAGTATCACAAGCGCCACGTGCTGATGGCCGAGGCGCTGCGTCGGGAGAATTTGACCGTCGCCGGGTCCTCGACCTTCGGCGGCACGTCCTTCTGGATGGAGGGGCCGGAAGGGCTCGACGCCGACCGTCTGGTCAGCGAGTTGCGCCAGGATGGCGTTCTGGTCGAATCCGGCTCGCCCTTCTTCCCTAGAAGCGACCGGCCCTGCCGCTTTTTCCGCATGGGATATTCGTCCATTCCAGGCACCAGTATTGCCGAGGGCGTCGCCCGCGTTCGCGCCCGCATCGACGCCCTTGCTTGCAGCAGCAACGACAAGACCTCCACTGCGAAGTAGAGGGGCTGGACCACTGTCGGCCATTTCCCGTCGAGCGGGCTGGTGCGCGCGACGACCTAACGCAGCTTTTTCCTTTGCTTCGAACGCTGCGGGCTCGCCGCAACCGCCATCTTGTTGTCGCTTTGGATTGTCGCCGCGATCGTATTCAATATTGTCGACAAAGTCGTTGACAAAAACTTTTGGCGTGCGATGGTGCCGATCAGCAGCAACGAGCTAGGGAGGAGCAGGTTGATGCAAGGGCTTCAGAAGACCGCCGCGATAGCGAGTTCATGCAACTTTTGGCGGCGCCGCACATACGAGCCCGCACCGCCCGGCCGGCTCGCCTGACATCCCCTCATTCGATCGCCATTCCAGCGTCTAACACTGAACCTTGGGTTTCTGTGCCGCATCTATAAAGCGGTGCGGAGATTACCCCTGTTCGAGGTGACGTTTGGCGCTGGCCATCGAATGACAGCCATATCGACGACAGGACTTGGCGCTTCAGCATCGCCGGGAGGCTTTCGCTTGAATGCCTCGCTGCCCAGGGACGCCAGTTAATCAAGATCCCCAGGGGGCCGTCGACGGCCTTTGCGGTGATCGACACAACCGAGCAGGCCATGCCCGCGCCAACAACGGACCACGCCACTAGCCGCCCCCTAGCGGGCGGCGAGACGGACAGCCTGTGAGCCGTCCTTGCCTCTCAAGAAGAAGATTCCCGTTCAAGGGGACCGGTGACCTTAACAAAGGAGAACAGCAGAATGCTCAAGAAATTGATTCTCGCAGCCGTCATGTCGGCTGCGCTTTCCGCGCCGGGCCATGCGGAAACGCTCAAATGGGGCGCCTCGCGCGACATCTATTCGCTCGACCCCTATTCTTATGGCGACAGCTACACGCTGTCCTTCCTCAACCACGTCTATGAGGGGCTTGTCCGTTTTGACGCCGAATTGAAGATCGAGCCGGCGCTGGCAACGTCCTGGGAGGCGGTATCAGACACGGTCTGGCGGTTTCATCTGCGCGAGGGCGTCAAGTTCCACGATGGCGCCGATTTCACCGCGGACGACGTGATCGCCTCTCTCACTCGGGTCAGCGATCCGGTGTCTCCACTCCGCGGCAACCTTCCCGCCTACAAGTCGGCGAAGAAGGTGGACGACCACACTGTCGATATCGAACTGGTCGGACCCTATCCGCTGCTGCTGAACGACTTGACGAACATCCACATTTTCGACGCTACCTGGCTCACCGACAACAACTCGCTGAAGCCGACCGACGTCGGCAAGAAGATCGAAGGCTACGCCACCTACCACACCAACGGCACGGGTCCGTTCAAGCTCGAGAGCCGCGCGCCCGACAGCAAGACCGTTCTCGTCAAGAATGACAAGTGGTGGGACAAGTCGCAATCCAACATAGATCGTATCGAGTTTACACCGATCGTCTCGGCCGCGACGCGCGTCGCCGCACTGCTGTCGGGTGAGATCAACTTCACCGAGAATGCGCCTGCGCAGGATCTACCGCGCCTTCTCGCGCAGCCGGATCTGAAGGTCATGGAGCGCACCGACCTGCGCACCATCATGATGGGCTTCAACCGCAAGCCGAAACTGGCCGACGGCGTCGACAACAAGTTCAACGACCTGCGTGTTCGCCAGGCCGTCGCTCACGCGCTCGACAAGGAGCTCATCCAGAAACGGGTCATGCGCGGCAAGTCGAGGACGGCGGGCGCGATCATTGCGCCGGAGATTCCCGGATATAGCGAAGCACTGGACAAGGTGGTGCCGTTCAATCCCGACCTGTCGAAGAAGCTGCTGGCAGAAGCCGGCGCAACCGACCTCCCCTTCACACTCGTCTGCACGAACGAGGCCTATGTCAACGAGGAGGAGCTTTGCCAGAGCATCGTCAACATGCTGAGCCGCGCCGGCTTCAAGCCGCAACTCGACATCGGCCCGACGGCCGCACAGGCGCCCAAGCGCACGGGTGGTCTCTCCGACGTCTACATCATCGGCTGGGCGAACGAGCCGATGCTCGACAGCTACTCGATCCTGCTCCAGATGATCGAGACGAAGAGCGACAAGGCGGGCGTGTTCAACTGGGGTGGCTGGAGCTATCCGGAGATTGACAAGCTCGTCATCCAGGCATCGACCGAAATGGATCGGACGAAACGGCTCGAGCTGCAGACCAAGGCACTCCAGATGGTCAAGGACGAAATGATCATGTTGCCGTTGCACCAGCAGCCCATGGCCTGGGTGATGAGCAACAGGATCGACCGGGTCGCTCAGCTCGCGGACAACAAGCCACGCCACTGGCTGACTCATTTCGCGGAGTAACCCTCGCGCGGAGCTGGAACGGCAAGGCGTTCGGGCTCCCGCTCAACATGCGAGGCGGACCGATAAATCCCCGCCCCTCACCTGCCCGGCCGCGCCAGCGACCGGGCAATGTCGATAATGTCGTCTCTCGCTGCGGTCCGAAGCTTTCGAACAGTTGGAGGCGGGTGTTGTTTTGCCGGCCGGTCTGAACTCGCCGAAGAATGGTAGCGTGGTTCATTGCAAAGTCTGTGCGGTCCGGCGAAAATCGCGCAGTTGCCAACCTGAAAGGTTGGCAACTCACTGGTGCAGGCCGTGAGCTCCCGAGGATAAAAGGGCGCGCCCGTCAGTCGCGTTGCCGCTGTGGGGCCAACGCCATCGTCTGCGCATAGGCGAGCGGCGACCGGTTGCCTGGCAGGTTTTCGTCCAGCACCAACGTCTTGAGGTTGTCGGCGCGGATGTCGAGAGATATGGCCCGCTCGAGTTTGTCGATCGACCAAACAGCGTAGCCGAATTTCGCGTCAAATCCACAATCGCAGCCGCAATCGCCGTCGGCGATTGCCGTCGGCCTTTCAGATAGACACATGATCTGCGGTTTTGGCAGCTTGTAGCAGTGCCCCTCATAGGCATAACCATAAATCACGCCAATGCTCTTTAGATACTCTACTTCACCCCCAAAACTAACGGGAAGGAAGCTATAGTATTTTCCATCAAATAATGCGATCGTTACTCCATCGCCTACAATTCCAGAGCTTTTCTTTATGTAATCCAAAATCTCCTCTATCATCCTGTTTATATCATCAATTATCCCCGTTTCTCCAATAGATCTTAGCTTCTTATCAATCCCATCGAGAGCTTCTCTAATATTTTTATCTTTATTCTTCCTTTCATAAAACCTTGTCGGCCGTCCATATAATCTAATATCTCCTGGTCGATACGACTTATATTCAATTACATCTTCTAGATCCTTTGGATCTAGTGGATATCCAACAACAGGATTCGCGCAACAACCACTCATTTTTTCCTCCCTTGACTTACCTTGAAGCGATGATTTCGCGCCAAGCGAAATTCTCTTCGAGCAATTCGGCGGCCGGCCCGTCCGCCGAGGCGACGATGGCCTCTGCCGCCTGCTCAAGGCGCAGTGTGTTCAGATCGAGTGTGCTCAATGACGTCGCGAGTGCCGCACCCACCGCGTCTCGCGCGGCGGTCAATGCCAGCTTGAAATATAATGGCTTGGTGCCGAAGGCCTCCGCCGTCGCCTGCCGAAAAGTATCAAATTCGTCCCGCGCCAGTTCCCGGATATCGACATCCAGAAGCCGCCTGTCGGCGCAACCGTTCGCGACTAGATCGCGATGATAAAGTGCAACGATGCTGTCAAAGATGGCGCCAACGAACGGCAGCGCGCGATCGTGCACCTCGCGGGTAGTTGCGGACATTCGCCGGAAATTGGTGGCCAAGCGAATCTGCGTTTCGGGGCTCGTCTCCGCAAAGCGGTTCAGTTCGTTGTAGAGCAGCAGATTGCCTCTCGTTCGCCGCAAAAGCCGGTCAATCGCGGAATCAAAGTGCAAGAACGAGATCAGTGAAACACAGTCCGAAAAGGCTTCGGAGAACGAAAAGAAGTCGCCATCAGGCGATGTCACAGTCGGTACACCCGTCTCCGAGAGCATGATCAGATGCCCGACCTCGTGCGCGATCGTGTCGAAATTCAACGCGTAAGGTCTCAGGATGCCGTCGACGTCGGACCAACCCAGTTCCAGAAAACCGTAGCCCGCTTGAGCATTGTCCCAATCGACAAATGGAACGATTTCTAGCCTTGGAAAGGTCTGATCGAAGAACCAGTGGACCCGCCGCCCCAAATAGCTCTGCCAAATGTCGAGAACGAAACGCACGCAGGCGTAGGCGTGAACAGCAAGAAATGGCCGGGAGGTCGGATCGATGTTGTCGAAGTGACGATCCGGACCCGGCCTCACCGGCGCGCGCTTCGCCCCGCCGAATGGCGGCAAGCTCGCGAGGCCATAGGGCTGCTTGTCATAGAGCGGATCCGCGACATACATGGAGAGGTCACTGGGGCCCTCGCCTAATTCGTCGCGTGGTATCGATAGCCACACACGATCGGGCTGTTCGTATCCGGGAATGAAGGGGGGCTGCGGATAAATCCAAAACCGCGTGCCGACACGCGCATTTCCAGAGTCGAGGGCATCGTCCCGAAGCAGACGCATCGCACAATTGCCCCCCTCGATTGAAAAATCTGGGATTAAGGATTCAATTTATAAGTGTTTGCTAATGTTGAGTCAATGCCGCCCGCCTCAAGATCCCGGACAAAGGTGTTCGTTGCAACCCACGCACAGCTCACAGGCCCCGTATTTTCCTGCATCACGAGGGACCGCGCGTTTCGCAGCGCAAGCAGAGCGTCCCGTTTTTTTTGCCACACCATCTCCTTCTGCAATTGCTTGAGCCCCTCCTCCTGCCATCCTGCATCCCGTAAAATCGCTTCGAACCGGCGCTCTCGAAAGTTCATGTTTCGCGCAGTCGTTGTGAGCAAGTCGCGATCGGCTGCCGTTATGAAATCCCGGCGTGTCAGGCTGGCGAACGTCCGCTGGAGATCGACCAAGGCGTCTGTCAAAGGAAGAAAGCCAAGCTCCGGCGGCCCCGAAAGAACGGCGACCGCATCATCGGGAGCAAGCCGCCAGCGCCGATACCACCTGTAGATCAGGCCGACACCGATCATGCCGAACTCACTGAGTTCCGCCGCCCTGAGCGCGCCCATGCTTGCCGCGCCGATCACGACGATCCCCTGTGCCATTGCCCAGAGGATTTCCTTGTGTCGGACAGCCGGCCTGTCCTCGAATTGCCCGTCGATCAGGACCATCGCCCGCGGGCGGAATGCGTGGGCGGCAAGCAGAATGTCGCCTTGCGCGGCGGGCTGCAGGTAGATGGCGTCGAGAACCGGCTCCGCCTCGGTCAACCGAAGCGTCGGACCAAGAAACACCAGGATCGGACCTTTCTCGCTCGCATCGACCATGTGAACACTCACCGCAGGATGGAAAAGGGAATGGCTCCGGGAAGGATGGTTCTCACGCACTGAACGCCTGTTTCGACGTCCGTTCCCACCGGCACGGCCAATATGGGCCCCATTCCGGCGGATAGGACCCTGTCGATCAGCGCGCCGAGATCCGAAACGGCGCGTGCTTCGATTGCCTGACGCGGCAACCCGGACGTACCCATAAGAATAAGCTGGCGGGCCTTGGCGACGACCGAGTCGGTGCTACGTCTGTAATGCTCCCGGGTTTGATCGTCGCGCGCCCCCGATATCGCCCCGGCCCGCGCTGACAGCGCTTCGAGCATCGCGCTCTCCGCTGCCGCGGCGATGCTCGGTCCTGCCGCGTAGCCCTCGGTCGGAAGAGCAAGGATCGGTTCGCCGGGGCCTGTCTCGATCGTCTGGCACCAGACCACTGGGACATCTGCCGGCGAAGGAGCTAGCCAAAGGCCGAAGGAAATATGGTGCTCGCCCACAACGGACAGTATGTGATCAACTCCGTCACCCAGCCCGAACGGGGAAATGCGCATTCGATCGAAGAAGCCGTGGGTGGCGAAGGCGCGCGCGAGGGCGTCGCGCTCGATACATTCGAACAATCCATGCGCAAATGCACCGAAGACGGTCATATGACAGGCGAGACCCGTGGTCGTGCGCATGAACAGGCCATCATGAGCGGGCGGCGGGTCCGTGTAGCAGGTGTGAACAAGTTCCAGGGGGACCGATTGTGGGAAACCAGCCGTGATGTCGACGCCGGTGATCCAGGGTATCGCCCGTATCCGCCAGTTCCCCTGGCGATCAGGTGCCAGAAGATTTTCAAACAGGCCGTCGGCGATCTTGAGTTCATCCGCCGTGGTGGAAAATACCCGCCCCGAGGGAATGGCTTCGGCGTAAAACCGCTCAAGCGATTCCATGATCGCCCCCACCGCCGCTCCCGCCATGGAAAGGCCGCGCCCGAGCGACGTGACTTCAGAAAGAGCGGCGGGTCGAACGGCTTGAGCCACCGGCAGGCCGATCCGGTCAAGTCCGGTCAGATCACCAAGCCGGGTTATGCCCGCACGACGACAGAGCCGTAAAATCGCGCGCAAGCATTGCTCGGCTTCTAGGTCCGCGGGAGGAGAGAGCGGGTTGCTTAAGCCGGCAAGTATGGCGTCGCGAAAACGCGCAAGCATCCCCTCAAGGTTTGACGGATCGTCGGTTTTCTGCCTCGTTCGTTCAATGTTGACCGGCAACGCCAAGCTCCTGCATTGAATGTCTCGCCCGTCGCAGAAGTGCCTTTGCTCCTTGACGTTCGGCGATATCTACGGCTGAGCGCAGGTCGAGGATGATGGGATCCTTGGTGGTGTTGCCCCGCGCCTGAAGAACGGCGCGGATACGGTAGAGCTCCGCGAGCCAATAGGCATGACCGGTTTCCTTCGCCTTTTCGATCGCGTCATTCGTGACCTCGAGCGCTGACTCATAGTTGCCAGCTTGCCCGAGCAGCGTGGCGTGCATGTAGAGATAAATCGGGAGATCTGCGACGACACCGAGGCTTCTCAAGAGCGACAGCCCTTCGCGAAACATCGCATGTCCCCTCGTGAGGCTTTCCCCATGCGCTAGAGCCCATCCAGCAAACAGCAGCGACAGGCCGGACAGCGACTGCATTTCATGCGATCTCGCGAAGTCTGCCATTCTCTTGGAAATTTCGGTGAGACGCCCATAGTCGTCCCGATAGAACGCAGACACCGCTTCCGTATCAAGCGAATGCGCCTTGCTGGGCGCGTGTGATATCCGGTCAACGAACGCGACCATCTTCGAAAGAGCCGAATCCGATGCTTTCGATTGTCCTGTCAGCCACAGCGAAAGGGCCAGTTGCCCTAGACCGCACACCTTGGCGTCATGGCCGCCAAATAACGTTCGGTTGGTTTTCGCCGATTGCTCGTCATAAAGCGCCAGTCCGGCCTTAATCGCATCCTGGGCCTCTCGATGGTGGCCAAGGTTAAAAGCAATGGCCCAGATGCAATGGTTAACCTGGAGCTTGATCTCCGGATCTTCCGTCCCAGCCTGCATGGCCCGCACTTGCAGAGCGCGTTCGCGCATAACGCGAAAGTCTGTTCCCGTGAGCCACCACCCCCAATAGATCGGAAACCATCTGGATTGCTCTTCCATCGGTTGCCGGCGGGCGATGGCTACGCCATCCTCATATAACTTGCGAGCCGGAGGTGAGTTCAGTCCGACAAGACCGGTCAAAACTGGGCCGAGCGAAATCAGCGCGGATAGCTGCAGTGTTTCGATCGCATGTCCCGCGCCGAACCGGTCGCAAATCTCCACGGCGTGCTCCAGGTAGTTGCGCGCCTCTACCATCGCCGATCGGCTCGAGCTTTCCTTCCCTGCCGCAGTGTACAATTCGATTGCGTTTTCGATGAAGCCCGCTCGTTCCGCATGTTCGGCGAGCGTTCCGGTGTCCATCCAAGCGGCCATTTGGCGGTTTTGACTGACAGCAATGAACAGCCGCCGATGCAATGCCTGCCGCTGCCTGCGCAAGAGCCCATTGTAGATCGTTTCCTGAATCAAAACGTGCCGGAAGCCGTAGGCGATATGCCCTCGCGTCCTGATCCGCATCAGGAACCCTGAATCACTCAGGGTATCGGCGGCCTTGACCAAAGACTTTTTGCCCAGCCCTGGCAGCAGTTCGCGAAGCAACGATAGCGTGAACCGGCTGCCCGCAACTGCTCCCGCTCGCGCCACGTCTCTGGCCGTGCCCAGGTGGTTGAGGCGTGCGTCCAGTATTTCCTCGAATGCCGACACATGGCTGGGTTTGACGTTTTCCGACAGGCTCATAGTGTCTGCAGCAACGTTCTCCGAGACCCATTGGCAGATCTGCTCGATGAAGAGTGGGACGCCGCCGGATATCCTCTCGATAACGTCATAGAGCTCAGGAAGCATGCCCTGCCTCTGCTCCGGCCATCTTGCCTCTATCGCCCGTCGTGTTTCGTCACGATCAAGCGGGAGCAGCGTCAGCCGCGTGGGGTTGGCCGCGTCCAGCCAATCCGACGCAAACCCGAGACGTGAGGTCGCGACGAGGAAAATCGGAAGTTGGTGTGCAACCCGAGCGGCCTCCGCCAGCAAATCCCGGGAGGTTGGATCGATCCAGTGGATGTCTTCGACAGCCAGGACGATCGGGCCGTTCGCGCACAACGCCGCGAGTGCGCGAAACACGGCGCGATGAGCCTTTTCCCGGATGGCTTTTGGGTCGTTGTCGGCGAGCCGTTGATTTCGTCCCAGCGCACCCAGCAAATACGCGAATGTTTCAATCGTTTCTGCGTCGCGAATGCCGTTTCGTTCAAAGGGGTGTGCTACAGCGGAGGCGGACAGGCCCAGTTGATCGTCTTGTCCCGACGTTGCGCCCATAAGACTGTTCAACAGGGGATGCAGCGTCGAGCGATGCCCGCCTGGCAGGCACTGAAAGAAGTACAGCCCTGATCGCCGGTCGCGCGTCATCTTGCGGACTTCCCGCAGAAGCCGCGATTTTCCGATGCCTGCATCTCCTTCGAGCAGGAGGATTTCGCCACCTTGCGCGGTGACCTTTTCCCAACAGGCGGCGATCGTGTTCAACTCGCTTTCGCGGCCAATGAAGGGGCCGCCAAGGCTCCCGAAAGCGTAGAACCTGTCGACATCAATCTTGTGACCGAGTGCGCGCCATACCTTCTCGGGCACAGTGAAGCCCTTGAGCGTCCTGGCGCCTTCGAACACGAAAGCATGCGACCTACCGGCCAGGTCGCGCGTGTCCTCCGAAACGAAAACGCTGTCTGGGTCGGCAATCTCTTCCAGACGGGTGGCTATGGCCAGTGCAGCACCCGTAACCGGTTCCCCCTTCTCCTCCTGCGTCTCTTGAATGAGCGCAACGGATGTCGCGATCCCGACTCGAACGTGCAAGTCGTCGCGCCCGGCTTCTCGGGCAACGCCCGCGCAGCCCTCGACGATCGCGAGACCCGCGCGAATGGCGAGCGAAGCCGCATCCTTCGCACCCAACTCGATCGGAAAGAGCGCCACGCCGCCATCTCCAGCCTCAAGCTGCATGACGCCGGAATGAGAGATTATCGCGTGTTTCGCTGCATTCTGAAACGCAACGATCAGTTCCTGATAGTCTTCTATGTCGAGCAGGTGGAGAAGTCTCGTCGACCCGACGAGATCATAGCAGATGGCGGTGACGATCCGCCGCTCACCTCCATATTCGGAGAGGCGTCCCTTGCGTCCCGAAGGTTTCGTCGGTTGTCGTGGGTTGTTGACCCGACTTTCGAGCATCCGCCACCCCCACCGCTCGCATGTATGATGGATTAGGAATATATAGCATAAGCGAGCGGCGTTCGCGTAGGAGCAGCAATTCTATCGGGCCGCCGCATGCCCCCAAAGCTGTATTCGTCGAGCGCCTTGCCTGGCTCAACGCTTGAGGTTCCAGCCATCGCTGACCTTTGGTTTGCGGAAGGATGCAGTATAGCCCGTGTGCATCCGCTGGTGATCGGCCCATTCAATATGTGAAACTTCCGCCTAAACCGGCGAAGCCCGTTTCAGTCCAGCATTGAGAACAGTCACATAGGACGAGCAATCGCTCAAAGACGACACCGCCGGCACTCTCAGAAGCCAGCTTCTTTCTGATGGCGCACGGCGAGGATTGTCAAAATGTCCCCATCAATACGGTAGCGCGTGATGTATCCGCTATCTCCAAAATCAATGAGCCACTCTCGATATTGGTCAGGCAGATCATCAATGAGGCGCCGCATTTTAGGATGTGCGCCAAGGGCTTGCACACCCTTCAGAATGGCTTCACCTGCTCGCTTGGCTGCCAATGGGCTTTTGGCCTGCAAGAATTTGCGAAGGCGTTCAAGATCACGAACAGCTGCTGGCGAGAAGACTATTTGTGGCATTCAGGTGCAGCGCTCTCGTCGTCCGTTCCCCACGTGGATAGCCATTTTTCGACCTCGTCCTCAGTGGCATGTAGGCCGGTCGCTTGATACTCCTCCCACGCTCTGAGCGTGGCGTGTCGCAATGCCTCTCGCTTCTCTTCTCGCTCCACGTATTGTGCAATCGCTTCACGCATGATCCAGTGAGAAGACCGGCGGCGGATTTCGGCCAAGTGTTGAACGCGGCCCTTGAGCTCATCATCGAGCTTGTAGCACTTCTGCCTGACTGGTTCGTGGCGCCAGAACTCGCCGAGGGCAAGTTGGCCGACGCCCTGCCGTCCTATCGCTTCCCCGATCACCAGATTTACGCGATGCACCTGCCCATGCAGATGGTCCCGCAGAAAATCCACGCCTGGCTCCGTTTCCTCAGGGATTATGTCCGTCGTTGAACTTCCTGGCACGGCACGGCGGACTTCTGCTCGGAAGGTGTCAGCGCGCCTGATTTCCGACCTCCCCATCACGTAGTGGCTCACAATTTTCGTTGCTGGTTGGTCTGAAAACCGCTTTCGTCGAACGGAGAAACGTTTTTCAGCGTTGAACGCTTACCGTCAACCCAGCCGAGATAGAGCGCTTAGGTTGCAGCCACGCCTCTGCGCCGGCCGCGCAGTGGCGGCGAGCGCAATGGCGTTCCTCTCCTGTCACCTCGGCTGGATGCGCCGCCAATAACGCTCGAAGTCATTAATGTCTTGTGTGATGAATTGCCGTTATATTATTGTTTTACAACAATATTTCGATTGCTTTGTTTGATCCAAGCCATGTAACCCATGACGATGCGCACGAATGGTTCGCAGCGATTGGCCAGCTCGCCGAGGCGACCTGCCCAATGACCGAAAATGGCTTCATCCGGATTGTGGGCAACCCCAAATATCCCAATTCTCCCGGTTCTCCGTACCTCGTAATGGAGATGATGGGAAAACTGCGGTCGCTCCCCGACCACAATTTTTGGCCTGCCGACGTGAGCCCGTTGGGTCCGGTGATATTGATCCCACAAAAATTCTGACTGCTGGATAGGTCACTTCGTCCGACAGGCGCGCTTACCTGCCATGTTGAACTGCATCCTGTAATTGCCTGACGAGTTCTGCGGTCCGTGGGTCATTTGGCTGGAGTCGGGCGAGCGCCTCCGCAAACTCAAGCGTCTCGGCATGGCGGCCGAGTTTGAGTCCAAGCTGAATGGCAGTGCCGAGCAGATTGGCGTCAGTCGCACCCCCCGGAACGGTCGGATCGAATAGTTCGAAAGCGTCATCCGTGCGGCCCACCGCATCCAGCGCGATTGCTGCCGTCGTCCTGTATCGGGAGTTGGCAGGGGCCAGGCGCACGGCAGCCTCCAGTTCCCGGATCGCGTCCGGCATCGCCTTTTGACGAACAAGCGACAAACCATGCCCGTAGCGGAGCTCGGGCCGATCCGGGTTGGCGGCGACCGCCTCGGCGTAGGCCTGTTCGGATTTCTCATTGTCACCGCTGGCACGATAGAGCTCGGCGAGATTGATGCGCGCACCCGAAAGCGTCGGATCGAGAATAATCGCCTGGCGGAACGCCTTTTCCGCGTCGTCCGTGCGCCCCTGTTCGAACAGGAAGGTCCCATGGTTGTTCTGTACCTCGGCGACGTCCGCGTTGGCCTGGACATAGGCGCGCAAATCGTCGACGGCCGTATCGAAGGCCCGGCGTTGACCGCCGAGAAGGTCCAGTGACGGGGTGCTGCCAAGAGCCCTGGCTGCGGCCACCCGGACTGCTCGGGCTTCGTCGCCAAGAAGAACGCCGATCGCGGCCAATCGAAGTTCAGGCGGCAAGCTGGCAGCCGCTTCTGCTGCCCCCAGTCGGACGAGCGGATCGGAGTCTTTCGCTGCAACTTCGACGTCTGCGGCCGTGGCTACTCCGTCGAGCCTCGTCATTTCGGCAATCGCACTGCCCCTGATGATGCCTGGTTGTTCGCGGTCGGCCAAAAACCTGCGCAGATCATCGATCGCTGCACGATCGTCCTGCGCCGCTGCCGCGAAGGCGTGCGCTATCGTCGGGCGATTGCGCCAGTGCTTGCCGTACCATTTGTCCATGGTCTCCGCTGACCATGCGTTTGTCCTGCCTTCATGACACGAGGTGCAGGCATTCGGGACGCCGTAGGCTTCGGAAAGGTCTGGGCGCGGGATCACGAAGGAGTGGTCGCGTCGCGGATCCGCCTTCATGTAGCTGCGCTGGGGCATGTGACAGTTGGCGCATTGCGCGCCGGGCGACCCCGTCGGGTGATGGGTATGTGCCGTTGTGTCGAACACTCCGCTGGGATCGTATTTTTCAAAACGCTCCGGTGCCGTTTCAGTGTGGCATTGCGTGCATAGGGCGTTGCCGACGGCCTTGACCGTACCTTCATGTGGCTTGTGGCAATCAAAGCAGGTGACGCCCGCTCTCGCCATCTTGCTCTGCTGGAAGGAGCCGTACTCGAACACCTCGTCGAGAATCTGTCCGTCCGGAAAATAGAGGTCCCGGCGGAGCAGTGCCGGCGAAAAATGGTCGAGGAAGGCGTTTCCGGGTCGATAGCCATCGACAAGCTTGGTCCGCCGCGCGTGACAGGCAAAACAGGTGCCTGCATCGACCTTCGACAGGCCCAGACCGGGAGCCGCCGTCGGGGCATCTTTGGATTTGGCCTTGGCCCACTCGACATGCTTCGCACCGCCGCCGTGACAGGACTGGCAGCCGATGCTGGTCGCGACGTAGGACGACTTGTATTCGTTCGTCTCCGGCCGAAAATTGACCTGAGGGTTGGTGGAATGGCAGTCGATGCAGGTGCGGTTCCAGCGATAGAAAGGCCCTGTCCAATGATAGGTGGATGCTGGCCGTGCCGGTTTGCTTTCGCCGAGCCAGAACCACGCCTGCTTGTCTGTGTCCCAGGCGACGTCGAAAGCCTGCAATCGCCCGTGACCGAGATCGATCAGATATTGCTGCAAGGGTTCGTAGGCAAAAGTGTATTTAACCTCGAAGTCCGCTTGCCGGCCGTCCGGTCCTTCCGTGCGGACGAAGAAGCGACCGTCGCGGCGGAAGAACTCTGCCGCAATGCCATCGCGCTCGAACCGGGTGTTGTTGAAATCGGCACGCACGGTTTTGTCGTCGGCAAGGGCCATCGCCTTGGCGTGATGCGACGTGGCGAATGCGGCCGCCTCATCGGCGTGGCAGGACGAACATGTCGTCTCGGCCACGAACCCGTCATGAATCGCGATCAGCGGATCGGCGGCAGGCGGAACCGTCTCGGCCGCAACGGTCTGTGCGGCGAACGCAAGCAAGGCGCCAAACAATAGGGCTGCGCGAATAAATGCCGCTGAGAGAACAAACCCCGTCAATCGAACGCTCCGTATCGTTCTGGAACAAAGGTCTCGCTGCACCCGGCAGCGTGACCAAAGCATCGGGCAGAAAAGCAACTGAGAGAACCCAATCAGCCGAGCTTTCCATTTTTTGTTCGTGGCGGCTGTGTTCATGCTGACTACAACAACCTGCCAGGTTAGTAGCAAGGCGGGTACGGATAGTAGCCGCATTGCGGCGGGTAGTAATACG